>NZ_JBMHHY010000014.1:0-279458 GCF_049739465.1 Embleya sp. AB8
GGCGTTTGAGGACAGGCGGGCCGCAGGCCGGGTGCCCTGCGACCTGGGTTGTGTCCCTTCAGCCCGTCCGGCGTTTGAGGACAAGGGGCCGCAGGTCGGGTGCGATGCGACGGGGGCACACCCCCTTCAGCCTGTCCGGCGTTTGAGGACAGGCGGGCCGCAGGCCGGGTGCCCTGCGACCTGGGTTGTGTCCCTTCAGCCCGTCCGGCGTTTGAGGACAAGGGGCCGCAGGCCGGGTGCGAGGCGACGGGGTCACACCCCCTTCAGCCTGTCCGGCGCTTGAGGACAAAGCGGGCTGCAGGTCGGGTGCGATGCGACGGGGGCACACCCGACCAGCCCGTCCGGCGATTGAGGACAAAGGCCGCCCGCAGGGCCGGAGTCACGGCAGGAACCGTGCGCACAGGTCGTGGAGTGGGCCCCCGACGCTCTCCGGGCGTTCCGTCAGGACCATGTGGCCGCAGGTCGGTTCGACGTGCAGGACCGCCCCCGGGAGTTCGGCGACCAGCGCGTTGCTGTGGGCCAACGGCGTCAGCCGGTCGTGCGCGCCCACCACGATGTGCACCGGGACGCTGCCGAGCGCGGTGAGCGAGCCGGTCTTGTCGTGGCCGGCCAGTGCCGGGAAGAAGCCGCACACCGTGGCCATCGGCGTGGCGAAGAGCATCGCCGCGCACTCCCGGACCACGGTCGGGTCCGCGCCCGGGCCGAACAGGCCCCGACGGACCACCCGGAGGTGGCCCGGCCGGTTCGGCCCCGGGAGCAGCGTCCGCCCCCGCGCCAGCAGCCGTGGATGCCGCCGGCCGAACGCGAAGAAGCCGGTCTGCGCCGCCGACTTCAGCCGCACCGACGCGGGCAGCCCGCGGCCACTGGGCACCAGGCCGCCCGCCGAGGTGCCGACCAGGACCACGCCGGCTATTCGCGACCCGAACAGCTCCGGCCGGGCCGCCGCGAGGGCCATGATCGTCATGCCGCCCATCGAGTGCCCGCACAACACCACGGGACCGGCGGGCGCCACCGCGTCGAGCACGTCCGCGAGGTCGGCGCCGAGCAGGTCGATCGTCCAGGGCGTGGCCCGACCCGCATTCGACCCGCCGTGCCCGCGCTGGTCGTAGGTGACCGTACGCACCCCGGCCGCCACCAGCGCCTCGACCTGGGGCCGCCATACGTCGCCGTGCAGCGTCCAGCCGTGCGCGAAGACCACCGTGACGCCCGCCGCCCCCGCAGGCCCGGCAGGCCCGGCCACGCTCACCCGCAACTCCGCGCCGTCGCCGGTACGGACCGTATGGACCGTACGAACCGCCCGGTCCGCTCGACTCGCCGTCCCGACGCCCGTGGTCTCCGCCGTCATGTCCGCCTCCGCTCGCGCCGCCCCCGTTGTTATCTACCCACCGGTAACGGGGGTCGAATACCCCTCGGGCGACGCCGTCGGCGTCAATCGGTTCGATCCCGACCGCTTGGACACCACCCGCACCAGGGGTTCGAAGACGGACCCGAGCAGCCGGGAGCCGACGTCTATCGCGGTCGCATCCGCGCCGACGAACACCCGGGTCCGCCCCCGCCGCACCCCCCGAAGGATGACCCGCGCCGCGTGCTCCGCCGACGTACGCGACACCGAATCGTGCAGCGCCACCACCTCGTCCCGGTCGTGCCCGGCCGCCGCGCGCGAGTTGCGCACGATGTTCGTCCGGATCCCGCCCGGATGCACCGTGGTCACCCCGACCCCGGATCCGGAGAGCCGCATCTCCTGGCGCACCGACTCGGTGAAGCCGCGCACCGCGTACTTCGCCGCGCAATAGGCGCTCTGCGACGGGACGCCGAACAACCCGAACACCGAGGAGATGTTGACCAGATGCCCCTCGCCCGAGCGGCGCAGATGCGGCAGGAACGCCTTGGTGCCATACGCGACGCCCCAGAAGTTGATCCCCATCAGCCACTCGAAGTCGTCCCAGGACATCTCCTCGACGCCCGCGGTCAGCGCGACGCCGGCGTTGTTGACCACCAGGTCCACCCCGCCGAACCGCTCCGCGGTCGCGTCCGCCCACCCGAGCACCGCGGCGCGGTCCGCCACGTCGAGCACCTCTGTGTGTACGTCCTTCGCGCCCGACCGGGCGACCCGCAGCGCGGTCTCCCGCAGCCCGTCGGGGTCGACGTCGGCGAGCGCGAGTCGGGCGCCGTGCGCGGCCAGTTGATCCGCGAGCGCCCGCCCGATACCCGATCCCGCGCCGGTGACGACGCATACCCGACCTGTGAATTCCCGGATCACACGCACCTCCTGGTCGAACCGCCCGTACCTGTCCAAGACTTCACGTGCATCTCATCAGATTCCCGGCAGTGGGATAATCCGATAACTGGCCTGAGCGACCGGGCCGTCCCGATTCGGCCACGCGTACGCACCCACGTGGTAGGGAAGGGGAGATCGATCGGGCGCCCGGATCGAGGCCGCCCACAGTGCCGACGAGGAGTACGACGATGACCGGGATGCACTACCAGGTGGTCCAGGACGGTACCGGGCGACCCACGAACGCACCCTGTGCGCACCTGGACACGCTGCCCGAGACGGTGGAGCCGGGGTCGACGAAGGGTTGTGAGGACTGCCTGCGCGACGGCACCCGATGGGTGCACCTGCGGGAATGCCTGACGTGTGGTCACATCGGCTGTTGCGACAGCTCGCCGAACCGGCACGCGACCGCGCACTGGCACGCCGCCGAGCATCCGCTGGTGCGCTCGTTCGAGCCCGGTGAGGACTGGGCGTGGTGCTACGCGGACGAACTCCTCGCGGTGCCCGTCGACTGACCCGGGTCGCCGGCGCAGGCGTCGTGTCGGTGCGGCTGCCTAGACTTCTGCGCGTGGTCGATACAGCCCGAATCGGTGGGAGCTTTCGATGAGTGATCCCGTGGCGACGGACGGCGCCGACGTCGTGGAGGTGCACTTCGAGCCGTTCCGGGTCGAGCTCACCGGCTACTGCTATCGGATGCTGGGCTCCGCCTTCGAGGCCGAGGACGCCGTACAGGACACCATGGTGCGCGCCTGGAAGAGCTTCGACCGGTTCGAGGGCCGCTCGTCGGTGCGCTCGTGGCTGTATCGGATCGCCACCAACGTGTGTCTGGACAGCCTCAACGGGCGCGAGCGCCGGGCCCGGCCGATGGATCTGTCCTCGCCGGTGCCCGCCTCCTCCGCGCTCACCCCGGCGCGGCCCGAGGCCACCTGGATCGAGCCGATCCCGGACGGCCGGGTCGTGCCGAGCGTGGCCGACCCGGCCGAGTTGGCCGTCGCGCGCGAGAGCGTACGGCTGGCCTTCGTCGCCGCGCTGCAGTACCTGCCACCGCGCCAGCGCGCGGTGTTGATCCTGCGCGAGGTGCTGGCCTGGAAGGCGAGCGAGGTGGCCGAACTGCTCGGCAGCTCGGTCGCCTCGGTCAACAGCGCGCTTCAGCGGGCCCGGGCCGCGCTGGCCGAGCACGAGGTCATCGCGACCGACCCGGCGCGCCCGCTGGACCGGGAGCAACAGGCGCTGCTCACCCGCTACGTGGACGCGTTCGAGCGCTACGACCTCGACTCGCTCACCGCGTTGCTCCGTGAGGACGCGACCTTGTCCATGCCGCCCTACGAGCTGTGGCTGCGCGGACACGCGGACATCCGCGCGTGGTTCCTGGGCGTCGGCCACGGTTGTCGGGGCTCGCGCCTGGTGCCGATCACCGCGAACGGTACGCCGGGCTTCGGGCAGTACCGGCCCAGCGGTCCGGGAGGCCGACACGAACCGTGGGCACTCCAGGTGATCGAGATGTCACAGGGGCGGATCATCGGCATCAACTCGTTCCTGGACGTCCTGCACCTCTTCCCGCTGTTCGACCTCCCGCCGACACTCGACGTGTAGGGCGTCTCCCGGCGTTGCCCGGCCCGGACCGGCCGGGAGGATCCCGTCCAGGCCGGTCAGGGTCAGCAGGTCGCGCAATTCGGCACCCGCACCGCGCAGCCGGATTCGCCGGCCCACCCCCCGCGCGCTCAGCTGGAGGCGGGCCAGGGCCTCGATCACGGCCAGATCCGGCGGGGTCAGCGCGCTGACGTCGCACGGGAACGGGTCGACGGAGTGCTCCCGCAGCAGCCCGAGCAGGCGCCCGCACAAGCCCGCGACGTCCGTGCGCGCGAGGGGTGCGTACACGGCCAGGACGGCCGTTGGCGGGTCGGCTGGTTCGGACGGATCGACCATCGAGGACCTCCTGTGACGACGCTGTATCCGGTTATGACCGCTCCGGTGGGCGAAACTCATCAGCGGCGTCGTCCAGGGGCCCGTCGAGGAGCTCGGGCGACCGGTGGAAAGTGGGTCAAGTCCCTTGTGGAACGGGCTGGTTGGGTGTCGTAGGCTGACGCCGTACCGACTTCGAGGGGATGACACGTTGTCCGAGCAGGATTGGGCACCCACCGGGATCGACATCAGTCGTCCCCACCCGGCGCGGGTGTACGACTACCACATCGGCGGCAAGACCAACTACCCGGTCGACCGCGAGTTGGCGGAACGGTTCATCGCCGTCGCGCCGCAGACCTCGGTCACCGCGTTGGACAACCGCGCCTTCCTGGCCCGCGCCGTGCGGTACGCGGCGGAGCAGGGCATCGACCAGTACCTCGACATCGGCACCGGCATC
The DNA here is from genome assembly GCF_049739465.1 of Embleya sp. AB8. Classification (NCBI taxonomy): domain Bacteria; kingdom Bacillati; phylum Actinomycetota; class Actinomycetes; order Kitasatosporales; family Streptomycetaceae; genus Embleya; species Embleya sp. AB8. Next base: position 4,635 of record NZ_JBMHHY010000014.1, read on the forward strand.
CCGGCGCCCGGCAACACGCACGAGGTGGCGCAGGAGGTCATCCCGTCGGCCCGGGTGGCCTACGTGGACAACGACCCGATCGTGCTCGCGCACGCCCGCGCACTGATGCCCGCCACCGATCGTGGGCGGACCGGCTTCACCATGGGTGACGTGCGCGAGCCGGAGAAGATCCTGGCCGCCCCCGAGGTGCGCGACGTGATCGACTTCGAGCGCCCGGTGGCGGTGCTCCTGGTGGCGATCCTGCACTACGTGGCGGACGCCGAGGACCCGAAGGGGGTCGTGGATCGGCTGCTGGCCGCGGTGCCGGCGGGCAGCCTGCTGATCGCCTCGCACACCACGTCGGACTTCCTGCCGCCGATCTCGGCGGACCGGGTGTTGGAGATCAACGACGACGCGGAGTTCATGCTGCCGCGCCCGCACGCCGAGATCGAGGCGTTCCTGACCGGCGTCGACCTGGTCGAACCGGGCCTGGTCCAGGCGCCGCTGTGGCGTCCGGAGGAGGGCGCCGACCTGTCGCCGGAGCGGCTGGTGCAGTCCTGGATCTATACCGCGGTCGGCCGCAAGGCCTGAGTGGTTTGCGAGAGTTGCCCCGGCGCCCGCCCACCGACTCGGTGGGCGGGCGCCGTTCGGTGCTGTCGCCGGGCGCGGCACCAGGCGGCGCGGATCCGCCGGGATCCGCCGGACATGCCCTAAGGCAGGGCGCCCTCGACCGCGGCGACCAGCGCGCGCATCAGCGGGGTGTCGTCGATCCAGGCGACCGGGTCGCCGCGCCGGCGTGGCTCGGCGTCGGCCCGGATCGCCGCGGCGTTGCGCTGGAGCCACGCGGCGGCGTTGGCGCAGTGGTAGGGATGCATGTCGGCGATGGCCAGCACGTCGCCGCCCGCCGTGGTCCAGGTCGACTCCTGGGCCAGGAGCGGCGCCCAGGCGCCCCTGGCGGGCCGGCCGCGGGCGATCAGGGCCTGCCGGCCGGCGCGGGTGATGCCCAGGTTGCGTCCGCGCAGCGGCACTTCGGCGCCGAGTCGGACCAGTCGGTGGCGCTGGAGGGTGGCCAGGGTGCGCAGCGAGATGCCGGGCGCGCCGGGGCGGGTGCCGTCGGGGTGCGTGCGCACGGTCTTGGTGTCGATCCGGGTCAGGGCCCGGCGTACGGTCGCGGGTTTCACGGGGGTCAGCCGGATCATGGTGTTGATGGTGGTCATCGAGGGATCCTCCTCTGCGTCGAGCCGCGGCGGGTCGGCCGCGGTGGCGCTCAACCCATGCGTCAAGCATCCCACCCGGCACCGACATCGACGGCCCTCGCGACCTGCGCGTTCGTGACCAAGTCCGGCCGGTGGGGCGGGTGTTGACGGTGGGTCAGCCGTGTCGCCAGACCGGCTCGGCGGATCCCCAGGGGACGGGCGGGTGCGCCCACGCGGCGGGCAGCCCGGGCAGTTCGAACGGAGGCCGCGCGTGGGCGAGTCGGCCCGCCTCGGTCTCGGTCTCGGTGAGGTAGGGGGCCGGGTCGAACGGCTCGGCGACCTCGGCCTCGCCGGGCGTGTACGCGTCGGTCAGCCAGCGGGCCGTGCGGGCCAGCGCGAGATCGATCCGGCTGCCGCGCCGGTCGGCCCGGCGCAGGGTCAGCGCGCGCAGCACGGCCGCCGCGAGCAGGTAGCCGGTGGCTCGGTCCAGTGCCTGGGTGGGCAGGGCGGCCGGGTGCGGATCCTCGCCCGCCTCGATCCGGGCGATCCCGCAGGCGGTCTGCACCAGGCTGTCGAAGCCGCGCCGGTTCACCCACGGACCGGGACCCCACGCGTTGAATGCGGCGGTGATCAGCCCGGGGTGACGGTCGGCGAGGGTGTTGTGGTCCAGGCCGAGCGCGGCCATCGCGTCGGTACGGTAGCCGGTGATCAACACATCGGCCCCGGCCAGGAGTTCGTCGAAGCGGGCGCGGTCGGCGCGGTCGCGCAGGTCGAGCAGCGTCGAGCGTTTGCCGAACGCGTTGTCCCAGTATTCGCCCGGGATCTCCGCCAGGTGCGGCGAGTCCACCCGCAGTACGTCGGCGCCCAGATGGGCCAGCGTGCGGGTGCCGGTGGGGCCGGCGAGGACGCGGGTCAGGTCGAGGACACGCACCCCGGCGGCGGGCGCCGGCGAGGGGCCAGGGCACCACGGGTCGCCGGCATCGGTACGGGTGAGGTCGAGTAGTGGGATCCCGGCCACGGCGGCGCCCTGCGGGTGTACGGCCCACTCGGCGGACTCCCGTACCGCGAAGCCCAACGCGCCGTGCGCCGCGAGCAGTTCCTCGATCTCGACGCCGGTCAGCTTGGCCAGCGCGTCGATCGCGCCGGCCACCGAGTCGACGCCGAGCGCGGCGAACGCCGCCGCGCGGTGGTGCGGATAGTTGCCGTGCAGGCGCACCCAGCCGTCGGCGCTGCGGTGGAACCGGGAGAGCGGATGCATCGACACCAGCGGCTCGCCGGCCAAGCGCAGATGGCGGTCGCTGGACATCGCCACGGCCACGGCGCGGCTGTCCAGCACCACCGGCGCCGGGTCGGATTCTCCACGGGCGGCGCCCAGTTCGCGCGCGGCGAGGGCGGCGGCGCCGATCGAGGCCTGGCCGAGCGCGGTCACCGGGAGCGCGGAGGACATGGTGTGCGCGGGGCCGGTGAAGCCGATGGGCGCGCGGTCGGCGGGGTCGCCGCCGAGGGCGCGCCAGGCCTGGTCGAGGAGCCGCGTGGGGGTGCTACGCATCGGAACCTCACAGTTCTGGGAACTCCGGAGCCATGGGCGCGTCTGTTCGAGACGCCCCGGGGGACAAACTAGCGGGTTCGTCCCGGCGGGTCGGGCCGGCGTCCGCACTGTGGGCGGCCGGGCAAACGATTGGTCACTCGTTTGTGTAGGGGTTGTGCGGTTTGCCCTGCCGGGCCGGCAGGTGTTCGAGACTGGGGGCATGAGGCGGATCTGGGGCGAGAGCGGCGGGTCGGGACTGGGCTCCCACGACGCGCTCCTCAAGGACACGCGGCTCAGCGTGCCGGCGCGGGGACTCGCGGTGTATCTGCTGCTGTTGCCCGACGGCGCCCGGCCCGACCCGGAGCTGCTGGGCACACGTCCGGGGGAGAGCCGGGAGTCGATCGCGGGTTATCTGGACGAGTTGGCGGCGGCGGGCTACCTGACCCGGGCGCCGGGCCACGACGCGCAGGGCAACACGATCGAGGAGGTGCGGCTGGCCGCCAATCCGGGTGAGCACGCCGCGGCGGCCGGGCGGCTGTTCCGCTGGCCCGGACCCGGCGGAGGGTAGGCGCTCACATGTCCTGCCACCTCGGGGCGCGTCGCTCGCGGAACGCGGTGGCGGCCTCGGTCGGATTGCCGGCGAAGGTGCCGAGCACCTGGGTGCGGCTCTCCGGTTCGACGATCGCGACGCGGGGTTCGGGACGTTCGACGCGCACGTATTTCATCTGACTCGGTCAAGCAGATTCGCGAGGTGCAGGAAATGCCCGCGAGGTGCCGGGCCCGGTGAAGTTACCTGCCGGTAGCATCGCGTCCATGACTGAATCGACGACCGACTTCGCCGCCGTCGCCGAGGGCCTGCGCGCCTCGGTGCCCTTCGTGCGCACGCTCGGCCTGGAGTTCGTGGAACTGGCCGCCGACCGCGCGGTATTGCGACTGCCGGACGAGGCCGCGCACCACAACCACATCGGCGGGCCGCACGCGGGCGCGATGTTCACCCTGGCCGAGTCCGCCTCCGGGGCGATCGTGCTCGCGGCGTTCGGCGATCAGCTCGCGCGCGCCACGCCGCTCGCGGTGGACGCCTCGATCCGCTACCTCAAGATCGCCCGCGGCCCGGTCCTGGCCGAGGCCCGACTGACCCGCCCCGCCGCCGAGGTGGTCGCCGAACTCGACGCGGGCACCCGCCCGGAGTTCGTGGTCGCGATCACGATCGTGGACGAGGCGGGCACCACGACCGCGGAGATGACCGTCACCTGGACGCTGCGCCCCCACCGGGCGTAAGAGGCGGACACTCGGGCAGGCAGGGCTCCGGATCCGGTCGGGAAGGTCCCGATCGTGTGCTTGCTTCGGGTTGGTGATGGTTTCCTTTCGCGGCGTTCGCGCTGTTCACGCTGCTTGTGTCGGTCACGGTGGGCACGCCGTTCAGGCGGCTCGTGCCGTTCGTACCGTTCGTGCGGCTCGTAGCGCTCGGGCGGTGACCGGCGCCGTGCCGACCCGGCCGATCGTGGTGGGCAAGGTGTCCCGCCGGGTGCGGGTCGGCGACGCCTGGCGGCGGTGGCGCCGGGTGTGGCGGGCCCTGCTCACCGTGCTGGTGATGGTGGCCGTCACCGTGCTGACCGGGCTCGGGGTGGCGCGGGCCACCGTGCTCTCCGGCGACTGGTACGACGGCGTGTTCGAGCGTGAGCACGCCTACGACCGGCTCTACGACGAGGTGCTCGTCGACCCCCGGCTCGCCGGCGTCACCAACGACCTGCTCGGCCGGTTGCCGATACCGCCCAATCAGGTCACCGCCAATCTGCGCTTGGTGCTACCGCCGTCCACGCTGCGCGGCATGGTCCGCGTCCAGGTCGGGCACACCGTCGGCTATCTGCGCGGCGACGAGCGCGAGTTGCGGCTGGGTGTGGACCTCAAGCCGGTGATCAACAACCTCGGCAAGGTCGCGGACGGCTACGTCGGCGACCTCACCGGCGAGGTGCCCCGGGTCACCGAGGACAACGCGCCCGCGCTGGTGGACGGCGTTGCCAAGGCCCTGGACGCGCTCGCCCAGGGCCGCCCGCCCGAGTCGCTGCCGGCGCTGAAGTTGGACCCGGCGGCGGCCCCCGAGGTGGCCGACCTGATCCTGGCCCGACTGCCCGCGGAGGCGCGCGAGCCGATCCGGGGACAGGTGGTCGCCTCGCTGCGCGCCGACGACCTGGGCGGCGTGCTGGTCGCGGTGGTCCCGGTGATCTTCGGCGAGAAGGTCCGCCAGGCACAGCAGAGACTGACCGGGCTCTCGCACGGCGGCACCTGGGACCTGACCCTGGACCTGCGCGCGAGCCAGGCGAACCACACCACCAAAATGAGGCTGGGACAGCTCGAACAACTGCGCGCGATGACCGTGTTCGGCCTCGGCCGGCTGCTCGCCGGTGCGAGCGTGACCGCGCTGCTCGGCCTGGTGTTGTTGTGGCGGACCGGGCCCGCACGCGGAGCGGCCCGACTGCGGCAACCGGCCCTCGCGCTCGCGGGCGGCGGGCTGCTCGCTGGAGTGGGCTGCCTGGTCGCGTGGGGGTTGTTGCCGCACGTGGTCGCGGAGCATCGGGAGGGCTGGGCACCGTCGGTGGTCCGGCTGACCGGCGACCTCCAGGAGGCGGCGGCGCGCGACATCGTCGGGGTCTGGCTGGCCGCCGCCGCGGTGCCGCTGGTGTGCGGCGGGGTCACGTTCGTCGCACTCGCGTTGTGGGATCGGCACCAGCACCGGCGGGCCGCGCCGGTGCGGCACACCACCCGACGGCTGCTCACCTGCGGCGCCGCGCTGGTCGCGGCCGGCGCGCTCGCACTGACGGTGTTCGTCCCGGTGCCCACCGCCGGCTCCGGGGCCCGGGCCAAGCGTTGCAACGGGATGACCGAACTGTGCGGTCGGCGCTACGACCAGGTCGCCTTCCTGGCCACGCACAACTCGATGTCCTCGACCGCGGCCCGCTTCCTCAGCCCGCTCCAGGACGCGGACATCGTCGCCCAGTTGGACGCGGGGGTGCGCGGGCTGCTCGTGGACTCCTACACGTGGGAGGCCCCCGAGGAGGTGGCCGGCCGACTCGCCGAATCCGACCTGGACCCCGAGTCGCGCCGGATCATCGCCGGCGTGGTCAACGACGTGGCGCCGGCCAAACCCGGCCTGTGGTTGTGCCATTCGGTGTGCCGGGGCGGCGCGTTGCCGATGGTGGACACGCTGCGCGCGGTGGGCCGGTGGCTGGATCGTAATCCGCGGGAGGTGGTCACCTTCATCGTGCAGGACGCGATCACCGCACAGCAGACCGAGTGGGCCTTCCACGAGGCGGGCCTGGACCGGCTGCTGTACACCCCGGCCGCCGATCCGGGCGAACCCTGGCCCACGCTCGGCACGATGATCGAGCACAACCGTCGCCTGGTGGTCTTCGCCGAGCGCGCCGACGGACCCGCCCCCTGGTACCGCAACTTCTACCGGTACGGGATGGAGACGCCCTACGCGTACGCGAGCCCGGCCGAGATGAACTGCGCGCCCAACCGGGGCGGCAGCGACAAACGGCTGTTCCTGTTGAACAACTTCGTCACCGCGACCGGCGGCAGCCGGATCGACGCCGGCCGGGTCAACTCGCGGCCGTTCCTGCTCGATCGGGCCCGCCGCTGCGAGCGCGAACGCGGCGCGCCGGTGAATTTCGTCGCGGTCGACTTCGCCGGCATCGGCGACGCGAAGGGCGCCGTGGACGTGTTGAATATCACCCGAAAAACCCACTGACGAACCGTCAATTTATCGATATTCGGGGGTCAGTAGGACAGTCCGTGTCCGGTGACGAAGAGTGGCTCCGCGTCCGCCGGCAGGTCGTCGACCAGTCGGCCGGCCGGCGCGTAGCGGCCGAACACCACGTCGAGCACACCCTCGTCGTCGGCACCCCGGGTGCCCAGCAACGCGGCGCAGTAGCCGACCAGATCGGCCACCGCGGCCGGCCGATGAAGATCGATGACGGCGACCGTGGGCACCGACGCGGCTATGTCCACGACCCGGTCCAGTTCCGCGCCGCCGTGCTGCTCGGCCAGCCGCAGCAGGGCCACGTCGGCATCGGCGAGGTCGCTCACCACGGTCGCGTAGCGGGCCGCCACGCCGATGTCGACGTGCTCGGTGTACACGCGCAGCGCGTCGCGCAGGGGCAGGGCGGGTCCGCCGCTCGTGCTGATCCTCGAGCTGGTGCGGTTCGTGAGCAGCACGACGGCGTGCGGGTCCCGATCCGGCATGGGTGAGCCCTCCTCCTGGCCGCGGCAGGCGCCGCCCTGACCCCGGACCCTACGCGCCGGGGACGACGTCTTTGCCACTAGGCCCGGCGCCCGCTGCCGACCGGGACGCTCAGGCGGAGGCGTCCAGGGCCGCCGCCGCGGTGCGGGCCAGCGCGATCAGCCGCTCGCGGTCGACTACCGGGAGGATGACGTCGACCGAGGTGACCAGGTCGCCCCGGGCCCGGGCGAAGGCCACGCCCTCGCCGCGCGCGGGGTCGCGATAGACCACCGCCGCCTCGGAGATCCCGGGCAGTGGCTCGCGCGGGCCGGTGCCGGTGGCGGTCGAGCGCGCGACGTCCGGCGGTCCGCCGACCATCGCCTGGGGCAACTGCCCGACGGTGACGGTCAATACCCGCCGGTCGCCGAGGTCCAGGTATTCGCAACTGCGCCCGGAGTTGGCCGCCCGGGTGTGCACGGGGCCGATCGCGAGCACCTCCTCGACCCGGGTGAGCGAGAGCAGGTCGCAACTGTTGGCGGGCTGCGCGGCGTTGCCGGGGGCCGAGCGGGTGGGCCGAGGCGGCGCGCCCGCCGGGTCGCCGGGCGTGGGGGTCGCGGAGATGGCGTGCCGGGCCGATTCGCCGTGATCATCGCAGGCGCCGAGCAGGCAGGCCAGACCCACCACCCCCACCAGGGTCGCGGCGGGCCCGACGCGCGCGGTCACGAGCGGCCGATCGTCGTCCGGGCGACGGAGGCGGGAACATCGGGTGGGACGTCCCGGTCCGCGAAGCCGGCGCGGACGGTCCTGGTGCGCACTGTGGTGTTCCCCCCGGTGTTCGAAGTGCTGTCGTCCATGAGACGAACCTAGGCCCCGGCGCGTTCTCGAACGAGTGGTACCTCCCTCGCAAGTCGAGGGGGACGCGAGGGCGCGATAATGCGCGCATGACTTCCGCACCACACTCGACCACCCACTCCGGGGCCCGCGCGGTGACGCAGGCCGTGATCCTGGCCGGCGGGCAGGGTTCACGGCTGCGCCCCTACACCGACGATCGGCCCAAGCCGATGGTGGAGATCCCCGGGACGGGCACCCCGATCATCGGCCACCAGCTGCGCTGGCTGGCCGCCGAGGGTGTCCGCGACGTGGTGGTCTCCTGCGGACACCTCGCCGAGGTGCTCCAGGACTGGCTCGAGAGCGCGGACCTGCCGGTGCGTGTGGAGACCGTGGTGGAGACCGAACCGCTGGGCCGGGGCGGCGGGTTGAAGTTCGCCGCCGCCGCGCTGCCGCGTCCCGACGAGCCGTGGTACGCCACCAACGGCGACATCTGGACCCGGTTCTCGCTCACCGAGATGGCCGCCTTCCACCACGAGCGCACGGCCGTCGCGACGCTCGCGCTGGCCCGGCCGCGGATCCCGTGGGGTGTGGTGGAGACCGACAAGTACGGCCACGTCCTCGACTTCATCGAGGCGCCGCCCTCGCCGTATCTGATCAACGCGGGCGTGTACGTGTTCTCGCCCGAGTTCACCGCGATGTTGCCGGACGTCGGCGACCACGAGCGCACCACCTTCCCCGGGCTGGCCCGGGCCCAGCGGTTGGCCGGGTTCCCGATTCCGCAGGGCGCGTACTGGCGGGCGATCGACACCGCGAAGGACCTGTCCGAGGCGGCCCGGGAGCTGCGCGGAGAGGGCTGAACGGGTTCGGTTGTCGACGCCCGGAACCCGAAAACCCGGAAACGGGGTCCGGCCCCAGCCGCATTGCGGCTGGGGCCGGACCTTTTTTCTCCCCGGTGTTTCCTGGCTGCCTGCCTGCTTGCCTGCTCCATCGGTCGAGTCGGGATATCGGGATCTCGTGCGCGTTTCCCGTGACCCCCGCGGCCACGGGTTTGGGCGTATCGAGTTGCTAGGGCCGCGGGATCACGAGGAGGTGCCCGCGCGGGCACCCGGATTGGCCGAGTCGCGCACCACCCGCAGTCCGTCCAGCAGACCGGCGAGCTGACCGTCGGTCAGCGGGTCGATCAGCCATGCCTGCAACAGGTCGACGTGGCCCGGCAGTACGCCGCCTATGCGGTCCGCGCCGTCGCGGGTGAGCACCGCGAACAACGCGCGGCGGTCGGTGGGACAGTTTTCCCGGGCGACCAGTCCTTCCTTTTCCAGGCGGTCCACCACGCGGGTCACCCCGGAGGTGGACAGCGACGTCTGGGCCGCGAGATCGCTCATCCGCAGGCGCTGCTCGGTCGAGCGGGCCAGTCGGACCAGCACGTTGAAGTCCACCGTGGACAGGCCGTGCTCGCCCAGCTGCGGGGTGAGTCGGTCCATCAGGCCGGTGTAGACCTCGACGAGCAGACCCATCGCGGTGATGCGTGGATCGTCGAAGGGAGTGGTAGTCGAAGGGGCGGAGGATGCGGCTCTCGGGGGAGTGTGCATGCCTCTATCATAGCAAGTAGTTGACATGCGGAATAATCGTTCACAAGATATTGCTTGGGACGATATCCGCACGACAACGACATCTTCCACGAGGAGTGCGACATGACCGCCACCACCCCCCGCCGCAGTTGGGAAGGGCTCACGATCCCGACCGCCGGGACGTATGCGCTCGACGTGAACCACACCCGCGTCGGGTTCACCGCGAGGCACTTGATGGTGAGCAAGGTGCGCGGGCAGTTCACCGAGTTCTCCGGCGAGATCATCATCGCCGAGGACCCGATGGACTCGAAGGTCGAGGCGAACATCGCCGCGGCGAGCCTGACCACCGGCCAAAAGGACCGTGACGCGCACCTGGCGAGCGCGGACTTCCTGGAGGTGGAGAAGTTCCCGCAGCTGACCTTCCGCACGCTGCGCCTGACCGGACACAGCGGCAACGAGTTCACCCTGCTCGGCGAGTTGACCATCCGGGGGGTCGCCCGGGAGGTGGAACTCGCGGTCGAGCACGAGGGGTTGGCGACCAGCCCGTGGGGGCAGGAGGTGCTCGCGTTCACCGCGACCACCGAGATCAATCGCGAGGACTTCGGGATGACCTGGAACCAGGCGTTGGAGAGCGGCGGCGTGCTGGTGTCGAAGAAGGTGAAGATCGAGATCGAGGGCGAGGCCATCCGGCAGGAGGGCTGAGCCGCGCTCGGGGGTGGGGGACCGGGCGTGCCGCGTCCGGCCCCCTGTTCGGGTGTCTTTGTTCGGGTGTCCTGTTCGGGTTCGTGCCCGGTTACCGACTCGCCAGGAACGCGTCGACCTGCTCGTGGATATAGGCCACGTCGTCGGCGTCCATGCGGTGGTTCATCGGCACGATCAGGCCGCGCTCCATCACCCGGTCCGCGTTGGGATAGCCGGCCGGGTCGGCGCGATGCGCGATGTCCTTGAAGCCGGGCTGGCGCAGGATGTTGCCCGACCACACGGTCCTGGTGGACACCCCGCGCGCCTCCAGCCACGCCTGCAGCTCACCGCGGCTGAACGGCACTTCGTCGGCCAGCAGGACGGGGAAGTTGAGCCAGCCCGTGGTCAGGCCCTCGGTCTGCCGCGGCGCGACGAACTCGGGGCGCGCGTCGAAGTAGGCGTGATGCGCGGCGAAGTGCGCCTGACGGGTGGCCAGAAAGCGGGGCAGCTTGTCGAGTTGGGCCAGACCGAAGGCGGCCCCCAGCTCGGAGGGCTCGAAGTTCCAGCCGATCTCGTCGAAGATGAACAGGTTGTCGTAGAGCACGCCGTCGATCTCCTCGAAGAAGTCGCGGTTGCCGCGCTTGGAGCCGAACAGCTGTACCTCGCTGCGCCGCCCCCAACGCCGCAGCAGCAGACCGCGATCGCGCAGGTCCTCGTCGTCGGTGAGCACCATGCCGCCGTTGCCCGCGCAGGTGATGATGTGCGACATCGCGAAGCTGGTCACCGAGATGTCCGCGCGGGTGCCGGTCGGGGTGCCGCGCAAGGTGGCGCCGAGGGCATCGCAGGAATCCTCGATCACCCGTAGGTCGTGCCGGTCCGCGAGGGCTCGGATCGTGTCCCAGTCGGGGGCGTTGCCCGCCAGGTTGGGGGTCAGGATGGCCCGGGTACGCGGGCCGATCAGCGCCTCGATCCGGGCCGGGTCGATCTGGTAGGTGTCCGGCTCGACGTCGGCGAGCACCGGGACCAGGCCGGACTTGACCATCGGCGCGATGTCCGTGGAGAAGGTCAGCGTGGAGGTGACGATCTCGTCGCCGGGGGACAGCCGCAGCAGTTCGACGGCCAGGTAGAGGGCGGAGGAACCCGAGTTGCACATCAGGCCGTTGCGCTTGCCGAACAGCTCCGCGACGCGGGTCTCCAGGGCCGCGACGTTGCGGCCGATGCCCATCGCCGCGGGCGGCCCGTTCAATACCGCCAACATCGCGTCGATCTCGGCCTGGTCGTGCACGCTGCCGGCGTACGGGATCTTGCGCATGAGTGCCTACCCTCGTGGTGATGTCGCGGGATCGCCGCAGGGCTGACGATGTGTCAGCTGACGATGTGTCAGCTGACGATGTGTCATGGCTATCATGGCTATGATGGCCGGACAAGACGACGGGAGCTGAGCGTGCGCAACGCCACGGTGGGCGACTCGGGATCGAGGGCCGCCGCGATCGGCCCGGAGCGGGTCGCGGCGAACGCGGCGGCGGTACCGGCGTGAACCCGGCGGCGCAACCGGTCCGAGCCGGCACCGAACGATCCCTGCGCAACGCCGGCATCGCGGACGAACTCGCCCGCCGGCTGCGCCGCCGGATCCTGGACGGGCCACTTCGCGACGGCGACATGTTGCCCAAACAGGACGACCTGATCGCCGAGTTCGGGGTGGGGCGCACCACGCTGCGCCAGGCGTTCCGGATCCTGGAGACCGAGGGCCTGATCACGGTCAAGCGCGGCAACACCGGTGGGGCGGTCGTACACGTCCCGCAACCGGGGGACGCGGCGCATATGTTCGGCATGGTCATGCACGCGCGCCAGGTCCGCCTCGACGACCTTGCGCAGGCGCTGCGCCGACTGGAGCCGGTCTGCGCCGCGTTGTGCGCGGCGCGGGCGGATCGGGCCACGGAGGTGGTGCCGTGGTTGCGCGAGGTGCACGCGCGGATGGAGCGGGCGGTCGAGGACGGGCCGGCATACCTGCGGGCCGGGCGCGACTTCCACGAGGCGCTCGTGCTGCTGTGCGGGAACGAGACGATGAAGATCCTGCTGGGCGCGGTCGAGGCGTTGTGGGCGCAACAGGAGCGCGAATGGGCGCAGGACGCGCTGTCCGACACGGGGGAGCGGGTTCGACGCGCGGGATTGCGTGATCACGAGCACCTGATCGCGCTGATCGAGGCCGGCGACGAAACCGAGGTCTACCGCGAGTCGGTACGACACCTGGAGGCCGCCCAGGACTACCCCCTCCGGGCTCGAGGCACGGCGCCGATCACGTCCCCATAGCGGGGGGCCTCCGGCGGTGGTCCCCGGCGGTGGTCCCCGGCGGTGGCCCGGTCGAGCTCCTTGGCCTCAAGCGCCGGCCGGGCTATGTGGCCTCAAACGCCGGCCGGGCTGTCGAGCTGCGCGGGGCCGGTCGGGCGAGGTCGGCCATGTCGCGTTGTCCTCAAACGCCGGACGGGCTGGGGTTGTTCGGCCGGACTTCGCGGCTGCGGCCGGGTGATCCCAGCCCGAGGAGCAGCCCGCAGCCAGCAATCGAAACCGCACCAAACTCAGCCTGGCCGGCGTTTGAGACCACTCGGCTGGAGGCTGGCTCCGGGGGTGTTGGCCGGGTGGCGGTTTGCGCGTGGGATCGCGGCAATCTCAGTCTGTCCGGCCGGAGGGCGGTTCGAGGGTGTGGGCCGGCCGCAGCTCATGGGTGGAGCCGCACCAAATTCAGCCTGGCCGGCGTTTGAGGCCACTTGGCCGGAGGCCGGCTCCGGGGGCGTCGGTCGGGCGACAGCCTGTGCGTGGGGCCGCCTCGGGTTCGGCCCGGCCGGGTTGAGGCCAACCGGTCGGAGGTCGGCTCGGTGGCCCGGTCGCAGGTTGCGAGCGGGATTGCAGGAATCCCAGCCCGGCCGGCGTTCGAGGCGGCCCGAGTCGGAGGCCGGGCTCGCTCAGCGAAGGCGCCATGTCGCGCCCAGGACGTCCCCGTTGAAGCGGCCGATCACGCCCAACGGGATGCCCTTCGGGCATACCGCCGTGCATTCGCCCGTGTTGGTGCAGCCGCCGAAGTCCGCGTCGTCGTGGGCGTGGATCATCGCCTCGACCCGGGTGTCCTGCTCCACCTTCCCCTGCGGCAACAGGCCGAGGTGGGTGGCCTTCGCGGCCGTGAACAACATCGCCGAACCGTTCGGGCACGCCGCCACACACGCGCCGCAGCCGATACACGTCGCGGCCTCGAACGCGGCGTCCGCGTCGGCCTTGGGGATCGGCGTCGCGTGTGCCTCGGGCGCCGAGCCGGTGGGCGCGGTCACATACCCGCCCGCCTCGATGATCCGGTCCAGGCCCGACCGGTCCACCACCAGGTCCTTGACCACCGGGAAGGCCGCCGCCCGCCACGGCTCGACGTCGATCGTCTGCCCGTCCCGGAAGTGCCGCAGATGCAACTGGCAGGTCGTGGTGGCCTTCTGCGGCCCGTGCGGCACGCCGTCGATGACCAGACTGCACGCGCCGCAGATCCCCTCGCGGCAGTCGTGGTCGAACGCCACCGGCTCCTCACCGGTCTCGGTGAGCCGCTCGTTGAGCACGTCCAGCAGCTCCAGGAACGACATGTCCGCCGACGCGTCCGGCACGTCGTAGGCGACCATGCCGCCCCGGTCCGCCGGACCCTTCTGCCGCCAGATGCGCAGGGTGAGCTTCATGCGTAGTTCCTCGTGGCCAGGGTGACGTTGTCGAAGGTGAGCTGCTCGCGGTGGAGTACGGGCGGGCCGGCCGTGTACTCCCAGGCGGCAACGTAGGCGAAGGACTCGTCGTCGCGGGCCGCCTCGCCGCCGGGGCTTTGGTGTTCGGTGCGGAAGTGGCCGCCGCAGGACTCCTCGCGGTGCAGCGCGTCCAGGCACATCAGCTCGGCGAGTTCGAGGAAGTCGGCGACCCGACCGGCCTTTTCCAGGGACTGGTTCAACCCCGCGCCGGTGCCCGGGACCCGCAGGCGCGTCCAGAACTCCTCGCGCAGCTTCGGGATTCGGGCCAGTGCCTCGCGCAGCCCGGCCGCGTCGCGCTCCATGCCGCACTTCTCCCACATCAGCAGGCCCAGTTCGCGATGGAAGTGGTCCGCGGACAGGTCGCCGTCGATCGCCAGCAGCCGCTTGACCCGGTCCTGGACCCCCGCCTGGGTGGCCACCAGTTCCGGATCGTCCGCGTCCACCGCCCCGAACGGCCCCGCCGCCAGATAGTGGGTGAGCGTGGTCGGCAGCACGAAGTAGCCGTCGGCCAACCCCTGCATCAACGCCGACGCGCCCAGCCGGTTCGCGCCGTGGTCGGAGAAGTTGGCCTCGCCGATCACGAACAACCCCGGGATGGTGGACTGGAGGTCGTAGTCGACCCACAACCCGCCCATCGTGTAGTGCACCGCCGGATAGATCCGCATCGGCACGGTGTACGGGTCCTCGCCGGTGATCCGCTCGTACATCGCGAACAGGTTCCCGTACTTCTCCTCGACCGCCGCCGCGCCCAACCGCTCGATGGCGTCGGCGAAGTCGAGGTAGACGCCCAGCCCGCCCGGACCCACCCCGCGCCCCTCGTCGCAGACCCGCTTGGCCGCGCGCGAGGCGATGTCGCGCGGGACCAGGTTGCCGAACGCCGGATACATGCGCTCCAGGAAGTAGTCCCGCTCCGCCGCCGGGATGCTCCCGGGCGCACGGGTGTCACCCCCGGTGGTAGGCACCCACACCCGGCCGTCGTTGCGCAGCGACTCGCTCATCAGGGTGAGCTTGGACTGGTGTTCCCCCGAGACCGGGATACAGGTCGGGTGGATCTGGGTGAAGCACGGATTGGCGAACAGCGCGCCGCGCCGATGCGCGCGCCAGATCGCACTCGCGTTGCAGCCCATCGCGTTGGTGGACAGGAAGTAGGCGTTGCCGTAGCCGCCGGTGGCCAGTACGACCGCCTCGGCCAGGTGGGTGGACACCTCGCCGGTGACCAGATCGCGCACCACCACCCCGCGCGCCCGCCCGTCCACCACCACCAGGTCGAGCATCTCGGTGCGCGCGTATACCGTCACGTTGCCCGCCGCGACCTGCCGGGACATCGCCTGGTAGGCGCCGAGCAACAACTGCTGCCCGGTCTGCCCACGTGCGTAGAAGGTCCGGGAGACCTGCGCGCCGCCGAACGAACGGGTGTCGAGCAGGCCGCCGTAGTCGCGCGCGAACGGCACCCCCTGGGCCACACACTGGTCGATGATCTGCGTGCTCACCTCGGCCAGCCGATGCACATTGGACTCGCGGGCGCGGAAGTCGCCGCCCTTGATGGTGTCCTTGAACAGCCGGGCCACACTGTCCCCGTCGCCCCGGTAGTTCTTGGCCGCGTTGATCCCACCCTGCGCGGCGATGCTGTGCGCGCGGCGCGGCGAGTCCTGGTAGCAGAACGAGGTGACGGGATGGCCGAGTTCGGCCAGCGTCGCGGCGGCGGAGGCCCCCGCCAATCCGGTGCCCACCACGATCACCGGCAGCCGGCGCCGATTCGCCGGGTTGACCAGCCTCGCGGCCAGCCGGCGCTGCTCCCACCGCTCGGCCAACTCACCGTCCGGCGCGGCGTGGTCGGCGATCTCCGAGCCGACGGTGTAGTTCGCGTACTCGGTGTCCTCGCCGGCGCCGACAGTGCCGACCGCGCCGATGGAGTCGATGCCCATCACGTTCACCCCACGATTCCGACGGTCACGGCGAACGGCACGGACAGGAATCCGACCGTCATCAACACGGCGTAGCCGGTCGCGATCCGACCCATCAGCCGCTCGGTGCCCGGCCGTTGCCGGCCGAGCGTGCGGGTCATGCTCCACACGCCGTGGCGCAGATGGAAACCGACCGCGAGCACCGCGACCGTGTAGATCGCGGAGATGTACCAGTGTTCGAAGTCGGTGGTGACGTTCGTGTACGGCTTGCCCGAGGCGCCGGTCGGGTTGGCCACCCCCACGGTCAGGTCGAGCAGGTGGTAGACCACGAACAGCGCGATGATCACCCCGCCCCAGCGCATCGTGCGCGCGGCGTACGAGCCCTGGACGGGCGGACGGTGCACGTACTTGACCGGGCGGGCCCGACGGGCGCGCCGGGTGAGCAGGATCGCCATCGCCATGTGCACGACCACGCTCACCGTCAGCCCCACCCGGACGATCCACAGGGTGCCCTCGTGCGGGACCAGCGGCTCGCCGATGGTGCGGAGCCAGTGCGCGTAGTGGTCGAAGCTCGACTCGCCGAAGAAGATCTTCAGATTGCCCAGCATGTGGGCGGTCAGATAGGCAAGGAGCACGGCACCGCTGAGCGCCATCGCGATTTTCATCAGGACGGTCGAGCGATGCGACGCTCCCTGCCTGCGCCGCCCGGCGGATGCGGGAGCGCGGGTCAGGGTCGCCATACGTTTGACGGTAGGGGGACCAAGGTCATGCCGTCCAAGATCGGAAATGCCTTGTATCGATAGCCCGAGGCTATGCCAGGCTTGGGGTATGCAGTTCCAGCAGCTGGTCTACTTCGTCGCGGTCGCCGAGACCCGACACTTCACCCGCGCGGCGGCCCGCACCCATGTCGCGCAACCGTCGTTGTCCAAGCAGATCCGGGCCCTGGAGCACGAGTTGGGGGCCGAACTGTTCACCCGGGTACGCGGCAACATCGCGCTCACCCCGGCGGGGGAGCGGTTGTTGCCGATCGCCCGGCGGATCCTGGCGGACGTGGAGGTGGCCCATCTGGAGGTGGCCGAACTGGTCGGGCTGCGCTCGGGCCGGGTGCGGATCGGGGCCACGCCGTCGTTGTCGGCGAGCCTGCTGGCCGAGGTGCTGCGCAGCTTCCAGGCCCGCTACACCGGCATCCGGCTGCTGGTCGACGAGAACGGCTCACGCGACCTGGTCCGCTCGCTGCTGGGCGGTGATCTGGACCTGGCGCTGATCGTGGTGCCGCCGCAGGGGGTCGGTGCGGCGCTGTCCACCGAGCCGCTGCTGCGCGAGGACCTGGTGCTCGCCGGCACGCCGCCGGTGGCCGGTCCGACGGTGCCGATCGCGGCGCTGCGCGGGGTGCGTCTGGTGATGTTCCGGGACGGCTACGACCTGCGCGAGGCGACCCTGAGGGCCTGTCACGAGGCGGGCTTCGAGCCGGAGTTCGCGATCGAGGGGGGCGAGATGGACGCGGTCCTGCGGTTCGTGGAGGTGGGCCTGGGACCGGCCATCGTGCCGAGCATGGTGCTCGCCGGGCGGCCCGGGCTGACCGCGACGCCGCTCGCCGCGCCCGGGCTGTCCCGCACCATCGCCCTGGCCCACCGCAGCGATGCCGCGCTCACCCACGCGGCCCGGGCGTTCCGGGACGAACTGCGGGTGTTCCTCACTCCCGAGCGGCTGCCGGTCGGCGTCGAACGCATCGGCGGCGCCGGCGGATGATCCCCGTCGCGCCGCCGGGATCCACCGGACCGGACCTACCCGCCGGGCGGCTCAGCCCAGCGGCACGATCAGGCACGTGGTGGTCGCCGTCGCGAGCAACCGGCCCTGGTGGTCCGTGAGTTCGGCCTCGGCGGTGCGGATGGTCCGACCGCGGTGGATCACCCGGCCCTCGGCCCGCAGCTTGCTGCCGTCCAGCGGGCCCGGACGCAGGTAGCGCACCGAGATGTCCAGCGACGTGTATCCGGTCGCCGGCGGCAGTGTGGTGTGCACCGCACAGCCCATCGCCGAGTCGAGCAGTGTCGCCGCGATGCCGCCGTGCATGCTGCCGATCGGGTTGGCGAACTCGGGGCGGGCAGACGCGCTGAACACGATCCGGCCGTCCTCGACCTCCTCCGGCTCCATGCCGATGAACGGGCCGATCCCGGTGGGCATGCCGTGGTCTCGCAGTGCCTGGAGCTGCTCCAGGCCGGTCGGTCCCGCGGTCGACGACGCAGTGCTCATGTCCGAACCCCTCACTCACCCGAGTTGACGCCGTCAAGTTGACAACGTCAACTCGGCGGCTGTCAACTGGCACGGTGCCTGCCACCAGCCGCTCTCGCACCCGCACCCGGGCCCGCCCCGGCGACGGGGCGCTGCTCCGGGACGAGATCCTGCGGGCCGCCACCGCGCTGCTCGACGAGGCCGGCGACGAGTCCGCGCTGACGCTGCGCGCGGTCGCCGCCCGGGTGGGGGTGACCACGCCGTCGGTCTACCTGCACTTCGCAAACAAGCAGGAGCTGGTCGAAGCGGTCTGCCTGGCGGTGTGGGAGGACCTGGGGCGGCGGATGCGCGAGGCGGGGGCCGGCATCGAGGATCCCTACCAGTCGATGCGCCGGCGCGGCGCCGCGTTCGTCCGCTTCGGGTTGGCGCACCCGGTGCAGTACCGCCTGTTGATGATGCGCCCCCGCGCCGGTACGGCGACCGGGTGGACCGCGGCGGACGCGTGTTTCACCTATGTCGGCGAGGCGATCCGACCGTGTCTGGAGGCGGGGGTCCTGGTCGGCGAACCGACCCGGTTGACCCTGCAGATGCTCGCGGCCCTGCACGGCCTGGTCGCGCTCTACCTCGCGCAGCCGGATTATCCGTGGCCGGACGACGTGGAGACCATGGCCGACGAGGTGACCCGGATGGCCGGCCTGGGCTCGGCGCTCGCCGGGCGACTGCGCGGTCCGGGGCCGGCACCGAGTACGAGCGCGTTCACGGCCGGATTCGACGCGCTCGCCGACCGACTGCGGCAGCCGGGAGACACGTAGGCGGGACCACGTAGCCGGGATACGAGGGTGGGAGACCCGCAGCCGCGGCGGGGTCGGCACCGGCGGACCCCGGGAGGCGCGGTACCGAAGTGCGCGAAGCCGCCGGTCGAACCCGGCGGCGGCGCGGCCGAATACGGCGAACCCGCAGGCTGTCGACCCGCGGATGGTGGGGCCGAAGACGACAGGCCCGAAGACAACAGGCCCGAAGACGACGGACCCGAGGGCGGCGGACCCGAGGGCGGCGGGCCGCTCCCGTAGCGGCAGGCGGGGGAGACGGCCGCGCGCCCGATGGGTGCCGGGTCAGCTGCCCTTACGCTTCTCCGCCTGCTTCTTCACCTTCTCGACGATCGACTTGACCTTGTCCGGGTTCTGCTTGGCGTAGTCGGTCGCCTTCTTGATCAGTTTGTCGAGACCGGACATGACGCCCACTCCTTGTTTCGTGCGGACGCGGGCGCGCCGATCGCGCCCCGCCGCGCTGCTTCGGTGTTGTGCTGGTGCAGGATCAACCGCGAACCGGGTCGAATCGTTCCCTCGATCCGTCCCCTCATTCGTCCCCTGATCCGACGTCAGGGCCGCACCGAAAGCGGTGCGGCCCTGAAGCGCGGCTCGTACGCGTGCTGCGCCCGAGCGGGAACCCCCGGAGGGGAGCCGACTCAGACGTTGACGCCGAAGTCCTTCGCGATGCCCGCCAGACCCGAGGCGTAGCCCTGGCCGACCGCGCGGAACTTCCATTCGTTGGCGTTGCGGTAGAGCTCGCCGAAGACCATCGCGGTCTCCGTGGACGCGTCCTCGGTGAGGTCGTAGCGCGCGAGCTCGTTGTTGTCCGCGCGGTTGACGACCCGGATGTACGCGTTGCGCACCTGGCCGAACGACTGGTCCCGGGCCACCGCGTCGTGGATGGAGACCGGGAAGACGATCCGCTGGACGTCGCCCGGCACCGAGGAGAGGTCGACGTTGACGGTCTCGTCGTCGCCTTCGCCCTCGCCGGTGAGGTTGTCACCGGTGTGCTGGACCGAGCCGTCGGGGCTGGTCAGGTTGTTGTAGAAG
This sequence comes from Embleya sp. AB8, assembly GCF_049739465.1. Classification (NCBI taxonomy): domain Bacteria; kingdom Bacillati; phylum Actinomycetota; class Actinomycetes; order Kitasatosporales; family Streptomycetaceae; genus Embleya; species Embleya sp. AB8. The sequence continues at coordinate 24,396 of NZ_JBMHHY010000014.1, forward strand.
ACGAAGTGCAGATCGGACAACACCCGACCGTCGTTGCCGAGCAGCAGTGCGCTCGCGTCGAGGTCGAAGTCCGCACCGGTCGTGCTGCGCGCATCCCATCCGAGACACACCGCGACGGCGGTGAGACCGGGTGCGGCCTTGGACAGGGATACGTTGCCGCCCTTGGCGAGACTGACTCCCATGGCAGTGCTTCCTTCCCTCGTGCATATCGGGGTACAGGCGGGTCGGGTGATCACGCGACGGCCGCCCGATGGGTAAATCTACAGGAATGTAGAAGCCCGGCGTGCGCCGGCGCGACGCGCGCCTGCCGCGCGATGTTCGATCGCCACAGCAGTGATACCCCATCCCACCACGGGCGGACGACAACGGGCGGCCGAACTCTCGGTGCGCCGCTCTCGTTTCGGCCGCGTCGCCACCCGATCGGGTCGACCCGCGCGCCGCGAACCCGCCGCCGTGGCTGGGGGATTCACCCGGCCGAGGACTCCGCGCGCCGCTGGCCGGGGACGCGGGCGGACAATCGGAACACCTCGTCGTCGACGCCCGTGCTCAGCGTCCCGCCGAGCGCGGCCAATCGCCCGACCAGCGAGCCGAGGCCCATACCGGCCGTGGTCGGCACCGGCCCGGGCGCGGCGCGGACCCCGTCGTTGGTCAGCACCAGGACGACCGCGCCGTCCGGATCGACCGACGCGGTGATCGCGCACCGGCTCGCGGTGCTGTGCCGCAGGATGTTGGTCGCACCCTCGCGCAGCACGGTGGCCAGCACCGTGTCCGTCCCGGTGGGCAACTCGCCCACGTCGACGGCGACCTCGACCACCATTCCGGCCGCGGCCAGGACCCCTCGGGCGGCGCACGCCTCGACCGCAAGGGACATCCCGCGATACCCGCCCGCGACGGTGTCCACGTCGGTCAGCGCCTGCCGGGCCATGGCCAACCCGGCGGCCAGGCGAGCGGCGGCCTGCTCCGGATCGCGGTCGGCGAAGCGCAGCGCCAGTTGGCTCTCCAACACCAGCGCGGACAGGCTGAAGCCGAGCAGATCGTGCAGGTCGTGGCCGAGCCGCAAGCGCTCGCGCGCCACCCGGGCCGCCGCCAGGTCAGCGCGCGCCGCGCCCAGCGCCCGAGCCAGGTCGGCCATCCGGACCAGCCCGTAGACCAGCGCGGCCCGCTCCAGGATCCACACCACGTGATAGACGTGATCGAGCGCGGTCGGACTCCAGGTACCGAAGTACACGTCGTGGCACGCGAAGGCGGCCACCGCGAGCACCCGCCACGGCCCGCGCAGCAACACCAGCGCGATCCCGGCCAGGAACAGCCCGACCGACCAGGTCTTGGCGTCGAACACCGCGAGCGGCGCGTAGGCGAGCACGACCTGTGCCGCGAACGTCCACCGCCACCCCCGGGGCCGCCCACCCGGGGCCGGCGTGCAGTTGCGGATATACAGCGCGACGAACGCGGTCAGCAACCCCACGAACAGCGCCCACCGGCCCGGCGAGTGGTGCCCCGCCGCCAGGACCCGCAGCGGCAGCGGCACGATCAGCAGGATCAGGATCACCACTCGCAGCACCGACACCGCGCGCGGCGTGGGCTCGGCGGCGATCGGGGCCGGCGGCGCGTTCTCGTCCTGGCGGTGGGCGTGTGCGAAGGCCCGCGCCCGGGTCATCGCGTCGCGCGCCTCGGCCAACGCCTCGGTCAGCGCCGGCCGGGCCTGCTCGGGGCGTTCGCGCAGCCCGGCGAGCAGCGCGTCCCCGCGCTCGACGATCCGGGTCAGACTCGCCCCGACGCCGTCGGTGAGCTGCCGGGCGAAGCCCAGCCGTTCGCGGGCCACCTCGGCCTCGGCGAGCGCGGTCCGGGTCGCGGTCAGCGCGGCGACCAGATCGGCCAGACCGGCCGGCGCGTAGACCGCCAGGCCGACCAGCGCGGCCTGGCCCACCACCAGGTACAGCGCCTCGACCACCGTCGGCCGCACCGCCAGGGCGACCGGGACCTGTGCCACGAGCACCGCCGCGAAGCCGGCCCAGCCCGCCCACGCGGGCCGCAGCAGGAGCAGCGCCGCGCCCGCCAGGAAGCCCGGATTGCCGTACCAGGTCTCGTGGAACCACGTCATCGGCAGATAGGTGAGCACGGCCTGCGCGCCGAGCGTCCACATCCACCCCACCGGCCGCGAGCCGTCCGCCGGACGTACGCAGTTGCGCAGGTGCAGTGCGACCAGCGCGAGCAGCAGTACCAGCGCGGTCGCCTTGGCGGCGGTGGACAACCGGGTCGACTCGACCAGCCCGACGAACCCGCCGAAGAAGAACCCGCAGGTGACCACCACGATCACCACGCGCGCCAACAGCAGCGCCGGCGCGGCATCCTCCCGGGGCCCGGAGGGGGGACCGGACGCCGACCTCGGACCGGTCCCGCCGCCGCCGAACCGGGCACCCACGGCGGCCCGTATCGCGTCGCGGCGACCACTCGGCGCCATCCCTGTCCCCCGTGCCGTTCCCTGGTCGTTCCCGGATCCCGATGCCGTCCGCGACGACCCGTTCGAGCCCGTCGATCACCCCGGCCCGCCCCCGGGGCCGGCGTCCGCCTCGACGGCAGGGCAAACCGTACCGACCGGACATCCGATCGTTGCCCCGGGGTGGTCCGGGCGCACCCGTCACCCGCACGGATCACCCCGCTGGCGCGGTCCGGTGACCGGCCCGACGGTTGCGGGAGGTATTGGGTCCGGTCGACCAGGAAACGAGGCGCCCATGTTTGCGGCCCTGGGCAGGTTCGTCGTACGCAGGCCCTGGTGGGTGATCCTGGCGTGGGTGATCGCCGCCGGCCTGGTGATCGGCCTCGCGCCGAAGTTGACCTCCTCGACCGACGAGAAGAGCTTCCTGCCCAAGTCCTACGAGTCGGTCCGGGCCTCCGACCTGCGCAACCAGTCGTTCCCGCAGCAGGAGAACGTGGGCGCGATGATCGTCTTCCAGCGCGCCGACGGCAAGCCGCTGACCCCGGCGGACAGCGCCTTGGTGGCCAGGATTTCCGCCGCGGAGTCGGCGCGCAGGATCAAGGACGTGCTCGCGGTGACGCCGGGTCAGGTCTCCCCGAACGGGCTTGTGCAGACCGCCACGGTGGCCATGCCGGAGCTCAAGGACCCCAACGACGAGACCCCGCAGGACGCCGTCGAGACGATGCGCAAGGACGTCAAGGCGCAGGTGGCCGGCACCGATCTGACGGTGGGCATCACCGGCTCGGCGGCCACGGCCCTCGACCAACGCGACTCGTCCAAGACCGCCGGCACGCTGGTCGCGGTCGGCACGATCGTGATCATCATCCTGTTGTTGCTGATCATCTTCCGCAGCCCGATCATCGCGCTGCTGCCGGTGATCGTGATCGGGCTGATCTCGCCGATGGCCACCGGCCTGATCGGGTCGGCCAACAAGATCTTCGACCTGAAGGCCGACACCTCGATCGAACAGCTGCTCACCGTGGTGCTGTTCGGGGTGGGCACCGACTACGTGCTGTTCCTGCTCTTCCGCTATCGCGAGGCACTGCGCGAGGGGGACGACGCCAAGAACGGCATGGTGCACGCGTTGTCCCGGGTCGGCGAGGCGATCGCCTCGGCCGCCGCGGCGGTGATCGTGGCGTTCGCCGCGCTGACCCTGTCCACGCTCGGGATGTTGCGCTCGATGGGCCCGGCGCTGGCGATCGCGGTGTTCGTCACACTGCTCGCCGGGCTGACGCTGGTGCCGGCCGTGGTCTCTTTGCTCGGCACGCGCGTGTTCTGGCCGTCCAAGTCGTGGCGGGTGGCGCCGCAGGGCACCGGCTTCGCCCGGTTGGGTCGCGGCATCGGACATCGCCCGGTCGTCTTCGCGGTGATCTCGGCGCTGGTGATGGGGGTGCTCGCGATCGGCGCGCTGGGCTACAAGGCCAACTTCGACCTGGCCGGCTCCTCGCTGCCCTCGGACAAGGAATCCGTGGTGGCGATGAAGAACCTGGAGAAGGGCTTCCCGCCCGGCACCACCGACCCGACCGAGGTCTATCTGAAGTCCACCACCGGGCAGCCGCTCACCCCGGCCGAGCGGGCCCCGTTCGAAGCCGCCCTGAAGCAGGTCAAGGGGGTGGGCTCGGTGGCCGATCCGCTGCTCGCCGGGGACGGGCGGACCGCGTTCTACTCGGTGGTGCTCACCGATTCGCCGGCCACCGACTCGGCGCTGTCCACGATCAAGAACCGGCTGCGGCCGACCCTGCACAACGCGGCACCGGCCGGTACGGAAGCACTGGTGGGCGGGATCACCGCGGTCTACGTGGACATCAACCGCGCGGTGGACCGGGACTACTCGGTGGTCTTCCCGGTCGCGGCGGTGTGCATCATGATCATCCTGGGTCTGCTGCTGCGCAGCCTGGTCGCGCCGTGGTACCTGATGGCCTCGGTGGCGCTGGGCTTCGGCGCCACCCTCGGCGCCACCTCGGTGCTGTTCCAGAAGATCGGCGATCAGCCGGGGCTGATGTTCATGCTCCCGGTGATCATGTACCTGTTCGTGGTCGCGCTGGGCACCGACTACAACATCCTGATGGTCTCGCGCCTGCGCGAGGAGGCCCGCGAGGGGCACAACCCGCACGACGCGGCGGCGGTCGCGGTCAAGCACTCCGGCCCGACCATCGCGGCGGCGGGGGTGATCCTGGCCGGTACCTTCGCCACGCTGATGCTGGCGGGCAACTCGACGTTGTCCCAGATGGGTTTCGCGCTCTCCAGCGGCATCGCGATCGCGGCCTTCATCATGGCGCTGATCTTCACCCCGAGCCTGACCGCGCTGATCGGCCACACCGCATGGTGGCCCGGCCACGGCGACACCAGGCCGGCGGGCAGGTCCGGGCCGGGGAACGAACCGGCGGGCTGAGCGGTACGCCCGGGCCACACGCGGGTCGTCGAGGGTCTCGGCGGCCCGCGTTGCCGGGTCCGGGGCAGGGCAGTGCGCGGGACGGGTGCTGTGTGCGGGTCCGGTCAGGGCAGCAGTACGCGGAAGGCGGCGCCGTGGCCGGGGGCGGTGCGCACCTCCACTCGGCCGCCGTGGGCGTTGACCAGTGCGGCCACGATGGCCAACCCCAGGCCCGAACCGCCGCCGGCGGCTCGGCTGCGGGAGGTGTCGACGCGGTAGAAACGTTCGAAGACGCGCTGCGCGTCGGCCGCGGTCAGGCCGGGGCCGGCGTCGGTGACCTCCAACGCCGCGGATCGTTGCGGGGGCGCGGTGCGGCCCACCGCGATCCGGATCGTGGTACCGGCCGGCGTGTGGGTGAGCGCGTTGGAGACCAGATTGGCCACCACCTGGCGCAGCCGGGACTCGTCGCCGGCCACGGTCACCGGCTGCGCCGGGCCGCCGTCCAGGCCGGTGAGGGTGACCGAGCGGTCCGGGGCCAGGGTCTTGATGTCGTGCACCGCGTCGGCGGCCAGGATGCGCAGGTCCACCGGTTCGTTGCCGAGCGGACGCTGCTCGTCCAGGCGGGCCAGTTGCAGCAGGTCCTCGACCAGGCCGCCCATCCGGATCGCCTCGTCCTCGATCCGGCGCATGGTGCGGGCCACCTCGGCCGGATCGGTGAGCGCGCCCATCCGGTACAACTCGGCGAAGCCGCGCACGCTGGCCAGCGGGGTGCGCAGCTCGTGGCCCGCGTCGGCGACGAACCGGCGCATCCGGGTCTCCGATTCGGCCCGGGCCGCGAACGCGGTCTCGATCTGCGCGAGCATTCCGTTGATCGAGGTGGACAACCGGCCGATCTCGGTCCCCGGCGCGGGCACCGGCACCCGGTGCGACAGGTCGCCGGCCGCGATCGCCGCCGCCGTCTCCTCGATCCGGCGCAGCGGACGCAAGCCCCCGCGCAGCGCGAACCAGCCGGCCGCGGCCAGCACGGTCAGGCAGGACAGCCCGATCACCAGGCACACCGTACGCATCCGGTCGACCGTCGCGCGCACGTCGTTCAGCGGTTCGGCCAGCACCACGCTGCCCTCGCCGGAGGCCATCGGCACCACCAGCACCCGCCAGCGCGCGTCGCCCGTCAGCGAGTCGGTCTCGAACGCACGCCGGCGCAGCGCCAGCACGGCGGCGGTGTCCAACTTCGGTAGCCGGGGCCCGAGTTCCTCCTCGGCGCCGGGCGCGCGCAGCCGCTGTCGGGTGTTGCCGTCCGGGTACAGGTATTCGGCCACGAACCGACTCGGCAACTGGCCGAGCGCGCGCCCGTGCCCCGACCCGCCGGCGCGCGGCTCACCGGGGTGCGACTCGGTGCCGCCGTCGGCGGGCGCGCGAAACGCCATCCCCCGGGCGGCCTGGCCCAGTTGCCGGTCCACCTGATCGGTCAGATAGCCGCGCAGCGACCCCACCACGACCGTCTGGCTGACCAGCAGGGCGACGGTGACCAGGGCCATCGCGATGATCAGCACCCGGACGCGCAGCGACAGCCGGCCCGGATGCGGAAACCTCGGCAAGGCGCGGTCAGGCCGTCGGCTGCGGGCGGCGCAGCACATAGCCGACGCCGCGCACCGTGTGGATCAACTTGACACCGCCCACGTCGAGTTCGACCTTGCGGCGCAGGTAACTGATGTAGGACTCGACGATGCTCAGATCGCCGCCGAAGTCGTACTGCCAGACGTGATCGAGGATCTGGGTCTTGGAGACCACCCGGCCGGTGTTGAGCATCAGATAGCGCAGCAGCTTGAACTCGGTGGGGGACAACTGCACCGGTCGGCCGGCGCGCAGCACCTCGTGGCCCTCCGGGTCGAGTTCGAGGTCGGCGACCACGAGCCGGTTGGAGGCGATCGGGAGGCCCGCGTCGCCGTCCACTCGGCGCAGCACCGCGTGGATGCGCGCGATCAGCTCCTCCAGGCTGAACGGCTTGGTGACGTAGTCGTCGCCGCCCAGGGTCAGTCCGGTGATCTTGTCCTTGGTGGTGTCCTTCGCGGTCAGGAACAACACCGGCAGCCGGGTGCCGTCCGCGCGCAGTCGGCGGACCACCTCGAAGCCGTCCAGGTCGGGCAACATCACGTCCAGCACGACCAGGCTCGGCCGACAGCGGGCGACCGCCGCCAGCGCGTCGGCGCCGTCCGCCGCCGAATCCACCTCGAAGCCGGCGAACCGCAGGCTCGCGGAGAGCAGTTCGCGGATGTTGGGCTCGTCGTCGACGACCAGGAGGCGTGGCCGGGCGCCCGTCTCGGTGGGCGTGGCCATCTCAGCCCGCCCCGCCCGCGCCGCCGGCGGCACCGCCGCGACTGCCCGTGCCGGTGCCCTGGGTGACCGCGGTCGCGGTCACCGAGCCGTCGGCGCCGGTGGCGCCGCGCACCACGACGGTGTCGCCGGGTTTGAGATCGACGGTTTTGCCGTCCCTGGTGACCTGGATCCTCGTGCCCGCGTCGGTCTTCACCTTGACGATGTTGCCGGTCGAATCTGAGACGTAGATGAAAGAGTCGTCGACGACCTTCACCGTCCCGGTGGTCAGGTCCGCCGCGGCGCCGGCGCCGAGCGGGCCGCCGCCGGTTCGGCCGCCGCCCGGCTGGGCGCCGCCGGGCGCCGAACCGCCGCCGGCCGCGCGGGCGTACGGATTGGCGCCCGGCTGTCCGGCGCTTTGGCCACTGCCGCCGCCGTGGTCCTTCTGTACCTCGACCCCGGCCAAAAAGCTCACCGACAGGAGCACGCCCGCGCCCAGGGCCAGGGTGAGGGTGGGCAGCCGGCGGCGCGGCGGGGCGGCGAGTTCGGCGGCCACATCGCGGGCCGCCGGTGGGCGGCCGAGGATGTCCTCCGGGGATTCGTCCCAGGCCGGATCCGGCCGGTTCGGGTGGGGCCCGTCGGCGGCTTCCGGCTCGGTCCGGAAGCCGCCGACGAACCCGGGCTCGGCCGCCTCGTTCGCCGCCGACCCGGGGTCGCCGGGTTCGGGGAGGCGGGAACGGGGGCCGAGGGCTGCGGGGTCGGACGCGGTGGGGTCGGGTGCGGGAGGTTCGGGTCGGGCCGGGCCGGGGAGGGCGGCCGACGGCCGGGTGTCGCGTGGGTCGAGGCTGTGCTTCGGCGTCATGGTCTCGGTTCTCCTCCTGGAACGGCAGGGGCGGTCGCACGGCGGGGCGCGCGCGAACGGGCGGGGCGGTCGGGCTATTCGTGTCGCAGCGCCTCGATCGGTCGCAACGACGCGGCGCGCGCGGCCGGGTAGCCGCCGAAGAACAGGCCGATCGCGACCGATACGGCGAACGAGCCGACCACCGAACTCGGCACCACGACCGGCGCGATCCCGACCACCTCGAAGCGCGCCGCGAACAGCCCGGCGGCCACCCCCAGACCGCCGCCGAGCACCGACAACAGCGTGGACTCGGCCAGGAACTGGCCCAGGATCGCCCCGCGCGGCGCGCCGATCGCCTTACGGATCCCGATCTCGCGGGTCCGCTCGGCGACCGTGACGAGCATGATGTTGGTGATCCCGATCCCGCCGACCAGGAGCGAGATCGCCGCGACCGCCGCGAGCAGCACGGTGAAGGTCTTGTTGGTCTCGTCGTTGGCGCTCAGCAGGGACTGCTGGTTGGTGATCCGGAAGTCGCTCTGGGCGGAATTGGTGATCTTGTGCCGGTTGTTCAGGATCGAGGTGACCTCGTCCTGGGCGAGGGTGGTGTCCGCCGACGAGGTCGCCTGGACCGCGATCGCGCCGAGCGAGCCGTAGCCGGTCAGGCTGTCCCGCATCGTGGTCACCGGCAGCACGATCGTGTCGTCGGCGTCCGCCGCGCCGTTGCCGCCCTTGGTCTTGAGCACGCCGGCGACCCGGAACGGTACGCCGCCGACCAGGATCTCCTTGTCGATCGGGTTCTCCGTACCGAACACGTTCTCCACCGTGGTGCTGCCCAGGATCGCCACCTTGCGGCGCGCGCTCACGTCCTCGGCGCCGAACAGGGTGCCCTGGCCCAGGTCGTGGTTGGTGGTGTCGAACCAGTCCGGCGTGGTGCCGACGATCTGGGACACGGTGACCGACTGGCCGGCGTAGGTGATGCTCTGCGACGTGATCTGCACCGGCGCGGCCGACTTCACGTGTGGGGCCAGAGTCTTGTCGACGAGTGCCTGGGCGTCGTCCGGGGTGAGGTCCTTGAGTGTGCCGCCCTGGCCGGCCGCGCCGAATCGGCCGCCGCCGGCGGTGTGCGAGATGGTGAGCAGGTTGGTGCCGAGCCGCTGGATCGAGGCCTGGACCGATTTGGACGAGCCGTTGCCGACCGCCACCAGCAGGATCACCGCGGCGACGCCGATCAGTACGCCGAGCATGGTCAGCGCGGTGCGGATCTTGTTCGCGGCCAGACCCAGGACGGCGAACCGGAGGACTTCGACGGGGTTCACCGGCGAGGACCTTCCCCGAGCGAGCCGGCGGGTACCGGCCCGGACGCGGGGGGTGGGGTTCGTCGTTCGTCGGACACCACCAGGCCGTCGACCAGGCGCAGGACCCGTTCGGCGCGGGCGGCCACCTCGTCCTCGTGGGTGATGATCACGATGGTGCGGCCGGCCGCGTGCAGTCGGTCCAGGATGCCGAGCACCTCGGCGGTGCTGTGGCTGTCCAGGTTGCCGGTCGGCTCGTCGGCGAGCAGCAGGGCGGGCGCGGTGACCAGGGCCCGGGCCAGCGCGACCCGCTGCTGCTGGCCGCCGGAGAGTTCGTTGGGCGCGTGATCGGTGCGGTCGGCCAGGCCGACCAGGTCGAGTGCGGCCAGTGACCGGCGGCGGCGCTCCTTGGCGCGCACCCCGGCGTAGGACAGCGGGAGTTCGACCTGGGCGAGCGCGCTGGTGCGCGGGATCAGGTTGAACGACTGGAAGACGAAGCCGATCCGGCGATTGCGGACCAGGGCGAGTTGGTGCTCGTCCAGTCGGCCGACGTCCAGGCCGTCGAGCAGATAGCGGCCCGAGGTGGGTACGTCCAGGCAGCCGAGCACGTTCATCAGCGTCGACTTGCCCGAGCCCGAACTGCCCATGATGGCCACGTATTCGCCGAGTTCGATGGTCAGGTCGACGCCGCGCAGGGCGTGCACGGAGGCGGCGCCGTGGCCGTAGGACTTGGTCACCGCGCGGACGTCGATGACCGGCGCGGGACGCGCCGCGGCCGGCCCGCTCATCGGGAACCGCCACGCGGGAAGCCGCCGCCGGACGCGCCGCCGCCACCGGTGATGCCGCCGCCGGTGAGCGCGCCGGCGCCGGGGAAGCCGGCTCCGCCGCCGGTGCCGCCTCGGGTGGACTGGCCGGCACGGCCCGAGGTCGAACCGGCGGTGCCACCGGTGGTCGCGACGGTGCCGAGCACGATCTCGTCGCCCTCGGCCAGGCCGGTGAGGATCTGCGTGGTCTGGTCGCCCACCACGCCGACGGTCACCGGGCGACGCTGCTCGACGCCGTTGACCAGGACCCGTACCGAGGCGGTGCTGCCGGTCCCGGTACTCGCGCCGGTGAGGGCCGTGGAGGGCACCTGCAACGCGTTGTCCGCCTGGGCGACGATCACCGAGATGTTCGCGGTCTGCCCGGTGCGCAGCGCGGATACGTCGCCGTCCAGGGCGATGGTCGCGCCGTACTTGACCGAGCCCGCCGAACCGCCGCTGTCCGGCAGCGGATTGACGCTGACCACCTTGGCGTTCAGCCGGATCGCCGAGTTCACGTTGAGCGTCACCGTGGCGGGTTGGCCGGCCTTGACCTTGGCGGCGTCGGCCTCGGGGAAGGACACCTTGGTCTCCATGCCGGTCGGGTTGGCGAGTACCACGAAACCGGTCACGGTGCTGCCCGACGAGGTGGCGCCGCCGCCACCGCCCTGGCCCTGACTCTGGCCGTTGCCGCCGGTGCCGGACGAGCCGGAACCGCCGCCGCCGGCCGCCGAGACGGTGTCGCCGACCTTGCCGGACACCGATGCGACCACGCCGGCGGAGGGCGCGGTGAGTACACAACCGTCCAGGGCCCGCTGTGCGTCGGCGACCTTGTTGTTCGCCGCGACCAGGGCCGACTCGGCCTGGCTCACCGCCGCCGCGTCGACCGTCGTGCTCGGCGTCGGGGTGGCCGCCGGCGTCTTGGTGATGGTGACGGTGATGGTCGGGTGCGGCTGGGTGACGGGAGGCGACGAGGACCTGGGCGGCGCCGTCGTGGGCGTGGTGGTTGGCACATCGTCGGGGCCGGCGGTGCCTGGGTGGCCGCCGGTGCCGCCGGTGCCGCCGCGCAGCGCGGTGTTCTGGATGTCCGTGCCCTGATTGCCCCCGCCACCGCCGTTGCCGCCGCCGCCGTTCTGCGGGACCGGGGTGCCGGCCCGCGCCTTGGTGAGGTTCGCCTGGGCCACCGTGACGGCCGCCTGCGCCGCGTCCAGCGTCTCCTGCGCCTGGGTCGGGTCGATCTGCGCGAGGACCTGACCGGCGGTGACGTGGTCGCCGACCTTGACCCCGACCGCGGTGACCCTGCCCGCCGCGGTGAAGCCGACGCCCACGTCCGACGGGGAGGTCAACGATCCGGAGGCGGACACCGTGGCCATGACCGTCCCCTTGGTCACCTTGCCGGTCCGGGCCCGGGTGGCGCGTGCCGAGCCGCCCCCGTCGTCCACGGCCGCGTAGGCGAAGCCGGCACCGGTGAGCATCGCGGTGGCCAGGGCCAGGTTGATCAGGACCGACTTTCGTCGTAGTCGTACACGCCTCATGGCGGCACAGCCTGACCGGGACATGTACCGGAAGCCTGGCCGCCGCCTGGGAGTTGGCCGGCAACGTGGGCTCCACCCGGGCCCGGGTGGCCGGTTCGCGCCCGGCCGAACCGGATCCGAACCGGACAAGTGGTGCGCCCGAACCGGCGGGCCGAGGGCCATTTCGAGTCGGGCTCTCAGCGAACTCCCAGGCGGCGCGCGGCCGGCGGCCATCCGGATCTGCTTGAGTCCGGTGCGGATGGGCGGTGCGCCGTCCGGCGCCGACCCCCGTGTTTTGTGGGAAGGACGTCATGGCGAGGTACCCGGGTCGACCGGCGTGGACCACGAAGGTGGCGCCGGCCGCCGTCGCGGCGCTCGTGTTGTTGCTGGCCGGATGTGGGGGAAGCAGCGGCAAGAGTACGAGTGCCTCGGCCCCGTCGAGTGCCCCGGGCTCGGCGGGCGGCGGTGCGGACGCGACGACGAAGGCGTACGTCGACTGCCTGCGGGCCAACGGGGTCACGATGCCGACCGGACGTCCGGGTGGGGGAGCCCGGTCGTCCGGTCGCCCGTCGAACCGGCCCACCCGGGCGCCGGGGGAACGGCCCACCGGCTTCCCGAGCGGGCGGGCCAATCCGCGCTCGACCGACCCGGCGTTCGTCAAGGCCGAGGAGGCGTGCGCGAAGTTGCGGCCCACGCGCGGTCCCGGCGGCGGGCCCGGCGGGACGGCCGGTCCCGAGCACGGCGGGAACGACTCGGCCGGGCGGGCGTTCGCGAGCTGCCTGCGGGATCACCGGGTCGAGCTGCCGGCGGGTGGGGCGTCCGCCCTCGACCGGGCGGATCCCAAGGTCGCCGAAGCGCTGAAGGTGTGCGAGGCGCTGCTGCCCGCCGCGTCCGGGACGGCGACGGCGACGGAGACGGCGGCGCCGACGACGTAGGCGCGGGGTCGGCCGCCGTCGGGCGACGGGTTCGGTGAGCGGTTTGCCGGCGGGTTCGACAGCCGGCTCGCCCGGTCTGCCCGCGGCCGGGCTCGGCGACGGTGTGAATCCGGCTGAACAGGGCAATCGGGATGACCGTGTGGGTGTGCCGGCAGCGGTCCGGTCCCGTGGTCGCGGAGCGATGAGTTTCGGACTCGGGACCGGTCTACCCCGGTACGGGCAGCCCCCGATCCGCACGGCGATCGTCCGTCGATTCCCTGGAGAGTGACCAGTCATGCTCACGACCGATTTTGCCCTCGGCGCCCCGATCTGGATCGACCTCGGGGTGCCCGACATCCCGGCGGCCGGCGCGTTCTACGGCGACCTGTTCGGGTGGGACCTGGAGATCACCGGCCCCGAGACCGGCGGCTACGGGATCCTGCGCAAGGACGGGAAGAGCGTCGGCGCGCTCGCCCCGCCGGTGGACCCGAGCGCGACCCCCAGGTGGTCCGTCTACTTCCACGCTCCCGACGCCGACGCCACCGCCAAGGCGGTCGAACAGGCCGGCGGCAGCGTCGCGCTCGCGCCGATGGACGTCATGGACCTGGGCCGGTTGGCCGGGTTCACCGACCCCACCGGCGCCGGCTTCATGGTCTGGCAGCAGGGCACGAACCACGGCCTGGAACTGGTCCAGGACGTCGGCGCGCTGTGTTGGACCGAGCTGTACACCCCGGACCGGGTCGCGGCCACGGCCTTCTACCACTCGGTGTTCGACTGGAACTACCAGGACTTCGAGTCGCCCGGCGGCATCTACAGCCTCGCCTACCCGGGACGGGATGTGGACGCGATGCACGGCGGCCTGATGCAGGTCGACCCGGCGCAGTCCGCGCCGCAGTGGCAGATCTACATCGGTGTGGCCGACTGCGACGCGTCGTTCGCGCGGGCGATCGAGCTGGGCGCGACCGAGTTGATGGCGCCGTACGACATCCCGGACGTGGGCCGGATCGCGATGCTGGAAGACCCGTTCGGCGCGCGCTTCGCGATGATCAAGGGCATTTTGCCGGTCAAGTGAGCGGTGCGGGTGCTCTGTTCCGCCGACCCGATCGGGTGATGCGCGTCGCCCGGTCGGGTCGATGCGGTCGGCGGGGCGGGCCCGCACGTGTTGTACGTTCGCGGAATGAGAGTCGAAGTCAGACACGGTCCCGCGTTCGCCGCCGCTCGCTGCCTGCTCGATCCGGGCGAGGCGATGCGGGCCGAATCCGGCGCGATGATGGCGCACAGCGCGGGTGTGGAGATCACCGCGAAGGTCGAGGGCGGCCTGATCCGCGGGCTCAAACGCAGCGTGCTGGGCGGCGAATCGTTCTTCCAGACCACGTTCACCGCGCCCGCGCAGGGCGGGTGGGTCGACGTGGCCACCGCACTGCCCGGCGACATCGCCAATGTCACCCTCACCCCCGAGGTACCGGAGTTCCTGCTCACCCGGACCAGTTGGCTGGCCAACTCGGCCGGCGTGCAGATCGACACCAAGTGGGGCGGGCTGCGCAACCTGGTCGGCGGCGAGGGCGGCTTCCTGGTGCACGCGTCCGGTCAGGGCGAGGTGATCATGGGCTGCTACGGCGCCCTCGACGTACTGGACCTGGAGGCGGGGGAGCAGGTGGTGATCGACACCGGCCATGTGGTCGCGTACTCGCCGACCATCACCTTCACCACCCGTCGGGCCGCGCGCGGGCGCACGCTCGCGTCGATGAAGTCCGGCGAGGGCCTGGTCTTCGACTTCACCGGACCGGGGCGGGTGTTGATCCAGACCCGCAATCCGTCCGCGTTCGCCGAGTTCATCACCGGGTTGCCGGGGATGCGCAACTGACCGTGGCGACGGTGCTCAGTCGGGTGTGCGGTGCGCGCCGGGGGTGTGGCCGAACGCGCGGCGGAAGACGTCGATGAACGCGCTCGCCGAGGACCAGCCGCACCGGTGCGCGACGACGGTCACCGGTACGTCCTCGGCGAGCAGGCGCAGCGCGTGGTGCAGGCGCAGCTGGGTGCGCCACTGCGGGAAGGTCATGCCGAACTCGGCCGCGAACAGCCGGGTCAGGGTGCGCTCGCCCGCCCCGACCCCGGCGCCCAGGGCGGCCAGCGTGCGTCGATCCGCGGGATCCGCCACGAGCAGCTCGCATACCGCGACCAGGCGCGGATCCCGGCCGGTGGGCAGGTGCAACGCCTGCTGTGGGCTGTGTCGGAGCTGGTCGAGCAGCACCGCCAGGATCCGCGAACCCTCGTCGGTGTCCACGAGTTCGGGTCGGCTGTAGGCGATGATCAGCTCGCGCAGCAGCGGGCCGACGGCCAGTACGGCGGGGCGGTCCAGGCCGAGCGGATTGGTGTCGGCGGGGACGCCCACCGCGTGCAACACGGTTTGCCCGTGCGCGCGATGCCGGTGCAGCGTCCCGGCCGGGATCCACAACGCGCGCGTGGCCGGCGCCACCCAACTGCCCGCGTCGGTGGTCACGGACAACACGCCCCGACCGGCGTAGACGATCTGATGCACGTCGTGCCGATGCGCGGTCACGCCGCCGCCGGCGGGCAGGTGGCGGGTGATGGTGGTCAGGCCGGTGGGCGGCTCGACGAGGGATTGGCGGATGTTCTGCATCGCTTGGCAGATTATCGGAAGCCCGCCGGGTGGGTCGCATTCGACCATCGACAGGTGACCCGAAGTCCTGCCGCACGTCCCGCTCCCGTACCGCCCCCGTCCGCCGAGCCGCCCGAGGCGTCGGCCGCCGATCGGCGGGCCATCCCGATGATGGCGATCGGCCATGCCACGGTGGACTTCTACCAGGGCGCCGTGCCGTGCCTGGTGCCGTTCCTGGTGGCCGAACGGCACTACGGCTATGTCGCGGCGGCCGGCATCGTGCTGGCCGCCACGCTGCTGTCCTCGATCGTGCAACCCCTGTTCGGCGCGCTCACGGATCGCTGGACGATGCCGTGGCTGATCCCGATCAGTACGACCGGCGCGGGTCTGGGCATCGCCTTGGCCGGGCCGGCCGACTCGTATCCGCTGACCTGGCTGGCCATCGCTTTGTCCGGGATGGGCGTGGCGGCCTATCACCCGGAGTCCGCGCGGCTGGCCCGGGTGGCCTGTCGGGGCAGCCATGTCGCGATGGGCTGGTACTCCCTCGGCGGCAACATCGGTTTTGCACTCGCCCCGATCGTCGCGTCGCCGATCCTGTCCGCCGGCGGCCTGGGCGCGACGCCGTGGCTGCTGGTACCGGCGGTCGCCGGGGTGCTGGTGACCGCGTCGGTGATCCGCCGGCTGGCCCGGCACGCGGCGGCGAGCCGGGTCGCACACTCGCTGCGCGCGGACGACTGGCCGCAGTTCGCCCGGTTGTCGGCGGTGATCGTCTGCCGGTCGATCGTCTTCGTCGGGCTGAGCACATTCATCGCGCTGTTCGCCGAACGACACCTCACCGGCGGCGCGACGGCCGGCTCGATCGCGCTGTTCACCCTCTTCGCGGGCGGCGCGATCGGCACGGTCCTCGGCGGCCGACTGGCCGCCCGCTGGGGCCGTACCCGAACCCTGCGCCGCGCCTATGCCGCGTCGATTCTCGCCACCGCGGGCCTGGTCTTCGCCCCGGGCTGGTCGCTGTACGTCTTCGCGGCGGCCACGGCGATCGCCCTGTACATCCCGTTCTCCCTGCATGTCACCCTGGGCCAGGACTACCTGCCCAACCGAGTGGGCACGGCCAGCGGCGTCACCCTGGGCCTGGCGGTCAGCATCGGCGGCGTGGCCACACCGGCGATCGGCGCCTTGGCGGAAGCCACCACGCTACGCATCGCCCTGACACCGCTGATCGCCTTGTGCGCGGCGGCGTGGTTGCTGGGGAGGGGACTGACGGAACCGGGGGAGGCCGGCGCCGGGGACGCGGCCGTGCCGGTGGTCAGGGGTCGCGAGCAGGACGGTGTCGGCGGGCCGGAGAGGTGAGTGGGGCAGTGCCGGTGGACGGCGTTCAGGACTGACCCCGCCGTCTTTCGGGGACCCGCCCCGGCATGGATGTGCGTGCGTTGGCTGTGGATTTCGGGGAGACCCTCGCGGAGCGTGGGGCGCGGCCGGTGGGGCGGGTCGTGGCGGACGTGCTGCGGGGCATGCCGGGGGCCGAGGTGCCGGACGGGTTCGCGGCGGCCTATGAGCACGTGCATCGGATCACCCGGATCGGGGATCGGGTGCGGGATACGCACACCGCCTTCGCCGACGAGATTCGGCATGCCGCGGTGCTCTGCGGGGCTCGGGTACCGGAGCCGGAGGGGGTCGCCGAATTGGTGTTCGGGCGGATCGAGGACTCCCGGGTGATGCGGCGGGCCGCCGACGCGTTGCTGCGGATTCGGGCCCGCCGCGACCTCGTGTGCGTGCTGGCCTGCGATACCCGGCGGCCCGCGTCCGTGCGTCGGCGGACCCTGGCCGAGGCCGGGATCGAGGCCTGTTTCGACGCCGTCGTGTTGTCCTGCGAGATCGGACTGCGCAAGCCGCATCCGGACTTCTACGCCGCCGTCGAGCGGGCCTGTGGCGGCGTCCCCCGGGAGCGGATCATGTTCGTCGGGAACACCCCGGCCAAGGATGCCACCGCGCCGCACCTCTACGGCATGCAGGCCGTGCTGATCGCCCCGACCGGTCGGCCCGCCGGACTGGCCGACCCGATCGGGGTGATCGCCCACTTCGCGGATCTGCCCGACTACCTCGACCGGATCGACCCGGCCGCTACACCGCCGGCACGTAGACACCCACGACCCCGATCACCCACGACCGCGCCCCCTCGGCGCGTCGGTGCCCACGATCCGGGTCACCCCGAGTGATCGACGCGCGAAGCGCGGAGAGCGGCGAAGCCGCCCAGGAGATCAGCCTCGGATCGCGGCCACGTGCTCGACGTTGAGGACGTCCGCCGGCTCCCGGCTCGGCGCGGTGGCGAACCACGCGTCCAGGATCTCCATCAGCACCGGCCCCGAGGTCAGCCGCAGGCTCAACGCGAGCACATTCGCGTGGTTCCAGCGGCGGGCGCCCGCCGCCGTCTCCGGGTCCGAGCACAGCGCGGCCCGGACCCCGTCCACCTTGTTCGCCGCGATCGCGGCGCCGGTACCCGTCCAGCAGCACACGATCGCCTGATCGGCCCGCCCCGCCGCCACCTCGCGGGCGGCGGCGGCGCTCACCGGCGCCCAGTCGTCGGCGAACTTCGGCTGGTGCGCGGGGTCGAACGCGCCGTACGGAAATACCTCATGACCGCGCTTGCGCAGTTCGTCGGCGAGGTACAGGCCGCAGCCCTTGATCGAATCGGCCGAGATCGCGATGCGCATCGGACACTCCTTGGTCGGTGCTTTGTCGGTACCGGGTGTGAGACTGGAAAGCATGGTCCCCACGGACACTCTGCACGTGACCCGACACACCTCCGCGCTCGGGTCGATGGAGACGGTCTCCGGACCCCCGCATCCGGCCCTCGCGCCGCTGGTCGACACCTATGTCGGCTACACCGAACACACCCTCGCGCCGCTGCGCCGGCGTGAGGTGGCGACCGGCTCGATCACCATCATCATCGGGTTCACCCCGATCCGGGTGTGCTCCCCACACGACGCCCGATACGCGCCGGTGACCGCCGGTTCGTTCGTGGCCGGCCTGCACGACGGCCCGGCGATCGTCGAGCATCAGGGCTTCCAGGCCGGCATCCAACTCGATGTGACCCCGCTCGGTGCGTACACGCTGCTCGGCCTGCCGCTGAGCGAGATCGCCGACCGTGTGGTGCACCTCGACGACCTGCCCGGCTGGGCGGCCGGCCCGCTCGTCGACCGGCTCGAATCCGCGCCCGACTGGCCCGCGCGCTTCGCCTGCCTCGACGAAGTCCTGCTGCGCCGCCGCGAGCAGGGCCCCGAACCGCTGCCCGAGGTGGTGCACTGCTGGGATCTGATCGCGGCGAGCGCCGGCCGGATCGAGGTCACCGCGCTCGCCCGGGAGACCGGCTGGAGCCGACGCCACCTCGGCGCGCGCTTTCGCGAGACGCTCGGGCTGCCGCCCAAGACGGTGGCCCGGGTGTTGCGCTTCCAACACGCGATCACGCTGCTCGACGGCCCGCCGCGGTCGTGGGCGCAACTCGCGGCCGAGGCGGGCTACTACGACCAGGCGCACTTCAACCGCGACTTCAAGGCGCTCGCGGGCTGCACTCCCCGCGCCTACCTGGGCACCCGGCTGCCCGCCGGCGGCGGTTTCACCGCCTGAGCCGGCGCCGGCTCAGCCGATCGTTCCCGTTTATCCAATACCGCGTGGGGTCACCGGCCGGAAGCTGGAGTCGATCGGCCGGAGCCCATCCGGCCGCAGAACGAGGAGTGCGTGATGAGTGACCAAGCCCTGGTTTCCGACCTCGTGCCGACGCTGCGCTACAACGACGCGCCGGCGGCGATCAAGTTTCTGCAGGACGCGTTCGGGATGACCGCGGTCCTCGTGGTGCCCGGTGACGGGGACATCGTCCATCACGCCGAACTGACCTTCGGCAACAGCATGGTCATGCTGGGCACCAACCTGCCGGAGGGCTGCGGCGACCAACTGCGTTGGCCGGTCGGCGGGTCCTCGATCTACGCCATGCTCGACGGCGACGTGGACGCGCACTGCGAGCGCGCGGTGGCGGCGGGCGCGAGCGTGGTGCTGGCCCCGAAGGACGAGGACTACGGCGGTCGCGGCTACACGGTCCGGGACCCGGAGGGGAACCTGTGGAGCTTCGGTACGTATCGCCCACGGGTGTGAGCACGCCGAGCCCGACCCGGGCTCGGCCCTCGCCGGCCGCGGGGGTTAGCGTTTTCGCGTGGAAATCGAGAATCTGGAGATCAGGACGCTGGGGTACGACCACCCCGACGTCCGCAAGCTGGTCGCGGACGTGCAGCAGGAATACGTGGTGCGCTACGGCGACCCCGACGAGTCGGCGGTCGACCCGGCCGACTTCCGCCCGCCGGAGGGCCTGTTCTGCGTGGCCTACCGGGACGGCGTTCCGGTGGCCGGCGGCGGCTGGCGGGCTCGCGGCGCGGTCGACGACGACCCGAGCCTGCGTGCGGGTGACGCCGAACTCAAGCGCATGTATGTGGTGCCGCACGCGCGCGGGCGCGGCCTCTCCCGGATGATGCTCGCGCACCTCGAGCAGAGCGCCCGCGCGGCGGGTCGGCTGCGCCTGGTCTTGGAGACCGGCGACAAGCAGCCCGAGGCGATCGCGCTGTATCGGTCGTCCGGATACGAACCCATACCCGGGTTCGGCCACTACAAGGACTACGAGAGCAGCATGTGCTTCGCGAAGGCGCTCTGACCCGAAGCCGCGCCCAGGCGAAGGGGTAAGGCCGAGGCCGGCGGCGAGGTCACCCTCGCCGCCGGCCCACCCGTCAGTGCGCCACGTCCGACCAGGCCGTCCGGGCGCCGCGCAACATGAACCACGCCGCGACCGCCGCCGCGAGCAGCACCGCCGCACTCGCGCCGGCCGCGATCCGCAGGCCCTCCAGGAACGCGTCGTTCGCCGAGTGGGTGAGGTCGGCGGCGAACTGCCCGGGCGCCGTGTCGGCCGCCTGGGCGGCTCCCGCGAGCGATTCGCGCGCGTCCGAGGCGGCGGCCGAGGAGATCCCCTCGGGCACCGTGACCCGGCTCCGGTAGACCCCGGTGACCACCGAGCCGAGCAGCGCGATGCCCAGCGCCGCACCCAGTTCGTACGCGGTCTCCGAGACCGCCGAGGCCGCGCCCGCGTTCTCCTTCGGCGCACTGCCCAGGATCAGGTCCGCGGTGACCGTGAAGGAGAAGCCCGCGCCGACGCCGACCAGGAGCAACACGCCGCCCAGGTACAGGTACGGGGTGTCCGGGGACAGCACCGTCAACGCGCCCAACGCCAGGCCGATCGCGGTCAGCCCGCCGGTGACCACGACCCGGGGGGTCAGTCGGCGGGCGGCCAGGCCGGCGAGCAGGCCCGACACGATCGCGCCGACCGTGGCCGGCAGTTCGGCCAGGCCCGCCTGCAACGGGCTGCGGCCCTGGACCAGTTGCAGGTACTGGGACAGGAAGAAGATGAAACCGGACATGCCGAGCACGGTGAGCAGGTCGGCCAGTACCGAACCGGAGAACGCCCGATTGCGGAACAGCCGCATGTCCAACAGCGGCACCGGCAACGACAACTGCCGGCGGCCGAACCAGGCCAGCGCGCTCACCCCGACCACCAGGGCCGCCCACACGTCCCAGCGCAGCACACCGTGCGCCGCGGCCTCCTTGACCGCGTAGACCGTCGCGATCATGCCGACCAGGGACAACACCGCGCTGCGCATGTCCCACGGACCCGGATTCGGGTTGCGCGACTCCGGCAACATCTTGACGCCGACCGCGATCAGTACGGCCATCACCGGCAGGTTGATCAAAAAGACCGAGCCCCACCAGAAGTGTTCGAGCAGGAAGCCGCCGATCACCGGGCCGAACGCGGCGCCGGCCATCGACATCGCGCCCCAGATGCCGATCGCGAAGCTGCGCTCGCGGGCGTCGGGGAAGATGTTGCGGACCAGGGCGAGCGTGGAGGGCATCAGCGACGCGCCCGCGACGCCCATCGCCACGCGGGCCGCGATCAGCGCCTCGGCGCTGGGCGCGTAGGCGGCCACCACGGACAGCGCGCCGAACGCCGCCGAGCCGTACAGCAGCAACTTCTTGCGGCCGATCCGGTCGCCGAGGGTGCCGGCGGTGACCAGCAGACCGGCGATCACGAACGAGTAGACGTCACCGATCCACAACAACTGGGTGCCGGACGGTTCGAGGTCCGCGCTGAGGAACGGGATCGCCAGGCCGAGCACGGTGGCGTCGATCGCCACGAGCAGCACCGACAGGGTGAGCACACCCAGGGCGATCCAACGGCCCGGCGCGCCCTTTTCGGAGCCGCCGGTGCCGGTATGAACGGGGGTTGAAGAGGTGGAAGTGGCCATGATCGAAAGTCCAAATAAAGAGTTGGATCAAGGTGGGGAAAATCAGCCGTGTCGCTTGGCGCCGCCGAGCAGGAGCTCCGTCACCGAGCGGGCCGCGTCGCGCCCCGCCAGTCGGCCCTCGTGCACCGCCCAGCCGGCGGCGGCGACGAACGCGAACAGTGCCTCGGAGACCCACTGCGCGGTCAGGTCGACGCGCATCGAGCCGTTCTCCTGGCCGCGCCGGATCACCGCGGCCACCTGCTCGTCCATCGCGCTCCAGGCCTGTTCCAGGTCCGGATCGCCGACCAGCGAGCTCTCGCCGTACAGGAACGCCAGATACTCGGCACAGGGCATCAACTGCCCGACCAGGCCGCGCAGCGCCTCGGGTACGTCCTCGGCGTCCAGATCGGCCGTGTCGATGGCGCGGGCGATCCGGGCCGAGGCCTCCACGCCGAGCGCGGTGATCAGCGCCGGGCGGCCGGGGAACATCCGGTGCAGCGTGGCCCGGCTGATCCCGGCCGCGCGGGCGATCTCGTCCATGGACGAGGCGGGGCGCCGCAGCAGCAGGGTGACGGCGGCGCGCAGCACGTGCTCGTGGTCGGTGGGCATGGATCGACTCTAGCCCAGATGAGACAATCTTGTCTCAGGAATTACATGGAAGACTCAGTGGGGGGCGGGGTCAGCCGGCACTTTGCGGTGTCAGCTCGGGGCGGGGCTCCTGCCAGTTGAGTACCGCGTCGCCGTGGCCCGCCTTGAGTGCCGCGCCGGGGAAGACCCGCAACCGCCACGGGGACAGCCGCATCACCGCGAAGTCCGGCGACGAGGGCTTGTCCCAGCCGGCCACCCCGATCCCGGCCGGGTCGTAGCCCAGCGGCTCCGGGGTGTCCCGGAACAGATGCCACACCCGCTCGCGGACCTCCGCGTCGAAGAGCAGATCCGCCCGGCACTCGGCGGCGCACGTGTCGTGCGAGGGCGACCAGTAGTTGCAGGACACGAACGGATTGCGGGCGATGTGCGCGCGCTTCGTGGCGGTGGGCACGGTGGCCACCCAACCGGTCAACCGGCCGTCCTCCCACACCCAGTAGGGATGCAGGATCCGGGTCCGGGGTCGACCCGCGCGGTCCACGGTGGCGATCGAGGCCCACACGATCGAATGCGCCATCGCGATGAAGGCCGGGGCCGCGGTTTCCAGATCGGTCATGGCGGCAACCCCTGTCTCGTCGTGACGGCCCCACACCCACCCCATACTGTCGTGAACGCCCGTGACCCTGAAGGCACATCGGGAAGTCGTCCGAGGTCGGCGGCTTGATCCGGACCCTGTTGTCCCGAAACATCACGGCGGGGAAGGTGTCCGGGTGCACGTGGACGTGCTTCATCAGGGCCTTCCGGAGGCGGGACGAAATCACCAACCTGGCGGCCGAGCCGCCCCGGCGCCGGCCGCCGGGGCGGGTCGGACCCGGACTTCACCCATACGAAGGACCGCGGACTCACTCGGTGGAGCGGGGTCGAACTCGTGCGTGCCGGGCCCGGGCCGCTCTGGTCAACGCTCGCGGGTTCGGGTTGAGTACGCACCGACGCACTGCTCCCCACCGCGGATGGAGTTGCCGACCGATGTCCACCCCGTCGCACATCACGCCGTTCCGGATCGAGATACCCGAGGTCGAACTGGTCGACCTGCGCGAGCGGCTGGCGCGTACCCGATGGCCGGAGGCCGAACCGGTGGCCGACTGGTCGCAGGGGATCCCGCTGGCGTACACCCGGGAGTTGGCCGAGTATTGGCGGACCACCCACGACTGGCGCAAGACCGAGGCCCGGCTCAACGCACACGCGCACTTCCGGGCCGAACTGGACGGCCTGGGCCTGCACTTCCTGCACGCGCGATCGCCGCACCGGGACGCGCTGCCGCTGATTCTGACCCACGGCTGGCCCGGTTCGATCATCGAATTCCTGGACGTGATCGGGCCGTTGACCGATCCGACCGCGCACGGCGGGGATGCCGCCGACGCGTTCCACGTGGTGTTGCCCTCGTTGCCCGGCTACGGCTTCAGCGACCGGCCGGCCGAGACCGGGTGGGGGGTCGACCGGATCGCCCGGGCCTGGGCCCGACTGATGGCCGATCTGGGCTATGCGCGCTACGGCGCGCAGGGCGGCGACTGGGGCTCGATGGTCACCGCGTCGCTCGGCCGGCAGGACCCGGAACACGTGGTGGGGATCCACCTGAACATGCCGGTGGCGATGCCGGACGCCGAGGCGATGCGGGATCCGACGCCGGCCGAGCAGCGGGCACTCGCCGATCTGGGCACCCACTCCGAGTGGGGCGCCGGGTACAGCAAGATCCAGTCCACCCGGCCGCAGA
Organism: Embleya sp. AB8; assembly: GCF_049739465.1. Classification (NCBI taxonomy): domain Bacteria; kingdom Bacillati; phylum Actinomycetota; class Actinomycetes; order Kitasatosporales; family Streptomycetaceae; genus Embleya; species Embleya sp. AB8. The sequence continues at coordinate 48,207 of NZ_JBMHHY010000014.1, forward strand.
CCCTGGGCTACGGCCTGGCCGACTCGCCGGTGGGGCAACTCGCCTGGATCGTGGAGAAGTTCCAGCAGTGGACGGATTGCGACGGGCACCCGGAGAACGCGCTCTCCCGCGACCACATACTGGACAACGTGACGCTGTACTGGCTCACCGACACCGCCGCGTCCTCGGCCCGGCTCTACTGGGAGAGCTTTCGCAGCCCGGACCTGTCCGAGGTGGGGGTGCCGACCGGGTGCTCGATCTTCCCGCACGAGATCATCCGTAGTTCGCGGCGCTGGGCGGCGAAGCGCTTCACCGATCTGCGCTACTGGAACGAGCCGGACCGCGGCGGCCACTTCGCCGCCTTCGAGCAGCCCGAGACCTTCGTGGCGGAGGTTCGGCGCTTCTTCCGGTTGGTGCGCTGAGCGTGCTGCGGGCCGCGTCGCGACGCGGCCCGCAGCACGCCTCAGGCCGCCCGGGCGCCCAGGACGCTGCCGAGCAGGTCGTCCAGGCCGACCAGACCGACCAGCGTGCCGTCGGCCGCGTGTACCAGGGCCAGGGACGCGCGGCGCTCCTGCAGGGCGGCCACCGCGCGCTGGATCGGGGTGTCCACGCCGAGGGTGAGCACCGAGGTGGCCAGTTCGCCGGCGGTGTTGCCCGAGGTCCGGGTCCGGGACGTGAGCACCTTGCGGATGTGCACGACGCCGAACAGGGTGCCGTCCTCGCTGTGCACCAGCAGCCGGTTGCGGCCGTTGCGGCGGGCGACCGCGGCGATCTCGTCCGGACCCGCGCCGGCCGGCACCGAGTCGATCTCGGCGGCCGGCACCACCAACCGGGCCAGCGGCTCGGTGTGCGTGCGCAGCGTGCCGGAGAGCACGTCGTGCGACGAACTGTCGATCAGGCCGAGCCGACGCGACTCGCCGACCAGGCGGCGCAGCCCCTCGGCGTCCTTGGGGTGGGACAACTCGTCCTTGGGGTCGATCCGGGCCAGGCGCAGGATCGCGTTGCTGATCGAGTTCATCGCGCGCAGCAGCGGCCGGACCACCCGGGTGTAACTGCGAAACGACGGGGCGAGGACGAGCGCGACCTTCTCGGGGCCGGCGATCGCCCACGACTTGGGCGCCATCTCGCCCAGCACCATGTGCAGGATCACCACGACCACCAGCGCGATCGCGAAGGCCACCGCGTGTCCGGCGGTGACCGGCATGCCGACCGCGTCGAACAGCGGATCGAGCATGGTCGCGATGGCCGGTTCGGAGACGATGCCCAGGCCCAGTGAGCACATGGTGATGCCCAGTTGGGCGCCGGCCAGCATCAGGGACAGTTCGCGGACGCCGGCCAGGGCCGACTTCGCGCCGCGCTTGCGCTCGGCGACCAGGGCCTCCAGACGATGCCGGCGGGCGGCCACCATCGCGAATTCGGCGGCCACGAAGAACGCGTTGCCCACGAGCAGCGCGATCGTGACGGCGAGCGCGGGCCACAGGCCCAGCTCCAGCGAGCCCAGGCCGCCGCCGGCGGCCAGGGACGGGGTCATGCGGTCACCTCTGTGTGGCGCCGGGAGCGCCGGTCGGCGCCCCATTCGGAAGATTCCGCGGTGTCGCGGGAGAACGGCGGGATCGAGGTCAGCACCCGAACCCGAACCAGGGCCGGTACGTGCCGCTCGACCTCGAGCACCTCGATCTCGGTGTAGCGGATCGGCTCGTCGTCCTCGTCGACGGCCCGGCCGGCGTGTACCTCGTCCGGGTCGGGCACCCGGATCCGGTCGCCCACCTCGGGCAGTCGGCCCAGATGCGCGATGACCAGGCCGCCGAGGGTGTCATAGGGGCCGTCGGGCAGTTCGGCGCCGACGATCCGCTCGGTCTCGTCCACCCGCAGTCCGGCGTCCAGCCGCCACCAGCCATCCTCCGGCTCGGTGTCCACGGGCTCCTCGTCGTCGCTCTCGTCGGCGATCTCGCCGACCAGTTCCTCGGCCACGTCCTCGTAGGTGACGATGCCGGCCAGGCCGCCGTGTTCGTCCAGGACGACCGCGAACTCCTCGTGTGCGGCCCGCAGTTGCTCGAGCAGCGAGGCCAGGCCCGCGGTGTCCGGGATGAGCAGCGCGGGGCGCGCGATCGAGCCGGCGGTAACCGACTCGGCGTCCTCGGGCGCCACCTCGAGGAGGCAGGCCACGCCGACCACGCCCAGTACGTCGTCGACCCGCTCGCCGACCACCGGGTAGTGCGAGTGGCCGCACTCGGCGACCAGCTCGATCAGTTCGGCGGCGGTGGTCTCGGCCCGCACCCGGACCACGTCCGGACGCGGCACCATCACCTGGTCCACGGTCAGGTCGCCGAACGCGATCGCGCGGCGCAGGATCCCGGACAGGCCGGGATCGAGGTCGCCGTCCCGGCCGGCCTCGTCGACGATGTGCGCGAGTTCCTCGGTGGTGGCGCCGCCGTGCAATTCCTCGACCGGTTCGATGCCGATCGCGCGCACGATGCGGTTGGCCAGGGTGTCGAACAGGCGGATCAGCGGGCCGGCCACCTTCAGGTAGACCAGCGTCGGGCCGCCGAGCAGGATCGCCACCCGCTCGGGTTCGGCGATGCCCCAGTTCTTGGGGACCAGCTCGCCGAGCACCATCTGGATCGCGGTGGCCACCGCGAAGCCGAGGATCAGCGAGATCACCGGGACCGCGCCGGAAGGAACCGCGATCAGGTGCAGGAGGGGGGAGATCACCGCGGCGAGCGCGGGTTCGGCGATGAAGCCGACCAGCAGCGCGGTGACGGTGATGCCCAGCTGGGCACCGGACAACATGAACGACAATCGACCGGTGACGACCAGTGCCCGGGTCGCGGCCTTGTCGCCGGATTCGGCACGGCGGCGCAACAGGCTGCGATCGGCCGCCACGTAGGCGAACTCCTGGGCGACGAAGAATCCGGTTCCCAGGGTCAGCACGACGATCGCGGCTATGCCCAGGGCCGCGGTCATGAGACCGCCTCCCGGACGTCGCGGCTTCGATCACCGTCTCGGGAGGGACCGGTACTAGGGGGGTCCGTCTCTTGGGCGGACACGCACGCTCCTTGCTCACAAGGTAAATCGGGGGCAAAACACTTACCGGGACGAACGTATCATCGCGCGCGGTTGTTCCCGCCGGCCCGGGCACGGAAGCGGACGAAGGGGGTCGGATTCGAACCGGTATCCAAAGATGCTTGGCTTTCCACCCCGCGTCATGACAATCTGTGCGTCCTCGAACACCGTGAGGTGATCAGGCTCGTCGGGTGCGGAGACTCCCGTACTGCGGCGAGGGAAGTAGCGAACGACGGCGTCTCCTGCCACAGGTGTCGCGAAGTTCATCCGTACGGGGGAGCGACCCGCGCCTTTCCGTCCGGAAGATTGGTACCGGGAACCCGCACCGCCGCAATGACGTTGACAACATCAGACGGGGGCAGCGTGTACGACAGCAGCCCTGATCCGGCCGATGCCGGCTCGCCCGAGGTGCCCGGATCGGACCTCTCAGCGCGCGAGAAGGAGACCATGCCTCGCACACTCGACGACTACGCCGTGTCGCTCGCCGCGTTGAAGGCCTACGACATCACGGGTGTTCGTCCACGCGACCTCCGCCGCTTCCGCGACTTTGGCGAACTGCCGGACGGGGTGCCCGAAGCGGTCGTGCTTCGGGCCCAGCGCATCGTGGAGGAGGAACGGGACCGGCTGTTGCGGCTGACCACCGGTTCGTGAACCCCGGGGTGTCGCGCTGCGGTGGTACCGCTCAGCTGTTGCCGTTGAGATAGGCCAGTACCGCCAGCACCCGTCGATTCGTCTCGTCCGACGTGTCGATCGACAGCTTGGCGAAGATGTTCGTGGTGTGTTTGCTCACCGCGCCCTCGGAGACGAACAGCCGGCCCGCGATCGCCGCGTTCGAGCAGCCCTCCGCCATCAGCTCCAGGACCTCGCGCTCGCGCGCGGTCAACTGGGCCAGCGGCTTGTCCCGCACGTTGCGGGCCAGCAGCTTGGAGATCACCTCCGGGTCCATCGCGGTGCCCCCCGACGCCACCCGGCGGACCGCGTCCACGAATTCGTCCGTGTTGAACACCCGGTCCTTGAGCAGATAGCCGACCGCGCCGGTGCCGTCCGCGAGCAACTCGCGGGCGTAGAGCTGCTCGACGTATTGCGACAGCACCAGGATGGGCAGCCCCGGGACCTGCCGACGGGCCTCCAGGGCGGCCTGGAGGCCCTCGTCGGTGAAGGTCGGCGGCAGTCGCACGTCGACGACCGCGACGTCGGGGCGATGCTCGACCAGGGCCCTGAGCAGTTCGGGGCCGTTGTCGACGGCCGCGACGATGTCGAAGCCGTGGGCTTGGAGCAGGCGGACGAGCCCGTCCCTCAGGAGGGCGAGGTCTTCCGCGAGGACAAGTCGCACGGCAACTCCATGATCACAGTCGTCGGGCCGCCCACGGGGGAGTTCAGGGCGAGCGTTCCGTCGAATGTATCGAGTCGGCGCTGGATCCCGCGCAGGCCCGTGCCGTTCATCAGATCGGCACCGCCCGTGCCGTCGTCGGTGACGGTGATCCGCAACCTGCCGTCGGCGTAGGTCAGATCGATCTCCACGTGCTGTCCGCCCGAGTGCTTGGCCGCGTTGGTGAGCACCTCGGTGACCGCGAAGTAGGCGGCCGACTCCAGCGGCAGCTCGGGGCGCGCGGGCAGGTCGACGGTGACGGCGACGTCGAGCGGGCTCTCCAGTGCGATCGCGCGCACCGCGTCGGCCAGGCCCCGGTCGGAGAGCACCGGCGGGTGGATCCCGCGGACCAGGTCGCGCAGTTCGTGCAGGGCCTTCGCGGAGGCCGCCCGGGTCTCGGCGAGCAGCACGCGGGCCGCCTCCGGATCGGTGTTGAGCAGTGCCTCCGCGGCGCCCAGGTTCATCCCCATCGCGACCAGGCGGGCCTGCGCGCCGTCGTGCAGGTCGCGCTCGATCCGGCGCAGCTCGGCCGCGGAGGCGTCCACCGCGTCGGTCCGGCTCTCGGTCAGGTGCTGCACCCGCAGGGCCAGCTCGGCCTGCTTGGTGGGGGCGAGCAGGGACCGGTTCCACAGCGCGTTGACCCGCTCGAACCACGGCGCCACGGCGACGCCCGCGACGATCTGGACCAGGCCCCACGGCACCGCGAGGTTGGCCCGCTGCGAGCTGTCCACCTTGATGAACGTGTACCACTGCCCGTCGGAGAGGTGGCGGTAGGCGATCTCCCACAGGAAGGGCATCAGCACGCCGTGCAGGCCGTCGACGATCAGCAACATCGGGAAGCAGGCCAGCAGCAGGCTGGACGGCAGATAGAGCAGCGCCCACAGCAGGTCCCGCCAACTGGCCGCCTCGGTGACCATCCGCGCGGTGCGCTGCCACAGTCCGGTGACGCCCTTGCCCCGCGGCAGGGGCAGGTACGGGACGGCGATCGGCACGCCGGCCCACGAGTGCATCGCGTTCCGGGTCAGGTTGGCGGTGGCGCGCAGCAGCAACATCAGCGGGAAGAAGAAGGCCAGGCCGACACCCAGCGGCACCAGGCACAGAAAGACGACGCAGCAGATGAACAACGCGAGGGTGGGCACCGACAGGAACACCAGAGCGAAGCCGCGCCAGGCGGACAACAGGGCCCGACCGAGCCGCCACCCGGTCGCCGGTGGATCGGCGCGGTGCGGCGTGAGCGTGCTCATGGGTGTCCTCCCGTGGATGTGCGTGCGATGCCGGTGGCATCAGTGTCCCGGGCGAAGAGTGTGCAGGGCACTGGGGTGGCACCCCGAGCCGGGGTGGGTCCAGGCCCACCCCGGCACCCGGGTCAGCCGGCGATGGTCGCAAGCAGTACGGCCAGTTCCGCCGGTCGGGAGAACATCGGCCAGTGGCCGGTGGGCAATTCGTGCACCGTGCTGTGCTCGGCCGCCACCAACTCGGCCAGGAACGGGTGGCCGGCGGCGCGCATGGCCTCGATCTGCTCGGCCGGGAACATGCAGGTGATCATGTGCGCGGGTACGCCGAGGCGGGCCGGGTCGGTGACGTGCTGGGGGCTCGCGGCGACCGCGTAGGGCTGGGGCACCGCACGCTCGCGCAGCAGGGCCAGGTCGGCGGGGGAGAGCCCGTCGAGCATCTTCGGGTCGGTGGCCGGGTCCCAGTCCCTGGTGTACCGGCCGTCGCCGCGCGTGGCCACCTCGGCCTCGATCCGGGCCCGCTCGGCCGGGTCCGAGACGTCCAGGAGGGAGATCCCGTCGGCCAACGGGCCGGCGTCCACGTAGACGATCCGGGCGATCCGGTCCGGGATTTGGTCCAGCGTCTCGTAGGCGATGAACGCGCCGCCCGAATGGCAGACCAGGACCACCTCGGTGAGTTCGCGGGTGGTGATCTCGCCGATCAGCGCCCGGGTCTGCGCGGCCAGATCGATCCCGGTGACGTCGGTGCGGTCGGGCTCCAGGCCGAGCGGGGTGATCGCGAGGACCTCGTGGCCGGCGGCGCGCAGCGGCTCGGCGACCCGGTCCCAGGCCCAGGCGCCGAGCCAGTAGCCGGGGACGAGAACGATGTTTGCCATGGTGGTGCTCCTCGGGGTGCTGTTCGGTGTCGCGTTGGGGCTCGCGAGCAGGATCCTGAACCGGATACCCGACGATTCGCGACAGGTTTCCCGGGCGGACGCGGTTTCGGGCTTGGTCGCAGGCCGTACGCGGGCTCCCGGCCTGCGTCGATCCGCCTCGGGCTCACGGCAGTTCGAACGGGCCCTTGCCCAGTTGTTGTCGCACGGTGACCACCGGCGGGTTGACCAGGCCGCGGCGCTGCCAGTTGGCGCCGTCGACGACCAGTGTGTGGCCGGCCACGAAGCGCGCGTAGGGCGAGGCCAGGAAGGTCGCGGCCCAGCCGAGTTCGCGCAGCCGGCCGACCCGCATGGCCGGCTGACACGGGTCCTTGTCGTGGGTGCCGGCCAGATTGCCCTTGATGTCGGCGGTCATGTCCTGGTGCGGGAACAGGCCCGGGACCAGGCCGTTGACCTGGATGCCGTACGGGCCCCACTCCACGGCGAGCGTCTCGACCAGGTTCTTGACACCCGCCTTGGCCGCGGCGCTGTGCGCGAAGCCCGGGCCGCCGGTCCAGGCGTAGGAGGCGCCGACGTTGACGATCGACCCCGGGGTGCCCGCCGCCAGGTGTCGGCGGGCGAACTCGCGGGCGCAGAAGTAGGTGCCGTTGAGGGTGATGTCCACCACCGTGCGCCACGCGTTGGGCGACATCTCCTCGGCGGGGACCGGGAAGTTGGCCGCCGCGTTGTTGATCAGTACGTCCGGCAATCCGAACGTCTCGCCGGCCGCGTCGAAGGCCGCCGCGATCTGCTCGGGCTCGCGGATGTCACAGGTCACGGCGTGCACCTTCGCGCCGACCTCGGCGAGCGCCGCGCGGGCCGCGTCCAGGTGGTCCGCCTTGCGGCTGGCGATCACCAGGTCCGCGCCGAGTCGGCCGAACTCGACGGCGATCGCCTTGCCCAGGCCGGTGCCGCCGCCGGTGACGAACACCGTGCGGCCCGCGTAGGTGCCGACCGGCAGCGCGCTCGCGCCGAGGGCGGGCGGTTCGGGCAGGCCGATGATGCCGTCGGATGCCTCGGATACCTCGGTCATGCGGGTCAGCTCCCGGTGTCGTGGGTGGGGCGGTGTCGGGCGCGACCGGACCGTCGTGGTCGAGGAGCGGCCCGTCCGCCGGCACACCCTGGGATATCCCAACGGCGCACAGGAATCGAGAGGCGCGGGCCGACGACCGAGGTCCACCGCACCGCCCGGCGCACCGCCTCGGCGGCGCGCCGGGCGGCGTGGTGGTCAGGCGTTGCGCTCGGTCAGGCCGTAGAAGTTGCCCTCGTTGTCGCGGAAGGTGGCCCACCAGCCCCATTCCTGCTGCGCGGGTTTGTCGGGGAAGTCGATGCCCTTGGCCGCCAGTTCCCGGTAGGTGCGCGGTACGTCGTCACAGGCGAACAGGACGTTGTTGAGGGCGCCGACCTTCTCCATGTCGAACCGATGGCTGAACAACACCAGGGTGATGCCGTCGCCCGGCGCGCGGACCTCGATCCAGCGTGGGCTGCCGGCCTCGCCCATCGGGGTGTCCATCACCTCCTCGAAGCCCATCTTCTCGACCCAGAAGCGCTTCGCCGCGTCCTGGTCGTTCACGTTCAGCGAGACCTTGCCGACCTGCAACATGCGCACTCCCTCGGCTGCGACCGCCGGCCGTCGGCGGCCCGGTTACCGGTGTTCGACCGGTTCGCCGAACAGTGCCTCCTGACTCACCGTCGCAAACAGCGTCCCCGCCGCGTCGAACAACCGGCCGTGCACCGTGCCGTGCGCGGCGTGCAGCGTGGTGCCCTCCTGGTCGTAGAGCCACCATCGATCCGCTCGGAACGGCCGGTGGAAGCGGATCGTGTGGTCCAGGCTGGCACGTGGGATCCAGCGCCGGCCCAGCGCGTTCGCGTGCGGCAGGACCAGGGTGTCCAGGATGTTCAGGTCGGTCGCGTACGCGATGGCGCACGCGTGCAACAGCGGGCGGTCCGGGAGTTCGCCGTCCACGCGCCCCCATACCGCGTTGTGCGCGGGACGCGCGGTGAAGGTCTCGTCCGCCCAACTCGGCGGCTCGACGAAGCGCAGGTCCACCGGGTTGTGCCGGACCAACCCCGGCCGGCGCAGCGGACCGTCCAGCGCGGCCAGCCGCTCGGCGAGGGTGGGCAGGGTTTCCGGGTCGGGCATCGCCGGCGCGGTGGGCGCGTGGTCGAACGGGCTCTCGGGGCGGGTCACCCGGAACGAGGCGACGAGGTGGACGAGCACCTTGTCCGCCTGGAGCACGTCCACCTGACGGTGACTCAGCGTGCGGCCCTGGAGGGTCCGGGTGACCCGGTAGGTCAGCGGCAAGGTCGGATCGGCCGGCCGCAGGAACGACGTGTGCAGGGAGTGTGGCACCCGATCGGCGCCCACGGTGGCCCCGGCGGCGGCCAGGGCCTGTGCGACGAGCCAGCCGCCGAACACCCGAAGGGCGTCCGGATCGGGGCTTTTCCCCTCGAACAGCTCGAACTTGAGCTGGGCAGGCTCACGTTGGTCTGACTTGAGTCCCATGGACTCAACCGAATCGGACTTGAGTCCAGTAGGCTCAATTTCTTCCACGAACTGGCTGACGGCGCTGCTCATGACCGTCAGTACAGCAAGGCGGCCGGCGCGATCGACGACGAGGGGCGTGGTGACGGCGTGGCTTGGGGTGCGGTAAAGGTGCTCGGGGACCGCAACGCGGGGCTCTATCTGGGCGGGGTGGTGGTCTCCAGCTTCGGCAGCAGTGCGATGACCCTGGTGGCCGGGGTCTGGGCGAAGACGCTGACCGGTTCGGACAGCATCGCCGCACTGATGGCGCTCGGTGTGTTCGCGCCGTCCCTGCTCGGGCCACTGATCGGCGCGGTGGCGGATCGACTGCCCGCGAAGCGGGTGCTCCTGGCGGCCAACGTGGTGCTCGCCGTACTGCTGACCGCGACGCTGACCGTGCACTCGCGGGCCCAGGTGTGGATCCTGTTCGCGGTGATGCTCGGCTACGGCTTCGGTTTTGTGCTGTTGGACGCGGCCGAGTCGACGGCGTTGTCCGCCGGGATCGCGCCGGGCCTGCTCGGTGACCTGAACGGGATGCGGCTCAGCGCCGCTGAGGGGATGAAACTGATCGCGCCGCTCGCGGGCGCGGGCCTGTTCGCCTGGTCGGGCGGGCACACCGTGGCGCTCCTGGACGCGGGCACATTCGTGCTTGCGGCGGCCGTGTTCGGGTTGATGCGCTTCGAGGAGCCGGTGCGCGAGCGGGCGGACACCGGGTGGTTACGGCAGACCTCGGAGGGGGTGCGGTATCTGTGGGCGCATCGGCCGCTGCGCCGGCTGGTGTGCTCGGGCGGGCTGGCGATGGTGGTGTCCGGGCTGAGCAGCGGCGCGATCTACGCCGTGGTGGACCGGGGGTTGGGGCGTTCGCCCGCGTTCGTCGGAGTGCTGTACACCGCGCAGGGCGCCGGATCGGTGGTGGTCGGACTCGGCGCGGGTGCGCTGATCCGGCGGCTCGGCGCGCGGGGGTTCGCGACATTGGGGCTGGCGCTGTTCGCGGTCGGCGTGGGGGTACGCGCGGTCGCGTGGTTGCCCGGGGTGCTCGCGGGCAGCGCGCTGATCGGGTTCGGGCTGCCGGCGGTGCACATCGCGGCGATGACGGTGCTGCAGCGGGAGACGCCGGGACACCTGGTGGGGCGGGTCGCGGCCACTGCCGGGACGCTGATGTTCGCGCCGACGGCGCTCGCCATCGTCGGGGTGGCCGGGCTGCTGGCGGTGCTCGACCACCGGATCATCCTGCTGGGCACGGCGCTGCTCGGCGGCGCGGTCGCGCTGTACTGCGCGGCGGGTCGCGGCGAGCGGGCGCCGGAGGCGGCGGTCGAGCCGGTACCCGTCGCGGATCCGGGTCCGGTCGTGGATCCGGGTGCGGATCCGGGTTCGGACTCGGCCGAGGGGGAGCCGCGGGATTCGCCGCACGTGTGAGGCACGCATGTCCTAGGTCGCGGGCATTCGGCCACCTACGATGATCGGCATGTATGAAACGGCGGAAATCCCGGCGGAGCTGATCGCCCTCCAGCGCGAGCGCGATCACGCGGCCGACGCGGTCACGACGTTCGCTCGGGAGAACCCCGGGCGGCTGGACGCCGAACTGACCCGGCAGTGGTCGGCGGCGGTCCGGGCGGAACGCAACGCCATACACGCCCTGCACGCGCACCCGATGATGGTGCTCGGCCCGAACCGGTTCAAGATCATGCGCGCGCTGCGCGCCGCCGCGAAGCTGACCTGACGACGGCCCGGTCCGAACAGGGGCAAGAGAGCGCCGGACCGGACCGTCGAACCACGAAGGCTACGCGCCCGCACCGACATCCGGCCCCGGCCGCGCGGTTCGGGCCCGGCGGTGTGCGGTCACGCCGGGTTGCCGCGTGGGCGAAACGTCCGCCGGTGGTTGTGCGGTGTGCTGCCGCGGCGGTGCAGGAAGTGGTGGCGCAGTGTGGCCGCGCCGCCGCAGCCGGCGCGTTCGGCGACCACGTCGATCGGCAACTCGGTCTCCGCCGGCAACTCCCGGGCGAGCGGGACGCGTTGCGCGGTCGGCCAGTCGTACGGCGGTCGAACCCGGGGGAGCCGACCGCGCGCCCGGCCGGAGCGATCCGGTCGGGCGCGCGGCGCGTTCGGCCCCGTGCGGAAAGGGTCAAGATTTGGTTTTGCCGGCCCCCATGCGACACGTGTCAACAGCGCTTCCGCTACGCTGCCGCTTCATCAGGTTGTGGCGGCTCCGGATGCCGGTGAGGGGTGTCCGGAGCCTCCCAATTGACACGCGTCGTGTCGTTCGGCGGCGCGGGGGTGTTCGCGTGAGTCAGCCCGCGACCACCGCGCGCAGACTCTCCTTGAGGGACCCCATCGTGGCGAGCACGGCGGTGGGTTCGTAGCCGCAGTGCGCCATGCAGTTGTCGCAGCGCGGGTCCTTGCCTCGGCCGTAGTTCTCCCACGTGGTGTCGTCGAGCAGCTCCTGGTAGCTCTGCACGTAGCCGTCGCCCATCAGGTAGCACGGCTGCTGCCAGCCGAGCAGCGAGTAGGACGGGATGGCCCACGGGGTGCACTCGAAGTCGCGCTTGCCCTCGAGGAAGTCGAGGAACAGCGCGGAGTGGTTGAGCCGCCACTTCTTGCGATTGCCGCCGGAGAAGGCGGCGGCGAACAACTTCCGGGTCTGCTCCACGCCCAGGAAGCGGTTCTGCACCGGGGCCTTCTCGTAGGCGTAGGCCGGGGAGATCTGGATCCGGTCGACCTTGAGATCGTCGTTGAGGAAGTTGAGCACGTCGACGATGCTCTCGGGGGAGTCCGTGTTGAAGAACGTGCTGTTCGTGTAGACCTGGAACCCGGCCGCCTTGGCCATCTTGACCGCGGCCACCGCCTCGTCGAAGACGCCTTCCTTGGCCACCGCCTGGTCGTGCTTCTCGCGCAGCCCGTCGATGTGCACCATCCACGCGAAGTTCTTGTTCGGCTTGAACTTGTGCAGGTGCTTGGGCAGCAGCACCGCGTTGGTGCAGATGATGACGAACTTCTTGCGCTTGAGCAGTTCCTCGACGATCTGGTCGATCTGCTTGTGCATCAACGGCTCACCGCCGGCGAGCGAGACCATCGGCGCGCCGCACTCCTCGACGGCCGCGACGGCCTGCTCCACCGACATGCGCTTGCGCAGCACGTCGTGCGGTTGCTGGATCTTGCCGCACCCACCGCACTTGAGGTTGCACGCGAAGAGCGGTTCGACCTCCACGATCATCGCGAACTTGTCGACGCGCTTGATCTTCTGCTTGACCAGATGCGTGCCGATTTTCACAGCCAGGTTCAGCGGCAGGCCCATGACCGTCGCATCCTCTCTATCCCCGTACCCGGGGGCGTCGGCGTCCGCTGAAACGCTGCTCGGCGTGGCGTCGTTGCCCGGGGGTGCCCGATGATGACAACATCTTCAACATACAGGTTGTACGTCACGTGGGGGTTGTATGGCGGTCACGCGTCGGGCACAACATGTCGCCGACACCCGTGCGGCCCTGCTGGCCGCGGCGCGCGAGTTGTTCGCGACCCGCGGCTACGCGCAGACCGGCACCGAGGAGATCGTGGCCCGGGCCCGGGTCACCCGCGGTGCGCTGTATCACCACTTCAAGGACAAGGCCGAGCTGTTTCGCGCGGTGATGGAGATCGTCGCGGCGGAGGCGGCCGAGGCCCTGGTCGCCCACGAGATGCGTCATGCCCAAGAACACCCGAGCGAACCGTGGGACCAGTTGCGACACGGGTTCCAGTCGTTCCTGGACGTGTGCACGACCGGGGATTTCCAGCGGATCGTGCTGGTGGACGGGCCGGCGGTGCTCGGGCCCGGGTCGTGGGACGCGCTGGTGGACGAGCACGGGCACGGGCTGCTCGCGGCGTGGCTGCGACAGGCGATGGACAACGGCGAGATCGACGAGCTGCCGGTGCCGCCACTGGCCCGGCTGCTCGCGTCGTTGATCTCCGAGGCGAGCATGTACACCGCGCGCGCCGCGGATCCGGCCCAGGCCCGGCGTGAGGTGGGGCAGGTCATCGACCGGGTGCTGGCCGGGCTGCGGAAGAGCTGACCCGTTCTCCTGCGGCGCGCTCCCGCGGCGGGTCACCGGGTCAGGACCGCGGTCATCACGGCCCTGGCGATCGGCGCGGCCAGGCCGCCGCCGGTGATGTCGGCGCGGTCGGCGGCGCCGTCCTCGACCACTACGGCCACCGCCACCGCGGGTTTGGCGTCCGCGGTCGGCTTCGCGTACGCGATGAACCACGCGTAGGGCACCGCGCGGTTGTGCTCGCCGTGCTGCGCGGTGCCGGTCTTGCCGCCGACGATCGCGCCGTCGATTCGGGCATTGCCGCCGGTGCCGGTGGTGACCACGTCCTGCATCATCCATTGCAGTTGTCGGGCCACCGACGGGGACACCGCGCGGGCCAGACTCTGTCGGTCGGTGCTCTGGATGGTGCTGCCGTCGGCGCGGGTGAGCCGGTCGACCAGGTAGGGCCGCATCACCTCGCCGTCGTTGGCCACCCCGGCGGCGACCATGGCCATCTGCAGCGGGGTGGCCCGGGTGTCGAACTGGCCGATCGCGGACAGCGCGGTCTGCGGGCGGTCCGGGCTCCTCGGGAAGACGCTCTCGGTGACCGCGACCGGGATCCGCAGCCTGGGATCGTCGAAGCCGAAGGCGCTCGCCTGACGGCGCATCGTCTGCGCGCCCAGGTCCACCCCGAGCTTGGCGAAGACGGTGTTGCAGGACACCGCGAGGGCGTAGCGCAGCGACGCGTCACGACAGCCGGACGCCTCGTTGCCGAGCAGGGTGTGCGTGTCGGGCAGCGGATAGGGATCCGGTGACCCGGTCGGCTCGTCGGGATCGCCGACCGCGCCCGAGGCGAGCGCGGCGGCGGCGGTGACCACCTTGAAGGTGGAGCCCGGGGGATAGGTCTCGCGCAGCGCCCGGTTGAGCATCGGCCGGTCCGGATCGTCGTCCAGCGCGGCCCATGCGATGCGGCTCGCCTTGTTCGCGCCGGCCACCGCGCCCGGGTCGTAGGACGGTGTGCTGACCAGGGCCAGGATCGCGCCGGTGGTGGGGTCGAGCGCGGCGACCGCGCCCTTGTTGCCGGTGCTCGCCAGCCCGGCGAACGCGGCCTGTTGCGCGGCGGGCAGGATCGTGGTGGCCACGTTGCCCGCCGAACTGCGCCTACGGGTGATCGCGGTGAGCACGGGCCAGGCGCCCAGGCGTGGATCGGTGCCCGCGAGTACGTCGTCCTCGACGCCTTCGAGCAGCGAGGTGCCGTAGAGCTGGGACGCGTAGCCGGTGACCGGCGCGTAGAGCGGGCCGTCGGTGTAGCTGCGCCCGTAGGCCAGATCGAACGAACCGGCCGGGTGCGGCGAACCGGTGATCGCTCGATCGGCCACCAGGATGTCGCCGCGCGGCTGCTGGTAACGGATGATCTGCGGGCGGCGGTTGCCCGTCATGTGATCGTACGAATCGGCTTTGTATGCCTGCACCCACGTCGCGTTGCCGAGCAGGGCCAGCATCAGCAACAGGCAGAATCCGGCGGCCCGTCGGGCGGTGACGATCACGCGCGCACCTCCTCGGGCAGCGGGGTCGGTTCCTCGATCGGCGCGGGAGGTCGGCGGCCCCGGTCGCTGACCTTCATCAGCAGGGCGATCAGCGCCCAGTTGGTGACCACCGACGAGCCGCCCTGGGCCAGGAACGGCATGGTCATGCCGGTCAGCGGGATCAGTGCGGTCACCCCGCCCGCGACCACGAACACCTGGATCGCGAGCACGGCGGAGAGCCCGTGGGCGAGCAGCGAGCCGAACGGGTCCGGCGCGGCCAGCCCGGCCCGGAAGCCGCGCGCGACCAACAGCGCGTAGAGCACCAACAACGCGGCGATGCCGGTGAGTCCGAGCTCCTCGCCGGCGGTGGCCAGGATGAAGTCGCTCTTGGCGGCGAACCCGACCAGGATCGAGTGCCCCAGGCCCAACCCCGCGCCGAGCAGGCCGCCGGCCGCGAAGCAGAACAGCGACTGGGCGAGTTGGCCCGGGCCGAGCCCCTCGTGGATGCTCGCGAACGGATCCAGCCAGTTCTGTACCCGGCTGTGCACGTGAGGTTCGGCCGAGCCGACCACGAACGCGCCGAGCGCGGTCAGGATCAGGCCGACCACGATCCAGCCGATCCGCGCGGTCGCCACGTAGAGCATCACCACGAACGCGCCGAAGTAGAGCAGGGATGTGCCCAGATCGCGTTCCAGGACCAGGATGCCGACCGAGGCCAGCCACACCGCCACCACCGGTCCCAGATCGCGCCCGCGCGGCAGGTTGACCCCGCAGAACCGGCGCCCGATCATCATCAGCGTCTCGCGTGTGCCGGCGAGGTAGGACGCGAAGAAGACGACCAGGATGATCTTGGCGAACTCGCCGGGCTGCAACGAGAACGGGCCGAGCCGGATCCACACCTTCGCGCCGTTGATGGCCGGGAAGAAGACCGGGACGATCATCAGGAACAGCGCGACGGCGGCGGCGAGATACGCGTATTTCCCCAGCGTGCGGTGATCGCGCACGGCGATCAGTACGGCCGCGAACAGGATCACTCCGATGGCCGACCACATCAACTGCGAGGAGGCCGCCTGGACTCCGGGGGTCGCCAGGTCGAGTCGGTAGATCAGCACCAGGCCGAGACCGTTGAGCAGCGCGGCGATCGGCAGCAGCACCGGATCCGCGTACGGCGCGAAGAAGCGCACCAGGATGTGTGCGACCAGGACCAGCAGGCCCAGTCCCAGGCCGTATTTGGCGGTTCCCGGGGGAATCGAGCCGTCCTTGGCCAGGCCGACGTTCGCGTAGGCGAACACCGGGATCAGGACCGCGAACACGAGAAGCAGGAGTTCGGTGTTGCGACGCGTCGGTGGGAGGGGTTCGCCCGCCGTCGTGCGCCGCCGCCATCTCGACATGCGCTCTGGAGTTCCCACAAGTAACCCTGGGTAACCGGAAGATCGCGCCCACATCGCCCCGCCGCAATCGGTCGCCACGGTCCGCGCCGCCGGCGCGGACGAGGCTCCGGGTCGACCACGTGGCGACCGATCGGGCAGGGCCGAGGGCGAGGTCTACCCCTCAACAAAAAGTGATATCACTTTGCTATGGTGGTGATGGCAAACCGATCCGAGCAGGAGTGACCCCATGAGCAACATCGGCTCCGAGTCCATCGTGGAAATGCCCGCGCCGCAGGTCCGGGAGAAGGTGGTGACCGGTGCCCCCGGCCTGCCCGCGCTCATCGTCGGCCTGCTGCTGATCCTGGGCGGCGCCGGCGTCATCGTGTGGGGCGCGTTCCTGCACAACGCGCAGAAGGCCACCGGGCTCACCGCCGGCATCGTGATCGTCGTCCTCGCCCTGTTCGGCCTGTGCGGCCTGGTCACCGTCGCCCCCGGCCAGGCCCGGGTGCTCCAGCTCTTCGGCCACTACAAGGGCACGCTGCGCACCGACGGCCTGCGCTGGGTCAACCCGTTCACCGAACGCACCAAGGTCTCCACCCGGATCCGCAACCACGAGACGCAGACCGCCAAGGTCAACGACAACGACGGCAACCCGATCGAGATCGCCGCCGTCGTGGTGTGGCAGGTCAAGGACACCGCGCAGGCCAAGTTCGAGGTGGACGACTTCGAGGAGTTCGTGGCGATCCAGACCGAGACCGCCGTGCGGCACATCGCCAACAGCTACCCCTACGACGACCACGGCAACGGCGGCATGTCGCTGCGCGACAACGCCGACGAGATCACCGGCAAGTTGTCCCTGGAGATCGCCGCCCGGGTCGCCTCGGCCGGGGTCAGCGTCGTCGAGTCGCGGATCACCCGACTCGCCTACGCGCCGGAGATCGCCCAGGCGATGTTGCGCCGGCAGCAGGCGGGCGCGGTGGTCGCGGCCCGGCAGCGGATCGTCGAGGGCGCGGTGGGCATGGTCGAACTGGCGCTGAACCGGCTCGAAGAGGGCGACATGGTCGAACTCGACGACGACCGCCGGGCGGCGATGGTCAGCAACCTGCTCGTGGTGCTGTGCAGCGAGCAGGCCACGCAGCCGGTGGTCAACACCGGTTCCCTCTACGCGTAGTCGATCCCGGTGACCGAGCGCAAGAAGATTCTGCTGCGACTCGATCCCGCGGTGCACGACGCGATAGCCAAGTGGGCCGCCGACGAACTGCGCAGTACCAATGCGCAGATCGAGTTCCTGCTGCGTCGTGCACTCGGTGACGCGAGCCGGATGCCGGGCAACGCCGGCCGTCCGGCCCGCCGGGGCCGGCCCCCGAAACCCGCGCCCGCCGCACCGCCGTCTCCCGAAACTTCCGAATCTCCCGGGTCTCCCGAGACGGAATCCGAGTCCGAGACCGAATCCGATACCGAGCCCGGTGGAGGCGGCGGTGGCGATCGAGGCGATACCGGCGATGCTGGTGGCCCTCGCGGGGACGGTGGCGACACTGGCCACCTCGGTGCCGCGCCGTGAGCACCGACCCGAAGACGATGTGACCCCTTGGCGCCGAGGAGGCAGCCGTGCACGTATCCCTGCCCAGGCGAGTGTTCCTGCTCGCCTGCAACCCCCAGCGGCAGCGCCTTTCGAGCAGATCCCACCTCGGGTTGACGCTCCAGGCGGCGGCCCTGTACGAGCTCTGCGAACAGGGCCTGATCCACGACGAGGACGGCCTGGTGCGGATCACCGGGCGACTCGGTGCCGCCCCCGGGGGCAGCGCGCCCGAGTGTGAACTGGCCGCCGACCTGCTGGCCCGGATCGCGGCGAGCGAGAAGCCGCGCAAGTGGCGCTACTGGGTCAAGAAGCGCGGAAACCGGTCGGTCGGCCTGGTCGGTGCCGCGCTGGAACACGACCGGGTGATCAGGTACGAGCCGTACCGGATGCTCGGCGTCATCCCGCGCCGGCGGGTGCTGCTGCGCCAACCGCAACTGCGCGGCGCGGCGACCAAGGCGATGTGGGACGCGCTGAAGGGCCGGATCAGTGCAGTACCCGGGCCGGACGCGGCGCTCGCCGTGTTCGCCTACGAGGGCGAACTGCGCGTGGTGCTCGGCGGCCCGGAACGCCGGGCGGCCAAGGAGCGGATCCGCGAGCTGGCGGCCGGCCTCGGTCCGCTGCCCAAGGCGCTGCACGACGCGGTCAACGATGCCAAGGCCACCGCGCACGGCGGAGGCGGCGGCTGAGCCGGCTTGACGGTGTCCGTACTGTCGGAGAATGACCTCCCGCACCACCCCCGACGCGACCCCGCGCGCGCTGTCCCCGTTCGTCGACCGGCTGTTGCCGGGAGTGCGGGGGCGCGCGGTGTTGCTGGTGCTGGGCAGTGCGTGCTCGATCCAGTTCGGCGCCGCGTTCGCGGCCCGGCTGTTCCCCTACGTGGGACCGGCCGGCGCGGTCACCCTGCGACTGGTGATCGCGGCGGCCATCCTGCTCGCCTTCTCCCGACCCCGGCTGCGCGGGCGCACCCGCGCGGACTGGCTCGTGGTGGTCGGCCTGGGGGTGATGTTCGCCGGGATGAACATGTTCTTCTACTCGGCGATCGACCGGCTTCCGCTGGGCCCCGCGGTCACGTTGGAGTTCCTCGGCCCGCTGGGCCTGGCCGTCGTACTGTCCCGGCGGCTGCGCGACATGGTGTGGATCGTGCTCGCGGCCGGCGGTGTACTGCTCCTCGGTCGCGGCGGGTTCAGCGGTCTGGACGGCGTCGGAGTCGCCTTCGTACTGGCCGCGGCGGCCTGCTGGGCGGGCTACATCGTGGTCGCCTCGAAGATCTCCAAGCGCTTCGACGGCATCGAGGGCCTGGCCCTCGGCTTCGCGGTGGCCGCCGTCCTGGTCACCCCGTTCGGGGTGGCCACCGCCGGGACCGCGCTGGTCGAGCCGAAGGTGCTCGGGCTCGGCCTGTGCGTCGCGTTGTTGTCCTCGGCGCTGCCGTACAGCTTCGAGATGCTCGCGATGAAGCATCTCCCGCCCGCCACATTCGGCCTGCTGGCCAGCCTGGAACCGGCGGTGGCGGCGATCGCCGGCTTCCTGGTCCTGGATCAGTCGCTGGTACCGATCCAGATCGCGGGCATCGCGCTCGTGGTGATCGCCAGCGCGGGGGTCACGATCGCGCAGTCGCCTCGGCGGTCCCGGGCGTCGTCCGATACAGCCGGGCCCGGGCCCGATCCACGAGCACTTCCCGACCCAGATGCCAGCCCCACTCCGGCCGCAACACCGGACGCTTGTGCGGAGTCACCACAAGGAACGCGGACGTGACCTCGCTCAGCGCGTAGGCCAGCGCGGGCAGCCGGGACTCGGCGAGCAGATGCAGCGCGTAGCTGCACACCACCAGCGAATGGCTGCGCCCGGCCAGGGCACCCGCCGCGATCTGCTCGAACCGCAACGCCTCGGCGTCCTGCCCGGTCCGCTCGCGGTAGGCGGCCCCGGTGAACGGATCGATGCCGGTCACCGCACGCGCGCCCAACTCGCGCAGCGCCAGGGTGGCCTCACCGCTGCCGCAGGCCAGGTCCAGCACATCGGCGAGCAACTCCGGCTCCGCCGCGACCGGTTCGGCCAACACCTCGGCCAGCACGGCGCGCACCCTCGGCTCGTGCGGGTTGCGGTACGCCGACCCGTGTCGGAGGTAGAAGCCCTCGGCGCCCAGTTCCTCGTAGGCGGGCCGGATCTTGTCCATGCCCTCGATTGTGCCCGCCGCCTCGGGCCGGCTCGGCGGCGCGGGGCGTACCCGACCGCGCCGTGCCCACCCGATCAGCGGCGTGGCGCGTACATGATCAACGCGACGCCCGCCAGACACACCGCAGCGCCGGCCAGGTCCCAGCGGTCCGGGCGGAAGCCGTCCACGAGCATCCCCCACGCCAGTGAACCCGCGACGAAGACACCGCCGTACGCGGCCAGGATCCGGCCGAAATCGGCGTCCGGCTGGAGGGTGGCCACGAACCCGTACACGCCCAGCGCGATCACCCCGAGGCCGGCCACCCACCACGGCCGGTGCTCGCGGACGGACTGCCACACCAGCCACGCGCCACCGATCTCGGCAACGGCGGCGAGCACGAACAGGACCAGGGAACGCGCGACGATCATGGACGTACGGTAAAGCCGGCGACGGCGGCTCGGTAAACTCGCCGCTCGTGACGTCCCAGCCTGTGCGCAAGCCCCGCATTCCGAACGTTTTGGCCAACCGCTACGCCTCCCCGGCACTGGCCACGCTGTGGTCCCCCGAGCACAAGGTGGTGCTCGAGCGCCGCCTGTGGCTCGCGGTCCTGCGCGCCCAGGCCGACCTGGGCATCGAGGTGCCCGAGGGCGCGGTCGCCGACTACGAGCGGGTGATCGACCGGGTCGACCTGGCCTCGATCGCCGAGCGCGAGCGGGTCACCCGGCACGACGTCAAGGCCCGGATCGAGGAGTTCAACGCGCTCGCCGGCCACGAGCACGTGCACAAGGGCATGACCTCGCGCGACCTGACCGAGAACGTCGAGCAGTTGCAGATCCGGTCCTCGCTCGAACTGGTCCGGGACCGCGTGGTGGCGCTCCTGGTGCGGCTGGCCGAACTGTCCGCGCAGTACGCCGAGCTGGTCATGGCGGGCCGCTCGCACAACGTCGCCGCGCAGGCCACCACCCTCGGCAAGCGCTTCGCCTCGGCGACCGACGAACTGCTCGTCGCCTACCACCGGCTCGAGGACCTGATCGCCCGCTACCCGCTGCGCGGGATCAAGGGCCCGGTGGGCACCGCGCAGGACATGCTCGACCTGCTCGGCGGCGACGAGGACAAGCTGGCCGAGCTGGAGGGACGGGTCGCCGCGCACCTGGGCTTCGAGCACACGTTCGTCTCGGTCGGCCAGGTCTACCCGCGCTCGCTCGACTACGACGCGGTCACCGCGCTGGTGCAGCTGGCCGCCGCGCCGTCCTCGTTGGCCAAGACGATCCGGCTGATGGCCGGCCACGAGCTGGTCACCGAGGGTTTCAAGGCCGGCCAGGTCGGTTCGTCCGCGATGCCGCACAAGATGAACACACGCTCGTGCGAGCGGGTCAACGGCTTCACGGTGATCCTGCGCGGCTACGCGTCGATGGTCGGCGAGTTGGCGGGCGACCAGTGGAACGAGGGCGACGTGTCCTGCTCGGTGGTGCGCCGGGTCGCACTGCCGGACGCGTTCTTCGCGTTCGACGGGCTGATCGAGACGTTCCTGACCGTGCTCGAGGAGTTCGGCGCGTTCCCGGCCGTGGTGGCCCGCGAGTTGGACCGCTACCTGCCGTTCCTGGCCACCACCAAGGTGCTGATGGCGGCGGTGCGCGGCGGTGTGGGTCGAGAGACCGCGCACGAGGTGATCAAGGAGCACGCGGTGGCCTCGGCGCTGGCCCTGCGCGAGGGCATCGAGCGCAACGAACTGCTGGACCGACTGGCCGCCGACGACCGGCTGCCGCTGGACCGGGCCGCGCTGGACGCGCTGCTCGCGGACCGGCTGTCGTTCACGGGTGCCGCCGCGGCGCAGGTGGCCGAGGTGATCCGGCGGGTGGAGACGGTGGCGGAGCAGCACCCGGAGGCGGCGAAGTACCGCCCGGGGGCCATCCTTTAGTCGCTTTTCGGCCGACGTGTGGTCGGCGGCTCCGACGGGCCGGGCGGTGGGGGAGGACCCCGCCGCCCGGCCCGTCGGCGTGCGGCGACGGATCGTCGTCCGACGGTTCGATGTATTGACCAACCTTTGACCGAATAGATGGTGCCTACAACCTTGTGAGTCGATGTTTCCGGAGCGTAACGTCACGCTCACGGCTCGGCCGCCCTCCCTGCGCGGCCGGGGAGAGGGGCACCGACATGTGTGGCATCACCGGTTGGGTTTCCTACCAGGACGATCTGAATCGACCCGAGCAGCGCGCGATCCTGGACCGGATGAGCGAGGTCAACGTGTGCCGCGGCCCGGACGACGGCGGCACCTGGACCGCCTCGCACGTGGCGTTCGGGCACCGCCGACTCGCGGTGATCGACATCGAGGGCGGCGCACAGCCCATGGTGATCACCGCCGACGGCCGGCCGTTGCTCGTGCTCACCTACAGCGGCGAGGTCTACAACTACCGCGAACTGCGCGCCGAACTGGGCCGACTCGGCCACCACTTCCGCACCGCGAGCGACACCGAGGTGGTCCTGCACGCCTATCTGGAGTGGGGCGGCGCGTTCGTCGACCGGCTCAACGGGATGTACGCGTTCGGCCTGTGGGACGCGCGCACCGAGGAGTTACTCCTGGTCCGGGACCGGATGGGGATAAAGCCGCTGTACTGGTACGCCACCTCGGACGGCGTCCTGTTCGGCTCCGAACCCAAGTCGATCCTGGCCCACCCCGACGTACGGGCCACCGTCGCCGCCGACGGGCTCACCGAGATCCTGGCCTTCGTCAAGACACCCGGACACGCGATCTTCGGCGGGATGCGTGAACTGCCGCCCGGTCACGTGCTGCGCGTCTCGCGCACGGGCAGCCGGGAGATCCGCTACTGGTCGCTGCCCGCGCGCGAGCACACCGACGACCGCGACACCACGGTGGCGCACGTGCGCGAACTGCTCGACGACATCGTGGCCCGGCAACTGGTCTCCGACGTGCCGCTGTGCACGCTGCTCTCCGGCGGCCTGGACTCCAGCGCGCTGACCGCGCTGGCCGCCGACCGGACCCGGGCCGACGGGCTGGGCACGGTGCGGTCATTCGCCGTGGACTTCACCGGCTACACCGAGAACTTCGCGCCGAACGCGATGCGCGGCACACCGGACGCGCCGTACGTCCACATGCTGGCCGAACGCTCGCGCACCGAACACACCGACATCGTGCTCGACGCCGCGGCCCTGCTCGACCCCGGACCAAGGCAGACCGCGCTCGGCGCGCGTGATCTGCCGCTGGGCATCGGCGACGGGGACACCTCGCTCTACCTGCTCTTCCGGGCGATTCGCGAACGCAGTACGGTCGCGCTGTCCGGCGAGTCGGCGGACGAGGTGTTCGGCGGCTACCGGTGGTTTCACGACCGGGAATCGGTCTACGCCGACACCTTTCCGTGGCTCGCCTCGATGACTCGGCTGGGCGGCTTCGGCGGCACCGACGTCACCCCGCGCGAGGGCCTGTTCGACCCCGCGCTGCTGGCCCGGATCGAACTGGACGCGCGCGTGCGCGACCACTACCACGACGCGCTTCTCGAGGTTCCGCACCCGGACGGGGTCACCGATCCGCACGAGCGTCGGATGCGCGAGATCTGCTACCTGCACCTGACCCGCTTCGTCCAGATGCTCCTGGACCGCAAGGACCGGATGAGCATGGCGGTCGGCCTGGAGGTGCGGGTGCCGTTCTGCGACCATCGGCTGGTCGAGTACGTGTTCAACACCCCCTGGTCGCTGAAGAACTTCGACGGCTACGAGAAGAGCCTGCTCCGGGCCGCCACCCGCGATGTGCTGCCGGCCGAGATAGCCGAGCGCCGCAAGAGCCCGTACCCGTCGATCCAGGACCCGGCGTATACGAACGCCCTGCGCCGCGAACTCGACGCCCTCCTGGCCGACCGGGACGCACCGGTCCGTCCCCTCCTCGACCCGGACGCGGCCCGCAAGGCGGTACACGGAACGGGCGACGAGGCCCGGGCGGCAATCGAGGTGGTGCTGAGCACGGACGCGTGGTTGCGCCGGTACGGGGTGCGGGTCGAGGTGTGAGTGACTCACCCGTACGGCCCGGGTCGGCATGAGCCGCGTGCTCGGCGGCCATGGTTTCGGCAGTCGTCCCGGGTGAGGAGTCGTGGCGTGGCGTCGTTGTTGTTTTATGACGTGGCCGTGGTGTCGAGCCGGGTCGCGGCGGAGGCCGGGCGGACGGCGAAGGCCGAACTGGTGGCCGGGTGTCTGCGGCGGGCGGATCCGGCGGAGGCCGGCGTGGTGGTGGCCTACCTCGCCGGGGCGCTGACTCAGCGGCAGATCGGGGTCGGACCGGCCGCGTTGCGGGCGTTGCCGGAGCCGGCGACCGAGCCGGGGTTGACCGTGCTGGAGGTGGACGCCGCGCTGGCGGCGATCGGGGCGACCACCGGCGCCGGGTCGCAGGCCGCGCGGCGGGAGCTGCTGGCGGCGTTGTTCGCCCGGGCGACGGCGGTGGAGCAGCGGTTCCTGGTCGGGCTGCTGGTCGGTGAGGTACGGCAGGGCGCGTTGGACGGGGTGATGGCGGACGCGATCGCGCGCGCCGCCGAGGTGCCGGTGCCGGCGGTACGGCGGGCGTTGATGTTGCGCGGGGCCGCCGGGCCGGTGGCCGCCGCGGCGTTGTCCGGCGGCGCGGGCGCGCTGGCCGGGTTCGGCCTGGAGGTCGGGCACGCGGTGCGGCCGATGTTGGCCGCGGCGGCGCCCGATGTGCCCGCCGCGCTGGCCAAGTTGCGGGCCAAGGACGTGCACGCCCTCGTCGCGCTGGAATGGAAGATCGACGGGATCCGGGTGCAACTGCACCGGGACGGCGACCGGATCGCCGTCTTCACCCGCAGTCTGGACGACATCACCGCGCGGGTGCCCGAACTGGTCGAGACGGTACGGGCATTGCCGGTGCGCAGCGTGGTGCTGGACGGCGAGGCGATCGCCCTGCGTCCGGACGGTCGGCCGCACCCGTTCCAGCTCACCGCGTCCCGGACCGGCACCCACGACGCGGCCCGGCTGCGGGCCGAGACACCGCTGACGGTGTACCTGTTCGACGCGCTGCACGTGGCCGGCGCGGACCTGATCGACCGGCCGGGGGCCGAGCGCTGGGCCGCGCTGGCGGCGCTCGCGCCGGCGGAGCTGCTGGTGCCTCGGCTGGTCACGGACGACGACGCGGCGGCGGACGCGTTCTTCGCCGACGCGGTCGCGCGTGGGCACGAGGGGGTGGTGGCGAAGTCGTTGGACTCCCCGTATACGGCCGGTCGGCGTGGCGCCGGGTGGGTCAAGGTCAAGCCTCGGCACACCCTCGACCTGGTGGTGCTGGCCGCCGAGTGGGGGCACGGGCGCCGGCGCGGGACGTTGAGCAATTTGCACCTGGGGGCGCGGGATCCGGGTGGGGACGGGTTCGTGATGCTCGGCAAGACGTTCAAGGGGCTCACCGACGAGCTGCTCGCGTGGCAGACCGAGCGGCTTCAGGAATTGGCGGTGCGGCGGGACGACTGGACAGTGTGGGTGCGGCCGGAGCTGGTGGTGGAGATCGCCTTCGACGGGTTGCAGACCAGTACGCGCTATCCGGGCGGGCTGGCGCTGCGATTCGCGCGGGTGGTGCGGTATCGCGAGGACAAGACGGCGGCGGAGGCCGACGACATGGATACGGTCAGAGAAGTTGCCGAACGCAACTAACATCTTCTATAGTTGTGGTAGGCAACGAAAACCCGCGCGGATCGCGACGCGGGGCGCAGTGCCGAACGCGATCCGGAAGCGATCCGGAGCGTGATCCGTAATGTGCTGCGGAAAGTGCTGCGGAAAGTGCTGCGGGATGAAGTCGGAAGAAAAGAGGCCGGCCATGGCCACCCGGGAAGCCTGCCGACAACTGTTGACCGAGTTCGAGGGCATCGTCGGCGTCTACCGCAGCCTCGCCAAGGCGGTTCCGGTCGGCAGCCTGCCGCCGGGTTCGTCGGTGCTGTTCGCGCTGAGCCGCAGTACGGAACCGCTGCGCGCCGGGCGCCTCGCCGAACTCCTCGACCTGGACATGTCCGTGGTCAGCCGACACCTCGCGCACCTCGTCGAACACGGCTGGGTGGAGCGCCGGCCGCATCCGAGCGACGGCCGCGCGGTGCTGCTCGGGATCACCCCACAGGGCCGCGCGGTGGTCGAGCGGGCCACCGACGCGTGCCTGGCGGTGTTCGCGGAGCGCCTCGTGGACTGGTCGGACGACGACGCCGAGCGGCTGTCCGAACTCCTGGGCCGGCTCAAGGCCGGCTTCGGACACCGACCGCTACCGGTGCCGGCGGTCGTGTCACACTGACCCGCATGCCGAAGTCCGCCGCGGAGCTGCGTGCGCATCTGGAGACGTTCTACGACGGGGTGGCACGCCGGTCCACCCGCACGGAGTCGATCGGCGCACTGACGTTGTTCGTCCGGGAGGGCCTCGGTTGGCCCTATTACGCCCGACCCACGCTCGGCGGCACCGTCGAGCCCACCGTCGCGGATGTCCGTGCGGTGCGGGCGCGGCAGAGAGAGTTGCAAGTGCCCGAGACGTTCGAATGGGTCCACGAGACCACGCCCGCAATGCGCGCGGCGGCCATCGAGGCCGAGTTGCAGGTCCACGAACACCCGCTGATGGTCCTCGATCCGACCGAGCAGCCGGCCGAACGCCCGGATCTGCCGGACCTGGTGACGGTGCGTCAGATTCGCGCGGACGCCACCGACCTGGCCATCGTGCACA
The DNA here is from genome assembly GCF_049739465.1 of Embleya sp. AB8. Lineage (NCBI taxonomy): Bacteria > Bacillati > Actinomycetota > Actinomycetes > Kitasatosporales > Streptomycetaceae > Embleya > Embleya sp. AB8. Next base: position 74,604 of record NZ_JBMHHY010000014.1, read on the forward strand.
GCGTCGCGGCGGTCGGCTTCGCCAACCCGGGCACCGCGTCGGGCTCCGACGGGCCGAGCGAACGGGACACCGCGGCGCTGGGGCAGGACCCGGAGCTGCTGTCCTACCTCAACGAGCGGCTGCGCAGCGGCGCGACGGTGATGTTCGCCGCGTACAGCCCGGCGGGACCGCTGTGCGTCGGGAGTTACCAACAGCTGTACGACACCACCGAGATCGTCGGCGTGGCCACCCTCCCGGCGGCCCGGCGCGGCGGCCTCGCGGCGGCGGTGACGTGGGAATTGGCCCGGCACGCGCTGGCGAGCGGGAGCGAGACGGTGTTCCTGTCCGCGGGGGACGAGCACGTGGCGCGCGTGTACGACCGGCTCGGCTTCCGGTCGGTGGGGACGGCGCTGATCGCCGAGGCACCGTGAGCGGCGGGGCGGGGCCGGCGAAGCCGATCGTGCTGCCGATTCCGGCGGGGCGCAATCCGACGGCGGCGGAGTTGGCGGCGGCGCACGGGGTGAGCATCCCGGACGTGCTCGCGCCGAATCTGCGGGTGTTGTTCTGCGGGATCAATCCGGGGCTGTGGTCCGGCGCGACCGGGCGACACTTCGCGCGGCCGGGCAATCGGTTCTGGCCCGCGCTGTACGCCGCCGGCTTCACGCCGCGCCTGTTCCGACCCGACGAACAGGACGAGTTGACCGCCCTCGGGCTCGGCATCACCAACGTGGTGGCCCGGACCACGGCCCGGGCGGACGAGTTGACCAGGGACGAATACCGGGCGGGCGGCGCGGCGCTCACCGCGCGGGTGCGCGAGTACCGCCCGGCCTGGCTGGCGGTGCTCGGCATCGGCGCGTACCGAACCGGCTTCGGCCGCCCCAAGGCCGTGGTCGGCCGCCAACCGGAAACCATCGACGACACCCGAATCTGGGTCCTCCCCAACCCGAGCGGCCTCAACGCCCACTGGACCGCCACCACCCTCGCCGAAGCCTTCACCACCCTACGCACGACAGCCTTCGCACGACCTCGCGACGCGGGGCCGACCGAACAACCGGCCGACCCAGACGCCGGCTGACGCGGCGAGAGCAGCCGGCCACGGCGCCCCCACGCCAACCACGCGCCCCGACCCGCCGCGCATCCGGCCCACGGCACAACACCCACCGCGCCGCCATCTCTTCCCCGGCCCCGCCGTCGGGCCGCTGTGCTGCCCCGCAGGCCGCCCGACCCCGCGTCGCTGCCCGCCCCTACCCACCGCCCCCGCCCCCGTCCATCGACCGAGTGGCTTCACTCGGTTGGTGGTTACTTCGTGACCTCTCGGGCGGTTGGGTCGGCGTGAAGATTTTGCGCGCGCCGTTCGGGCCGTGGCCCACGGAGACGTTCGAGACTCCCGTCTACGAGGCGCTGGTCGCCGAGTGGCGCGACTCGGGGCGGGAGGTGCCCCGGGCGGTGAATCGGCCGCAGGGTGGTCCGGCCGGACCCGCCCGGCCGGCCAAAGCCGGGCCCCGGGGCGGCCGGCCGTGACCGGGCCCGGAACAACGGGCCTGGCCGAGACCGCGACACGACACAACACCTGGGGGTGCAACGACCACGCCGCCACTACATATATGCTCTCCGACGCAGCTGGTTCGCCCATCCGAAAGTTCGATGGAGGGGCGACGCAAGAGGGAATCCGGTGCGAAGCCGGAACTGCCCCCGCAGCGGTGAGCGGGAACGAACGTCGTCATGGAGCGCCGAACGCCGAGAGGCGATCGGGAAGCGACGACCACTAGGAACTCCGCGGACCACCGAGCACGCCGTGCCCGGCGGTGCCCCGGCATGCCCGCGAGTCCGAATACCTGCCGGCTGCCCGCGCCTTCGGGCGTGGGGTCACCTGTACGTACGAGCTCGCGAGGAGAGAGCACGTGACCGTTGTGGACAGCGTGGGCGCGACCCGGATGCGGATCGACGAAAGCCCCGAGGACCGACTGGCGACCCTGGTACGCACCCAGGCGCGCGATTTGCCGGAGGTCGATCCGGATCGGGTCGTCCGCCGGGTCGTCGCGGGCCTGAACGAGGGCGCGGACGACGGCGCCGCCGCGGACCTGGCGGTGCGTACCGCCGCCGAGCTGATCGCCGAGGAGCCCGCCTACTCGCGCCTCGCCGCCCGCCTGCTGGCCGGCCGGATCGCCGCCGAGGCCGCCGAAGCCGGCGTCACCTCGTTCAGCGCCGGCATCGCGCTCGGCCGCCGTGAGGGCATCATCGGCGCGCAGACCGCGGCGTTCGTCGCCGCGCACGCCGCCGAGCTGGACGCCGCCGTGGACACCGAAGGCGACCGCCGGTTCGAGTACTTCGGCCTGCGTACCGTCTACGACCGCTACCTGCTGCGGCACCCGGTCTCGCGCAGCGTGGTGGAGACCCCGCAACACTTCCTGCTGCGGGTGGCGTGCGGCCTGGCCCAGGAGCCCGGCGAGGCGATCGGCTTCTACCGGCTGATGTCCTCGCTCGCCTACCTGCCCAGCTCGCCGACGTTGTTCAACTCCGGCACGGTGCACACCCAGATGTCCTCGTGCTACCTGCTGGATTCGCCCAAGGACGAGCTGGAGTCGATCTACGACATGTACGGGCGGATCGCCCGACTGTCCAAGTTCGCCGGCGGCATCGGCGTGGCCTGGTCCCGGGTGCGCTCGCGCGGCTCGCTGATCCGCGGCACCAACGGGCACTCCAACGGCATCGTGCCGTGGCTCAAGACGCTCGACTCGTCCGTGGCCGCGGTCAACCAGGGCGGCCGGCGCAAGGGCGCGGCCTGCGTCTACCTGGAGACCTGGCACCCCGACATCCTGGAATTCCTCGAACTGCGCGAGAACACCGGCGAGGACGCCCGCCGGGCGCACAACCTCAACCTGGCCAACTGGGTGCCGGACCTGTTCATGCGCCGGGTCGAGGAGGACGGCGTCTGGTCGCTGTTCGACCCGAACGAGCTGCCCGAACTGCCCGACCTGTGGGGCGCCGAGTTCGACAGGGTCTACGAAGCCGCCGAGCGGGACGGCCGGTTCGTCCGGCAACTGCCCGCGCGCGACCTCTACGCCCGGATGATGCGCACCCTCGCGCAGACCGGCAACGGCTGGATGACCTTCAAGGACGCCGCCAACCGCACCTGCAACCAGGCCGCCGAACCGGGCAACGTGGTGCACCTGTCCAACCTGTGCACCGAGATCCTGGAGGTCACCAGCGACGGCGAGACCGCCGTGTGCAACCTCGGCTCGGTCAACCTCGGCGCGCATGTAATCGCCGGCGAGGGGATGGACTGGGACAAGCTGCGCGCGACGGTGCGCACCGCCGTGGTCTTCCTGGACCGGGTGATCGACATCAACTACTACCCGACCGACCAAGCCGCCGCGTCCAACCCGCGCTGGCGCCCGGTGGGCCTGGGGCTGATGGGCCTGCAGGACGTGTTCTTCACGCTCGGCCTGCCGTTCGACTCCGCCGAGGCGCGCGAGTTGTCCACGCTGATCTCCGAGGAGATCTACCTCACCGCGCTCGAGACCTCCTCCGCGCTGGCCGAGGCGCACGGCCCGCACCCGGCCTACGCCGAGACGCACGCCGCGCGCGGGCGGCTCCAGCCCGACCTGTGGGAGGGCGTGTACCCGACGCAGACCAAGCGCTGGGACGCGCTGCGCTCGCGCGTCGCCGAGCACGGGCTGCGCAACTCGCTGCTCGTCGCGATCGCGCCGACCGCCACGATCGCCTCGATCGCGGGCGCGTACGAGTGCATCGAGCCGCAGGTGTCCAACCTGTTCAAGCGCGAGACGCTGTCGGGCGAGTTCCTGCAGATCAACGCCTACCTGGTGCGCGAGCTCAAGGCTCGCGGCCTGTGGACCCCCGAGGTTCGCGACCGGATCAAGCGGGCCGAGGGCTCGGTCCAGGGCATCGCCGAACTCCCGGAGGACGTACGGGAGTTGTACCGCACGGCGTGGGAGCTGCCGCAGCGCGCGCTGATCGACCTGGCCGCCCAGCGGTCCCCGTACATCGACCAGTCGCAGTCGCTGAACCTGTTCATGGCCGACCCGACCATCGGCAAGTTGTCCTCGATGTACCGCTACGCGTGGTCGACCGGCCTGAAGACCACGTACTACCTGCGCTCGCGCCCCGCGACGCGCATCCAGCAGGCGACGGTGCCGGCGCAGGCGTCGGCCGCGCCGGTGGAGGAGATCTCGGACCTCGAGGTCATCGCCTGCTCGCTGGAGAACCCCGAAGCCTGTGAGGCGTGCACGTGAGCCTGCTCGATCCCGGAATGAACCTCACGCTGCGCCCCATGCAGTACCCGGACTTCTACGAGAAGTACCGCGCGGCGATCCGCAACACCTGGACGGTCGAAGAGGTCGACCTGCACAGCGACCTGGCCGACCTGGACAAGCTCAGCCCGGCGGAACGGCACCTCGTACAGCGCCTGGTCGCGTTCTTCGCGACCGGTGACACGATCGTGGCGAACAACCTGGTGCTGAATCTCTACCGGCACATCAACTCGCCCGAGGGCCGGTTGTATCTGTCGCGGCAGTTGTTCGAAGAGGCCGTCCATGTGCAGTTCTATCTGACGCTGCTCGACACCTACATGCCCGACCACGAGGAGCGCGAGCAGGCGTTCGCCGCGGTCGAGCACATCCCCTCGATCCGGCGCAAGGCGGAGTTCTGCTTCCGCTGGATCGACTCGGCGATGGGCCTGGACCGGCTCGAATCGCGGGAGGATCGGCGGCAGTTCCTGCTCAACCTGATCTGCTTCGCGGCGTGCATCGAAGGGCTGTTCTTCTACGGCGCGTTCGCCTACGTGTACTTCCTGCGCTCGCGCGGGTTGCTCAACGGCCTGGCCTCGGGCACCAACTGGGTCTTCCGCGACGAGTCCGCGCACATGGACTTCGCGTTCGCCGTGGTCGAGACGGTACGGGCCGAGGAGCCCGACCTGTTCGACGACGAACTCGCCGAGGACGTGCGGCGGATGCTGGCCGAGGCGGTGGAGGCGGAGACGGCCTTCGCGGAGGACCTGCTGCAGGGCGGGGTGTCCGGGATGACGGTCGCCGACATGCGCTCCTACCTCGAGCACGTGGCGGACCGGCGGCTGGCCCAGCTGGGGATGGCGCCGGTCTACGGATCGGCGAACCCGTTCGGCTTCATGGAACTCCAGGACGTACAGGAGTTGTCCAACTTCTTCGAGCGGCGGGTGTCGGCCTATCAGGTCGCGGTCACCGGATCGGTGTCGTTCGACGAGGACTTCTGAGTATCCGACGTTGCCCCACCCCGACCGCCGCGCCATCCCGCTCGACACGGGATGGCGCGGCGGTTCGGCATCCGGGTGGCCGTCGGCTCAGCCGCGGTCGGCCGCGCGGCGGCGCAGCGCGGTCGCGGTCGCCTCGTCGGCGGGGAGGAACGCCTCCAGGTGGAGTTCGGCCAGGGTGATGTCGGTGGCCGTGGCGAACGACGTCAACGTGGTGAGCAGGCGGAGTTCGCCCTGACCGTCGAGCGTGCGCAGGCGTAGCGGGACCGCGAAGCCCAGGTGGTCGGGGCCGAGTTCGGCGTGCGGGACGTAGCCGCGCAGTTCCTCGATGAACGCGTCGAGCAGCGGGTCGGGGCTGCGCAGCGCCTGGGCGCGCATGTTCTCCAGGACGTGGTGGCCCCAGGCGTTCAGGTTCAGTACGCGCGGTCCCATGCCGTCGGGGTGCAACATCACCCGCAACATGTTGACCGGAGGCTTCAGCAACTCCGCCGACGCGCCCTCGGTCAGTACGTCGACCGCCTCGTTGGCCGCGACGATCTGCCCGTACGGCCGCAACACCAGGGCCGGGTAGGGCAGATGGCCCTCGATCACCGCGCGCAGCGCGTCGTGGACCGGGCGCAACATCGGCGCGTCCAGGTCCGACTCGGTGAAGACCGGGGCGAAGCCGGCCGTGTGCAGCAGCGCGTTGCGCTCGCGCAGGGACAGGCCGAGCGACTCGGCCAGGCGGATGATCATCGTGCGGCCGGGGCGGGATCGGCCGCTCTCGATGAAGCTGAGGTGGCGCTGCGAGGTCTCCGCGCGGGCGGCGAGTTCCAGTTGGCTCAGCCGCCGGGCGGTGCGCCAGCGGCGCAGTTCGGCGGGGAAGTCCTGGCCCTGCGACCGGGTCGTCATCGTGCTCATGAGGCAGTTCTAGGCAGGTGGGGGTGCCGCCGGCAATTCCCTGGCGGGAATTGTCGGGCTCGCCCGGTGCCCGCAGGATCGTCGTCACGGCCCGCCGAACGGGAGGGTCGGACCCGGTACTCCGTATGCGGCGGCGTACTTCGTACGCGGCGGCTACCGGTCGGAACTTCGTGGAAAGAGGCACTGTGATGAAGAGCTACCACCTGCGGCCCGGCGCCGGCATCGATGGGCTGACGGTCCGTGAGCACGACGTGCCGGAGCCGGCGCCGGGCCAGGTGCTGGTCCGGGTTCGGGCGACCTCGCTGAGCCTGCGCGAACTGCTCGTGCTCGACGGGGACTATCCGCTGCCGGTGCTGCCGGACACGATTCCCGGCTGCGCCGGGGCCGGTGAGGTGGTCGCGATCGGGGCCGGGGTCACCCGGTTCGGGCCGGGGGACCGGGTGGCCGCGACCGTTTTCCCGGACTGGATCGACGGACCGTTCGCGCCGGCCTACGCGGCGCAGCTGGGCAGTTCGCGGGACGGCATGCTGACCGAGTATGCCCTCGTCGACGAGCGGGGATTGGTGCGCCTGCCGGCACACCTGTCCTACGAGGAGGCCGCCACGCTGCCGCTGACCGCGGTCACCGCGTGGCACGCGCTCACCGGCGGACGGCCCGTGGTGGCCGGCGAGACGGTGTTGACGCTCGGTACGGGTGGGGTGTCCCTGTTCGCCCTACAACTCGCCAAGGTCGCGGGCGCACGGGTGATCGCCACCACGTCGAGCCCGGACAAGGCGGAGCGGCTGCGCGCGTTGGGGGCGGACGAGGTGGTCGACTACCGGGTCACGCCCGCGTGGGGCGAGGAGGTACGGCGGATCACCGGTGGACGCGGCGTCGATCGTGTCGTCGACATCGCGGGCGACCTCGCGCAGTCCCTGGCCGCGACCGCCCTCGGCGGCGAAATCGCCTTCGTCGGCCACTGGTTGGGCACGGACGCCGGGTCGCCGTCGCTGTCCGCGTCGGCCTTCTTCACCGCGGGCGCCGTGTTGCGCCCCCTCGCGGTGGGCAGCCGGGCCCGGTTCGAAGCCCTGAACCGCGCGGTGGGCACGTGGGGGCTGCGGCCGTCGATCCACCGGGAGTTCGGCTTCGACGAGGTCCCGGACGCGCTGCGCTACTACCGCAAGGGTGGATTCGTGGGCAACGTGGTGATCGGCCACGGGTGACCGGGTCGGCGGAAGCGGAGATCGTGCGGGTGATCGTGCTCGGCGCCCGCCGTGCGGATCCGGGCAATCGGCCCGATTCGACCGGAACTCGCCCACGGCACAAGATCGTTGCCGGGGTCCGGGAGGTCTCGGCGGTGCCGCCCGGGGTGGGCCGGTAGCCTGCCGGTATGTCTCACGTCGTGTCCGTGAACCTGGCCCACCCGCGACCCAACCCGACGAAGTCCGGTGCCGGCCTGACCGGGATCGACAAGCGGCCGGTGGACCATCCGGTGGCGGTGCGTGCGCCCGGGCCCAAGTACGGCGGGCTCGGCAGCGGCCTGGTGGGCGACGGGGTGTACGACCGGCAGAACCACGGCGGCGACGATCAGGCGGTATACGCCTATTCGCGCGAGAACCTGGACATGTGGGCGCGCGAACTCGGTCGCGAGCTGACCAACGGCTCCTTCGGGGAGAACCTGACCACATCCGACCTGGACGTCGAGGCCGCACTGATCGGCGAGCGCTGGCGGGTCGGCGCGACCGGTCCGCTCCTCGAGGTCTCGGTCCCGCGCATCCCGTGCGCGACCTTCGCGCACTGGCTCGACGAGCGGCGCTGGGTGCGCAGGTTCACCGAGCGCGCGTTGCCCGGCACCTACCTGCGGGTGATCGAACCGGGCGAGATCCGCTCCGGCGACCACATCGAGATCGTCTCCCGCCCCGACCACGACCTCACGGTAGGCATCTGCTTCCGAGCCTTGACAATCGAGGCGGAGCTGCTGCCGAGGCTGATCGACGTCGAGGAACTCCCGGGCGAGGCCCGCGAGTTGGCCCGCAAACGGACGGCCGTGACGCCACCGCCGTTCGCACCGGACGACGAGTAGTGCCGGCCCTCGGGGCTATGCGATGAAGGTCGACGGTGTGCGGTCGTGCCAGGGGAGGGTTTGTTCGAGGAGGGTGGCGGCGCGGAAGAGGGTGTCTTCCCGGCCGTAGGGGGCGATCAGTTGGATGCCGATCGGTAGGCCCGTGCTGCTCTGGGCCAGGGGGAGGCTGATCGCGGGTTGGCCGGTGATGTTGAAGACGGCGGTGAAGGGGCCGTATTCGAAAATGGTGTCCAGCCAGCCGCGCACCGTGTGGGTCGGGTCGTCGTAGTTCAACGTGCCGTGTGGGGCCGGTAGTCGGCCCAGCGTCGGGGTGATCAGCAGGTCGTGCTCGGTGAAGAAGGCGCCGACCGAGCGGGACACCCGGTTGTGCGCGGCGAACGCGGACACCAGGTCGAGGGCGGTCAAGTCCTTGACGTCGTGCAGGATTTGCCGGGTGACCGCCTCCAGCTTGGTCGGGTCCGGCGGACGGGGCGCGCCGAGCAGCGGTGCGGCGACGAACGCGACCACCTCGGTGACCAGGCCCTGGAGTACACCTTCCCAGTCGACCACCGGGCTCGCCTCCTCGACCCGATGGCCGAGCCCGGCGAGCAGCCCCGCGACCATCATGGTCGCGTCGGCCACCTCGGCGTCGACCGCGCTGCCGGACCAGGACCGCGTGGTCACGCCGACGCGCAACGGGCCGACGGCCGTGCCGAGTTCGGCCGCGTACGGCCGCAGCGGCGGCGGTGCCGTGTACTTGTCGCCGACCCCAGGGCCCTCGATCGCGTCGAGGAGGTGCGCGGCGTCGCGGACCGTGCGGGTGAGGGCGAAGTTGTAGGAGATCCCGAAGAACGCCTCGTCCAGGTCCGGGCCACACGGCGTGCGGCCCCGGCTGGGCTTGAGGCCGACCAGCCCGCAGGCCGAGGCCGGGACGCGGATCGAGCCGGCGCCGTCGGTGGCGTGCGCGATCGGTACGGCGCCGGCCGCGACCAGGGCCGCCGCGCCGCCGCTGGAGCCGCCGGCGCCACGATCGAGGTCCCAGGGGTTGCGGGTGATGCCGTACTTGGCCGACTCCGTGGCGAAGCTGATCGCCATCTCCGGCGCGGTGGTCAGGCCGAGGCTGACCAGCCCGGCGGCCCGGAAGCGGGTCATCAGGTCGCTGTCGTGCGCCGCGCGGACACCCGGTACGGCCCGGCTGCCCAGACAGAACGGCACCCCCTCGGCGACCGGCCCGGCGTCCTTGAGCAGGAACGGCACGCCGGCGAACGCGGCCGCCGGGTCGAGGGAGCGGCCGAGCGCCGGCTCGAACACGGGCAGCGCGAGGCCGTTCACCCGCGCGTCGGCGACCTCCAACGCCGCCCGCGCGGCGGCCTCGACCTCGGCCGAGGTGACCTCGCCGGAGCGAATCAGGTCGCGCAGCCCGATCGCGTCGTACCGCGCGTACTCCTCGAGCTGCATGCCGCTCCCTCTGGATTCCGGTAAGGCGTCAGGCGGTCGCGGGATGGCCCTTGTCGGTGGCCAGTTTGATCGCGAGCCCGCCGAGTACGGTGCCCATCACATAGCGCTGGATCCGCAGCCAGGACGGCCGCCGAGTCAGGAACACCGCGATCGACCCGGCCGCGAGGACCAGGATCGCGTTCACCGCGAGGCTGATCAGAATCTGGACGCTGCCGAGCACGAACCCCTGGAGCAGGACGTGGCCGGCCCTGGGGTCGACGAACTGGGGGATCAGGGACAGGTACATGATCGCGGCCTTGGGGTTCAGCAGATTGGTCAGCAGCCCCATGGTGAACAGTCGCCGCTTGGAGTCCGGCGCAAGCTCCTGCGGCGCGAACACCGACGTGCCACCGGGCCGCAGCGCCTGCCAGGCCAGCCAGCCGAGGTAGGCCGCACCGGCGAGCTTGACCGCCAGGTAGAGCTCCGGCACGACCAGGAACACGGCGGACAGGCCGAGGTTGGCCATCGACATGTAGATCAGGAAGCCGAGCCCCACACCGAGCAGCGACACCAGGCCGGCTCGGCGGCCCTGGGTGATGCTCCGCGACGTCACATACATCATGTTCGGCCCGGGGGTCAGCACCATCCCGAGCGCCACGGCACTCACCCCGACTATCGCGTTTGCCTCGACCACACTTGCCCCCGCCGTCGTGCCACTCCCGGTACGCGCGCAATTCTGTCTTGTCCACAGATTTCCCGGCAACCGGGTTGTCCGGCGCCTCGCTCGGGAGACGCCGATCAGTAGCGAGTGAGCGAGCACGAACGAGCCCGAGCTGATGCCGCCGGGGCCGGAGGAGTACGGACACCCCAAGGCCGCCTTCGGCGGTCCGAAAGCCCGGCCTACGCTGGCCGGATGACCCAGGATGCGCCGGCCGAGCCGGGATTCGTCTTTGTGCCGGACGACCGAGGCGGACCGCTGACCGGTGCGGTGGCCGGACAGCGGATCGTCAAGGAGGACTTCGAGCCGCCGTGGATCGTGGTCGATCGGGAATTGGCGACCGTGAACGTCGTCGGTTGGCCGGGGCGGTTGTATCGGGTCGCGGTGGTCCCGCCGGAGACCGAGCGCGAGCGGGCGGCGATGGCCGAGGCGGCCGAGGGGTTGCGCGTACCGGCCGCCTACACCCGCGCGTTCGCCGTGGACATCCTCGCCGAACTGCCGGTCGCCGCGCTGTTCGGGCCGCACGGGGACGCCGTGGTGGAGATCGTGGACGCCGCCCGGGCGCTCACCCCGGCGACCGCCGCCCGACTCGCGGCGGCACTCGTCCCGCAGGCCCGCGCCTACTTCGGCGCGGCCTGGGACCGTTGGCTCGCCGACGAGCCGAACGCCGCGCCCTACCGGGACGGCGACCACACGTGCACGCTCCTGATCCCCGGCGCGGGTCCGATCGGATCACCGATCGGCAAGGGCTTCCTGGTGCTGTCCGCAGCGGTACGCGCCGCCGCCCGCGAACGCGGCGGCCCGACGGCCTTCGAGATCGAGTACGACGAGGACGGCGAAGCGGACGGCGAGATGTTGAGCCGACCGTGGTCCCGGGCGAGCCACACCCTGTTGCACGCCGCGATGGCCCTCGGCGCACCACACCTGACGGCCGAGCCGGACCGGGCCGTCCTGACCGCCCCGTGGCGGGCGATCAACACCCCCGATGCCGAAGACGATGCCGGCACCGGGAGCCCGCCGCCGCAATGAAGACGGGACCCGCCGCTCGGCCCCTGCACCCCGCCGGCCGGGCTACGACAGTCGGGCGGCGACCGCCGCGACGAACGCGTCCGCCGCCACGATCGACCCCGGGCCCAGGTTGAGATGGGAGTCCTCGGTCCAGCCGCCGAGTACCGTGGTCCGGGTGCGGGCGAGCACGTCGAAGCTCTCCTCCAGGACGAAGTAGCGCGGCTCGCCGGGCACATCCGGCCCCGGCACCAGGGCGAAGTGTGCCTCCGGCGGGTACAGCGCGGGCGGCAGGCATACCAGCAGCCCGCTCCCCGCCCCCAGCCGGACGTGGCTCAGCGCCAGACCGTCGGCGGGCAAGCGCTCCTCCTCCGGCAACCGGGCGCCGACCCCGACCCACATGTCCGCGGTCGCCGCAGTCAACTCGTCGACCGGCGCGGCGAGCAACTCGGCGGCATTGCGCAGCGCGATCGAGCGGAAAATCACGTGTGCGAATCGGTAGTGGTGTTGACGGGTGCTCATCTGCGGCCTTCCGACTGGGCGGGCGGGGTTCCCGAGTGCCGGCCCGGGTGGGCGAAAAACCCGTGGCCGGTTCGGCGTTCATCCGTCATCCTGTTCCGCGATGGGGATGATGGACAGCATGGCCGCCAAGGTGGTGCACGGCGCCACCGTCGAGTTTCGCCCGCGCGGGGCCTCCATGGTCCCGCTTATCCGCAGTCGTCAACTCGTGACCGTCGCGCCGGTCGATCCGGCCCGCCTGGAAATCGGTGACATCGTCCTGGCCAGGGTCGCCGGAAAGATGTACCTGCATCTGGTCTCCGCGCTGGACGTGCCCCGTGCGCGCGTACAGATCAGCAACAACCGTGGCCGCGCCAACGGTTGGACGTCGCATGCCCGCGTATACGGGATCTGCGTCAGCGTGGACGGCGTCCCACGACCGGGTGCTTCCCGGAAGACCCGCGCGCCGGTGTCGACCGAGTAGGGCGCACGTCCGCGCGCCCATCGGAGGCCGGCTCGTGGTGGAAGTCCCGAGGAGGAACCACTCCCGCCACGAGCCGAGCCGCGGGCCGGTTTCGACCCGTTGCCGAGGACGTGTGGGCCGCCCATCCGGTTGCCCGTGATCCGCGCTGCTCCGAGGGGTTCGTGGGGCGCGCTTCCAGGTATGGATCCTGCCATGAAAAAGCTGATCAATGATCCCCGCGACGTCGTGCCCGAAATGCTCGAAGGGCTGGCCCTGGCCAATCCGGGCATCGCGTTGCTCGACGGGACGAACGTGGCACTGCGCGCGGACGCGCGGGCGTATGCGGACAGCGGCCGGGTCGCGGTGATCTCCGGCGGCGGGGCCGGCCACGAACCGGCGCACGCGGGCTACGTCGGGCCCGGGATGCTCACCGCCGCCGTATCGGGGGACGTGTTCACCTCGCCCGCCACGGACACCATCCTGGCCGCGATCCGCGCCGTCGCCGGGCCCGCCGGGGTGTTGCTCGTGGTCAAGTCGTACACGGGGGACCGGCTCAACTTCGGGCTCGCCGCCGAGTTGGCCCGGGCCGAGGGAATCGCGGTCGAACTGGTCCTGGTCGCGGACGACGTGGCGTTGGCGGCCGGCGGCGAGGACAACGCGGGGCGGCGCGGGATCGCCGGGACGGTGTTCGTGCACAAGGTCGCCGGCGCGGCGGCGGCCGCGGGCGCGAGTCTGGCCGAGGTCCGCCGCGAGGCCGAGGCGGCGGCGGGCGCGGTCGGCACGATGGGCGTCGCGCTGAGCCCGTGCACGGTGCCGGCGGCCGGGCAGCCCGGGTTCGAACTCGGCGAGGACGAGGTCGAATTGGGTCTGGGCATCCACGGCGAGGCGGGTGTACGGCGGGACAAGATCGCGCCCATCGACTCGTTCGTGGCCGAACTCCTGGATCGGATCGTGGCGGAGACCGGCCTGACCGCCGGCGACCGGGTCGCCCTGCTGGTCAACAACCTCGGTGGCACGCCCACGATGGAACTGGACATCGTGCTGCGCGGCGCGGTGGGCCACCTCACGGGTCGGGGCCTGGTCCTGGAACGAGCCTGGCGCGGCTCGTTCCTGACCGCGCTCGAGATGGCGGGCGTATCGCTGTCCCTGCTCCGAGTCGACGACGCGCGCCTGGCCCGGCTGGACGCGGCCACCTCGGCGCCCGCGTGGCCGACCCCGGTGCACGGTGTGGTGGGCACGATCACCGTGCTGCCCACGCCGCCGGCGCCCGGCGCCGCGGACGCCGGTACGCCGCTGACCGAACCGACGCCGCTGTCCCGGGTGATCGAGGCGGTCTGCACGGCGCTGATCGCGGCCGAACCGCGCCTGACCGAGCTGGACCGGATCGTCGGCGACGGCGATCTGGGCCTCAGCCTGACCCGCGGCGCCGAGGCGGTCCGGCGCGAACTGCCCGAATACGGCGGCGGCAGCCCGGCCGCCGTGCTGCGCGGCCTCGCCGACACCGTACGCCGGGCGCTCGGCGGCACCTCCGGCCCGCTGTACTCGGTCCTGCTGCTTCGCGCGGCCGGCGTGGTGGCCCGGGACACGTCCGCACAGGGCTGGCGCGAGGCAGCGGCGGCCGGCGCCCGGGCGGTCGCCGAACTCGGCGGCGCCCGGGTGGGCGACCGCACCATGCTCGACGCCCTGGTCCCGGCCGGCGAGGCCCTGGTCGGCGGCGCGAGTCTGGCCGAGGCGATCGACGCGGCCGTCGCCGGCACCGAACAAACCGCGACCCACAGCGCCCGCCGAGGTCGCAGCAGCTACCTCGGCGACCGAGCGATCGGCACGGTCGACCCGGGCGCCGAAGCGGTGGTCACCTGGCTCCGAGCCATCGCCGCCGCCCTGGACACCGAAGCCGAACCCACATAGCAACCCCACACCCCACACCCCGCCCCACCGGCCCGCCGCCGCCGACGATCCCGCGCCGGCCGGCTCCGCCCACCGCCCAGGGCGGCTCGGCCGCCCCGAACAGCCCCGGCGGTTCGGGGCGCGCGGCTGAGGACCCGCCCCGGCCACCTTCGTCCACTGCTCAGGGCGGCTCGGCTGTCCGGAAGGGCCTCGGCGGTTCGGCCGGCGTGGCTGAGGACCCCGCCCCGGCCGCCTTCGTCCACTGCTCAGGGCGGCTCGGCTGCCCGGAACAGCCTCGGCGGCGCGGCCTCCCCGCCGCCGACCCCGCCGCGGCCGGCTCCGCCCACCGCCCGGGCCGGCTCGGCTGTCCCGAACAGCCTCGGCGGCGCAGCCGGAGCGGTCGGCGACACCAACCCGGCCGACCCGAATGGCCAAGCCGACCGGAACGGCTTCACCCACGAGAACGACCTGGTTGCCCCGAACAGCCCGGGCGATTCGCCCGGTTCGGCCGGGGCGGCCGACTTGGTCCGCCCGACCGGCCCGGAGCATCCGGCCGACGCAAGCGGCCCGGCCGACCGAACGGCTGCACTGACGCGAACGGCCGGGCCGGTTCGGCCGGTTCGGCCGATTCGACTGGATCGGCTGGATCGACTCACGCAGCCAATCCGACCGGCCCGGAGCATCCCGCCGCTCCGAACGGCCGCGCCGATGCGAAGGGACCCGGCCGCCCCCATAGTCCGGCCACCCGCACGGCTCGGCCACTCCCAATGCCCAGCCACCCGCACGGCTCGGTCACTCCCAATGCCCAGCCGCCCGCACGGCCCGGCCGCCCGCACCGCCCGCCTGCCCCGGCCGCCCGCGCCAACCCGATCCAACCCGCCGGCGCGACCAACTCCCCGACCGCGCGCACCCGATCACCCCAACGACCGCGACCACCCCGGACCCGGACCGGACCTCACCGAGGCCAACCCGCGCCAGACCCGGCCCCCGCCGACCCCGCCCCCTGACCGACCCCGCCCCCTGACCGACCCCGCGCCCGCCGACCCCGCCCCCTGACCGACCCCGCGCCCGCCGGCCCGAGTGCGCCGGCCCGAGTGCTCAGCGGGACATCGCGTCCGCTGCCAGGTTGCGCAACGTTTCGTAGGCGGTCTGGATGAACGGCGCCCGCACCCCCGCCGCCGTGTTCGTCAGTGCCGCCAGGCCGACGCCCGCCTGTGGGCTGAAGCCCACGAACGCGGTGAAGCCGCGGGTCGAGCCGCCGTGGAAGACCAGGTCGTGGCCCGGGCGGGCGCGCAGGTTCCAGATCAGGCAGATCCGGTCCCCGTCGCCGGGGGTGATCAGCCGGGGGCGGCGGACCTCGGTCAGCGCTCGGGCCAGCGAGTCCGGGCCCACCTCGGCCGGATCCAGGTGCGCGGCCAGATAGCGGGTCAGATCCGTACCCGTACTGCGCACGGCACCCGCCGCCGGCAACGCCGGGATGTCCCAGGGTGGGCGCGGGCGGCCGTGCAGATACCCGGTCACCTGGGGCCCGTTCGGGTCGCACGTGGTCATCGTCAGACCCAGCGGCACCCCCAGCCGGGCGACCACCAGGTCCGGAAACGGCTGCCGCGCGGCGCGGGCGAGCGCGTGGCCGAGGAGTCCCGCGCCCAGGTTCGAGTACGACACCCGCGTCCCCGGGCGTGCGCGTGGCCGGGTCCGGCCGAGCAGCGCGAACAGGCGCTCCTCGGGATACCCCGCGTACGGATTCGTGTACCACGCCTGCAGCGCCGGGCGCAGCGACCCGCGCGGCAGCCGCGGCAATCCTGCGGTATGCGTGGCCAGTTGCAGCAGCGTGACCTGCGCGGACCAACGCGGTCGGGCGCCGGGTGGCAGATAGCCGCGCAGCGGATCGTCCAGCCGAACCTCCCCGCGCGCGACCGCGTCCGCCAGGAGCAACGCGGTGAACGTCTTGGACACCGAGCCCAGTTCGAACCGGGAGTCCGCGTCCACCGCCGGCCCGCGACAGACCACCGAGTGCTCGCCGCCCCGCACCGTCCCCACCACCAGCGCACCGGCCTCGGGAGCGGCGCGCAGCAGCGGGGCGAGCAGGGTCGCGTCCGGGTCGCTCACCCGAGTGTGGGCGCCGGCGCGGTGCCCAGCGACCGGGCCAGCGTGACGGTGCCGGCCACGATCGCGACCACCGCCGTGTGCTCGTGGTCCTTGAACGCCTGCCGCGGATCCTCGTCCACCGGATCCGCGTCGCGCGGCAGCAGCCCGTCGGCCCGCTGCGCCGCGGCCAGCGTGCGCCAGCCCTGGTCGTCGCAGACCGGCTCGGGCAGGCACGCGTCCACGATCAGCAACTCGCCGACCAGGTCGAACTGCGCGACCTCGGCCCACACATCCACCCACACCGGCAACCACACCCGCAGATAGTCGCGGATCTCGGCGGGCAACAGTTCGGGATGCGCACCCCAGTCGGTGATGTGGAACACCGCGTGGGTCATGTTGTACGCGGTCATCCAGTCGATCACCCACGGTTCGGGGGTTTGCCCGAGCCAGGTGTCGGCGCTCAGCTCGGCCCAGTCGGGGCGGTGCGCCAGACCGACCACACGACTGGCGTTGGCCACCGCCAGCCGGCGGTTGGCCATCATCTCGATCGCGCGCACCGAGCGCAGTTCGTCCAGGTGGGCCAGCAGCCGATCCATCCGCTCGTGCCGGATGCCGGCCCGCACGAAGTGCGCGTACGTCTCCAGTGGATCGGTCACCAGCGGATGGCGCACCTGGCGCTCGTACAGGAAGTCCCCCTCGCGGAACTGTCCCCACGCGTAGTCGAGCAACTCCCGCGCGGCGGCCAGCTCGCCGGGCCCCGCGACTCCCTCGCGCAGCACCAGCGAGGTGGCCAACGCGGTCTCGCCGAGCGGTTTGTAGGCACTGTCCCGGTCGTTGAAGTCGACCACGGTGTGCGTGGGCAGCGGCCCGAAGTGGGCGTTCGCACGCAGCCAGCGCAGCGCGCCGGAGCCGATCGTGTGCGCGGTCCTGAGTACCTCCGCCGGCACGATTCCTCCAGTCATCAGCTCGCCAACCCGGTGACGTGTTGGGCGATACGGGTGTCGAGCACGGTGCGGGTGCTGCCGCCGCCGAACAGCCGGACGTGGCGCAGCAGCGGCGCCAACTCCAGTGGGAACGCGACCCCGTCGACGGCCACGAAGGCCAGCCAGCGGGCGATCCGGGCGGCGGTGCGGTAGTCGCGGCGCAACATCGCGCGGGCCGCGCCGCGCGCCAGCGACTCGGCGTTGCGCCGGGCGGCGGCGTGGATCGGCCCGTCCAGGCCGGGCAGGGCCAGGGAGGAGAGTTGGGCCATCCGTACCGACCAGGACTGCCAGGTGCTCGCGTCCGCGACCTGGGTGCCGTCGCCCGGGCGCGGGACGTCCACGGTCAGTCCGAAGCGGGTCAGGGTGCGGGCCGTGGCCCAGTCCTGCCAGGTGATGATCCACCCGGTCTCGGGCGTGGCGCCCAGCGAGTCGGGCGGGAACGCGGCGAAGGCCCGCGCGGCGGCCTCGGCCTGGTCGGCGGGCAGCGGTGTGCCGCGCAGGATGTGGGGGGCGAACGCGTCCGAGCCGAGCACGCGCAGGCCGGGCAGGTCGGCGTCGGGGTCGCCGGCGGCGGCCGGGTGCGGGTCCGGGGCGGCGAAGCCGGCGGGGACGACCGAGCCCCCGGCGTCCATGAGGACGCCGAGGGCACGGCCTGCCACTCGCTCGACCGCCGCCGTGTACGCCTCGTGTGGCGAGGTGTCGGCGAAGGGCATTGTGGTGATCAACTACTTCCCGTCGGTACCGGTGATGTCACGGACACCCGGTTCGGCTTACCGCTCCTTCGGGGGCTTCGGCGACAACAGCAGGCCGAGGAGCAGCAGTCCGGCGCCGAGATCTTCCGGCACGAACAGCGGCGCGTCGCTGATGGTCGTCTCCTCCTCGATCATGAGCGTGGCGACGGTCCCGGCCTGGGTCGGCGTGGCCGTTGCGGGCTGACGGATGTGTTGAGTAAGCATCGGGTGCTCCCTCATCGTGACTTCGCCGCCGGGCAGGCGGCGCCCCCGTGCCTTCGACCATAAGCACTTTTCGTCGGTCTATGCACCATTTCGGGATTGGCGGCGAGTCCTGCTCGTCGGGTCCGCGCGGGCGCACTGCGGGGCGCACTCGGGGGCGCGGGCCGGTCCGGCCGGGCTGCCGAATTGCTCTGCGGATCCGGCGCCCACCAGCGGTTTTTCGCCTTTGTCAGGGTGTCAGTCGGGCCAGGGCGCCGATCTCCAGGGCGGCCCAGATCGCGCCGTCGGGGCCCTGGGTGAGGCCGTGCGGTTCGGCCGAGGCACTCGGCAAGTCGTACTCCGTAAGTGCGCCCGCCGAAGTGAGTCGGCCGATGCGATTCGCGCCCCATTCGGTGAACCAGCAGTCGCCGGCCGTGTCCAGGGCCACCGCGTGCGGTCGCGACTCCCGGTCCGGCAGCGGGAATTGCGACCATTCGCCGGACGCGTCGAGGCGGCCGATCGTGCCTGCGCCGATCTGGGCGCACCAGACCGAACCGTCCGCACCTGTGGTGATGCCGACCGGGGCCGAGCCCTCGGGCAGTCGATGGATGGTCGCCGCGCCCGTCGTGGTGATTCGGCCGATGGCGTGGGCGGCGTTGAGGGCGAACCACAGTGCGCCGTCCGCGCCGGTGCCGATCGCCGCCGGGAACGCGGCCGGGATCGGCAGGTCGAAGCCGGTCACCGTGCCGGTCGGGGTGATCCGGCCGATCCGGTTGGCGGCGGTCTCGGTGAACCACAGCGCGCCGTCGGGGCCGGTGGTGATCCCGAACGGACCCGACTCGGGGGTGGGCAGGTCGAAATGGGTGACCACGCCGGAGACGGTGATTCGGCCGATGCGGTGGGCCCGGTATTCGGTGAACCACAGTGCGTCGTCGGGGCCGGTGACGAGCACGGTCGGCCCGCAGGAGGGATCGCCGAGGTCGTGGGTGGTGTGCGTGCCGGTGGCCGGGTCGAGGCGGCCGATTCGGCCGGCGTGTACGAGGGTGAACCACAGTGCGCCGTCCGGGCCGACGGTGATCGCGTACGGGCCGGATTCGCGGTCGGCGACCGGGAGTTCGCGGATGGTGTGGGGTTTCATCCGAGCCTTCCGGTGGTCGGGTGGGGTCGGGGGTGGGGGTGCGGATATGGGTAAATGCAACTAGGTTGCATTAGATTCAGTGTGACGGATGGAGGGTGTTAATGCAACCTGGTTGCTTTTGGGTCGCTCGGCTCGGCGGTGTCGGGTGAATGGCGACGTGAGTGGCGGTGTGGGTGGGGTGCGGCCCGGTGGGCGGACCGCGCGGACTCGGGACGCGGTGCGCCGGGCGACGCTGGCCGAATTGGCGGAGCGGGGCTTCGACGGGCTGACCGTGGAGGCCGTCGCGGCGCGCTCGGGGGTGCACAAGACGACCGTGTACCGGCGCTGGCGCAATGCCGCCGGGTTGGCCGCCGACGCGCTGGACCTGGCGGCCGAGGAGTCGTGGCCGCTGCCGGACACCGGCACCGTCCGGGGCGACCTGCGGGCGATCACCGCATTGGTGCTGGCCGGCTTCGACGACCCCGAGCGCGGACCCACGGCACGGGCCCTGGTGGCCGCGGCGGTGCACGATCCGACCACCGGCGCGGCGCTGCACCAGTTTCTGCTGGGCCGGCTCGGGCAGGCCGAGGCCGTGGTGGAACGGGCGATCGGCCGGGGCGAGTTGCCGGTGGGTACCGATCCGGGTGAGGTGGTGCGGACCGCCGTCGGCGCGTTGTACTACCGGTTGTTCATCACCCGTGAACCGGTGGACGCCGGGCAGGCGACGCGCGCCGCCGACGCGGCGGTGGTGGCGGCTCGGGCGGGCGTCTTCGTCCGGGACGGGGATTGATGTCGGTGCCGCGCGGCATGGCGGCGGAGGGCCGGGGCCGGCGGGTCAGCAGAACTCGTCGAGGAGCCGGTAGAACTCCAGCCGCTTCGGGTCGAGGGTGCCGGCGGGGTCGTAGCGGGCCAGGAAACGGGCCGCGTGGGCGGGGGAATATTGCTCGTTGTAGTCGGCGCGGAGGCTGCGGGTGATCAGCGCCGGGTCGGCGTGGCGGTCGGTGCGACCGAGGCGGCCGAGGTCGATCAGGCCGGTCACCCGCAGGGTCTCCGGGTCGAGCAGGATGTTGGGCAGGCAGTAGTCGCCGTGGCCGACGACCAGGTCCTCGGTGGGCGGGATGGTCGCGGTCAGCTCGGCGAGCAGCTCGGGGCCGGTACGGCCGAGCCGATCCTCGTCCAGGTCGTCGAGATCGACCAGGCCGGCCGCGACGGCGTGCGTCGCGGCGGGCACCGTGACCGCGAGGGTGCGGTCGAACGGGCAGTCGGCGAGCGGAAGTTCGTGCAGCGTACGGGCCGTCTCGGCGAGCGCGTCGATCACCGCGTCCCGCTGCTCGGCAGGCCACGGATCGGCCGCGGAACGACCCGGCACGGCGCGGGTGAGCAGCCAGCCGCCGGACTCGTCCACCTCGTGGTCGAGAATCTCGGCCACCGGGACACCCCGGCCTGCCGCCCACACCCCACGGGCCACCTCCGCGGAAAGCTGGAATCCGCTGTCCGGATGCGCGCTCGCCTCGCCGACCTTGAGATAAAGCTCCTCACCACCACGCCCGAGCAACCGATACACACCCGCACCGGAACACCCCACGGCGACCGATTCCCACACATAACCCGCAAACCGCCGGCGAAGATCATCCCTCATCACCCCGCCATCCTCCCCGAGCCCCACCCCTCCCGCCGGCAAATTTCCACCGCTCGGCCCGACGGCTCGGTCCGGGCTCAGAGTTCGAACCAGCCGGTGTGGACGTGCCAGTGGTGGCCGGCGCGTAGGTGGTCGCCGATGGCGCGTTGCAGGGTGGTGTGGCGGGGGAGGGCTTCGGGGGGTAGGTCCGGGTTGCCGAAGACGAAGCCGATCGGGGCGGTGTCGGCCGGGGGGAGGCTCGTGGTGGTGGCGTCCAGGTGGAAGCGGCGTTGGAAGCGGATGATGTTGGTGTCGTTCGGAAGGTACTCGCGAAGTTGCGGGTCGAGCAGCCAGGATCCGCAGACGGCGATTCGGTAGTCCTCGGTCGGGAAGTGGCGGGGGAAGAAGTCGCGGGCCAGGGAGAGGGATTCGTCGCAGGCGGCCGGGGTCAGCGGACCGTGGAAGTCCGGGATGTGCACCATCAGGACGGGGTCGTCCGCGCGGTAGGGGAGGCCGCGTGCGGCGGCGCTCGCGGCGCCTGGTTCGAGCAGGTACGAGCGTTGGAACTGGAGTCGGCCGAGTTGATACAACTCGCCGCGAAAGGCGAACTTGGGCCAGTGCACCGCGAGCAGCCCGCCGGTGCCGTGCCGCCGTCGGTGGACCGCCACGTGGCGACCGAGGTCGGCGAGCGTACGACGGGAGACGTCGGCCGGGATGCCGAGCGTGTGGTGGTAGGCCAGGACGTGCGGGCGGGCGGCGAGGTAGACGAATACGTGGAACCAGTGGCCGACCGGACCCGCGGCAGCCGGGAGGGCCGGGGTGTTCAGTGGCTGCTCGACCGTACCGAGGCCGGCGAGCAGGGCTCGGACGGCGCATTCGAACAGCTCGTGCCAGAACGGGTCGGCCAGGAGCGAGCCGCGCGTCGCGACCAGGTCGTTGATGTCCTCGTGCGGGAAAGTCAGTTCGAGGAGTATCGCCACCAGGTCGTCGCCGGCGGGCAGGGTGATCTCGACGCCGGTGCGGAAGTCGGCCAGCGCGGTCAGCCACGTGGCGAGCCGCTCGTCGGCGCGCAGGAGGTCCGCCGGGTGCTCGGGCGGACCCGAGCCCGGGTCGGTCATGCCGCGGACGCGCGCAGGTCGATCGAGTAGAACACCTTGTCGTAGCGGCGCGCGCCGACCGCGACGAAGTCGTGCAGGCGGCCGTACTCGACGAAGCCGAGCGAGCGGTACAGGTGCAGCGCGTTGGCGTTGTCGCCGCGGGCGTCGAGGGTGAGGATCTCGACCGACGCGGCGCGGGCGTCCTCGAGCAGGGCGGCGGTGAGCAGCCGGCCGATGCCGCGACCGTGCGCGGACGCGGCCACCGCGACCTTTTCGAGGTCGGCGTTGGGCCGGTGGGTGGGCCGGTCGTAGCGCCGCCAGTAGCCGAAACCGACCAGGTCCTCGCCCACGTAGGCGAACCGCAGTGCCGCGTCGCCGGAGCGCTGCGCGGTGGCGAGTTCGGTCAGCAGCGTGGTCACCTCGGCGAGCGGCGGCGGCTCGACCCAGCCGAGCGCGGCGCCGCCCAGGACCAGCTCGGCCAGGATCGCCCGCACCGGCTCGATCGCGAGCGCTACGGCGTCCGCTCCGCGCAGCTCGACGGGCGCGCGGTGCGGTGCGGTCGGGTCAGGGGCCGGGGCCGGGGTCGCGTTCGGGCCGAGGTTCGGGTCGATCTTCGTGTGTGCGGTCACATGGGCAAGGTTATTGAGTGGCTGTGGATCGTGGAGAGGGGGCCGGCAGGGAGATCCGGCAGACTGTGCGGGTGAGTGGAACCGTTTTGGTCCTCGGGGGCCGCAGTGAGATCGGCCTGGCGGTCGCGGAACGACTGGTCGCGCGCGGGGCGCGGACCGTCGTCCTGGCCGCGCGGCGCAGCCACGACCTCGACGCCGAGGAGGCCCGGCTGCGCGGGGCGGGTGCCCACCGGGTGGATCGGGTCGAGTTCGACGCCGACGAACTGGCCACACACCGGCCGATGTTGGACCAGGTGATCGCCCGACACGGCGCGTTGGACGTGGTGGTCACGGCGTTCGGCATCCTCGGCGATCAACGCCGGGCCGAGCTCGACGCGGCGCACGCGGTCGCGGTCGTACACACCGACTACACCGCACATGTGAGCGTGCTCACCCATCTGGCCGCCGTGTTGCGCGCGCAGGGGCATGGCCGGCTGGTGGTGTTCTCGTCGGTGGCGGGCGTCCGGGTACGCCGCGCGAACTACGTGTACGGCTCGGCCAAGGCCGGTCTGGACGGATTCGCGAGCGGGTTGGCCGACGCGCTCGCGGGCAGTGGGGTACGGCTGCTCCTGGTGCGGCCCGGTTTTGTGGTGGGCCGGATGACCGAGGGCATGTCGCCCGCGCCGCTGTCCAGCACGCCGGCGCAGGTGGCCGACGCGACGGTACGGGCGCTGCTGCGCGGGAAGGGCGAGGTGTGGGTGCCGGCCGTGTTGCGGCCGGTGTTCGTGGGGATGCGGATGTTGCCCAGGCCGGTGTGGCGACGGCTGCCGCGCTGAGCGGGCGGGCTGCCGGGGCGGATGCGGGCGTGGGTGCCGGGGCCGGTGCGGGGCGTCAGAACAGCAGGGTGTCGGTGTCGATCGTGGTCAGGAAGTCGTCGAGGGCCTGGAAGGTTTCCCATTCGGAGCGCCCCGAGGCGCTCGCGAGCAGGGCGGTCAGGTCCTGTTCCAGGGCGGCGACCCGTTTGCCCTTCCAGGCCTTGTCGGAGAGGCTGACGAGCAGTTCGTCCGGATCGGTCGGGTTCCACGCCGCGTGGGTGCGGGCGAAGCGGGCGCGGACGGGGGCTACGCCCCGGGCGGTGAGCAGGTCGTAGCCGGCCTGCTCGTGGCACGAACCGGGCCCGGACAACTCCTCCGGGTGCAGGGTCTTCCCGATGTCGTGGGTCGCGGCGCCGAACAACACCGCGTCGCGGTCGAAGTCCAGTTCCGGGTAGGTCGCCGCGACCCAGTCGCACAGCCGACACGCGACGTCGTGCACGATGCGCAGATGTTCGACCAGGCGTGGGCAGGGGGTGAGTTGATCCAGGAGGATGGCCACTTCGGCGGGCAGCGGACGGAGCTTGGCGGAGGTCACGCGCCCAGCGTAAGAGCCCTGCCGGGGCCTCAGGAAGCGGGGGCGACCCGGGCCGTGGTCGGCTGGTATCGCTTGCGCGGCATCGGTGTGGTTGGCCGACGGTAGGGCATGTGTCGGGTGCGGGTGCGGTGGCGCACCACGTGTGGTGGGCCGGCGTACCTGGTCGGTGGATCGGGTCGGTGGAAGGGGACGTATGCGGGTCGGGGTGCTGGGGGTCGGGCGGATCGGGGCGTTTCACGCCCGGGCGTTGGCCGGGATCGAGGCCGTCGAGCAGGTGGTGGTCGCGGACGCGGACCGGGCCCGGGCCGACGAGTTCGCGGTTCGGGCCGGGGTCGAGGCGGCCGGGCCGGACGAGGTGTTGGGCCGGGTCGACGCGGTGGTGGTCGCAGCGCCGACGGCGGCGCATGTCGAGATGTTGCGGCGGGTCGCGGACGCGGGGTTGCCGGTGTTGTGCGAGAAGCCGATCGCGCTGGATCCGGCGGTGGCGCGCGAGGCCGTGGCCTATGTCGAGGCGCGCGGGGCCGGGCTGCAGGTGGGTTTCCAGCGCCGGTTCGACCCGGTATACCTCGCAGCCCGGGCGGCGGTGCGCGCCGGCTCGCTGGGCACGGTGACCCGGGTGCACGCGGTGAGTGTGGATCCTCGGCCGCCGCACCCAGAGTTCGTGCCGACGTCGGGTGGGATCTATCGGGATTCGCACATCCACGACTTCGACATCGTGCCGTGGGTGACCGGCGTGCCGATCGTCGAGGTCACCGCGATCGGGGCGAACCGGGGTGCGGAGGTGTTCCGGGAGCACGACGACGTGGACGTGTCGGCGGTGCTCTTTCGGCTCGCCGACGGCACGCTCGGTACGGCGCACGCGGGTCGGCAGCACGAACCGGGCTACGACGTGCGGCTCGAACTCGCGGGTACGGCCGGGACGCACACGGGCGGCGGGGTCACCGAGGGCGACTTCCTGACCCGGTTCGACGCCGCGTACCGAGCCGAGCTCGCGGCGTTCGTCGACTTCGCCTCGGGTCGGATCGCGAGCCCCTGCCCGGGCGCCGACGCGCTCGCGGCCCAGGCGGTGGCCGAGGCATGCGTGGTGTCGCGACGGGAGGGGCGCACAGTACGGGTGGGGTAGGTGGGTCGGGTGTCCTCGCACGCCGGACGGGCTGATCCGGTCGGGTCGCACCGGCCCCACCCGGGCCGACTGGGCGGCGACCCTGGCAGGCCGGCTCCGCGAAACTCGAAACCCGGAGCCCGAAACCCGGAGCCCGAAACCCGAAACCCGGAACCGATGAACAGGAGACCCGTCCGTGTCCATGCCGAAAGCCGAGAACCTCGCCTGGCTGCGCGGGATCGTCGGGGACACCCCGATCGAGCCGATGGGGGTCGGCGCGAACCGGCTCTACGTGGTCGGCGACCTGGTGTTGCGGGTCTTCCACGACGCCGACCGGCTGGCCACCGACCGGTGGTATCGGCCCGAGCACGAGGCGCGGGTGTTGCGGCTGCTCGCGGATACCCCGGTACCCGCGCCGGAGTTGGTCGCGGCCCGATTCGAGGTGCCGGATCCGGCGTTGCTGACCACGCGCGTGCCCGGCACGCCCGAGCCGCCCGCCGATCCGGCCGTACTGCTGCGCCGCGCGGCCGAGTTGCTCGCCACGATCCACGCGGTGGACCCGGCGGGCGCGGACGTGGGGGAGTACGAGACCTACTACGACCCGGCCGACGACGGTCCGCGGACCGTACCGGCCTGGACCACCCGACCACACGTCTGGCAGCGGATGTTCGCCGCGCTGGCCGAGGAACCCCCGTACACCGCGTCCGGGTTCATCCATCGCGACTTCCACGCCGAGCAACTCCTGTGGCGGGGCGAGGAGATCGCGGGGGTGGTGGACTGGACCACCGGCTGTGTCGGGGCGCGCGGCATCGATCTGGCCCGGATCCGGATCAATCTCGCGCTGAGCCACGGCGTGGCGGTGGCCGAGGAGTTCCTGCCCGTGTACGCGAAGGTGTCCGGTCGGGCCGACGACCATCACCCGTACTGGGATCTGCTGGACGCGGGTGACGCGCTGTTGGACTGGCCGGAGCCGCGCACCCGCGAGGAACTCGTCGGGTGGCAACGCTTCGAGGCGTGGGTCGGGCGGGCGGTTCGGGCGTTGCGGACGGGCTGACGGGCGGACGCACGCGAGGGGCGGCCGACTCGGCCGCCCCTCGCGTCTTGTGTCGGTGGTTCAGCCCACCGACTCCTTCGTGCGCTCCGGCTCGTCGGCGGTCGACTCCTCGGCGGATGCCGCCGGGGTGTGGGCCCGGTTCGGCAGGATCAGGCCGACCAGGACGGTGCCGACGGCGAGCACGATCCCGCCGATCAGGCTGGTGTGCGCGACCGCCTGGGCGAAGGCGTGGTCGGCGGCCTGGACCAGGGCGTGGGCCTGCTGCGGGCCGGCGACCTGGCCCACCCGCTCGGCCGCGGCGAGCGCGCCGCCGATCGAGTCCTTCGCGACGTCCATCGCCTCCGGAGGCAGCTTGCCGCCGACGGCCTTGGTCAGTTCCGACTCGTAGGAGGTGGCCAGGATCGAGCCCAGGATGGCGATGCCCAGCGCGCCGCCCAACTCCACCGCGGTGTCGTTGACGCCGCCGCCCGCGCCCAGTTCGTTCTCCGGGAACGAGCCCATGATCGCCTCGGTGCACGGCGCGACGCTCACCCCGATCGCGACGCCGAGCAGGAGCAGCGGGGCCAGGAAGTCGGCGTAGCCCGAGCCGTCCGAGACGCGCGTCATCAGCAGGATGCCGATGGTGCCGAGCGCCATGCCGGTGGTCACGGTGATCCGCATGCCCAGCTTCGGGGTGAGCCGGCCGGTGATGATCGAACCGACGACCACCGCGCCGGCCAGCGGGAGCAGCCGGACGCCGGTCTCGAGGGCGGTGTAGCCCAGCACGAACTGGAGGTGCTGGGTGAGGTAGTAGATCGCGCCGAAGGTGCCCAGGAAGAACAGCAGTACGGCGAGCATCGAGCCGGAGAACACCCGCTCGCGGAACTTGCGCAGATCGAAGATCGGGCGCGGGTGCCGCAGTTCCCAGGCGATGAACGCGGCCAGGCCGAGGACGAAGACGACGAGCGCGGCGACCGGGCCGCCGGCCCAGCCGAAGTGCGGGCCCTCGATGATCGCGTAGACCAGCGAGCCGAGCGTCACGATGGACAGCGCGCCGCCGACCAGGTCGAGCCGGCCGTAGTCGTGCGCCTTCGACGGCGGGACCACGAACAGCGCGGCGACCACCGCGATCAGCGCGACCGGCACGTTGATCAGGAACGTCGAGCCCCACGCGTGCCGCTCCAGCAGCCAGCCCGCGATCAACGGGCCGAGCGCGATGGCCAGACCCGAGGTGGCGCTCCACGCGGTGATCGCCTTGGCCCGCTCGTTGCGCGGGAAGGTGGCGACCAGGAGGGACAACGTCGCGGGCATGATCACCGCGGCGCCCAGGCCCATCGCGGCGCGGGCGATGATCACGCCGGACGTCGAGTGCACGAGGGAGCCGGCGATCGAACCGGCGGCGAACACCACCAGGCCGGTGAGCAGTGCGCCGCGCCGGCTGTACTTGTCGCCGATCGCGCCCAGGACGAGCATCAGCGCGGCGTAGGGGACGGTGTAGGCATCGATCACCCATTGCAGATCGCGGCTGGACAGGCCCAGGTCGCGGGTCATGTCGGGGGCGGCCACGATCAGCGAGGTGTTGGCCATGACGATGATCAGCAGGCTCAGGCAGAGCACGCCCAGGGCCCACCAGCGGCGTGGGTACGGCCGATCCATCCGGTCGACCGGGGTGGTGGCGAAGACGGACATCGGGACGCCTTTCGGAGCAGGCGGCCGGCGCAGCCGCGGTAATTGCACAACGATGTGCAACTTAGTTGATTGCACAGCACTGTGCAAATATGGTGGAACGAGTCGGGTGAATAGGGCGATTCGTGGGCTCGGGGCGGAGTGTCGGTGCCGTCGGGATCGGATCTCTGGCAGGCTCCGGGTCACCGCAGAGAGGAACGCGCGATGCAGACGAAACCGGAGACCGCCGACGAACGGGCGAACGGGCCCGCGCCGGTGCGGCGGCGCAACGCGCAGTCGAACCGCGAGCGGATCCTGGCGGTGGCCCGGACCGAGCTGATCCGGGACGCGGACGCGTCGATGGACGACATCGCCCGGGCGGCGGGAGTGGTACGGCGCACGGTGTACGGGCACTTCCCCAGCCGCGAGGCGCTGATCGCGGGGCTGGCCGAGGAGGCGCGGCGGGACATCCTGGCTGCCGTCGAGGGCGCGCGGCACGACCGGGACACGCCGGAGGAGGCGGTGGCCCGGTTCGACCTGGCCGCGTGGGAGGGCGGTGAGCGCTATCGGCTGCTGATCAGCTTCGCCCAGCGCAACCTGGGCGACGGCGGGATCCCGGCGATGCTGGCCCCGGTTCGGGCCCGGTCGATCGAACTTATCGAGGCGGGCCAACGAAGCGGCGCGTTCGCCGACCACCTGCCCGCGCCGGTGTTGGCGATAGCCCTGGAAGGGATGTGCGTGGCGCTGCTCCAGGCGGTCAACGCGGACGTCCGGGTGACCGCTGCGGACCAGGCGATCGCGTGCCAGGTGGCCCTGGGCGTCCCGGCCGGCCGAGCGATCGAGATCGTCACCCGGGTGGGCGGCCCGCCGCAGGATTGACCACCACCCGCCACCACCCGAGTCGCGGCGGCCCGGGCGAGGCGGAGGCGGGTCGGGCGGGGTGAGGCGCCCTGGTGCCGGTGTCGCCGCGTCGAGGGCGAGTAATTCGGGTCCTGCGCCGGGGTGTTCGGGCCCGGTCGGGTTCGATGGCTCGGCTCGGCTCGGCTCGGTTTGGCGCGGTGCGGTTTGGCGCGGTGCGGTGGCCGGGGCGCGGGGCGCGGGGCATGGTGGCGGTGCCCGTTGGTGGGCCGGTCCATGGGTCGTCCGGTGCCGGCCCGTGGCGGACGCGCCGGTGGGCGGGTCAGCGCCGGTCGGTGAGCAGACTCGGCAGGTCGTGCATGGACTTGAAGACCGTGGTGCCCGGGCCCGCCAGGAGGTGCGGCGCGATCAGGTCGGTCGTGTAGGCGAACGAGCGCATGCCGGCGGCACGGGCGGCGCGCAGGCCGTTGAGGCTGTCCTCGACCACCACGCAACGCTCGGGGGCGACGCCCATCCGGGCCGCCGCGTGCAGGAACACGTCGGGCGCGGGCTTGCCGTGGGCGACCTCGGTCGCGCTGAAGATCCGGCCCGCGAAGCGGTCGTACAGCCCGGTGCGTCCCAGCGTGTGGGCCATCTTGTCGTGGCTGCCGCTGGACGCCACGCACGTGGCCAGGCCCAGTTCGGCGAGCCGGTCCACCGCGTACTCGATGCCCTCCACCGGGCTCAGCCCGGCGTCCACCTCGTCCCGGTGCCGCCGCTCGAAACCGCGCGTCCACTCGGCGGCGGTCTCGGCGCCCACCCGCTCGGCGATCTGCTCGGCTATCGCGGTCGACGAGCGGCCGACGAAGTGCTCGATCACGTCGGCCGGGGTGAGCGGCCAGCCGTGCTCGGCACCGAGCGCGACATGGACCCGGATCGCGATCGGCTCGCTGTCCACGAGCACGCCGTCACAGTCGAAGAGGACGAGTTCGACGGAGTCGATGTCGGTGTTTTTGTCGATGTCGGTGTTGGTGTCGATCATGAACCGAGCCTATTCGGCGCGGTCGGCCGCGGTCGGCCCTACTCCTCCCGGACCCGGGCCAGCAGGGCGCCGGTGTCCGTGCCGGCCGGCAGCGTGCCGAAGGCGTGGCCGCCCTCGTGGGCCAGGCGCGTCGCGCAGAACGCGTCGGCGGCGGGGCTCGCGTAGCGGACCAGCAAGGCGCCCTGGAGCAATACCGCCATCGACTCGACGATCCGCCGGGCCCGGAACTCCGCGTCGTCCGGATCGGCCAACTCCTTGCGCAGCGCCGCCGCCGCCGCGGCCAGCCGCGAATCCGCTCCGACGGCCGGCTCCACCTCGGCGAAGTACGCGTCCACGCACGCCGGTTCACGGGCCATCGCACGCAACGCGTCGAGCGCGGCGACATTGCCCGAGCCCTCCCAGATCGACACCAGCGGTGCCTCGCGATACAGCCTGGGCAGTCCCGACTCCTCGACGTAGCCGTTGCCGCCCAGGCATTCCAGTGCCTCGGCCGCGTGCGCCGGACCGCGCTTGCACACCCAGTACTTGGACACCGCGACCGCGATCCGCCGAAACGCCGCCTCGTCCCGATCCCCGCGCAGCGCACGATCGGCGGCGCCCGCGAGCCGGATCGCCACCGTGGTCGCCGCCTCCGACTCGATCACCAGGTCGGCCAGCACATTGCGCATCAGCGGCTGATCGATCAGCGCCGCCCCGAACGCCCGCCGGTGCGCGGCGTGATGGGTGGCCCGGACCGCGCCGACCCGCATCCCGCAGGCCGCGCCGATCACACAGTCGAGCCGAGTCGCGTTGACCATCTGCACGATGGTCCGCACGCCGTCGCCCTCGGCGCCGACCAGCCGGGCGTACGCGTTGTCGTACTCGATCTCCGCCGACGCGTTGGACCGGTTGCCGAGCTTGTCCTTGAGCCGCATCAGATGGAACGTGTTGCGGGTGCCGTCCGGCAGTACGCGCGGGAGCAGGAAGCAGGACAACCCGCCCGGTGCCTGGGCCAGGGTCAGGAACAGGTCGGACATCGGCGCGGAGGTGAACCACTTGTGCCCGGTCAGCCGGTACGACCCGTCCGCCGACGGCACCGCGCGGGTGGTGTTGGTGCGTACGTCCGAGCCGCCCTGCTTCTCGGTCATCGACATGCCCGCGAGCAGGCCGCGCTTGGCGGTCGGCTCGCGCAGGCCGGGGTCGTACGCCCGAGCGGCCAGCAACGGCTCGTACGACCGGGCCAGTTCGGGTTCGGTGCGAAGCGCCGGGATGGCCGCGTAGGTCATCGACAGCGGGCACATGTGGCCCGCCTCGACCTGACCCCACGCGTACAACTTCGCGGCGCGGGCGACATGCGCGCCCGCGCGGTCCTCGCGCCACGGGCTCGCGTGCAGCCCGTGTTCGACCGCCACGGTCATCAACTCGTGCCAGGCCGGGTGGAACTCGACCTCGTCGATCCGGTGGCCGGTGCGGTCGTGGCTGCGCAGCACCGGCTCGTGTTCGTTGGCCAACCGGCCCCACTCCTGGGCGGGTTCGGCCCACGCGCGCAGGCCCAGAGCGCGGACCTCGGCCTCGGCCCAGCCGGCACCCTCGCGGTGCAGCGCCGCGTGGAGCGCGGGATCGGCGGCGGCGTCCCGGGGGGTCGGAGCCGGGACCTGGTTGGTGACCTCGTGCGTCGACGACATGTCCGGCAGTCAAGCAGTGCTACGCGCCGGTAACAAGGGTGTGCGGGCCGCTGCCCGGCCCGTGTCGCACCGAGCCGCGTCGCTAGGCTCGGACCATGGCCACCGTTGTCGAACTGACCTTCTATCCCATCAAGGGTTGCGCCGGGACCTCGGTGGCGCGGGCGTTGCTGACCCCGGCCGGATTGGCCCACGATCGGGCCTTCATGGTGGTCGACCGGGAGGGTGTCTTTCGCACCCAGCGTCGGGACCCGTTGCTCGCGTCGATCCGGCCGGAGATCGACGCCGCCGGCGACCGGATGACGCTGTACCGGCCCGGCATCGATCCGGTGACCTTCGACGTGGACACCGACGGCCCGCGCCGGGAGGTGGACCTGTTCGGCAATCCGTTCCGGGGGATCGACCAGGGTGATTTGGTGGCCGAGTGGTTGTCCGAGGCGCTGGGCGCGGACCGCCGGCTGGTCCGGGTGCCGCCCGAGCACGACCGGGTGACCGACGGCGCGATCCCGGGCACCGCCGGATACGCGGACAGCTCGCCGCTGCACGTGGTTTCCCGGGCCTCGCTCGATCTGCTCAACAAGCGCCTGGTGGAGCGTGGCGAAGTGCCGCTGCCGATGACCCGGTTCCGGCCGAATCTGGTGGTCGAGGGTTGGACCGACCCGCACACCGAGGACCGGATCCGGCGGATCACGGTCGGCGGCGCCGAACTGGGCTACGCCAAACTGGCGATCCGCTGTGCGGTGACCATGGTCGACCAGCGCACCGGGGCCAAGACCGGACCGGAGCCGCTGCGGACGTTCGCCGACTACCGCCGCGCCGCGCCGGGCGGGGTGGCGTTCGGCGGCAAGTTCGCCGTGTTGCGCCCGGGGGAGTTGGCGGTGGGCGACGAGTTGATCGTCACCGAGTGGGGCGCGTCCGAGCTGTAGCGGCGAGGCGGGTCAGGTCGGGTCGGCCCGACCGGGCAGCAGGACGACGCCGATGAAGCGCGCGGTGCCCGACCCGTCGTTTCGGTAGGTGTGCGCGCGGTCGGCCGCGAAGCGGGCACACGCGCCGGCCGGGACCTCGACCCGGTCGCCCGCCACATCCAGCGTGAGGGTGCCGTCGAGCACGGTGACCAACTCGCGCACGCCCACCCCGTGGGCAGCGCTGACGTGCGCGTCGCCCGGGGCCAGCGTCCAGCGCCACAGCTCGGCCGACACGGGCGGGTCGCTGCCGATCAACAGGTCGCCGTGGCCGCCGTGTTCGCCCTGCCACAACCGGGTGCCGCCGCCCGCCGGGACCACCTCGACGAGCGGCGCGGGGGTCGCGTCGACCAGGCCGGTGAGCGGCAGGCCGAGTGCGTCGGCGATCCGGGCCAGGGTGAGGACGCCGGGGTTGCCCCGGCCCTGCTCGACCCCCACGAGCGCGCCCTTGCTCAGCCCGCTGCGTGCTGCGAGCGCGTCGAGCGACCAGCCGTGCGCGGTGCGCGCGGCGCGCACGTTGGCCGCGATCGCGCGGCTGACGGCGGGTTGACCGGGTTGATCGGGGTCGGCCGCGCGGTCATTATTCTGCTCCATGCGGTCTACTCTAGTGGGCCAAGGCCCGCCCGGGTCGACATCTCGCGGAGGAGAACCCGAACGTGCTCACGTCCATCACGATCGATCCGGCCGTCCACGCGCTGCGCCCCGACGCGGTGGTGCTCGCGCTGGTCGCCACCGGGCTGCCCGGCGGTCCGAGCGACGACGGCTCGCGGGCCGCGCTGGCCGAGGCGACCGCGTCGTTGCCCGCGACCCCGCCCGAGGAGCATCCGAACGTGGTCGCGTGGCGTGCGGCGTACCGGGCCTTCGGGGCCAAGCCGCAGCGCACCCGCTGCTCGGTGGAGGCGCTGATGCGACGCGGCGGGCTGCCCGAG
Source organism: Embleya sp. AB8 (assembly GCF_049739465.1). NCBI lineage: Bacteria > Bacillati > Actinomycetota > Actinomycetes > Kitasatosporales > Streptomycetaceae > Embleya > Embleya sp. AB8. The sequence goes on from NZ_JBMHHY010000014.1 coordinate 107,861, forward strand.
GTCAACCGCCTGGTCGACCTCTACAACGCGGTCTCGGTGCGCCATGTGCTCCCGGTCGGCGGCGAGGATCTGTCCCGCTATCGCGGCGCGGCCCGGCTGATCCGGGCCGAGGGCACCGAGCCGTTCGAGGTACTGGAGGCGGGAGAGCCGGCGATCGAGCATCCCGCGCCGGGCGAGGTGGTGTGGTGCGACGACGAGGGGGTCACCTGCCGCCGGTGGAACTGGCGGCAGTGTGTGCGCACGCGGATCACCGAGCACACCACCGAGGCACTGTTCCTGTTCGAACGGCTCGCGCCGATGACGTTGGACGCGTTGCACGAGGCGGGCGAGGACCTGACCGGGCGACTGCGCGAGTTGTCCCCGGCGGTCCGGATCGACAGCCGCCTGGTCGGCGTCTGAAGCGCCGGGAGCAGGGCCTCAGGCCAGTGGGCCGACGTATACCCACGCACCGTCGGAGCGTACGAAGCGGCTGTGTTCGCGCAGCGTGCCGCGCTGCCCGCGGTCCAGGTAGGTCGCGGTGAACTCGACGGTGCCCTCCTGGTGGAACGGGCCGCCGGCGGTGCTCGTGTGCACCTCCAGGCCCACCCACCGGGTGCGGTCGTCCAGGTCGAGCCGGTCCGGCCGGGTGTCGGGATGCCACGTGCGCAGCAGATACGCCTCGTCGTGGACGGCGAACGCGCTGTAGCGCGAGCGCATCAGCAGTTCGGCGGTGGGCGCGGCGGAGCCGGCGTGCCGGGCGCCGCAACATTCCCGGTAGGTCGCGGGCAGGCCGCACGGGCAGGGCGAGGCGGCGGTGACGGCGTCCGGTCGGGGCCGCTGGGTGCGTCGGGACATGCCCCCGATTGTCGCCCACCCGGCGGCCGTCGCGCGGCGCGGGCCGGCTCGGCAGGTGGTCGCGGGCGTCGACGCCTGCGGGCCGAGTCGGGTTCGGCGGGCGCGACTCCGGGCCACCCGGCCGCCGTTGCCCGTTGCGGACTGCGTGGCCGGGTGGTCGGGAGCGGGTGGTGTGCGGTCCGAGTCGGGTTCGCCGGGCGTGCCTCCGGCCTGCCCGGCCGCCGTCGGGTGGCGTGGGCTACCTGGCCGGGCGGTCGAGGGCGTGCGTGGTGTGCGGGCCGAGTCGGGTTCGGCAGGCGCGACTCCGGCCTGCCCGGCTGCCGTTGGCTGGTGTGGGCTACTTGGCCGGGCGGTCCAGTGCGGCCGCGGCCGCGGCCACCGATCCCGGTTCGGCGGGGAGGAGCGGGAGTCGTACGGCGGCGCTGGGGATTCGGCCCTGCGCGTGCAGGACGCCCTTGAGCACGGTCGGGTTGGGCTCGGTGAACAGCGACGCGGACACGCTCGCGAGGGCGTGTCCGGCGGCCCGGGCCCCGGTCGCGTCGCCCGCGTGCCACGCGTGGACGAGGGCGACGAAGCGTTCGGTGGCCAGATGCGCCGAGGCCAGGATGCCGCCGGCGGCGCCGAGCGCGAGCAGCGGCGAGACATAGAGGTCGTCGCCCGCCCAGACCGCGAAGTCGGCCGGTTGCGCGGCCAGTAGCTCGATGCTGTCCTGGTCGACCGAGCCGACGGCGTGCTTGACGCCGGCCACGCCCGGGATCCGGGCCAGCCGCAGCAGGGTCTGTGCGCTCAGCGTGCGGCCGGTGCGGTACGGGATGTTGTAGACGATCAGCGGTGCGGGACTGTCCGCGGCCAGTCGGGCGAAGTGCGCGACCACGCCGGTCTCCGACGGCCGGGTGAAGTACGGCACCGGGGTCAGGAAGCCGGCGATCTCGGGGCGGTCGCGGTAGTCGGCGAGGTCTCGGACGCTGCCGCGCGTGTCGTTGCCGCCCGCGCCGACGATCAGCGCCGCGTCGTGTTCGCGACACACCCGGGCGCACACCTCGACCACGTCCCGCTTTTCCGCCGCGTCCAGGGTGGCCGGTTCGCCGGTGGTGCCGAGTGCGACCAGGCCGGCCGCGCCGGCGGCCAGGACCTCGTGCGCCAGGCCGGCCAGCGCGTCGAGGTCGACGTGTTCGCCGTCGGCGCTGAAGGGGGTCACGAGCGGGACCAGGAGTCCGCGCGTGGGCAGGGTCGAGGGTCGCGGGGTCGCCGCCGGGTTGGCCATGGCTCCGACCCTTGCGCACCCGGGCGGGTCGGGCCACCGGTTTTAGGCCGGCCGGCCCGGTGTGGTCGGCGCCAGACACGGACCGGGCAGCAGGTCGCGGATCATCGCCTCCCACTCCTCGGTGCTCGGCGGCGCGTCGGTGAGCAGGGCCTGGATCAGCAACCCGTCCAAGGCGCCGACGAAGACCCGGACCCGGACCGGGTCGACGGTGAAGCGCCGGGCGAAGTCGGTGACTGCGGCCATCCAGTGGTCGGTGGACTCGCGCAGTTCCGGCCGGCGCGCGGCGAGCAGGAACAGCTCGTATTCGGCCACCAGTCGGCCGGGCGACGTGCAGATGTGCCGGAGCTGCTCGGCCAGCGCCCGCCGCGGATCGCCGGGAGCGGCGGCGATCGCGCGCACATTGCTCGCGTCCTCGGTCATGCACGAGGTCAGCGCGGCGGTGAGCAGGTCGTCGACGCCCGCGAAGTAGTACGTGGAGGCGCTGGTGGGCAACCCCGCCTCGCGCGAGACGGTGCGGTGGCTGACCCCGGCCGCGCCGTCGCGTTCGACCACCCGCAGGGTGGCCTCGATCAGCGCGCGACGGCGGCGTTCGCCCTTGGCCCGACGGCCGTCGACGGCCCCCTCGAGGTCCCGGAGGCCCACGGTTTCCTCGGTCAGTGGGGTTCACCTTCTCGTACGGGCGGGGCGGCGGTCGGCGAACCGGCGAGTGCGACGGTGCTCGCGCGCGGCGCGGTGCGGCGCAATACACGGTATCCGCCGAGGGCGACCGCGCCGGCGAGCAGGGCTGCGCCGACCGCGACGCCGAATCCGGCCCGGGCGCCGAAGTGGTCGACGCACATCCCGGACAACGACGAGCCGGCCGCGACGCCGATGCCGATCCCGGTGGTGGTCCAGGTCATGCCCTCGGTCAACCGGGCGGGCGGGACCAGGCGTTCGACCAGGCTGACCGTGATGATCATGGTGGGCGAGATGGACAAGCCGGCCACGAACACGGTTGCCGCGAGCGCGGGCAGACTGCCGACCAGGAGCAGTGGGAGTACGGTGACGGCCGTCACGCCGACGCTGATCAGCAACATCCGGGGCAGCGGGGCGGCGAACTTGAACGCGCCGAACGCGATTCCGGCGATACACGAGCCGGCCGCGTAGGTGGCCAACACGAAGCTGGCCGCGCCGCGTTGCCCGTGCTCCTCGGCGAAGGCGATGGTGACCACGTCGACCGTGCCGAAGATGGCGCCGATCGCGATCAGGGTGACCACGAGCACCTGCAGGCCCCGGATGCGCATCACCGAGGTGGACTTGCCGGCGACGCGCGGGTGGGCCGGCGGTTCGGTGCCGCGCTGCATGGTGAACAGCAGTACGCCGATGGTGAAGAAGACGATCGCGGCCAGCGGGCCGGCCTCGGGGAAGGCCGCGACGGAGAGCTGGACGGCGATGATCGGGCCCAGGATGAAGCACATTTCGTCCACCACGGACTCGAACGAGAACGCGGTGTGCAGGTGCGGCGAACCCCGGTAGAGCACCAGCCAGCGGGAGCGGACCATCGCCCCCATGCTCGGCATGCAGCCGGCCGGCAGCGCGCACCCGAACAGGGTCCAGTTCGGCGCGTCGTAGCGGGCGCACAGGAGCAGCGCGCCCATCGCCAGGACACTGACGCCGGTGGCCGGGACCAGCACGCGGCTTTGCCCGTATCGGTCCACGAGCCGGGATATCTGCGGCGCGATCAGCGCGGTGGCCAGGGCGAACGTGGCGGCCACCGCGCCGGCCAGGCCGTATTCGCCGCGCAGCTCGGACAGCATGGTGACGATGCCGATGCCGGTCATCGAGATGGGCATGCGGGCGATGAAGCCGGCTGCCGAGAATCCCTTGGCGCCGGGCGCGGTGAAGATGTCTCGGTAGGGGTTGCGCACGGGAGTTCCCGTCGATAGAAAAGAGAAAGTGGGACGTTCGTTCCAGTTTTCTATCACGGTGTGTGCGCTGCGCCAAACGGGTTGCCTCCGGGCCGATTTCGGGCTGCCGCCGGGGCCCGGCGGCCGGCCGTCGCCGGCCGGCCGGCCGACCGCCGCGCCGCGTGGGCCGATGCGGTCAGGCCGGGTCGACGGTCCAATCCGGGTGGCCGGGCATCGGCGGGGTCTTGGCGCCGTACAACCACGGGGTCAGGAACGGCGCGAGGTCGCGGCCGGCCACCCGGGAGGCCAGCGCGATGTAGTCGGCCGTACTCGCGGTACGCCCCCGGTAGTGACTCGTCCAGGCGCGCTCGATTCGGGCGAAGGTGTCCGCGCCGACCTCGGTACGCAGCGCGTAGTACACCAGCGCCGAGCCGTCGTAGCGCATGCGCTTGAACAGGGTGGGCTCGGTGGGCGCGGCCGGGGCGCCGTAGTCGCGGCGCCAGATGTCGTGTTGACGGTACGCCTCGCGCATCAGCGCCTCGAAGTTCGCCCCGCCGTTCTCCTCGCTGTAGAGCCGCTCGTAGTAGCGGGCGTGGCCCTCGCTCAGCCACAGGTCGGCCCAACGTTCGATGGCCACGCTGTCCCCGGTCCACTGGTGGACGAGCTCGTGCACCATGTTGCGTTCGGCGTTGATCCGGTCGCCGAGCAGATCGGCCTCCGGAAGCAGGGACAACGACTGGGTCTCCAGCGCGACGCCGAGATCGGTGTGCGCCACGACCAGGCCGTAGCCGTCGAACGGATAGGGACCCAATCTGCGCTCCACCCAGGCCAGGTGACGAGGGGTCAGCGAGCGGTACGGCTCGACCCGGTCGACCAGGTCCGGCGGGATCGCGTCGCGCAGCCGGGTGCCGTCGGCGGCCCGGCCCTCGATCAGGGTGTACTTGCCGATGGCGAGTTGGAAGAGCTGGCCGGCCACCGGCTGCCGGCTGTCGTAGGTCCAGCGGGTGCGGCCGGGCGCGGCCCGGCGCTTGTGCACGAGGGTGCCGTTGGACAGTGCGGTGAGGTCGTCGGCCGCGGTGATGTTGACCGTGGTGCGGGCCCGCAGGCTTGGATGGTCGTCGCTCGGGAAGATCAGCTTGGCGCCGTCCGGCTGCGGATAGACCACCGTGCCGTCGGGGGTGGGGATCCAGCCGAACGTGTCGATGGCGTCGTCGCGGTGCCGTTGCTGGGTGGGGTCGGCGGTGTACTCGACCCGGACCGTGAACGAGCGGCCCTTGCGCAGCGGGCGGGCCGGGGTGATCACCAGTTCGTCGCCGGCGCGCGTGGCGGTCGCGGGTCGGCCGTCGACGGTGACCCGGCCGAGGGTGTTGCCCGCGAAGTCGAGGTCGAACCGGGACAGCGCCTGGGTCGCGGTGGCCTCGATGGTGGTGCCGGCCGGGAAGCCGACGCGGGGCGCCTGCCAGTCGAAGTCCAGGGTGTAGTGCTCGACGCGGTAGCCGCCGTTGCCGCTGAGCGGGAACAGCGGGTCGCCGATGCCGGGTGCGCCGGGCGTGGGCGTCGCGTCGGCGCCTGCTTCGGCCTGCGCGCCGGGCGCGGCGGCCGCGGTCAGGGCGAGGGCGGTGGCCAGCGCGGTGATCAGGGCGAGGAGGGCGTGTGGTGGACGTCTCATGGGCTCCACCCTGTGCCGGCTTCGTCGCTCGCGGTAGGGCAGACCCGCGCATTCACCCGGGTGCGGGTCGACTGCCGTCGCGGTTCGCGGCCGGACGGGTGAGCCGGCCCGGGACGTGGCGAAGTCCCGGGCCGGCGGCGGATGATGCCCGGTCAGGCACGCTGCTCGGCCTCGCGTTCGGCGGCCTTCTCGGCGGCCTTGTCCGCCTGGAAGCCGTCCTCGTCGCGGCCCTTGCGCCAGTAGCCGGAGAACGAGATGTCGGTACGGTCCACGCCGCGCTCGTCGACCAGATGCCGGCGCAGCTCCTTGACCACACCCGCCTCGCCGTGCACGAACGCGTGCACCCGGCCGGTCGGGAAGTCCAGCGCGCGCAGCGCGGCGAGCAGGTCCGGACCGCGGTCGCGGGTGATCCAGGTGAGGTCGAGATCCAGGTCGGGGTGGGTGGCCGGGACGGTCCCGGTGGGGGACTCGGCCGCGCTGCCCACCTCGAGCAGCGCGATCGCCCTGGCCGCGGCGGGGAGGCGCTCCAACGACGCGCTGATCGCCGGGTAGGCGCTCTCGTCGCCGACGAACAGATGCCAGTCCGCCGCGGGATCCGGGGCGTAGGCACCGCCCGGGCCGAGCAGGCGCAGCGGGTCGCCCGCTCGGGCGCGCGCCGCCCACGGTCCGGCCAGCCCCTCGTCGCCGTGGTGGACGAAGTCGATGGTCAACTCGCCGGTGTTCGGGTCGTGCGCCCGCACCGTGTAGGTACGGGTGCGCGGCCAGTCCTCGCGCGGGAGTTCGGCGCGGATGACCTCCATGTCGAACGGCTCGGGATAGCGCACCCCGGGCTGCGGGAAGAGCACCTTGACGTAGGCGTCGGTGAAGCCGTTGTCGATGAAGTGCCGGTAGCCGTCGCCGCCGGCCACGATCCGGATCAGGTGCGGGCCGACCGGCTCGGCGCTGCGCACTTCGAGTTCGATCAGCTTGCGGGTCTTGCGTACCGGTCGTTCGGGGCGTTCGGGGCGTTCCGCCATGGAGGTTCTCCTCGCCTGCGCTGTGCGACTCGATGCGACTCGATGCCGTCTTGGTTAGGTAACCCTAACCAGATGGGCGAGTGATGTGTTCCCCTGGGGCTGGTAAGACACGCCCCAGGGCCGAAAGACACGCCTCAGTGCCACCTGGTGAGTTCGGCGCGCTTGGGTGCGCGGCCGTCGCCGGAGGAGCGGCCGGTGGCGCGGCGGGCCAGCCACGGGCCCAGATGGGTCCGGGCCCAGCGCGCGTCGGCCCGCCTGCGGTCGGCCCAGCGCGGCGCCGGCGCCGGGGGCAGCAGTGCGCGCCAGTCGAACTCGGCGGGCAGGCCCAGGGCTTGCGCGGTGGCCTCGGCGACCCGGCGGTGCCCTTCGGTGGACAGGTGCAGCCGGTCGTCGGCCCACATCCGGGGATCGTCGAAGGCGCGCGCGGTGAACAGGTCGACCACGGTCGCGTCGTAGCGCGCGCCGACGGCGTCCACGAAGGCCACCAGCCGTTCGATGCGCGGCATCAGGCGCGCGGAGGAGCGCAGTCGGCGGGTCGGGTCGGTGCTGCGGAAGAGCACCAGGTGCCCGCCGCCGGCGGCGAGTTTGCCCGCGGCCTGTTCGAACACCGTGCAGACCGCGTCGACGTCGCAGCGCGGGCGCAGGACGTCGTTGAGGCCGCCGGCGAGGGTGATCAGTTCGCCGCCGAGCGCCGCGGCGGCATCGACCTGTTCGTCCGCGATCTGCCGGATCAGCTTGCCGCGTACGGCCAGGTTGGCGTAGCGCAGCGTGGGCGTGTCGACGGCGAGGCGATCGGCGAGCAGATCGGCCCAACCGCGGTAGCCGCCCGCGGGATCGGGATCGGACATGCCCTCGGTGAACGAGTCGCCGACCGCGACGAAGGTCGCGAAGGTGGGGTGTGGTGTGTGCATGGCCGGAAAAGTCTAGTGCCGTGCCCGGCACTGGTGCCGGGTACGGCACCGGCGTCGCGCGCCGGCCCGCCGACCGGTCGGTCAACGGCGGCGGGCGACGCCGAAGAAGTAGTCGCCGAGCAGGGTCTTGCTGCCGATCACGTCGAGCCCGTGGCGGGGCAGTTCGGCGAGGAAGTCCCGGTCGCCGAAGCGGTCCTCGGTGGGGTGGTCGAACAGGAAGGCGAGGCTGGGCCGGGCCAGCGCGCGGGCCGTCATCTCGGAGAAGTAGAACCGCCCACCGGGCCGCAACACCCGCCCGACCTCGGCCAGACAGGCCCGCCAATCCGGGATGTGGTGCACGATCGCGAAGTCGAACACCGCGTCGTAGCTCGCGTCCGCCGCGCCGATCGTGGCGCGCAGATCGGTGGCCGTGCCCGCGACCAGGGCCACCCGGCTGTTGCCGTGCCAGCGCCGCCGGGCCCTGGCCAGCGAGGCGGTGTCGACGTCGATCCCGTCCACCCGGGCGGCGCCGAAGCGGTTCAGGATCAGGCCGATGCCCTTGCCGGTGCCGCAGCCGAGCTCAAGGGCGTGGGCGCCGGGATCGAGCCGGCCACCCAGGCGCAGGAGCAGCGGTGTCTCGTACCAGAGTTGTGGGGCCCGGCGCAGGGGGCTGGCGACGACGACCTTCTCGACCGTGTTCATTCGCATGGAATGCTCCCCCCGGTTGCCGAGTGTGACCAGCCGTCCACGATGGGCCATGGCATGGGCGGCGTCAAGGACGCGCGCGGGCGGGCCCGCCGGGTGGCGCCAGGGTGGTGCGCCCGAGGGCCTATCGTCGCCGGGCGCGACGCTAGCCTTCCGACGTGGGTCGATGGCGCGGTCGCGCCGCGTGCGATGGTGGGTGCCGGTCCGGGACGCGGGTCGGCCGGGCGGTGAGCCGAAGGTGGTGCGAATGAGCCGGACCGCGACGGTGTTGCTGGTGGAGGACGATCCCGGCGACGCGTTGATGATCGAGGAGGCGCTCCTCGATCGGGAGCAGGGGCATGCGCTGTGCCGGGTCGCGGACGGCATGGACGCCCTGGAGTGGCTGCGCACCAACCCCCGGCCGGACCTGGTGATCCTGGACCTGAACATGCCGCGGATGGACGGCCGCGAGGTGTTGTCGGCGATGAAGGCCGACGAGCGGTGGCGCAGCATCCCGGTGGTGGTGCTGACCACTTCGGCGGCGCCCGAGGACGTGCGGCGCAGCTACGACCTGCACGCCAACGCGTTCGTGACCAAGCCGGTGGAACTCGAATCGTTCCTGGCCGCGGTGCGCGGGATCGACGAGTTCTTCCTGAGCCTGGTGACGCTGCCGCGTCCGTGAGCACGGGCGCCGCCGCCGGCGGCCGGGTGAGCGGGCTCACCCGGCCGCCGGCCGGATCAGCACCGCGATGCCGTCCAGGAGGCGTTCCAGGCCGAAGGTGAACAACGATTCGAGGTCCAGTTCCAGGGTCGGATCGCTCAGCGCGGCGGCGTACATCGGGAAGTGGCCGCTGCGCAGGATGAGTTCCATGGTCTCCTCCTGGGCCTGCATCCATTCCTCGCTGGAGATCCCGGTGGCCCGCTCGGCCTCGAACTCGGCGGCGATATTGACGGCGGTGCCGCGTACGTAGTTGAGCATGGTCACCGCGATGTGGATCATCACATTCGGCGACAGGTCCGCGAACTCGGCCATCGCCCACTCCACATGGGCCATCCCGCGCACCGTGGGCAGCGGCCGGGTCATCGACATCACCTGTGCCAGCCACGGGTGTTCGCGGTACATCGCCCATTGCAGCCGACCCGAGGTCTCCAGCCGGGCCCGCCAGCCGATCCGCTCCGCCGGCGGGAAGGGCTGCTCGGCGAACACGTCGTCCGCCATCGCCGCGAGCAGTTCCTCCTTGCCGGGGACGTGCCGGTAGAGGGCCATCGGGGCCACTCCCAGGTCGGCGGCGAGCTGCCGCATCGACAGCGCGGCCAGGCCGCGTTCGTCGGCGATGGCGACGGCGGCGGCGACGATCCGGGCGCGGGTCAGGTCGGTGTCGGCGCGCGAGGGGTGGGCGGGGGGTACGGCCGCCGCCGAGGTGGGGCGGGCCCGCGGGGTGCTGGGGCGGGGCGAACGGTCGGCGACCACCGTGCCGACGCCACGCACCGCGCGGACCAGGCCGGCCTCGCGTAGTGCGGTGAGCACCTTGGTGGCGGTGGCCATCGCGACACCCCATTCGGCGGTGATCGCGCGAGTGGAGGGCACTCGGTCGCCGGGGCGCAGTTCGCCGGCCTCGATCCGCCGGCGCAGTTCGGCGGCGATCCGGGCGGAGGGGGTGGCGGCGGCGTCGGGCTGGGACATCGGGGGCTCCCGGGGGTGTGGGTGCACTAGGGCGGCGATCGGTGCACTATAGGGCACTGGTTCGTCGTGGGGTAGTGCGCCGATGGTAGTGCACTAGTTGATGAGAGGCGTATGAGTGGCGTATCCGTGCTGGGATGAGCGGCGTATCCGTGCGGTGAATCCGGTTGTTGCGTGGATCGACGACGCGTGTTTACTCTGTACGCGTCTGAGCGTACGCCGTATCGGCGGCGAGCCCATGGGGGATTCCAGTGACAATCATCGAGACACCCGAACAACGGTCCGAGCCGGGGCCCGAGCCGGGGCCCGAGCCGGGCCCCGGGCCCGCGGCGCCGGCGGGGCGGCGGGAGTGGGTCGGGCTCGCCGTGCTGTTGTTGCCGCTGCTGGTGGTGAGCATGGACGTGTCGGTGCTGTACTTCGCGGTGCCGTTCATCGGTCGCGCGCTCGAACCCACCGGGACGCAGCAGTTGTGGATCCTGGACATGTACGGGTTCGTACTCTCCGGCCTGCTGATCGTGATGGGCGCGCTCGGGGACCGGATCGGCCGGCGCCGGTTGCTCCTGGTGGGCGCCGCGCTGTTCGCCGGCGCGTCGTTGATCGCGGCGTACGCGCACAGCGCCGAGACGCTGATCGCGGCCCGGGCCGTGCTGGGCGTGGGTGGTGCGGCGCTGATGCCCTCCACCCTCGCGCTGATCCGGACCATGTTCGCCGACCCGAAGCAGCGGGCGACCGCGCTGGCGATCTGGACCGGCGTGCTGACCACCGGGATCTCGCTCGGGCCGATCCTGTCCGGGGTGCTCGTCGAGCACTTCTGGTGGGGCTCGATCTTCCTGATCAACGTGCCGGCGATGGCGATCCTGCTGTTCCTGGTCCCGGTGTTCGTCCCGCGCCATCGAGGGGTCGGGCAGGGCAGGTTCGACCTGATCGGCGCGGTGTTGTCGCTGGGCACGCTGTTGCCGGTGGTGTACGGGATCAAGGAGATCGCCCGGACCGGGGCGGCGACCCTGCCGGTGGCGAGCATCGGCGTCGGACTGGTCCTCGGTGCGCTCTTCGTCCGTCGCCAACTCACCGCCGAGCACCCGCTGTTGGATCTGGAGTTGCTGCGCCTGCGGGCGTTCGGCGGGTCGGTGGTGGCCAATGTGTTGGCGATGTTCGCGATCGTCGGATTCGCCATCTTCACCACGCAGTACCTCCAGTCGGTGCTGGGGATGAGCCCGCTGCGGGCCGCGTTGTGGAGTCTGGTGCCGTCGGTGGCGGTCGCGGTGGCGACGCCGGTGGCCGCGTTGCTGGCCCGGCGGGTGGATCGGGGCTGGGTGATGTGCGGCGGGTTCGCGGTGGGCGGCGCCGGGTTCGCGGTGTTGACGGGCGCCCGGCCCGACTCGTCGCTCGGGGTGCTGCTGGCCGGGGCGGCGGTGTACGCGGCCGGGGTGGTCGCGGTGATGACGCAGGTGACGGACATGGCGATGGGTGTGGCGCCGGCGGAGCGGGCCGCGTCGGCCTCCGCCGTGCTCGAATCGGGCAGCGAACTGGGCGGCGCGCTCGGCATGGCGCTGCTCGGCACGATCGGTGACGCGGTCTACCACCGGGCGATGGTCGACCGGGCCCCGGCCGGGCCGGCCCGGGAGACCCTCGGCGGGGCCCAGGCCACCGCCGCACAACTGCCGGGCGACACCGGTCGGGCCCTGGTGGACACCGCGCGCGACGCGTTCTGCGACGGGATGAGCGCCGCGGCGCTCGGGGCGGTGGTGGTGATGGCGGTCGCGGCCGGCTACTGCGCCCGATTCCTGCGCGGGGTGCCGGCCGGCGGGGCGGAGGATGCCGGGTGACCCGGGGCGGCTTCGGTCAGTGCCGGGTGCAGGCGCGGGCGGTGTGGATCGTGGTCGCGGTGAGGTAGAAGGCGTCCGGACGCCACAGGATGCCGGTGTCCGCGTCGGGGTCGAGCAGCGCGTCCAGGGTGGCCAGGTCCCGGGCGTCCAGGCGGTCGGCCAACAGGGCGCGGCGGTGCGTCAGTTCGGCGTGCAGGTGCTCGCGCGGGCCGGCGTCCAGAGGTGAGGGCAAGTCGATCAGGAACGAGTGTGTGCCGGTGGGGACCAGGCCGGCGCGGGCCAGCATGGCCGGCCAGTCCTCGACCGCGGCGCGGGTGCCGGGCAGGCCCGCGCGCAGATCGGCGAACCAGTCCTCGTGCGCGGCGTCGAGGCGGGCCTGGAGGCCGGGCCGGCCGATGCCGATGTCGCGGGGCAGGAAGCGCGGGGCCAGGCCGCGCTCGGCGATCGCGAGCACGCCGCCCGGGCGCAGTACCCGGGCCAGTGCGTCCAGGGCGGCCTGCTGGTCGCCGAGGTGGTGGACCAGATCGCCCGCCCAGACCAGGTCGGCGTGGCCGAGCGCGTCCAGGTCGGTGGGCAGGTCGACATGGTGGGTGCGGACCCGGTGGCCCAGGCCCTCGCGGTGGGCGCGGGCGCCGGCCCGGGCCAGCAGCGCCGGGCTCGGCGCCACGGCGACCACGTCGGCATGGGGGAAGTAGCGGGCCAGCAGGCACGACGCGACCCCGGGACCGCCGCCGAGGTCGAGGATACGGTCCACCCGGGCCAACGTGTGATCGCCGTGCAGCGCCAGGTCGCGCAGCCGGGCGGCGGCCTGTTCCAGGAACGGCGCGTGCAGTTCGGCTTCGCGGTCGAGGTCGGGCTGGGTGGTCATGGGTGGCTCTCCCGAGTTCTGGCGCTCCGGCGGTGTTGGGGGAGACAACGTCGGCGGACGGCTCCGGTAATCCACACGCGGCGATCCGCACTCGGCGCGCCGGTTCGGCGCGGGCGGTTCAGGCGGTGCCGGTGACGTCGCGGCGGGCCTGGCCGGCCAGGTCGAGGAGGCGGTGTGCCCAGTCCACGAGTCGGGCGCCGGGGTCGGTCAGCCGCATGCCGGTGTGGTCGCGGTCGAACAGGGCCAGACCGAGCGAGCGTTCCAGGGAGCGGATGTGGTCCGCGACGGAGGATTGTGCCATGCCGAGCGTGTGGGCGGCGCCGGTGAGACTTCCCTCCCGGGCCACGACGACGAAGGTGCCCAGATGACGCAGTTCCATCGCCGAAGGCTACCCGGAGCCCGTTTCGCGGCGATGTCGCCGGCCGCGCACCGGCGGTGGTCCGCTACGTTTTCGGGACAGCACAAAGCGGAGGGGAACGGATACGGATGTCGATCCGAGACAGGCGGGACCCGGCGGCCGAAGCGGCCGGGTGCCGGGCGGAAATCGAGCGGCTGCACGTGCTCATCGAGGGCCTGCTCACCGGCGCGAGCCGGGATACCGCCGGATTCGCGCTCGCACACGCGCCGGACTTCACGCTGACCGAGCCGGGTGGTCGTACGCTCACCCGGCCGGAGGTGCTCGCGATGATCGACGGCGCGCAGGGCGCGGTACCGGGACTGCGGATCACCATCGAGGGCGTGCGTGTGGTGGCCTCGGCGGACGAGTTCGTCGTGGCCACCTACCGCGAGGTGCAGGTACGCGCGGCCGGCGGCGCTACCGTGCGGGCCGCGACGGTGGTGTTCGAACGGGACGCCTCGGCCGCGCACGGCCTGCGGTGGCGACACCTGCACGAGACGTGGGCCGCCGGGAGCGACCGGGTCGTCTACAAGCTGGTCGGCACCGACGAATGGGCGTCCGCGCTGCGCGACGGGCGTTTCGCGGGTGCCGGGATCGACCTGGTGGACGGCTATGTACACCTGTCCACGGCGGCCCAGGCGGCGGAGACCGCCCGCCGGCACTTCGCCGGCCGGGACGCGCTGACCCTGGTCGCGCTGGAGGTGTCCGCCCTGGGCGCGGCCCTGCGCTGGGAGCCGTCCCGCGGCGGCGACCTGTTCCCACACGTGTACGGCGACCTGGACCCGACCACGACGGTCCGCTGGAGTACCGAACTGCCCCTGCCCGCGACCCCCGACGGCGATACGGTCGCGGCGGCAGTCGAGGCGGCGCTACGCACGCACGACAACTGACATCCCGTCATACGAGCCGCTGCGGAGTGCGGCGGACACGATGCTCGGCGACCCGGGCTCGGGGCGCCGACGCGGACCCCGATGGGATGGAGGGGATCGCGCGGTCGTGCGGGTTCGGCACGGCGGACGACGTGGCGCCGTGGCCGGTGGGCCGGCTGTACGGGGTCGGGCAGGCATTCGGTACGAACCGTCCCCGCCGTACCCGGACCCGGCCCCGAGCGGCCCGCGGCTGGTCGGCGGGTCAGCGGGTCGGCGTGCGGAGCAGGTCGCCGGAGGTCGCGTCGGAGACGAAGGCGCGGATCGCCGGGCCGGTGAGTTCGCGTGGCGCGAACCCGTCGAAGTAGGCAAGCGGTACGTGTGTGCACAGCAGGGCCGCTGCCACCAGTACCTGATAGCGCGGGACGGCCCGGGCGTGACCCGGGCTCGGGTCCGGGTCGCGCCGGCCCAGCCACCACCACGTCACGACACCCGTGTTGGCGAGCAGCAGAAATGCCCAGCGGTGCGTGTCCCAGCCCGCGAACGCCGCCACCAGCGGCGCCGTCGCCGCCGCGAGCGCCAGCAGCCGATGTGCGCCGACCACCGGCCCACCGGCGAAGGCGAGGGCGAGCCCGGCGGCGAGCAGCACCGCGAGCGGGACCAGGAAGGACAGCACCTCCAGCGGCTCGTACATCCGCAGGCTCTCCGCCTGGGTCCGGCCGAAGATCTCCAACACGTCGGCCCGTGCCGGGAATCCGGCATCGCGCAGCCGCACGGTGAGCCGCGGTACGGCGTCGCCGGAGGCGGGCGAGCCGAGCAGCACGCAGCCGCCCCCGACCACGGCCGGCAGGAGCGCGGCGAGCGCGCGTCGGATCGGCAGGGTGTGTACCACGATCAGGGTGAACAGTGGCACCACGGTGAGCAGTGCGATCTCGTGCACGCACACGGAGAGCGCCATCACCAGCGCCCCGGCGACCCACCGCCCGCGTACGACCAGCCACCAAGCGCCGAACAGGGCCAGGAACAACACCTGTTCGAAATAGCCGACCTCGTGGAAGAGGTAGCCGCCGGTGGGTAGCACCAACCACCCGGCCACCAGCGCCCGCCGGGCCGGCAGCCGAGTACGGACCGCGGCGACCACCAGGACCGCGACCAGCGCGGCCAGGATCGTGAAGGACGTGCCGGCGAACAGGCCGTATGCGTAGTCCGAGCCCTCGGCGAACGGATGCAGCACCGTCCCGACCACGAACCGCCGATGGAAGCCGTCCTGCAACGAGATGGATTGCAGCGTCGCCGTCCACGCGCTCGGCGCGCGCAGCCCGGTGTACGCGGCCAGCGCGACGCACGTCACCAGGATCGCCACCCGACGGCCGGTCGGCGAGGGCACCCACCGGCGTGGTGCCGCCGGTGGCCCGACCGACTCGACGGGCGTGCCGCGCGCGGCTTCGAGCTCGGTGCAAACAACCGGTTCGTGGCAGGTTTTGGGCATGACCGACCTAACCGTCGGCGCCCCGACGGGACGCGAAGGAAGCGAGGAAGCGAGGAACGCGAGAAGAAGCGAAGAAGCGAAGAAGCGAAGAAGCGAAGCGAAGGGGCGAAGGGGCGAAGCGAGTCGGGAACGGACGCGGCGGACGGGCGCGGCTACCGGTTGCTTCCGCCGAGGGGGCGGGGGTCATCCCCTCGGTCGGGCCGTAACCACTCGTACGGAGTGCTCACTTCGTCGGGGGACATCTCGACCGGGTCGACCCGATCACCCCGCAACTCCCGGAGCGCCGCCGGGGCCGGATGCGAGGGCACCGCCGATGCCGCGCCCGGCTCGCCGATGGCGTAGCGGCCCGGAATGCCGGTGCGTTCGGCCGGGCGCCAAACCGCCCAGAGTTGCTCGACGGCGGTCCGGGGAAGATCCTCGGGCGGGTGCCGGTTGCTGCGGATCGGGGGCGCGCCGCGGCGCGTTCCGGGCGCGGCTGCCTCGGCGTATTCGGTGCAGCCGGCTCGCTCGCCCAAGGCCCGCTCCCTCGTTCGTGTCCGGAGGAGCCGTGCGGCTCCACTGGTGTCTAGACGGGTCGAGCGGGTGTTTGGATAACCGCCGGCGTGCCGGATTCGATGTGGTATCGATCACAGTTGGCGGGTTGTATCCGGCCGGCCGGCCGGGTCGGTCAGGGAGCGGTGGTCGGGATGGTCGGGAGCGGTGGGCGGGCCGGCGCCCGGTCGAGGGTGATGCCGAAGTGTTCGCGGTAGGCGGACAGCAAGGCGGCGTCGTCGGTGAGGGGTTCCTCGTGCCGGTCCGGTCCGGTGCTGCGGACCAGGGTGCGGTCGGAGATGGTGATCCGGCCGTCGGCGGTGGGGCGCGAGCAGATCGGCGCGCGGGTGAAGTGCGACGAGGGTGAGGTCTGGTGCCACCAGCAGCCCGCCGCGAAGTCGGGCAACTCGCGGGGCCGCGCCTCCAGGCGATACTCCGGCCGGCCGTCGTGCAGCACGTCGAGATCCCCGTCCGTGCCCTCGACCAGGCGGAACACCCCGCCCGGCTCGACCTGATCCGTACGCACGTCCAGCCGCAGCGGATGGTGGGTGAACCGGCCGAACCCGACGTCGACCAGCCACGGGTGGTCCAGGTCGACCCGCAGGGCCAGGTGGTCGAACGGGATGCCGAGCCGACCCTCGGTATCGAGCGTGCGGGCCGCCAGCAGGGTGACCCGATAGCCCAGCGCGCGCAGCAACAGCGCGAACGTGCCGCCCAGTTCGTAGCAGAAGCCGCCACGCCCACGATCAAGCAGCTTGCCCAGCAGCGCGTCCTCGGCCAATGAGATCGGCCGGCCGAGGTGGATGTCCAGGTTCTCGAACGGGACCGCGAGCAGATGCCGCCACTGGAGCTCGGCCAGCGTGGCCGCGTCGGCACGCGCGGGGCGCGGCATGCCGAGTCGGGCCAGGTAGGCGTCGATACGGGCGTCGTCCATGGGGTCTCCGTGCGGTGTGGCGGGGGTGGGTCGGCGCCCATCATGCCCAGCGGGCCGGCCGGGCCACGCACCCGCCTCCGCGGATTTCGGGAGGTCGGGGAACACCCCGGGACCGGCCCGGTCCGGCAGCGGCACCATGCCGGTGCCGCGCTCGGCGAGGTCTGCCCCGTCACCGCGCCCGGCCCGGCGCCTCGCCGCCCGGCCGCGACGTCCGCGTACTCCGGTGAGCGGATCGGCGGCGACACCGCGACCTTGTCGCGTGCCAGGTCGGGCGGGCGGATAGGTTGGGGGGATGCGTGTCGCGTTGATCGATTCCGGGATGGGGCTGTTGCCGACGGCCGGGTGGTTGCGGCGGTTGCGGCCGGATCTGGATCTGTTGTTGTGCATGGATCCCGATCACATGCCGTGGGGGGACCGCGGCGAGGCGGCGATCACCCGGCGCGTGCTGGCCGCCGCCGATTCGGCCGCCGAGCGTGGGGCGGACGGCATCGTGGTGCCCTGCAACACCGCCACGGTCACCGCCCTGGACACCCTGCGGGCGCGGTCCGAGCCGCTGGTGCCGGTGGTCGGCACGGTGCCGGCGATCAAGCCCGCCGCCGCGTCCGGTGCGCCGTTCGCGGTGTGGGCCACCGTCGCGACCACCGCGAGCGCGTACCAGGCCCGGCTGATCGAGGAGTTCGCCGCAGGGCGGGCGGTGACCCGGGTGGCGTGTCCGGGACTGGCCGAGGCGATCGACCGGGCCGACGAGGACGCGATCGACGCGGCCGTCGCCGACGCCGCGCGGCGTACGCCGGCGGACTGCGCGGGCGTGGTGCTCGGCTGTACGCACTACCCGCTGGTCGCCGAGCGGATCGCCGCCGCGCTGCCCGCCGGGACGGCCCTGTACGACAGCGCCGAGGCGGTCGCCCGACAGACGTTGCGCCGGCTCGACCTGACCGAGGACTCGGCGGCGGCCCCGGGCGACTTCGAGGTGCTGCTGAGCGGACGCCCCGGCATGCTGCCGCCGGTCGCCCTGGCCTACCCGCTCGGGCGCGCGCTCGCCGCCGGCGGCCGGCTGCCGGTCGATGTGCTGCTCCGGGGCGGTGCGGCGACGGCGCGTGTGCAGCCGGCCTGACCGCGTCGGGGATCGGTTACGCGCCCCAGGAGCGGGTGCACAGGACCAGCCGGTAACCGTCGGGGTCGCTGACGGTGACGCCGAATCGGTCCCAGTAGGGGTTGTGCGCGACGGTCCGGGTGCCGCCCGCGGCCACCAGGCGGTCCACCAGCGCCGGGTCGATCGGGCCGCCCAGGTAGAGGACGAACAGGTCGTCGACGGTGGGCGTCGGCGGCAGCGGGTGCTCGGGGTCGCGGGTCAACTCGAAGTGCCAGCCGGCACCCGGGAGGCCGACCATCACCAGGTCGTGCTCACCGGCGACCCGCTCGGTGGTGCGCCACAGCACCTCCAGGCCCAGGCCCTCGACGTAGAACCGCTCGGCGGCGGCCGGGTCGGCGGACGGACGGGCCACTCGTACATGTGTCTCCGCGCTGATCATGCGGGCGAGATTAGCGGGTGCCGGCGGGTCGACCCCACCCCGGTCCGGCCGCCCGCCAAGCATCCGCGCGGGCGGCCGGACCGGTCTGCTACACCGACTTGCGGTAGACGCGGAAGGTGCGCATCGACAGCCAGACCGCGAACGCGGCCAACGCGACCAGCGCAGCGCCGCGTTCGGCCACCATCGCCCAGTCCGGATCCGCGCGCATCGCCGAACGGGCCGAGCGCAGCGCCCAGTCGAGCGGATTGAACCGGGCGATCACCCGGATCCAATGCGGCATGTTGGCGGCGGGCAGGAACGCCGAGGACAGGAACGTCAGCGGCAGCAGGAGGAACGTGTTGAGCGCGATCACCGTCTCCCGCTGCCGGGCCACCATGCCCAACGCGTTGGAGAAGGCGCCGAAGATGGTGCCCAGGATCGAGGACACCACGATCAGCACCAGGATCCCGACCACCCCGCCCGGGTAGTGCGCGCCGCCCAGTCGGCCGAGGGCGATCATCACCAGCGACTGGAACGCGGTCGAGCAGCCCTGGGCGACCACGTTCGCGTTGACCAGCGCGCTGCGCCGCAACGGGGTGACCAGGAAGCGGTTCAGCGTGCCGCGGTCGATCTCTTCCAACACCCCCATCCCGGCCCACATGTTGGCCGAGACCGCGTTCATCACCACGACGCCGGGGACGAGGTAGTCGAGGTAGGAGCCGGCGCCGAAGCCGGGCAGGTCGGCGACGTTGCGAAAGAGCTGCCCGAACAGGAACAGCCAGATCACCGGCTGGATCAGGGTGATGATCAGGTAGGCCGGTTGGCGGAAGAACACCCGGAACTGACGGTCGGTCATGTACCAGGTGTGGGTGATCGCCTCGCGCAGGCCGCCGGCCCGCACGGCACTCGGGACGGTGATGGTCATCGGGTGCCTCCCTCGGTGGCGGTGGCGGTGGTGGTGGCGGTGGCCGGGACGCCGGGGATGTCGTCGGGGTCGGTGCCGGCGGCGGTGTTCGCGTCGGCGAGACGTCGCCCGGCGTGGCGCAGGTAGACGTCGTCGAGCGAGGGGCGGGTCACGCTGACCGCGCCCACCCGGGCGCCGGCCCGGTCCAGGGCGGCCAACACCGCCGGTACGGCGGCGGCCCCGTGGTCCGCGCGGGCGCGTACGGTGTGGGCCTCGACGGCGACCTCGCGGATGTTCGGCACCGCCGCCAGCGCGTCGCGGACCGCCGGCTCGGCCGGATCGAGCAGGTCCACCCGCACCGCGTCGCCGCGCAGTTCGGACTTGAGCTGCTCGGGGGTGCCCTCGGCGACGACCCGGCCGTGGTCGACGATGGCCAGCCGCGCGGCGAGCCGGTCGGCCTCGTCCAGGTAGTGCGTGGTGAGCAGGATGCTCAGGCCCTCGGCGGCCAGCCGGCCGATCTCGTCCCACATGTCGGTGCGTGCCTCGGGATCGAGGCCGGTGGTGGGCTCGTCCAGGAAGAGCACTTCCGGGCGGTGCACCAGGCCGAGCGCGACGTCCAGGCGGCGCTGCATGCCGCCGGAGTAGGTACGGACCGGGCGCCGGGCGGCCTCGGTCAGGCCGAAGCGGTCCAGGAGGTCGTCGGCACGCCGGCCGGGATCGCGACCGCGCAGGCCGAACAGGCGCGCGGCCAGGATCAGGTTCTCCCGACCGGTGGCGACCGGGTCGGCGCCGGAGCGCTGGGCGACCACGCCGATCGCCCGGCGGACCAGGGCGGCTTCCCGGACCACGTCGTGGCCGGCCACCCGGGCCGAGCCGGAGTCCGCGGCGGCCAGCGTGGTGAGGATCTTGACGGTCGTGGACTTGCCCGCACCGTTGGGCCCGAGCAGGCCGAAGACGGTGCCGGGGGCGACGCTCAGGCTCAGCCCGGCCAGTGCCCGGACGCCCTGCGGCCGGCCCTTGAGCGGGTAGGTCTTGACCAGGTCGTGCGCTTCGATCGCGGGTACGACGTCGGTGCCGGCGCCGCCGGTGTGCTCGGGCGCGGGCCCGCCCGGGACGGTTGCCGCCGTCCGTGCGGTGTGGTTCATGGTGGGGTGGATCCCTCCGGTCGACATGCGGTACGGCGGCGCCGGATGGCGCGCCGACCTGCGACAAGAGGACCGGGGATACGATGAGTTCGGTGCACCTCGTACGTGCCGGTCCCTGTTGCCGCAGGGTTTCGGTTCGAGGTTCCCGGCCCTCGGGCATGGTGTTCGAGCACCGCCCGGGGGCCTGTTTCGGTCCGGATCGTGGGTTACGGGGTGGGGTCGTCGATGGCGGTCCCCCGATATCGGTCGGCGAGTTCGGTCGGCGAGAGTTCCAGGCCCGCGGCGTCGAGTTCGGCCCAGCGGGGCGGGAACTCGCCGGTCTCGTGGAGTCCGCGCCACTCGGCGACGCCGGTGAGGGTGCCGTCGGCCAGCTCGGCGAGCAGGCCGCGGATCCAGCCGGCCTCGGCCTCGACCATGGCCAGCTCGTACTCGCTCTCGACCAGGAACACCCGTGGCAGGAAGCTCGCGAGGTCGGCCAGCTCGGCCCGGGTGCGCTGCACGTGCGCGTCGAGGGCCTCGACCCGCTGCCGCAGCAGCTCGCTCACCCGGTCCGGGCCGAGCACGATCATCAGCGACAACGCGGCCTCGAAGCGCGGGAATTCGTGCACCCGGACGGCGAGCAACTCGCTCAGCCACTCGCGCATCTCGGTGTCGCCGGCCTCGGTCACCGTGTAGATGGTGCGCTCGGGCCGGCGACCCTCACGATCGGTCCCGGTGGCGGCGATCAGGCCGTGTTTGGCCAGGTTGCGCACGACCGTGTAGAGCGAACCGAAGTTGATCTTGATGCTGCCCTGTTTGCCGCGGCTGCGCAGCACCTGGGCGATCTCGTAGGGGTGGCGCGGTTGTTCGGCGACGAGCACCAGCACGGCGAGTGCCAACGTGCTGTCCACCTTGCGCTTGGCCACCCCAACTGCCCCCGTGACTCGATTACTTGCCACCGAATATACGACGGCGGGCAGTGTGCGTCCAGGGGCAGGTGGCGGTGGTTCAGCCGAAGTCGGCGGCGTGGTCGGCGGCCCAGTCGGCGAAGCTGCGGGCCGGAGTGCCGGTGAGGTCGTACACGGCGGTGGTGATCGGGGCGGGCTGGGGCGGTCCGTCGGCGCCTGCGAGCAGCGCGTCCACGAGGGCGGGCGGACGGCCGTCGGCGAGCATCCGGGCCCGGGCGGCGGCGATCGGCACCGGCTCGAAGCGCAACGACCGGCCGATCGCCGCGCCGATCAGCCGAACCTGGTCGGCCCGCCCGAGTACCTCCGGACCGGTCAGGACGTAGGTCGCCGCCGCGTGCGACCCGTGCTCGGTCAGCACCCGGACCGCGGCGGCGGCGATGTCCCGCTCGTGTACCACCGGCTTGGCGGCCAGGTCCGGGCCGCGCACGACCCCCGTGTCGCGGATCTGCGCGGCCCAGCCCAGTGCGTTGCTCGCGATCGTCTCGGCGCGCAGGATGGTCCACTCGACGCCGGACTTCGCGATCGCCGCCTCCAGTTCGGCGTGCAGCCCACTGATCGGATCGGGCTGCCGATCCAGGTCGTCCCGCACCCGCGAGGAGGACAGATACACCACCCGCCGAGCGTGCGCCGCGATCGTGTCCAGCACGCCGGACGCCCCCTCGGCGCTCGGGAACGGCCACACCAGGAACACCGTCTCGGCCCCGAGAAGCGCGGGGGCGAGGGTCTCCGGCGCCCCCAGATCCCCGCCGACCACCTCGACCTCGCCCGGCAGCGCGGCCTCCTCGGGCCGCCGGACCAGGGCCCGCACCCCGACCCCTGCGGCCACCAACTGCCCGACCACCTGCCGCCCGACATTCCCGGTCGCCCCGGTCACCAAAATCATGCGCGTGCCATCCCCGTGATCGAGGGCCGGCCGATCCGGCCCCGCCGCGACGATCATGCAACCTCAACCGCGCTGGAGGTCAAGGACGGTCGGCGAACGATGGACGCCTATCGGTCCTTCTCCGCCCGATGCCGACGCTCGGCGTCCTGGAGCGCTCCCCAGTGGCGGGCCCGCTCGAAGTGGCCGCCGATACGCGCCGCATGCTCTTGTCGGTCGGCGTAGAACCGAAGGGCCAGATTGACCGCTGCCGTCGGCGTCCGGGCCCCGGACAAGGCCACGACCCGCTGCAGAGTGTCGTCGTCGAGGTCGATCCGGGTCTCGGTCATACCGCACGCACCTCCCTGTGGATGTTCGTGAGGTACAACGAGGCCATGCGTTGCCGGCGTCGGGCTCACTCGAGGATCTTGGTCAGGAACGTCGACAGGTTCTCCCGCGTGCGGGCAATTTGTTCGTCCACCGTCAGGGTCTCCTCGAAGCGGGCGCCGGGGGCTGCCTGCTTCTTGCCGCGGACGTAGAGGGAGCAGGCCAGGTCGGTGCAGATGTACACGCCGACCGAGTTGCCCTCGCGGCCGGCTTTGCCGGTCTTTCGGGCGGTCATCAAGGACACGCCGCTGCCCGGGTGGGTGGTCAGACACAGGGAGCACATGCTGCGGTGCAGGTAGCCGCGGCGCTGGGCGGGGAAGCGCAGGGTCACCCCGACCAGCGTGCCCTCGTGTTCGGTCACCAGGTAGGTGCGGTCGGGTGCGCCCGGATCGCCCCAGCCCAGGAAGTCCAGCTCGGCCCAGGGGCGTTCGGCCAGGTCACGAGGCATCGGCAGGCGCTGGGCCTCGCCCTTGGAGCAGTTGACGAACGACGTACGGATGTCCTGCTCGGTCAGTGGGTTCATGCGGCGGAAGCTAACATTGCCTGTGTACTCTAGGCAAATACCTAGAGGCTCTAGGAAGCGCCCGGCGGAGGATGGAGGTGGCAGGTGGCTCGGAAGGGACTCACGGCGGACCGGGTGACCCGGGCGGCGGCGGAGCTGGCGGACGAGGTCGGCTTCGAGAACATCACCCTGACCGCGCTGGCGCGCGGCTTCGGGGTCAAGGACGCGAGCCTGTACTCGCATGTGCGGAACATCCAGGAGCTGCGGGTGTGGATCGCGCTGCTGGCCGCCGACGAGATGGCCGACCGGATCGGCGCGGCGGTGGCCGGTCGCGCGGGCAAGGACGCGCTGATCGCTTTCGCCCGGGCCTACCGTGAGTACGCCCTGGAGCACCCCGGCCGCTACGCGGCCACCCAGGCGCGGATCGATCCGGCGCTGCTGGCCTGCTCCGACGGCTACCGGCGCAATGTCGAGAACACCTACGCGATGTTGCGCGCCTACGGCTTGGACGAGCCCGATCTGACCGACGCGGGACGGCTGTTGCGCGCCGCGTTCCACGGCTTCGCGGCGCTGGAGGGCAACGGCGGGTTCGGCCACGTACGCCCGCCGGGCGCGTCTTTCGACCGGGCCGTCGAGGCACTGCACGTGGCGTTGACGAACTGGCCCGACTGACCCGGTCGATCATGGTGCCATGGTGCCCGGGAGTGGGCCGCCCGCGGGGCGGCTCCGGATCCGTTGGAGGCACGTGGTGACGAAATACGTGGCGCTGCTGCGCGGGATCAACGTGGGCGGGCATCGCAAGGTGCCGATGGCCGACCTGCGCCGGGTGCTGGCCGAGCTGGGCTACACCGAGGTACGCACGCTGCTGCAGAGCGGGAACGCGGTCTTCGAGGCCGCCGACCGGCCGACCGTGGACCTCGTCGCGGAGATCGAGGCGGGCCTGGCCGCCGAGTTCGGGTTCGCGGTGGACGTGATGGTGCGAACCGGTGCGGAGCTGCGCGCGGTGGTCGCGGCCAATCCGCTGGAGGTGCGTGATCCGGCCAAGCTCGCGGTGGCGTTCCTGCGCGCCGTACCGGATCCGGCGGTGTGGGCCGGGCTCGATCCGCAGAGCTACGCGCCGGAGGAGCTTCGGGTGGGGGAGCGCGAGCTCTACCTCTACTTCCCCGACGGGCTCGGCAGGGCGCGACTGACGCCGATCCTGGCCCGGCGGCTGGGCGACGGGGCGACCGTGCGCAACTGGAACACGGTGCACAAGTTGCTGGCGCTGGTGGAGTAGTCCCGGCGTTCGGCGTTTGCACAATTCTCTGTGCACAGATTATTGTGCACACATGGCCACCTCGCCGGAACGTCGTGACGTCAGCGAACTCGAAGCGCTGAAGGCGCTCGCGCACCCCCGGAGACAGCGGATCCTGCGGCAACTGGAGACGGGCGGGCCGGCGACCTCCGCGTCACTGGCCCGCGCGCTCGACCTGAACACCGGCGCGACCAGCTACCACCTGCGGGAGCTGGCCAGGCACGGGTTCGTCGAGGACTTCGCCGACCCCGACGCGCACGGACGCGAGCGGTGGTGGCGCGCCGTGCGGCGGGATCTGCGGTTCCCGCCGCGCAGCGAGCAGAGCGCGGAGGTCCGGCCGGTGGTCGACGAGCTGAACCGACTGGCCTTCGCGGCCGACCTGTCGGAATACCTGCACTCGCAGGACGCGACCGCGGCCGGCGAGGCGGGGGAGGCCGTCGACATGCCGTACTCGCGCGGCAGCATCCAGGTCACCCGGGCCGAACTGGGCGAGTTCTTCGAGGAATACATCGCCCTGATGAACCGGTACAAGCGCACCGGGCCGTTGCCGGCCGAGGTGCTGCCGGTGGAGACCCGCTTCTTCGCATACCAAACACCGACCCCCGCCGAGCCCGGTGAGCCCGGGACGGGCGGTCGGGATATTCAGCACATCGATAGTGAAAAGGGCGGCACCGCACCATGAGTTCGCAAGACCGGATACCCGACGCCGTGACCCTGACCGGCGTCGGCCGCGTCCACGGCAAGGGCACCGCCGCCGTCACCGCCCTGCACGAGATCACCGTCGGCATCCGGCGGGGCGGCTTCATCGCCGTGATGGGACCCTCCGGCTCCGGGAAGAGCACGTTTCTCCAGTGCGCGGCCGGCCTGGACCGGCCGACCAGCGGGAGCGTACGACTGGGCGAGACGGAGTTGGCCGGGCTGTCCGAGAGCGCACTGACCGAACTGCGGCGCGAGCGGATCGGGTTCGTGTTCCAGGCATTCAACCTGATGCCCTCGCTGACCGTCCTGGAGAACATCACGCTGCCGCTGCGCCTGGCCGGCCGCAAGGCGGACCGGTCCTGGTCGGCGGAGATCGTCCGGCGGGTCGGCCTGACCGGACGGACCGGGCACCGCCCGGCCGAACTCTCCGGCGGCCAGCAGCAGCGCGTCGCGATCGCCCGCGCGCTGGTCACCCGACCCGAAGTGGTCTTCGCCGACGAACCCACCGGCGCCCTTGACTCGGTCACCGCCAAGGAGGTGCTGGTCCTGCTGCGCGACACGGTGGACTCGATGGGCCAGACCGTGGTGATGGTCACCCACGACCCGGTCGCCGCGTCCTACGCCGACCGGGTGCTCTTCCTGGCCGACGGCCGGATCACCGACACGATGGCCGGCGCGAGCGCGGACCGGATCGCGGACCGGATGACCCACCTGGGTGCGTGGGCCTGATGCTCTTCCTCGCCCTGCGCACGCTGCGCGCCCGCAAAGGCGGCTTCGTCGGCGCGTTCGTCGCGCTGCTCTGCGCCGCCGCACTGGTCACCGCGTGCGGCGCGCTCCTGGAGACCGGACTTCGCGGCGACATCAGGACCGAACGCTACGCCGGTACCGACACCGTGGTCACCGCCGACCAGAACCTGCACTGGACCAAGGAGAAGAAGGGCAAGACCAAGACCAAATCCAAGCCGCTGACCGAGCGGGCCTGGTTGGACACGGCCGCGGTCGATCGACTGCGCGCGGTGCCGGGTGTGCGCGCGGTGGTGCCCGAACTGACCTTCCCCGCGCACGTGCTCACGGCCGGCGGCCGGGCCCTGGACACCGCGGACAACGCGTGGGGGCACGCGTGGGAGTCGGCCGGCCTGACCCCCTTCGGGCTGCGCACCGGGCGGGCGCCGACGGCGGCCGACGAGATCGTGGTGGACGCGGACCTGGCCCGGCGAGCCGGAGTCGGAGTGGGCGGCACGGTCACCGTGCAGGCCGGCCGCGCCCCGGGGCCGTATCGGGTGGTGGGCATCGCGGCGCCGCCCGGTCGGGACGGACTGGCCCGGCAGGCCACGGTGTTCTTCGCCGACGACGAGGCACGGCGGCTGGCCGGGCATCCCGGGCAGGTGGCCGCGGCCGGCCTGGTGATGGCGCCCGGCGCGGATCCGGACGCGGTGCGGACGGCGGCGCGGGCGGTGCTCGCCGGTACGGGTGCCCAGGTGCGCACCGGCGCGGATCGTGGCTCGGCCGAGTTCCCGGCCGCGGCCAAGGCCCGTACGACGCTGGTCAGTCTGGGCGGCGCGCTCGGCGGTACGTCGTTGCTGGTGGCGATCCTGGTGGTGGTCGGTACGTTCGCGCTGTCGATACAGCAGCGTCGGCGCGAGATCGCCCTGCTCCGGGCGATCGGCGCGACGCCCCGGCAGATTCGGCGGATGGTCGGGCGCGAGGCGCTGGTCGTCGGGCTGCTCGCGGGAGCGCTCGGGGCGGGCGCCGGCCTTGGGCTCGCGCGGTGGCTGTATGGGCGGTTCGTGGCGTTCGGGGCGTTGCCGGACACGTTGGAACTGCGGCTGAGTGCGATTCCGCCGCTCGGCGCGGTGTTGTTGACGCTGCTCGCCGCGTGGACGGCGGCTCGGGTGTCGGTCCGGCGAGCCGCGCGGGTGCGGCCGACCGAGGCGCTGGCGGACGCGGCGATCGAGCGGCCGGGGTTGGGGGCCTGGCGCCTGGTCGGTGGGGTGGTGGCGGCGCTCGGCTTCGGGGCGTTGTTGGTGCTGCTGAGTTCGCTGGACACCGAGCCCACGGCGACGCCGGTCACGTTTTTGACGGTGATTCTGGCGGCGGTGGCGATCGCGCTGCTCGGTCCGGTGTTGGCTCGGGCGCTGTCGGCCGTGCTGGGGCCGGTGGTCGCGCGCTGGTCGCCGGTGAGCGGGTTCCTGGCGGCGCGCAATATGCGGGCTGCCGCAGGGCGGGTGGCGGCGGTGGTCGTGCCGCTGAGTCTGGCGGTGGCGATGGCTTCGACCATCCTGTTCACCCGGACGACGACGGACCATGCGGCCGAACAGCAGGCCGGGGCGGGGACGTTGGCCTCGTTCACCTTGGCCGCAGGCCCCGGGGTGCCGGGTGCTGCGGCGGACGCGGTGCGGGCGGTGCCGGGGGTCGAGGTGGCCACCGAGGTGCTGCACACGATGGTGCGGGCGGGGCAGGACAAGTTCTCGGCACAGGGCGTCACGCCTCGGGGGTTGGCACGGACGCTGGATCTGCGGACGACGTCCGGCTCGCTCGGGGCGATGACCGACGGCACGGTCGCGGTGAGCGAACTGGCGGCCCGGACCAAGGGAGTCGGGGTCGGGGACCGGCTGCGGATCACCATGGGGGACGGGGTCGTGCTCGCGTTGCCGGTGGTCGCGGTGTACGAACGTGGGCTGGGGTTCGGTGATCTGACGCTGCCTCATGCGGTGGTGGCGGCCCATGTGGATCGACCGGCGGCGGACGCGGTGCTGGTTGCGGGGGCGCCTTCGGTGTCGCGAAGTGCGGTGCAGCGGGCGGTGGGTTCGTTTCCCGGGGTGCGGGTGCTGGATGCGGGGGACGTGGGGCGGGCCCGGCGGGATCAGGCCGGTACGCGGGCGCAGGTCGACTATGTCGCGATGGGGCTGATCATTGCGTTCACCGGGATCGCGGTGGTGAACACGCTGGTGATGGCGACCTCGGCGCGGCGGCGCGAGTTTGCGCTGCTGCGGTTGGTGGGGACGACTCGGCGGCAGGTGCTCCGGATGTTGCGGTGGGAGACCGGGATGGTGGTGCTGCTCGCGGGTGGGCTGGGCACGGCGGTCGCCTACGCGACATTGACCGCGTACAGCCTGGGGATGACCGATCGGGCCGTGCCGTACGCGCCGCCGTTGACGTATGCCGCGGTGTTGGTCGCGGCGGCGGGGTTGGCGGTGGTGGCGACGGTGGTGCCGGGCTGCGCGGCTTTGCGGGGGAATTCGGCCGAGGTGATCTCGGTGCGAGATTGATGGGCCGCCTTCGCCTCATGCGCCGGCGGGGCTAGTTGGCCTCAGGCGCCGGCCGGGCTGTTCGCCTCAAGCGCCGGCGGGGCTGATTGGCCTCAAGCGCCGGCCGGGCTGATTGGCCTCAAACGCCGGCCGGGCTGTTTGCCTCAAGCGCCGGCTGGGCTACTTGGCCTCAAGCGCCGGCCGGGCTGGTCGCCTCAAACGCCGGCGGGGCTGAGTGGCCTCAAGCGCCGGCT
This sequence comes from Embleya sp. AB8, assembly GCF_049739465.1. Taxonomy (NCBI): domain Bacteria; kingdom Bacillati; phylum Actinomycetota; class Actinomycetes; order Kitasatosporales; family Streptomycetaceae; genus Embleya; species Embleya sp. AB8. The sequence goes on from NZ_JBMHHY010000014.1 coordinate 136,446, forward strand.
GGGCTGTTTGCCTCATGCGCCGGCGGGGCTAGTTGGCCTCAAACGCCGGCCGGGCTGGATGGTTTCGGCCGGCGGTGGGTGTTGGTTGGGTTGGGTTGGCCTCAAGCGCCGGCCGGGTCGATTGGCTCGGCCGGCGCTTGGGTGGTGGGTTGTGTTGGGGGGCCTTGGGAGTCGAACTGCCTTGGGGGAGCCTTGTGTTGGGGCTTCAGGTCGGGGTTGGGAGTTGGGGCTTGGTGAGGGCTGCTATTGCTTCCTCTGTTGCGGTCAGCAATGGGCCGTCGTGGGCGCCGGTGGCTACCGTGTCGTAGAGGAGGTGGACCGTTGCGTCCTGGATGCCGCTGAAGTTCGAGATGCCGACGCGGAGGCGGCGGTCCAGGAGGTCGTCCCAGCCGCCGCTGGTGAAGTGGTCCTCGGAGTAGCCGGCCAGGCCCAGCCACAGCATGCGTTTGCCGGCCAGGCGGGCGTGGCTGCGGCCGTAGGCGAAGCCGTAGTTCCAGATCCGGTCCACCCAGCCCTGGAGGAGTGCGGGGAGGCCGAACCACCACACGGGGAAGACCACGACGATCGTGTCCGCGGCCTCGATCCGGGCCATGTGCGCGCGGGCCTCCGGGCTGTACGTCTTGTCCCGGTCCGCCCAGTCCGGCTCGTCCTCGACGGTCATCCTCGGGTCGAAGCCCTCGGCGTGCAGGTCGAGGACGTCCACGGTATGGCCGGCGGCCAGCAGGCGGGTGTGCGCGCGGGCGGCCATTCGCGCGGTGAGCGAGTCGGCGCGCGGGTGGGCGACGACGAGCAGGGCGTGTGGTGCGGCGGTGGTGGTGGTCATGGTCATGGCGTGGTCTTCCTCGGTGCTGGGACGACGGGTGAGGGGCTCAGTCGGCCAGGCGGACGAGCATCTTGCCGGTGTTGGCGCCGCTCAGGACGCCGAGGAACGCCGCCGGAGCCTGGTCGAGGCCCTCGAACACGGTCTCCTGGGTGCGCAGCGAACCGTCGCCGAGCCAGCCGATCGCGCGCCCGATGTACTCCGGGAACAGCGCCAGATGGTCGGTGACCAACATGCCGCGCAGGTTCAGCCGGCGGGTGTACGCCTGGAAGAGGTTGCTCGGCCCGGGCACCGGCTCGGTCGCGTTGTAGCCGCTGATCGCACCGATCAGCGCGAACCGGGCGCCGACCTTGGCATGCGCGATGGCCGCCTCCAGGTGGTCGCCGCCGACGTGGTCGAGGTAGACGTCGATGCCCTCGGGCGCGGCCTGGGCGAGTTGCTCGCCGATCGCGCCGGCCCGGTAGTCGAGGGCGACGTCGTACCCGAACTCGCTGTGCAAAAGCTCGGCCTTGGCCGGACCGCCGGCGGAGCCGATCACCCGGCCCGCGCCCAGCTTGCGGGCGATCTGGCCGGCCACGCTGCCGACCGCGCCCGCCGCGCCGGAGACGAAGACCGTGTCGCCCTCGCGGACCGGGGCGGTGTCGGTGAGCGCCGCGTACGCGGTCAGGCCGGTGGTGCCGAGTACGCCGAGGTAGGTCTGCGCGGGTACGCCCGAGACGTCCAGGGGGATCGCGGTGGCCGCGTCGACGACCGCGTACTCGCGCCAACCCGCGAAGTGCGACACCGTCGCGCCGACCGGGATCGTGTCGGCGCGGGAGGCGATCACCTCGCCGACCGCGCTGCCGTCGAGTACCGCGCCGAGTTCGAACGGCGGCATGTACGACTCGACGTCGTCCATCCGACCGCGCATGTAGGGGTCGACCGACATCCACGTGTTGCGGACCAGGATCTGGCCCTCGGCGAGCGCCGGGATCTCGGCGGTGACCAACGCGAAGTCGGCGGCGGTGGGCGTGCCGACCGGACGGGCGGCCAGGCGGATCTCACGGCCGGTGGTGACGAGGGTGTCGGGGGTGGTGGGGGTGGTGGGGGTGGTGGGGTTTGCGGACATGGTGCTTGCTCCTGAGTTGTGGGGTTTGGCTCGGCGGGCCGAACTCGATGACTCGACTGTGCCGCCGGCCGCGCACGGAATCCTGGGGGTTCGCGCACGGGCGCCGGCGGGCGACCCGCAGGGCCCGGCTGACCTGGGATAACGTGGCCGCATGCGCTTCGGGGTGATGGGTCCGCTGGCGGTGTGGACGGCGGATGGACAGCCGGTTCGGGTCCCGGAGTCGAAGGTGCGCGCGCTGCTTGCGGATCTGCTCGTACATCGGGGTCGGCCGGTCTCGGCGGACCGGCTGGTCGAGGACCTGTGGGGCGCGGACCCGCCGGGCAATCCCACCAACACGCTGCAGACCAAGGTCTCCCAGCTGCGCCGGGCACTGGCGGCGGCCGAGCCCGGGGGCCGTGAACTGGTCGCCCACTGCCCGCCCGGCTACCAGCTGCGGGTGGCCGCCGACGCGGTGGACGCGGATCGGTTCGCCGAGCTGACCGCGCGGGCTCGGGCGAGCGCCGACGCGCGCACTCGGGCCGGGCTGCTCGCGGACGCGCTCGCGCTGTGGCGCGGACCGGCGTTCGCCGACTTCCGGGACGAGGAGTTCGCCCGCGCCGCGATCACCCGGCTGGACGAGCAGCGGCTCACCGCCGTGGAGGACTACGCCGAGGCGCGCCTGGAACTGGGCGAACACACGCTGCTGGCCGACGAGTTGGGCGAACAGGTCGCGCTGCATCCGGTGCGCGAGCGGTTGCGGGCCGCGCACCTGCGCGCGCTCTACCGGGCCGGGCGGCAGGAGGAGGCGCTGGCCGGATACGCCGAGCTGCGCGAGCGGTTGGCCGAGGAACTGGGCCTGGATCCCGGGCCGGAGCTGGCCGCACTGCAGCGGGCGATCCTGGCCCAGGACCCGAGCCTGGCCGCGGTCGCCGCGCCGGCCACGACGGCGGCGCGGGCGCGGAGCAATCTGCCCGCCGCGCTGACCGAGCTGGTCGGCCGCGAGGAGGCGGTGGCCGAGGTCGGCGCGCTGCTGCGAAGTGCGCGCCTGGTCACGTTGACCGGGCCGGGCGGGGTGGGCAAGACCCGACTCGCGCTGGAGTGCGCGGCGCGGGTGGCGGACGACGACGCGCTGCCCTTCCCGTTCCCGGACGGAGTGTGGCTGGTCGAACTGGCCGCGCGGCGCGACCCGAGCGGGGACGACCTGGCGGACACGATCGCGGCGGCGTTGGGGATCCGGGACGAGGTCGCGGCCGCTGCCGGGCAGCGGGCGCCGGATCCGCGCACGCGGCTCGCGGACGCGCTGCGCGAGCGGCGGCTGCTGCTCGTCCTGGACAACTGCGAGCATGTGATCGAGCCGGTCGCGGAGTTGGCGGATGGGCTGCTGCGCGCCGCGCCGGGACTGCGGATCCTGGCCACGAGTCAGGAGCCGTTGGCGGTGGGCGGCGAGTCGTTGTGCGTGGTCCGGCCGCTGGTGGTGCCGGCCGCCGGGGCGGATCCGGCGGAGCTGGCCGAGTCCACGGCGGTGCGGCTGTTCGTGGCGCGGGCGGCCGCGGCGGCGCCCGGGTTCGAGCTGGACGCACATACCGCGGCGGCGATCGCGGCGATCTGCCGGCGGCTGGACGGGATTCCGCTGGCGCTGGAGTTGGCCGCGACCCGGGTGCGCGGGCTGGGCGTACACGGTCTCGCGGCGCGGCTGGACGACCGATTCCGGGTGCTGGGCGTGGGTCGACGCGGGGCGCCGGCTCGGCAACAGACGTTGCGCGCGATGATCGATTGGAGCTGGGAACTGCTCGGTGCGCCGGAGCGGATCGTGCTGCGGCGGTTGGCGATCCAGGTCGACGGATGTGCTCCCGAGGCGGCCGAGGCGGTGTGTGCCGGGCCGGACCTGGCTCGCGCGGAGGTACTCGATCTGGTCGGGCGGTTGGTCGATCGTTCGTTGGTGGTCGCGGTCGAGGGGGCGGCGTTCGGGCCCAGGTATCGGCTGTTGGAGTCGGTCGCCGCGTACGGCCTGGAGCAGTTGCACGCGGCGGGGGAGTTCGAGGCGGTGCAGGGGCGCCACGATCGGTATCTCGCCGAGTTCGTGGCGCGGGCCGCGCCCCACTTGTACGGCCCCGACCAGCGCGAATGGCTGGCCCGGTTGGACGCCGAGCAGGTGAACCTGGCCCGGGCGTCGGCCGGCGCGGTGCGGCGCGGGGATGCCGAATCGGCGCTGCGGCTCGCGGTCGGGGCCGCGTGGTATCGGTATCTGCGTGGGCGCTACCGCGAGGCGTGGTCGGCGTTGGACGCGGCGCTGTCGGTTCCGGGTGGGCCGGACCCGGATGCGTCGGCCGCGGTGCGGGCGGCGGCGGGGGCCTGGCGGGCCGGATTCGCGCTGCTGATCGGGGACGCGCGGGATCCGTTGCGGCTGAGCCGGGAGGCGTTGGCGGCGTACGAGGGGGTCGTCGCGGACGGGCGGGCTCGGGCCGAGTGGTTCCTGGGCTTGGCGCACCTGCATGTGGGGGACGCCGATACCGGCGGCGAGCTGATCGATCGGGCGCTGGCCGGGTTTCGGGCGGTCGGCGACGAGTGGGGGATCGCGGCGGCGCTGAGCAGCCGGGCCAAGCGGGAGATGTTCCGGGGCGATCTGGGCGCGGCCGGCGAGGCGGCGGCGGACAGCGCGGCGCGGTTCGCCGCGTTGGGCGAGCGGTGGGGGCGGGTGCAGGCGTCGGACATGCAGGCGTATCTGGCCGAGGTCTCCGGCGAGTACGACCGGGCCGCCGCGCTGCATCGCGAAGGGCTGCGCGGGGCCGAGGAGTTGGGGTTGTGGACGGACGTGTCGTATCGGCTGTCCGGACTGGGGCGGATCGCGCTGCTGAGCGGTGACTTCGGTCGGGCCGCGGAGTTCCACGAGCGGGGGCGGCGGCTCGCGGTGGAGCAGTCGGACCGCTTCGCGGAGGAGTTCGCCGAGGTCGGGCTGGGGCTCGGGGCGCGGCGGGCGGGGGATCTGGAGGCGGCCTCGACGCATCTGCGCAATGCGCTGGAGTGGAATCGGCGGCTGCGCGACGACCAGGGTGTGCCGTTCTACGGGGTGACGCTGTTGCTGGCCGAATTGGGGTTCGTGGCCGAGCTGCGCGGGGACGCGGCCGGGGCGCGGGCGTTGCACGAGGAGGGGTTGGCGGCGGCGCGGGCGATGGGCGATCCGCGGGCGGTGGCACTGGCGTTGGAGGGGTTGGCCGGGGTCGAGGCGATCTCGGGGCGGGCGGTGGAGGCGGCGACGCTGCTTGGTCGGGCGGACGGGTTGCGGGCTTCGGTCGCGGCGCCGTTGCCTGTCGGCGAGCGGGGGGACGTGTTGCGGATCGCGAGGGTGGTTCGGGAGGAGCTTGGTGAGGCCGGGTTTGCGGTTGCGTTCGGCCGCGGAGCGGAGTGGGGGTTGGCGGGCGATTGGTCGTCTTGGCCTCAAGCGCCGGCCGGGCTGAACTGACCCGGCCTGCGGCCGAGGCGGCCTCAAGCGCCGGCCGGGCTCATTGGCCTCAAGCGCCGGCCGGGCTGGGGTGGCTCGGCGTTTGGTTGATGTGGCCGCACGCGTCGGCTCGGTTTCTTGGCCTCAAGCGCCGGCCGGGCTGTTCGCCTCATGCGCTGGCGGGGCTGAGTGGCCTCAATCGCCGGCCGGGCTGGGGTGGCTCGGCGTTTGGTTGATGTGGCCGCACGCGTCGGCTCGGTTTCTTGGCCTCAAGCGCCGGCCGGGCTGGTCGCCTCAAGCGCCGGCGGGGCTGAGTGGCCTCAATCGCCGGCCCGGCTGGAGTGGCTCGGCGTTGTTGATGTGGCCGCACGCGTCCGGTCGGCTTCTTGGCCTCAAACGCCGGCCGGGCTGATTGGTTCGGCGAGACTTGCGCGTTCGATGGCTTGGGTTGGCCTCAAGCGCCGGCCGGGCTGGAGTGGCTTGAGTCTGCTGGAGGTGGCGCCCGAACCGGATCGGGTCCGCCGGCGTTCGAGGGCAACGCGGCGTTGGCCGCGGCCCGATGTCGGTGAAGGCCGATCGGCCCGGCCGGTGTTTGGGGCCGGCGTGGGTCTGCGCGGCGCCCGATGTCGGTGAAGGCCGATCGGCCCGGCTGGTGTTTGGGGCCGGCGTGGGTCCGCACAGCGCCCGATGTCGGTGAAGGCCGATCCGTCCGGCTGGTGTTTGGGGCCGGCGTGGGTCCGCACAGCGCCCGATGTCGGTGAAGGCCGATCGGCCCGGCCGGTGTTGGAGGCCGGCGTGGGTCCGAACAGCGCCCGGGGTCGGTCGGGACCGGTCGGCCCGGCCGGCGTTTGAGGCCAACGGGTGGGGGCGGGGAGAGTGGGTGTGGGGGAAATGGGTGACTTGCGGGTCAGGTGAGGGGATTTGGGGGGAATGCCGCATACCGTGGCGTCATGATCTTCTCGGTGGCCTCGTACTTCGTGGTCGCGGCCGTCGCTCCGTGGCTGGTTCGGCGGTTTGGGCGGAATGGGTTTTTGTTGTTGGCCGCGTTGCCGGTGGCCACCACCGGGTGGGCGTTGGCTCAGGCGCGGGCCGTGTTCGATGGTGTGCCGGTGGTCGAGACGCGGGAGTGGATTCCGCGGCTTGGGGTTTCGCTGGCGTTTCGGTGTGACGCGCTTGCCCTGGTGATGGTGTTTCTGGCCGCGGGCGTGGGGGTGTTGGTTCTTGTCTATTGTGCTCGTTACTTTGCTGCGGATGAGCCTGGATTGGGAGCATTTGCAGGGGTGTTGGTGGCGTTTGCGGGGGCGATGATCGGGCTGGTTGCCACCGATGATCTGATCCTGCTTTATGTTTTTTGGGAGCTGACGACTGTCTTCTCCTATCTGTTGATCGGGCATCGCAGTGAGCATCGGGGCTCGCGGCGGGCCGCGATGCAGGCGCTCACCATGACCACCTTCGGTGGGCTGGCGATGCTGGTCGGGCTGATCCTGCTCGGCGAACAGGCCGGGACCTACCGGCTCTCGGTGATCCTCGCCCACCCGCCCGGCGGCACGGTGGTGACCACGGCGATCGTGTTGATCCTGGTCGGCGCGCTGTCCAAATCGGCGATCGTGCCGTTCGGGTCCTGGTTGCCCGCCGCGATGGCCGCGCCCACCCCGGTCAGCGCCTACCTGCACGCCGCCGCGATGGTCAAGGCCGGCGTCTACCTGGTCGCCCGGCTGGCCCCCGGATTCGCCGAACTCGCGCCCTGGCGGCCGATCGTACTGATCACCGGCTGCGCCACCCTGCTCCTGGCCGGCTGGCGGGCGCTGCGCGAGAACGACCTCAAACGTGTGCTCGCCTACGGCACGGTCAGCCAACTCGGCCTGCTCACCGTGGTCACCGGCGCGGGCAACCGGGACGCCGCGCTCGCCGGCGTCGCGATGCTGGTCGCCCACGCGCTGTTCAAGGCCACCCTGTTCCTGGTCGTCGGCATCATCGACCACGGCGCCGGCACCCGGGACCTGCGCCGACTCTCCGGCCTGGCCCGCACGATGCCGATCACCTGCCTGGTCGCCGTGGTGGCCGCGCTGTCCATGGCCGGACTGCCGCCGATGGCCGGATTCGTCGCCAAGGAGGCGGTGTACGAGGCGTTCCTGCATCGTGGCCGGACCGACACCGTCGTGCTCGGCGTACTGGTCGCCGGATCCGCGCTGACCGCCGCGTACAGCCTGCGCTTCGTCTGGGGCGCCTTCGCCCGCAAACCCGGTGTGCCGACCACCAGTTGCGCACCGCTCGGCGGCCTGCTGCTCGGTCCCGCGCTCCTGCTCGGCGCGGGCTGCCTGGCCCTGGGCCCGGCCGCCGCGTCACTGGACCACTGGATCTCCTCGTACGCCGACCTGTTCCCACCCACCGCGACCGGCTACCACCTGGCCCTGTGGCACGGCTTCGGCAGCGCGCTCTACCTGTCGCTGGCCGCGCTCGGCGTGGGCATCGTGTTGTTCCTGGTCCGCGAGCCGGTGGTGCGGCTGCAACTGGCCACCGCGCGGATCGAGCCCTCGCGGCTGTACGACGCGCTGGTACGCGGCGTGGACCGAGGCGCCCTGCAGTTGACCGGCACCACCCAACGCGGCTCGATGCCGGTCTACCTCGGGGTCATCCTGCTCAGCCTGATCGCCATCACCGCCGCCACCGCCCTGGGCCACCTCCCGCTGCCCTTCCCGCACCAGCGGCGCTGGTGGGACTCGGCGGCCCAGATCGTGGTCGCCACCCTGGTCGCCGCCACCGCGCTGATCGCGGCCGGCACCCGCGGTCGACTGCCCGCCGTACTCCTGGTCGGCGTCACCGGCTACGGCTGCGCGACGTTGTTCGTCCTCCAGGGTGCCCCCGACCTGGCGCTGACCCAGGGCCTGGTGGAGACGCTCAGCCTGGTGGTGTTCCTGCTCGTACTGCGCCGCCTCCCGCGCCGATTCGGCGACGGCACCCGACCCGGGCGCCGCGTCGTGCACATCTGTCTCGCGGTGTTGTCCGCCGTCGTGGTCGCCGGCGTCGCGGTGTCCGCGTTCGCCGCCCGCACCCGCCCACCGGTGTCCCAGGCGTTCGCCGCCGCGGCCAAGGAGGCGGGCGGCAAGGAGATCGTCAGCGTGCTGCTCGTGGACATCCGGGCCTGGGACACGATGGGCGAGATCGCGGTGCTCGCGGTCGCCGCGATCGGGGTGACCAGCCTGATCTTCGTGCGCCGGGCCCGGGAGTTGCCCAGGATCGGCGACCGGTCGCAGGCAGCCGAGGGCGGCGGCGCCCATCGCGCCGACCGCGAGCCGCCGCCCTGGCTCGCGGCGGCGGGCACGCTCGCCCCCGAGCGGCGCACGGTGTTGTTCGAGGTGGTCGCGCGCGTCGCGTTCCCGACCGTGCTCATCCTGTCGCTCTACTTCCTCTTCAGCGGCCACTCCACCCCCGGCGGCGGGTTCGCGGGCGGGATCACCGCCGGCCTCGCGCTCCTGGTGCGCTATCTCGCGGGCGGGCGCTACGAACTGGCCGAGGCGGCGCCGCTGCCCGCCGGGCGGCTGCTCGGCACCGGCCTGGTGATCAGCGCCGGGGTCGGCCTGATCGGCCTGATCGTGGGCGGCGCGGCACTGCGCAGCACGGTGCTCGACTACTCGCTGCCGCTGTTCGGCGACGTGCACATCGCCACGTCGGTGTTCTTCGACATCGGCGTCTACCTGCTGGTGATCGGCCTCGTGCAGGACGTACTGAGCGCGCTGGGCGCGGAGTTGGACCGTCGGATCGAACAGACCCGCGATCGGGACGCGGAACGGACGGTGATCGTATGAGGAGTCCCACCCTGACCCTGGTGCTGACCGCCGCGGTCCTGGTCGGCGTCGGGGTCTACCTGCTCCTGGAACGCAGCCTGACCCGGGTGCTGCTCGGCGTGGTCCTGATCGGCAACGGAGCCAACCTGGTCGTGCTCTCCGGCGGGGGCCGGGCGGGCGGCGCGCCGGTGCTCGGGATCACCCTCCCGGACCGGATGAACGACCCACTGCCCCAGGCGATGGTGCTGACCGCGATCGTGATCACCCTCGCGGTGACCGCGTTCGTCCTGTCGATGGTGCACCGGCACTGGGAGTTGACCGGCTCCGACGAGATCCAGGACGACGCCGAGGACCTGCGCGTGGTGCGCCGTGCCGAGCGCGGCGATCTGCGCACCGAACATCGACGACTGCGCCGCGAGTTGCGCAGGCAGACCGCACAACGTGGCGCGGCGGTACGACAGTTGGCGGCGGCGGCGAAAGCGGGCTACGCCGACGAATGCCGCCGGCTCGGGGTGGACGAGCACGGCCGCGGCGGCCGGCCCGAGGCCCGCGCGATCGCCCGCGAGCGGCGCGCCGAACTCAAGCTGCGACTGCGCGGGATCAGGGCCGAACACCAGGGCCAACAGGCCGAGTTGCGGGCCCGGTTCCGGGCCGCGCGGCGCGAGTTGAACCGGCAGGCGCGGGCCGAACGGGCGGCCGTGGCGCGAGCCGACAGCATCGTGGACGACGTGCCCGACACCGAGTTCCCGCGCGGCGCGGGTGCGGCGGGCGCCGGCCGAGGCGGCGACGTGCCGAGGAACGAGCTCGATCGATGAACCACCTGGTCCCGCTGCCGGTCTTGCTGCCGCTGTTCGGCGCCGGGCTCAAGCTGGCCATCGGCGGTCGGCTGCCGCGCGGCCAGCGGGTGATCAGCGTCGGTGTGCTGAGCGCCGTACTCGGCGTGGCGATCGCGCTGTTGGTGGCCGCCGATCGGGACGGCCCGGTGGTCGCCCGGCTGGCCGGCTGGCCCGCGCCGACCGGCATCGTGCTGGTCGCCGACCGGCTGTCCGCGCTGATGCTGGTGGTGTCCTGCGCGGTCACCCTGGGCGTACTGGTCTACTCGATCGGCCAGGGGCGCGCGGACGAGGACGAGGCCACCCCGCTGTCCGTGTTCCACCCCACGTATCTGATCCTGGTCGCGGGTGTCGCGAACGCCTTCCTGGCGGGCGACCTGTTCAACCTCTACGTGGGCTTCGAGGTGCTGCTCGCGGCCAGCTACGTACTGCTGACCGTGGGCGGCACCGCCGCCCGGGTGCGGGCCGGCGCCGGCTACGTGGTGGTCGGCCTGCTGTCCTCGCTGGTGTTCCTGGCCGCGATCGCGATGGTCTACGCGGCGACCGGCACGGTCAACCTGGCCCAGTTGGCGGTCCGGCTGCCCGACGTGGATCCCGGTGTGCGGCTGGTCCTGGAATCGATGTTGCTGATCGGATTCGGGGTCAAGGCGGCGGTGTTCCCGCTGTCCGCGTGGCTTCCCGACGCCTACCCGACGGCGCCGGCGCCGGTCACCGCGGTGTTCGCCGGACTGCTGACCAAGGTCGGGGTCTACGCGATCATCCGGGTACAGACCCTGCTCTTCCCGGACGAGCGGCTGCGCGCACTGCTGCTCGTGGTCGCCGCGTCGACGATGATCGTGGGCATCCTGGGCGCGATCGTCCAGAGCGACCTGAACCGACTGTTGTCCTTCACGCTGATCAGCCACATCGGGTACATGGTCTTCGGGATCGCCCTCGCGAGCGCCGCAGGGCTGGCCGGGACGGTGTTCTACGCGGTGCACCACATCACCGTGCAGACCTCGCTGTTCCTGGTCACCGGGCTGATCGAGCGGCGTGGCGGCAGTACCGATCTGGGCCGGCTCGGCGGGCTGGCCCGGATGTCGCCGGCGCTCGCGGTGTTGTTCTTCGTACCCGCGATGAACCTGGGCGGCATCCCGCCGCTGTCCGGATTCCTGGGCAAGTGGCTGCTGTTGCGCGCGGGCGCGGAGAGCGGCGGGGTGAGTTCGTATGTGCTGATCGGCGCGGCGGTGGCGACCAGCCTGCTGACGCTCTACGCGATGGCGCGCATCTGGGGACAGGTGTTCGGCAGTACGCCGGCCGAGCCGGGGGAGACCGCGTACTCCTCGGGCGCGAGTCTGAGCGGGCGCGACGTCGCGGCCACCAGCAGCGTGTTGCCGCGCGCGATGACACTGGCCACGTGTGCGCTGGTCGCGGTGGGGCTGGCGTTCACCGTCCTGGCCGGCCCGCTGGTCGCGCTGACCGAGCGCACCGGCCGGGAACTGGTGGACCGCACCGACTACCTGCACGCCGTACCGCTGCCCGGCGGGTTCGACCGAGGCGGTGGCCGATGAGCACGACCCGGGTCCGGCCGGCGCGCGGGTATCGCCGGGTATCGCCGCTCCTGGTGGTGTGGTTGACCGCCGTGTGGGTGGCCCTGTGGGGCACGTTGACCGCGGCCAACGTGCTCACCGGGATCGTGCTCGCGGTGTTGCTGCTGACCCTGCTGCCGCTGTCCCCGGCGCGGGACCGGCTCGCCTTTCGGCCATGGGGACTGGTCCGGTTCGTCGTGTTGTTCGCGGTCGACCTGGTGGTGTCCTCGCTGCGGGTCGCCTGGCAGGCGTTGTGGCCCGGGCGATTGCCGCGCAGTTCGGTGGTCGGGGTCGAACTGGCCACCCGCTCGGACGTATTGCTCACCCTGATCGTGTTGGCGCTGAACGTGATGCCCGGCAGCATCGTGATCGAGATCCGCCGGGACGGGCCCACCACGCTCTACATCCACGCGCTCGGCGCCGACACCCCGGCGGCGGTGGCGGCGGCCCGGCGTGCCGTGGTGCGCCTGGAGGCGCGCGCGGTCGGCGCCTTCGGTACCCGCGCCGAACGCACCAGGTCGGCCCGAACTCCCGGAGGTGGTCCATGAATCCGCTCGTCGGGGTCACGGTGATCGTGCTGCTCGGCTCGGCCGCCGTATTGGCCCTGATCCGGCTCGTCCGCGGGCCGTCGACACTGGATCGGGCGGTCGCGGTGGACATGCTGCTCGCGGTGGTGTTGGCCGCGATCGCGGCGGAGGCCACGCTGAATCGGCACACCACCACCGTCCCGGTGCTGCTCGCGCTCGCGCTGGTCGGGTTTTTGGGCTCGGTGTCGATCGTGCGTTTCTCCGCCCGCGAGGGGAACTGACGTGCGGGCGGGCGAGTTCGCCGACGGCGCGTCCGTGGCCTGCCTGCTGGCGGGCTGCGCGCTCGCATTCGTCGCGGGGGTGGGGCTGCTGCGCTTCCCGGACACGCTGTCCCGGATGCATACGGTGGCCAAGCCGCAGGTGCTCGGCCTGCTTTTGGTCACCCTCGGCCTGGGGTTGCGGCTGCGCAGCGGGATCGACATCGGGATGCTGGTGATGGTCGGCTTCTTCCAACTGACCACCGTGCCGGTGGCGACCCACCTGGTGGGACACGCCGTCTATCGGCAGCCCCACCTGCCCACCGGCGACCTGGCCGTCGACGAACTCGCGGAGTCGGCCGAACCGGAGCGCTGACCCGCACTCGGCGCACCGGTGGTCAACGGACCCGATGCGCCCGGCTGATCCGGGACCACACGCGCCGGTCGCACACCCCGGCGGGCCGCCGGAACGCGTCGTGGCCGATGTTGCGCAGCGGCCGGGTCTCCAGCCAACTGCGGTGACTCGCACCGGGATCCCAGGTCTCGGTGGGCAGCCGGAGATAGCGGTCGCGCGCGCTCTGGTCGCGGCTGGTGATCTTGAGCACCTCGGCGCCACGCGGGCCCACCCGGACCACCAGACACGGGCGGTCCTTGGCCGCGTCGCCCTCGTCGAAGGGCACGCTCGCCCACCAGATCTGGCCCGGGACCGGGCGGGCCGAGCGGCCGGTGGGCACGGGCGGTACGGGTACGGCGCGCAGCCGACGCGCGCGCGACCACCACCCGGCGAGCACGACCAGGGCGGCCAGGGCGGTCAGGGCGGCCGGGACGAGGAGCTTCATGCCGCCTGTCTATCCGATGGCCGGGCGTGGCCGGGAGGCGGGCGACCGGGCCGGACGGTCATATTTCACCCTTGTGCGTGAGGTTGACGGGTCGGTTGGATGGATACCCGGGACGAGACAACCCTCGACCGAGCAGGCGCGGCCCCGGCGGGCCCGCGCATCCGTCGGCCGGAACACCGTCGGTTCACGAGCCCTCGGTCGACCGCGCGCCACCGACCGCCCGGAACCAGCAAAGGAAGCCACGATGCACCCCGAACCACACGAATTCGCCGAGCTCATCGCATCGGGACCGGCCGCTGCCGGGCGGTTGCCCGGCGCCGACCCGATCGGCGGTTGAGCCGTGGCGGAGCGGGTGGCGGTGGTGGCGGTCGGCGGGCATGAGAGCGCACACGGCGCGGCGTTGCCCGGAGTGCTCGGCCCCGAGGTGACCTCGGTCGCCGGGGGCCGGCAACTGCGGCACGCGGTGGGCGCGTTGCTTGCCGCCGGGGCGGATCGGGTGTGCGTGGTGCCGATCACGCTCGGGCGGGACGCGGCGCTGGTCGCGGACACCGCGCGGACGCTGCTCACCCTGCCCCCGGCGGAGCGGGACCGGGTGGTGCTGGCCCGGCCGTTCGCCGGTACGGAACAGCTCACCGGTTGGCTGCGGGCCGCCGCCGCGCGGGTGCCGGCCCGGGCCGCGCTGCTGGTGACGGCGCCGGCGGGGGACGCGCACGAGGATGCGGAGTTGTACCGGATCGCGCGCCTGGTGTGGCAGCACGGCCCGCACCGGATCGTCGAGGTCGCACTCCTCGGCGGTGACCCGGACCTGGGCCGCGCCCTGGAACGTTGCCGGGTGCTCGGCGCGGCCCGCACCATCGCGCTGCCCGCCTCGTTCGTGCTGCCCGCGGTCCCCGGAACGGCCCCGCTGCTCACCGCACCGGCGGCGGCCGGCGTCCTGGCCGCGCGGGTCGGTGCGGCCATGGAGCGCTTGCACACCCTCGGCGACGACGGCCTGGCGACGGCCCGCGCGCACCGGCCCGTACACACCCACCCCGACGGCCCGGCGCCCGACCACCGCCATGCGCTCGGCCGCGCGCACGGCCGCGAGTTCGTACACGCGTCCCCGTTCCCCGTCGCCTGACCCGGAGGGCGATCCCATGGCCATGCCCCGGCACGCCGACCCGGCCGGACCGGCGCCGGATCGGCGCACGCTGACCGTCGTGGTCCGCAACACCGGCGACCGCACCGTGCGCGTCGGCTCGCACTACCACTTCTTCGAGGTCGACCCGGCACTGTCCTTCGCCCGGGCGGCGACCTTCGGCATGCGGCCGAACATCCCGGCGGGCAGCACACTTCGCGTCGCCCCGGGCGACGCGGCCGAGGTGGACCTGTGCGCGTTCACCGGCGCGGGCCGGATGGTCGGCTACCGCGCCGTGCGCACCGGCCGGCCGACCCCGCCACGCCCGAACGACGCCGGCGCGCGGGCGGCGTCGCCGCGAACGGCGGCCGGCCGGACCCTCGTTGCCGGCCCACGGCCCACGACGGGACCGGCTCCGCGCAAACCGGGCGCCGGGCCGCCGAGCAAACCCTCACCCGCGCCACGAGCCCCGCGCCCGGCGCCCCGCCGAGGTGCTGCGGGCGAAACCCGTCCCGGCCTGCCCGAGCGTGGCGCACCCTCGTAGTGCTATCGGCTGCGGTCCTGCCACTCCCGAAACAGCGCCAACCCGGCCCCGCACTGCGAGTGCAGCGGGGCCGGCAGCGCGTCCGGCGCGAACCACTCCAGCGCGTCGAACTTGCGCGGCTCGCCGATCGCGACCCGGTCCGGATCGACCCGCACCGCGAACACCACCGCGACCCAGTGCGAGGCGATCGGTTCCCCGCGCAACACGTTGCGCACCCCGAGCTGCTCGATCGAGCGGGCCTCGACGGCGTACTCCTCGCGCACTTCGCGCGTCACCGCCGCCTCGAACGTCTCACCCCACTCCAGCGCACCCGCGCCGGTGTCCCACGTGCCCGCCTCGTCGCGCGCGGCGCTCGATCGGCGGGCCGGCAACACCCGACCGGCGCCGTCGTGGCAGATGAAGGCACACGACACGGAGGGGCCGGCCGGCCGGTTCGCCGTCATCAGAAGTGCTTCAGCAACTCGGGGAACGCGGTCAGGGTCAGCACCCGGTCGTCGAGCGGATCCAGCTCGCTCTGCTCCAGGACCCAGGTGTGCGCGTTGGGGATGAACACCGCGCCCAGACCCGCGCCGCGCGCGGGCAGGATGTCCGACTTGGGGGAGTTCCCGATCATCCACGTGGTGGCCGGCACCAGGTCGTGCGCGCGGGTCAGGTCCAGGTAGGCGTCGACGCCCTTCTCCGGCACGATGTGCGTGCTGCGGAAGTGGTGGGCCAGTGCCGACGCGTCGATCTTGCGCTGCTGCTCCTCGGTGTCGCCCTTGGTGAGCAACATCAGGTCGTGCCGGGCGCCGAGCGTGGTGAGCGTCTCGACCACGCCGGGCACGAGTTCGACCCGGTTCCGCAGGAGTACGACCGCCAACTCGTCGATGTGGCGCAGTTCCGCGTCGGTGGCCGGGCGGGCGTTCAGCCGCTCCAGGGTCTCACCCAGGCTGCGGACGAACACCTTGCTGCCGTAGCCGTGGGTGAGCGCGTTCGCGGCCTCGACCTCGTCCAGGAGCGACCGGACCCGGGTCCGGTCCAGGGTGGGCCGGGCGACCCAGTCGAGGTAGGCGTCGATGACCCGCTCGAACAGGATGTTGTTCTCCCAGAGCGTGTCGTCCGCGTCGAAGATCAGCACCTGACGAGGGGAGCCCGTGGGCGTGTGCATGGTTCGATTCATCCCTGTCCGATCGGCGACACTGCGGCGCTCATCCTAGGGCGAGTGCCGGCCGAGATCATCGGGATATCCGACCCGCGGGCGGCCCCTGGATCGGGCCGTCGGACCCCGCGTGGTCGGGCGCCGCGTCGAGTTCCGCGAGCAGTGCCCGGGCCCGGTGCGCGGCCTCGGCGGCCAGCGACTCCAGCACACCGGCCGGGATCCCGGGCGCGGGCGCGACCCGGAGCAGTACGGCGGGTTCGCGCACCGGCGGCGGATCGGCGGGCAACGTGTCGGCCGGTCGGTACGCGTCCCGGGCGGCCACCCCCACCGCGCCGGCCCGCGCCGACCGCTCGCGCAACCGGTCCAGGAAGTCCCGCTCGTCCCGCCCGCGCAGCAGGAACAACACGAACGGATCCGCGTCCAGCAGCCAGGCCGCCTGATAGCCCAGCGCGGCGGCATGCCGACAGGGCAACTCCCAGCCGGGACAGCCGCATTCGGTGTCCAACTCGCCGATCTCCGGGAGCAGCGGCAGCTCGGCGTCCGCAGCGGCGGCGACCAGGTCGCGCGGCAGGTCCCGATCGAGCAGCGCGGCCAGATGCCCGGCCCGCGCGCCCACCTCGTCCAGCAGTCGGGCCCAGCCCGCGTCGTCGAACGGCTCGACGCGCAGCTCGGTCCGATACCGCGCGCCGTCCGTGTCGGCCACCGACGCGACGATCCGGCCCGGCCCGACGGTGATCGCGCCGACCAGCCCGGAGTTTGCGTACGTCCGCCCCCGGCGCAGCGGCTCGTGCGCCAGCGCGGCGCCCTCAAGCACGTCCGTCCAGGCACGGCCCCACCAGGTGACCGCGCCGATGCCACGGGCCCGGCGCGGCGCGAACGCGGGGAAGGTACGGGCGGATTCGGCGGTCATCGGGCACTCCTGAGCTCGACCAGGTCCGCGAGTTGTGTGTCGGAGAGTTCGGTCAGCGCGGCCTCGCCGCCGGCGAGCACCGAGTCGGCGAGCGTGCGCTTGTCGCGCAACATCTCGGCGATCCGGTCCTCGATGGTGCCCTCGGCGATGAACCGGTGCACCTGGACCGGCCGCATCTGGCCGATCCGGTACGCACGGTCGGTGGCCTGCTCCTCGACGGCCGGGTTCCACCAGCGGTCGTAGTGCACGACATGGTCGGCACGGGTGAGATTGAGCCCGGTGCCGGCCGCCTTGAGGGAGAGCAGGAACACCGGTACCTCGCCGGCCTGGAAGCGGTCGACCAGCTCTTCGCGGCGGGCGGGCGTGGTGCCGCCGTGCAGGAGGTGATTGCCGATGCCGCGCGCGTCCAGATGCTTTGCGAGCAGCCGGGCCATGGTCACATATTGGGTGAAGACCAGCACCGCGCCGTCCTCGGCGAGGATGGTGTCGAGGAGTTCGTCGAGCAGTTCCAGCTTGCCGGAGCGGCCGTCCAGGCGGGGATCGTGCTCCTTGAGGTATTGCGCCGGGTGGTTGCAGATCTGTTTGAGGCCGGTGAGCAGCCGGACGATCCGCCCGCGCCGGGCCATCCCCTCGGCGTCGCGCAATTCGGCCAGCGCCTCGCGCACCGCCGCCTCGTACAGCCCGACCTGCTCGCGGGTGAGCGAGACCGGCTGATCGGTCTCGGTCTTGGCGGGCAACTCGGGCGCGATGCCCGGGTCGGACTTGCGCCGGCGGAGCAGGAACGGCGCGACCAGCCGGGCGAGCCGCTCGGCGGTCGGCCCGTCCCGATCCGCCTCCACCGGCTTGACCCAGCGGCGTCGGAACGCGGCCGCGTTGCCCAACAGGCCCGGGGTGGTCCAGTCGAGGATGGCCCACAGTTCGACCAGCCGGTTCTCCACCGGCGTGCCGGTCAGCGCGATCCGGGCCCGGGCGGGGATGCGGCGCAGTGCCTTGGCGGTGGCGGACGTGTGGTTCTTGACGTGTTGCGCCTCGTCGGCGACCACCAGGCCCCACGGCACCTCGGCCAGGTCCGCCGCGTCCCGGCGCATCGTGCCGTAGGTGGTCAGCACGAATCCGGCGTCGAGGTCGGCCAGGGTGCGGGCGCCGCCGTGGAAGCGGCGCACCGGGGTGCCGGGGGCGAACCGGCGGATCTCCCGCTCCCAGTTGCCGAGCAGCGAGGCCGGGCAGACCACCAGGGTCGGCCCCGCGTCGGCGGGATCGGCCGGGTGCTCGGCGCGGTGCAGGTGCAGCGCGATCAGCGTGACGGTCTTGCCCAGGCCCATGTCGTCGGCCAGGCAACCACCCAGGCCGAGCGCGGTCATCCGGTCCAGCCAGTGCAGGCCGCGCAACTGGTAGTCGCGCAGCGTCGCGGCGAGCGTGGCGGGCGGCCCGATCGGCTCGCCCGCGTCCGGGTCGGCGATCCGCGCACGCAGTTCGTCCAGCCATGCCGAGGTGGCCACCTCGAGCCGCCGGCCCTCGACCTCGGCGGTGCCGGTCAGCGCCGCGGTCAG
The DNA here is from genome assembly GCF_049739465.1 of Embleya sp. AB8. NCBI lineage: Bacteria > Bacillati > Actinomycetota > Actinomycetes > Kitasatosporales > Streptomycetaceae > Embleya > Embleya sp. AB8. Next base: position 154,860 of record NZ_JBMHHY010000014.1, read on the forward strand.
CGCCTCGATCGGGGTCAGCGACTTGATCGAGCGGTTGCGGGCCTTGGCCACCAGGGTCGGATCGACCACCACCCACCGGTCGCGCAGCCGCACCACCGGCCGGTGCGACTCGGCCAGCGCGTCCAGTTCGGCGGCGGTCAACGGCTCGCCGCCGAGCGCGAGTTGCCAGTCGAAGCCGAGTGTGGTGTGGCCGCCGAGGAAGGCGCGCAGGTCCCGGGGTGCGTGCTCGTCGGCGCCGAGCACGGCCCTGGCGGTCAGATCGCGGATCAGCTCGCGCGGCCAGTGCACCTCGACGCCGGCCGCGGCCAGCCGGGCGGTCGCCGCACCGAGCAGCGCGCCGAGGTCGTCGTCGCCGACCACCACCCGGTCCGGCACACCGGCGCCAAGCAGCGGCTCCAGGGCGGGCCACACCCGCGCGGCCCGGCGCAGCGCGAGCAGCACGTCCCGCCGGGCGCGGTCGCCGAACCGGGGATCGGTGCCGGTCCACAGGGTGTCCGCGTCGATCACCACACCCGGGTCGGCGAGCGAGTGCACCTGGACCACGGCCCGAAACGGCGCGTGGGCCACGTCGTACGTCTCCAGGCGCAGCGAGATCCGCACGCCCGTGTCGATCCCGGCGGCCACCTCGTCCGACCACCCGCGCAGCGCGGGCAGCCGGTGCGGCTCGGCGCCGGCGAACGCGGTGCTCCCGTTCGCCCGCGGCGCGGCGGCGGTGCGCGGCATGGTGTCGGCGACCGCGTCCAGGAAGGCCTGGACCAACGGAGCCGCCTCGGGCAACAGCCCGCCGCCGGCGGTCGGGATCGCCCGCGCCTCGCCCGGCATCGCGTCGGCGAGCGCCCGCACCCGGTCCACGTCGGCGGCGTCCAGCGGCCCGGCCCGCCACGCGTCGTGGTCCTGGGGGGACAGGCCGGGCACCATCCGTCCGCGCGCCACCAGTTGCAGGGCGAGCACGGTGGCCGCGCCCCAGAACGCCGCCGCCGGATGCGCGTCGGCGGCCCGGCGGGCCCGGGAGAGCAGCCGCACCGCGTCGGCGACCGGCACTCGTACGGCGGGGTGGGTGTGCTCGGTGCCGTCGGCGGCGAGCACGGTGATCGTGTCGGGGCCGCCGGGGTACGGCCAGAACGCGACGGTGCCGGCGCGTGGCGGATCGGCCGGGGCGAAGGTGGCCGCGTGTCGGATCAGTTCGGTCGGGGCGGGCGTGCTGCGGGTGGCGATGTTCGCTGCTCCTGGGTCGTCGGGCGCGCCGCGGGGCGCCGGGCTCGCCCGCCACTCTCTCGTCCCGACGCGGACCAGCTTCGCCTCGGGCAACTCCGTATGCCGTACCGTACAACATCCGGAGTCGCCCTCGTACGGCGTACCCAATTCCTCTCGGCGGTCAGGCCGGTCCCGCACCCCGCTCGACCAGGTCCCACACGTGCGCGAACAACTCGGGCAGGGTCAGCTGCCAGGTGTCGCGGGCGGCCCAGACCTGGTCGCCGATCAACCGCACGCCGAGCACGTTCGCCTTCCACACCTCCATCGGCCACCACGGCTTGCGGGCCTTGGCCCAGCCGCCCGGCAGGAACACCCCGCGACCGGCCCGCGCCCGCTGGTCCGCGACCACCACCCCCGCGTCCAGGAGCGCCGCCGCCGCGTCCCGGTGCCGGGCGGCGGTCCACCCGTTCCACAGCCGAACCCGCCGATCCGTGGGCCGCTCCAGGGCGAGCAGTTGCAGATGGAGCGCGGCGGCGTCGTTGCCCACCCCCAGCGCCTTGGCCACCCTTGCCACCGTCTCCGGCGCGCTTGCCGCCGGGTTGCTCTCGTACGCGCCGACCGGCAGCGCGTCGCCGGCCACCCGATCCAGCACCCGTGTGCACCAGTCGCCGCGCAACATGTCCACCGCATCGCGGACCGGCGAGCCGTTCGAGGCCAGCTCGCGCAGCAGCGCCGAGCGCTCGTCGTCGCCGTAGCGGGCGGGGCGGAAATACAGCCGCGTGCTCGGCTTCGGATCGCGTTCGGTGGGCTCCGCGCGGGTGGCGACGGTCAGGCCGTCGTCGAAACTCCGCGTCTCCAGCGGGAACCGCCCGACGAAGGGCCGATCCCCGAACCGGGCCCGCAGCTCGTCGAAGGAATTGCTGAAGCCCACGGTGTACCCGGCGTCCAACAGCAGCCCCGGATGCTCGAACCGGGCCCGCAGTTGCGCGACCACCGCGGGCAGCCCGGCGCGCACCGGGTCCCCGGCGGGCAGTTCGGCGTAGATGATCGGCAGCGCGCCACCGATCGCCTTCAGGAACTCCTCGAACCAGCGGATCCCCTGCTCCTCGCTGGTGCAGTACGCCCCACCGAGCCCGTCCGCCAGCCAGGGATCGTGGTCCCGGCTGGTCAACTCGTGGGTGTCCGGGGCCAGGAAGGCCGCGCAGATCTGCGCGGCGGGGGTGTGCAGCGTGACGTGGTCCAGCTCGGCCAGTACCGCGATCGTCGCCTCCGGCGCGGCGACCGCGCGCCCGAACCGGTCCCGCCACGCGGCGCCGATCCGGCCGGCCAACGCATCCGGGCCGGTCGGCTCCCACAACTCGGCGGGGTCGTCGGGCAGGGCCCGGGCGAACAACTCCAGCCGGTCCGGTTCGGTCAGCCGACGCAACTCGTCGTAGCCGGCCGCGGCTTCGGCCTGACCGAGACCGAGCAGTCGGCGCTGCTCGGTGCTCAGCGGCTTGATCGTCCGGATCCCCCCGGCATCGCCGACCAGGACCAGCACGCTCGCCGCCCGGGACAGGCCGGTCGCCTCGGCAAGGCGCCGGGCCGCCGCCGGATCCCAGGGCATCGGGCCACGCTCGCGCACGAGTGCGACCAGCCGGCGAAGCTGCGCCGCGTCGCCCCAACCGCGCGGCACCTCGACCCAGTCGGTCGGCGTGCCGAACTCCGGCGGATCGGCGTCCCCGGCGCGCACCTGGAGCACCGCGCAGCGCCCGTCGTGCGGCCAAGAGGTGGCGACGGTGGCCCCTCGCTCGTCCCGCACCGCCTTGGCGTCGGCCCGCGCGGTCCCGATCCGCAACCGGGCCGTCGGATCCGCGAACACGGTCTCGGCCCAGACCTCGAGCAGGCCCAGCAGCGCCGCACGGTGTTCGGGCCCGGTCGAGGGCGCCGCCGCGCGCAGCGCGACGGCGCCGATCCGACCGATCAGCGCCGGCCAGGACCCGTCGCCGACGTATCCCGGCCCGTCCGCGTCGGCCGGCGGATCCCAACTGCCGGCCAGGTAGCCGGCGACCCGCTCGAAGCCCGTCGACACCTCTCGCTGCCACATCCCCATGCCGGTGAGCAGGCCGGACATCGCCCCGGGGAACCACGAGCCCCAGGGATCAACAGTCGTGTTTGCCATGGGCCATCCCTATCGCGCCGCGCCGACGCCGCCCCGGCCGCCCCCGCCCCCGGCCCGGTCACCTCCGCCGCGCCGCCTCGGCGGTGGCCAACGCGGCGCGCAGGAAGTGCGCGGTGGCCGAGTCCTCCGCCTTGACCAACTCGGCCGGGGTGCCCTCGAACACGATCGTGCCGCCGTGTTTGCCGCCACCCGGGCCCAGGTCGATCACATGATCGGCGCGCTTGACCACGTCCGGATTGTGCTCGACCACCACGACCGTGTTGCCCGCGTCCACGAGCCGGTCGAACAACCGGATCAGCGTCTCGACATCGGACATGTGCAGCCCGGTGGTCGGCTCGTCGAGGATGTACACAGTGCCGCTCTTGTGCAGCTCGCTCGCCAGCTTGAGCCGCTGCAACTCGCCCCCGGACAACGAACTCAGCGGCTGACCCAGGGTCAGATAGCCGAGCCCGACCGCGACCAGCGAGTCCACCCGGGCGCGCAACACCCGCTCGGTGAAGTAGCCCACCGCCTCCTCCGCGGTCAGCGCGAGCACGTCGACGATCGACTTGCCGCGCAGTCGGTAGGCCGGCACCGCCTCCCGGAACCGCCTTCCCCGGCACGCCTCGCAGCGTGTGGTGACCGGGTCCATGAACGCCATGTCGGTCCGGATCACCCCGCGCCCCTCGCACTCCGGGCAGGCGCCGGTCGAGTTGAAGGTGAACAACCCCGGGTCGACACCGTTGGCCTTGGCGAACAACTTGCGCACCGGGTCCAGCACGCCGACGTAGGTCGCGGGCGTCGAGCGCGAGGAGATCCCCACCCCCGACTGGTCGACCACCACCGCGTCCGGATGCGCCCCGACCAACACGTCCGAGATCAGCGTGCTCTTGCCCGAGCCCGCGACACCGGTGACCACGGTGAGTACGCCGGTGGGGATGTCCACGTCGACGTCACGCAGGTTGTGCAGGTTCGCGCCGCGGATGGCCAGCGCGCCGGTGGGCACGCGCACACTCGGCTTGAGCGAGGACGCCCGGCGCAACGCCAGCCCGGTCGGCGAATCGGCGGCGCGCAGCGCGGCGAAGTCGCCCTCGAACACGATCGTGCCGCCGCGGATGCCCGCCCCGGGCCCGACGTCGACCACGTGGTCCGCGATCGCGATCACGTCCGGATCGTGCTCGACCACCAGGACCGTGTTGCCCTTGTCCCGCAGCCGGGTGAGCAGATCGTTGAGCCGCACCACGTCGCGCGGATGCAGGCCCACACTCGGTTCGTCGAAGATGTACGTCATCCCGGTCAGGCTCGACCCCAGATAGCGCACCATCTTCAACCGCTGCCCCTCACCACCGGACACCGTCGAGGTGGGCCGGTCCAGATGCAGGTAGCCGAGCCCGATCGCGACGATCCGCTCCAACGCGACCGCCGCCGGCCGGGCCACCCGGCGGGCGATCGGATCGGCCAGCCCGGTCAGCACCTCGACCAGGTCGGCGATCTCCAGGGCCGCGTAGTCCGCCAACGACCGCCCCTCGATCAGCGACCTCCGCGCCGCCTCGTTCAACCGGGCGCCCGCGCAGTCCGGGCACGGCCCCTCGACGACGAACCGGTTGATCGTCTCGCGGCTCTTCTCGGCCAGCCCGGAGGTGTCCCGCTTGAGATAGAGCCGATTGAACCGGTCGACCAGGCCCTCGTAGTCGATGTGGTGCCGGCCGTTGTTGTTGACGATCTCCACCTTGGCGCCGGTGCCGTGCAGGAACAGCCGCCGCTGCTCGTCGGTGAAGGTGCCCACCGGGACATCGGTGGGGTAAAGGCCGTGGTGTGCGTACAGCTGCCACTGCCAACCGCCGACGGCGAACCCCGGGTGTCGGATCGCGCCCTCCCGGATCGACCTGGTCGGGTCGATCAGCGCGTCCAGGTTCAGCCGCACGGTGCGCCCGAGGCCGTCGCAGGTCGGGCACATCCCGTTCGGGTCGTTGAACGAGTAGTGGTTGGACGGCCCCGCCGACGGTGTGCCGTGCCGGGAGAACAACACCCGCAGCAGCGGATGGATGTCGGTCATCGTGCCCACCGTGGAGCGCGAATTGCCGCCGATCGGGCGTTGGTCGACCACGATCGCGGTGGACAGATGCTCGATCGTGTCCGCGTCCGGCCGCTCGTGCCTGGGCAGCCGGTTGCGGATGAACGCCGGGTAGGTCTCCGCGAGTTGCCGCTGCGACTCGACCGCGATCGTGTCGAACACGATGGACGACTTGCCGGAGCCGGAGACCCCGGTGAACACCACGATCCGGTTCTTCGGGATACGCAGCGAGACGTCCTTGAGATTGTGTTCCCGGGCGCCGGTGATCACGATGTGGTCGTAGTTCATGCCGCGAACGTACGAGGGTATCCCTGACACATCCGGTCAGGGATTCCCGAGCCGACGGCGCTATTGCGACCCATGTGCAAGTAGGCCCGGCCCGGCACTAGGCTCGACCCATGACCGCATCCCCCATCGTGCTCGGCATCGAATCGTCCTGCGACGAGACCGGCGTCGGCCTGGTCCGGGACGGCCGCCTGCTCGGGCACGCGGTCGCCACCAGCATGGCCGAACACGCCCGATTCGGCGGCGTGGTACCGGAGATCGCGGCCCGCGCGCACGTGCACTCGGTCACCCCGACCGTGCGCGCCGCGCTGGACGCGGCGGGCCTGCGTCGGAGCGACATCGGCGCGGTCGCGGTGACCACGGGACCGGGCCTGGCCACCGCGCTCCAGGTCGGCGTGGCCGCCGCGAAGGGGTTCGCACTGGCTCTGGACGTGCCGCTGTACGGGGTGCACCACCTGGCCGGACACGTGGCCGCGGACACCCTCGAACACGGCCCGCTGCCGAATCCGTGCGTCGTGCTGATCGTCTCCGGCGGGCACACCTCGCTGCTGCTGGTGCGCGACTTCGCCCACGACCGGATCGTGCACCTGGGCGACACCCTCGACGACGCGGCGGGGGAGTGCTTCGACAAGGTCGCCCGGGTGTTCGGGCTGCCCTACCCGGGCGGGCCGGCCATCGACCGGGCCGCCCGGGACGGCGATCCGCGCGCCGTCGCCTTCCCGCGCGGGCTGACCGGCCCGCGCGACGACCCGTACGCGTTCTCCTTCTCCGGCCTCAAGTCCGCCGCCGCCCGCTGGGCCGAGCGCTCGCGCGCCGGCGGCGGCGAGTTGCCGGTCGCGGACGGCGCCGCCGCACTCCAGGAGGCGGTTGCCGACGTCCTCACCCGCAAGGCGGTCGCCGCGTGCCTCGACCACGACGTACGCACCCTGATCGTGGTCGGCGGCGTCGCGGCCAACTCCCGAGTCCGCTCCCTGGCCGCGGAACGTTGCGCGGCGGCGGGCATCACCCTGCGGGTGCCGCCCCCGCGCCTGTGCACCGACAACGGCGCGATGATCGCCGCGGTCGGTGACCTGCTGATCCGTGCCGGCACCACCCCGGCCCCCCTCGACGTATCCATCGACCCATCGGCCCCCCTGGAATACGCCTCCCTGCACCCGGTGGCGACAGCCGGCCGCAAAGCCGGCTGAGCCGGGACGCCGGCCCGCGCCCGCCGAACGGCGTCCGGCGCGGCGTTCCCGGATTCAAGGGGTGTAGCGCAACATCCAGTCGCGGTCCGGGTTGCGGCCGAAGTCCGGGTCGTTGGGCGGGTCGGCCGGCTGCTCCTCGACCAGCGCGGCCGGGTCCGGGCGGTCCGGGAGCTTGCCCCAGCGGGCGGTTCGCGCGGCCTGGTCGGCGGCCGGATCGACCGGTTCGTGGTGCGCGCGCTTCGGTGCCGAGTGGGTGCGCTTGCGCTGCTTGTCCATGGCTGCCCCTGCCTGCTCAGGCCGTGCCCGGTGAGGCCTCAACCGTACCGCCGACACCATGGGGATACTGGAAGACGTGTACGTCGAACATCGTTCCCGGCTTGCGCCACTGGTCGTGTGGACCCGCACCGTCGAGACGGCCGGCCGCGGTCGGGTGCTGCCCGACGGATGTATGGACCTGATCTGGACCGGCGACGAACTGATCGTCACCGGCCCGGACACCGTCGCCCATGAGGCCTCGACCGACCGGCCGGGAACGCGCTACACGGCGGTGCGCTGCGCCCCCGGCGTCGGACCCGACCTGTTCGGGCTGCCCGCCGACGCGTTGCGCGATCGCCGGGTCCCGCTGGCCGACGTGTGGGGCGCGTACCGGGCACGGCTGTGCACCGAGCGGATCGCCGCCGCCGCCGACCCGGCGGCGTTGCTGGAGCGACTGGCCGCCGACCGGCTGCGCGATCGCGACCCGGACACGGCCCGATTCACCCGCGCCGTGGTCGGCGAACTGCGGGCCGGCGCCGGGATCGCCACGGTCGCGGCCGGCCTGAACCTGAGCGAGCGCCAACTGCACCGCCGTTCGCTCACCGCGTTCGGCTACGGCCCCAAGACGCTCGCCCGGGTACTGCGCCTGGAACGTGCGCTCGACCTGGCCCGCGCCGGCTTCCCGGCCGCCCGGGTCGCCGCCGACGCGGGCTACGCGGACCAGGCCCACTTCTCCCGCGACGTCAAGGCGCTGACCGGCGTACCGCTGCGCACCCTGCTGACCTGACCCGGGCGCGCCCGGCTACTGCGCCGCGCCCGGCAGTGGCGCCAGCAGGTCCACGCCGTTCCCGTCCGGGTCGTGCAGGACCGCGTACCGCTGACCCCAGAACGCGTCCCACGGCGCCATGTGGCCCTCGTACCCGGCCGCGACCAGCTCGCCGTAGACCCTGTCGACCTCGGCCGGGTCGGCACACGCGAAGGCCAGCCCGGCCCGCGAATCACCGCTCGGCGTGGTCCAGTTCGGGTCGAACGAGCGCACCGTGGCGACCGTGTCCAGGACCAGCAGCGGGCCGCCCGGCAGCGTCACCTCGACATGCGGCGCGGCATCCGCCTCGGCGGGGATGTCCAGACCCAGGGCCCGGTAGAAGGCGAGCGACGCGGCCATGTCGGCGACCACGAGCCCGATGAAGTGGAAACGAAGCGAACGAGAAGTCATGTCCGCAACGCTAGCCGGCCCATCCACTCGCGATCTTGAACGAATCGGACACGATCACAACTTCACCCGACGGCCCCACACCAGCGCCAGCAGCACGGTCGCCGCACCGAGCGCCGCGCCGAACCACAACACACTCGCCGTGGCCACCGTGTCCACCGCCACCCCGCCGAGCAGCGAACCGGCCGCGATGGCGAGCTGGAAGCCGGAGACGAACACCGCCGAGGCCGCCTCCGGCGCGTCCGGCGCCGCCCGCAACACCCACGTCTGCAACGCGACCGGCACCGCGCCGTACGCGAGCCCCCACGCGAGCATCGCCACCACCGTCCCCGGCGTCCACGAACCCACCACCGCGAGCAATACCACCGCCGCCGTCAGCACCCCGGCGGACAACGCCAGGTTCAGGTGCGGCGGCCGGGTCGCATAGGCGCCGGCCACCACGTTGCCCAGCACACCCGCCACGCCGTAGCCGAGCAGCAGTCCGCCGATCGGACCCGGGCCCAGGTCGCCGATGTTTTCCAGGATCGGCCGCACGTAGGTGTACGCACCGAAGTGCCCGGCGATCATCAGGACCAGCGCCACGGTGCCGGCCAGCACACTGCCGCGCCGCAACTGCGCCGGGATCTCGCCGAACCGCACGGCCCGGTCGGCGGGCAGCGGCGGCAGCAGGATCAGCAGGGCGACCAGGACGGCCGCGCTGAGCACCCCCATCGCGGCGAACGCAATCCGCCAGCCCGCCCATTCACCGATCATCGTGCCGACCGGTACGCCGACCACCGAGGCCACGGACACCCCGCCGAAGATCAACGCGCCGGCCCGGCCGACCGAGTGGGCGGGCACCAATCGCACCGGCAGGCTCGCGCCGATCGCCCAGAAGCCACCGATGCTGGTGCCCACCAGGATCCGGGCGACCAGCAGCGTGGCGAAGTTCGGCGCGAGTGCGCTGATCGCATTGGACGCCAGCAGCACGATCATCATCGCGGCGAGCACGATCCGCCGATCCACCCGCCCGGCGGCGACCAGCACGGTCGGCGAGGCGATGCCGGCGATCACCGCGGCCAGCGTCATGGCCAGCCCGGTGGTGCCGTCGGAGACATGCAGGTCGGACGAGATCGGGGTGAGCAGGCCGACCGGCAACATCTCGGTGCTGACCACGGCGAACGTGCCCACCGCGATCGCGCCGACCGAGAACCACGCGCGCGGCGACGCGGCCTCGGGAGCCTGGACGGAAGTTCGATCGGGGGACGGGGAAGCGGACGATCCTGGCTCGGCGACCGGATCGGACATGGTGTCGGACATGTCGTCCACCCTGGTCGCGCCCCGGGCGCCGAACAACGGCGAAGATCGCATGCGAGCACAAGCCTGGCTTATGCTCGCAGGTCGGAGCAGACGAGCGACCCGACCGGGGCCGCGGCCCCGGTGGGAGGAGAACGCGGATGAGTGTCGAGTTCCGCGAGTTGGAGTGCTTCGTCGTGCTGAGCGAGGAACTGCACTTCACCCGCACCGCAGCCCGGTTGTACACGTCGCAGGCCCGGGTCAGCCAACTGCTCCGGCAACTGGAGGACCGGATCGGCACCCGGCTGTTCGAGCGCAGCAGCCGCCGGGTCCGGCTCACTCCGCAGGGGGAGCGGTTCCTGGCCGACCTCGGCCCCGCGTACGCCGCCGTCATCGGTGCCGTGGACCGGGCCCACGCGCGCGCCCGGGGGATCGAGGGCGTGCTGCGGATCGGCTTCGTCGGCACCCCGTACGGCGTCCTGCTCGACCTGGTCGGCGACTTTCGGACCCGGCATCCGCAGGCCCGTGCCGAACTGGTCGAGATGCCGCTGTCGGATCCGTTCGGCCCGCTCCTGCGCGGCGAGATCGACGCGGCGTTCGTGACCCTGCCGGTGGCCGACCCCGCGCTCGGCATCGGTCCGGTGGTGGCCGCCGACCCGCTGGTGCTCGGCGTCTCCACGCGGCATCCGTTCGCACGCCGCGCCCAGGTGGACGCCGAGGAACTCGCGGAGTGCGCGTTCGTCGAGATCGCCGGCCCCGCGCCCGCGCCCTGGCGCGAACTCCAGTCGCCGACGGTGACCCCCGGCGGGCGGCCGATCCCGCGCGGGCCGGGCGCCGGCACCCTCCAGGAAGTGCTTTCGCTGATCGCGGCGGATCAGGGAGTCATGCTGTTCTGCGACCAGTTCGCGGGCTACAACGGGCGGCCCGACGTCGCGTTCGTCCCGGTGACCGGGCTGCCCGAGTCGGCGGTCACGGTCGCCTGGCGAAACGGGCACGAGACCGCGCTGCTGCGCGCGTTCGTCGACGCGTCCGCCGGGCTCGTCGTACCGGCATGACGATCCATCGACGAAGCCGTCATTTCGACGAGCCCGAACCCGAACCCGACGGGCCATGCCGTGCGTGCGTCGGCCGATCCCAGACCGAAGGACCGCGCCATGCCGCTGCTCACCATCAAGTCTGAAGGTGAGGTCGAGATCGAGGTGCGCCGGTCCCGCTTCCTGTGCGCGCTCGCTCGGGTGTCCACCGACGCCGAGGCCCAGGCGTTCCTGGCCCGCCGCCGGGTGCTGCATGCGTCCGCGCGGCACAACTGCTCGGCGTGGATCGCCGGCGGTCAGGAGAAGGCGTACGACGACGGCGAACCGTCCGGCACGGCGGGCGCGCCGATGCTCCAGGTGTTGCGCCGCCGCGAGCTGACCGAGACGGTCGCGGTGGTCACCCGCTACTTCGGCGGCATCATGCTCGGCGCCGGCGGCCTGATCCGGGCCTACGGCTCGGCGGTGACCGAAGCGGTGGACGCGGTCGGCGTGGTCGAGCTGCGCCCGATGCTGGTGCTGACCGTGGACGTCGACCACGCCCACGCCGGCCGCCTGGAGAACGACCTGCGCGGGCTCGGCCACGAGGTGCGCGACATCCGCTACGGCGCCGAGGTGGCGATCGACGTCTGCGTCCCCGAGCCGGACCGGGACCGCTTCGTGGCCCGGTTGACCGACCTGACCGGCGGGCGGGCGAGCGCGCACGAGACAGGGCGCACGTTCGTCGAGGTCGACGCGCGTTGAAACATGTCGTGACGCACTTCTCGCGCCGGTACGCCCCCGTTCCGGTTGAAACCCGCCCCAGGTCGGAACACCAATGGGTGTACGGGTACTCGCACGGGGGCTGCGGGAAATGAGGAAGTGATGACGGCTGGATACGACGAGAAGCCGGCGATCGACCAGGCGGAGATCGCCCGGGCGGTGCGGGAGCGGGTGATTCGGGCCCGTTCGGTGTTGTCCGAGGCGAGTGACGCGCACGACACGGTCGGGCTGTCGCCGGCGCTCGACGAATTGGAGGAGGCGCTGCACGCCGCGCGGGAATACGGCGTGACGATCCCACCGGCGGGCAGCGCGTGACCCCTGGGGCGACCCGGGCGCCGGCGACCTGCTCGCCCGCCCGCGACCTCAGAGCCCCTTCAGCATGCCCCCGTCGATGACGTAGTCGGCGCCCACGATGCTCGCGGCCCGCTCCGAGGCCAGGAACACCACCAGGTCGGCGATCTCGTGCGGCTCGGACATCCGACCGGTGAGCACCCCCATCGCCTGCGGCAGCACCTCGTCCAGGAACGCCTGGGCGGTGGTGCCCGCCTCGGCGGCCATCAGGTCGGCGAACTGCCCGGGGTCGGTCCACAGCGGAGTACGGACCGGGCCGGGCGAGACGGTGTTCACGCGCACTCCCTGTGGGCCGAACTCCTCGGCGAGCGACTTCGAGTAGGCGGTCAGTGCGGCCTTCGCGACCGAGTAGTGCACCACCGACCGGGCCGGCACATGGGCGTTGACCGAGCCGATGTTGATCACTGCGCCGCCCCCGGCGGCCAGGATCGCGGGCATCGCGGCCCTGGTCGCGCGGATCGCGCTGAACAGGTTGATCTCGAGGATGCGCTGCCATTCGGCGTCCTCGACGTCGATGATCGAGGGTGTGGGCGCGCTCGCTCCGACGTTGTTGACCAGGATGTCCAGCCCGCCGTGCGCGTCGAGCGCGGTCTGGACCAGTTCGGCCGGGCCGTCCGGGTGGGCCAACTCGGCGGCCACCGGGAGGACGCCGAACTCCGCGCGCAGTTCGGCCAGTTCGGGGGAGACCCGGCGGCTGCCGGCGACCACCCGGGCGCCCTGCTCGGCGAAGCCGCGCACGATCGCCAGGCCGATGCCCTTGCTGCCGCCGGTGACCACGACGACCTTGTTCTTCAGGTTCAAGTTCATGGCTTAATTGTTGCGGCGCGGATAGATCACGTCTGGCGGAAATCCGCCGTCGCGTTCGGCGCGGCGGTGCGGGTGTGGGTGCGGCGCGGGGAGGGCGGCGCGGCGCAGAGCGGTGTGGCGCGGAGAGGGCGCGGGGCGGTGCGGGGGGGAGGGCAGGGCGTGCGGCGTGGCGCGGAGAGGGCGGCGCGCGGTGGCGCGGGAGGAGAGGGCGGTGCAGGGCGGTGCGCGCGGAGAGGGCGGCGCAGGGCGGTGTTGGGGGGCGGCGGCGTGCGTGCCGGGGCCTGTGTGGGTGGGAAGGTCGCCGCGAGGCGGCGGAAGCGCTGCGGCCGGTTGGCGGCCTGATTCGGACGGTGGTCGGGGAAGCGGAGGCGCAGCGGGCGAGGGGGTGTCGGATCAGGTGGGTCGGCTTGCCGACAGTGCCGCGTCGAGAAGGGCGCGGGTTTCGGTGATCGCGGTGGGCAGGGTCGACGGGGTCAAGCCGGCCGCGATCGTGTCCACCTCGCGCAGGCCGGCGTGGTCGAGCAGGGTCTTCTCGTTGGTCACCCACTCGCCGCGCCCGGCCGACACCGCGTGCGCCGCCTCGCACGCCGCGCGCCCGATCGCGCCCGCGACATCGGTGACATGGCCCCGAGGGGCGTGCGCGTGCTCCGCGTAGGTCAGGGTCAGCCGGGCGTCGTCGCCCCACCGGGTGTGCGCCGCCCGGCGCAGCGCCGCCGGGTAGGACGGGCGCGGCAGGTCGCCGAACAACACCCGGTTGACCGCGAGTTCGGCGACCACCAGGTAGGTCGGCACCCCCGCGAGGTGGAACAACAGCCGCTCGATGCCGAAGCGACCCGCCCGCGCCTCGGCCAACTCCCGTTCCACCGCCGCGAGTTCGCGATAGTGCAGATCGACCGGACGATCCGCCACGGTCAACCACGCGCCGCCGTTGAACACCCCGCCGCCCCAGCCGCCGAACTCCGACACCTCGCCGGGCCAGCCGAGGCCGCGGACCGCGTCCGGGCCGAAGCCGTCCCCGTAGTAGACCGCGAAGTCCCAGTCGCTGTCCGGCCGGTGGGTGCCCTGGGCGCGCGACCCGCCGAGCGCGACGGCGGCGACCCCGGGCAGTGCGGCGAGCCGTTCGGTGACGAGCGTGGTGAAGGCGGTGTCTCCGATCATGGGGACGAGGTTACAAGGCGCCGGCCGCGGGCCGGGTCAAGGCCGCAGGTAGCCGCGCGTGACCGCCTCGTCGATCAGCTCTCGGGTGTAGGCCCACAACGAGGGCGAGCCGTCCGCGATGGTGCTGCCCTGCTTGGCCAGTACCTCGGTGCGGGTGAGGTCGTACTCACGCCAGGTGCCGCCCTCGGTGTGGAAGTTGAGCAGGCACGGCTGGAACCGGTCGACCGCCTTGGCGAATCGTGCGTCGGGGGTCTCCCGGGCCTCGAACTCGGTCCACAGGGCCCGCAGTTCGGCGCCCTGCTCGGCGGGCAGCAGGCCGAAGATGCGGTCCGCGCCCTTTTCCTCGCGCTCGGCCTGGTCCGCCTCGGCGACGCGGTCGTAGTAGAAGGTGTCGCCCGCGTCGATCTCGACCAGGTCGTGGATCAGCAACATGCGCATCACCCGCGAGACGTCCACGTCCGCCGCCGCGTGCTCGGCCAGGATCCCGGCCAGCATGGCCAGGTGCCACGAGTGCTCGGCGGTGTTCTCCCGTCGCGACGCGTCCGCGATCAGGTTGCGCCGGATCACGCCCTTGAGCCGGTCGATCTCCAGGACGAAGCCGAGCTGCGCGGCCAGGCGCGGGTCGGTGGGCGGGAAGGGCGGAACACCGGACAAGGGAACTCCTCGGTCGTACGGTCGGGCGGCGTCCGGATCGCATCACCGTTCCGCGAGCGCGGTGACCGGCGCATAACGGGTGTCGGCACGCGGCACGGTGGGGGCACGGACGCGTCCACGATATGCAATGCACTCCCGCCGAAGACCGCCCCGGTGGGCTCGACCACACCACGGGCCGGATCCTCGGTCCGGGTCTATCGAGCGTCGGCGGGCCGGTCGGCCGCGGCCAGGCCCTCGGGCACGATGTAGTCGCGGATCAACCGCTCGGCGTCGCGCACCAGTGGCCGGAACACCTTGTACCGGGAGAGGGTGATCACCCGATTCACCATCGGCGTGGTGCGGGCGACGAACGCGCGCGTCTTGGCGCTGTCGGGGGTGCGGTCGTAGACCCAGAACAACACGATGCCCATCAGGTGCAGCCACAGCAGTTCGGGCAACAACTCGGCGAGTTCGTCGTCGATCCGCAACGACGAGCCGCGCAGCACGTCCGCGAAGAGCTCGGTGACCTGCTCGCGGATCGGATACGACTCGGCGGAGAACGGGCTGAGCGGGCTCTCCGGGTCGGCGGCGTTGCGGAAGAACTGCACGGCGAACGTGTGGTACGGCTCGGCCGTGTCCAGCCACGCGGTCAGCACCGCCTGGAGCCGGTCGCCGAAGTCGCGGACCCCGCGCAGGTCCTGCCGGGCACGGGCGATGTGCTCCTGGGTGACCCGGTCGTAGAAGCCGTGGATCAGGTGCTCTTTGGAGCCGAAGTAGTAGTAGGCGTTGCCGACCGAGACCCCGGACTCCTGGGCGATGGCCCGCATCGTGGTCTTGTCGTAGCCGCGTTCGCGGAACAGCCGCAGCGCGGTCTCCAGGATCAGAGACCGCGTCTGCTCGCTCTTGCCGGGCCGGCCGCCCCGGTCCCGCTTGGCGTCGTCGTCGGCCGGGTTCGCTGCTTCGGTGCCTGCCACGTGCTCCACGAGAGGCAAGGCTAATGGTCGAGTTCGCACCGCTCGGTACACGCGACGATCGTCCATGCTTCCCGGTAGGGATCGTGGTCCGTCTCCGGCGGCAGCGGATCGGCGCGGGTGACCGCCCGGATCCGGGCCGCGGCCAGTACGGCGGCCCGGGCCATCGGCATCCCCACCGGTGTGCCGAGCCGCCGGGACAACCGCCGGTAGCCGCGTAGCGCCCACAACACCGTCACCCACGCGGCGGCGCCGGTCCACACCTCCCCGGAGCCGCCCACCACGGTGATTTCGCGCACCGTCGCGGCATGGTCGAGCTCGGGGAATCGGTTGTGCGCCCGCGGCGAGTCGGCGGGCAGCAGGTCGACGGCGATCAGGGCCGGTTGCTGCGCGAGCCAACCGGACAGCGCCCGACACAGCGGGCACTCTGCGTCGTAGAGGACGGTGATCCGGCGCAGCGGTTGCGGCGGGGCGGGGGCACCGCGCCGGGCCGTCCCCTCCGATCGGCCCGGCGCGGAGTTCTGCGGGGTGGCGGTCATCGGGTCAGACCCCGGGCGCCGGTCGGGTGTTGCCCTGGGGCGCGATCGGCGGACCCCAGTCCCGAGCGGCGACCTTCTGCGCCCGGCGGGCCCGGTTCGCGTCCGAGTCGATCTCGTCGGCGAGGCCGCGCTGCCGGATCCGGCTCAGCACGTAGACGTTGAGCAGGTGCAGGACCCCCAGTACGAGCAGCACGGTACCGAGCTTGACGGACAACGCCTCGACCGAGCCGCGGGTGTCCTCGACGGCGTCGCCGATCCGCAGGTAGAGCGCGACGAAGCCGAGGTTGACCAGGTAGAAGCCGACCACCAGGAGGTGGTTGACGGCGGCGGCGAGGTCGTCGCGGCCATGCAGGACGTCGTGCAGGAAGACCTGTCCGTTGCGGCTCAGCGTGCGGGCCACCCACACGGTGAGGCCGATGCTGACGAGCAGGTAGATGGCGTAGGTGACAACGGTCATATCCATGACCGGCTCCTTTTTGAACGTGTTCAAATCGAGCGACGCGAGTGACTCTAGACCTGTTTTTGAACGCGTTCAAGTTTGTTGTGGCGGGGGCTTGTGGAGGCGGACGAGTACCTGCGCGCGGTCACCGCGGCGGAACCGGCCTGGGTGGGCGCGGTGTTGGCCGACCTGACGGCCGGCCGACCGACCTGGAGCCAGGAATCGCCGGCCGCGCTCGCCGAATCGTTCGCGGAGTAGGCCCTCGGCGCGCCGTGGCCGGCTGCCTTGACCTGGACCGCGCTCCAGCTTTTAGCGTTGCCGACATGACGACCACGCAACACCGAATCGGCAGCGGATTCGGCGCACACAGCACCACCGACGACGTGCTCGCCGGGATCGACCTCTCCGGCCGGACCGCCCTGGTCACCGGCGGCTACTCGGGCCTGGGCCTGGCCACCACGCGCGCGTTGACCCGCGCCGGTGCGCACGTGATCGTGCCCGCGCGCCGGGCCGCCGCCGCCGAGTCCGCGCTGCGCGAGGTGCCCGGTACCGAGGTACACGAACTCGACCTCGCCGACCAGGAGAGCATCCGCGCCTTCGCCGCCGACCTGCTGCGCACCGCCCGCCCGCTCGACCTGCTGATCGCCAACGCCGGCGTGATGGCCTGCCCCGAGACCCGGATCGGCCCGGGCTGGGAGGCACACTTCGCGATCAACCACCTGGGCCACTACGCGCTGGTCAACCGGCTGCTCCCGGCGCTGACCCCCGGCCGCGCCCGGGTGGTGGCGGTGGCCTCCTCGGGCCACTTCCTCTCCGGGATCCGCTGGGCCGACCCACACTTTCGCGACGGATACGACCGATGGGCGGCGTACGCGCAGTCCAAGACCGCCAACGCGCTGTTCGCCCGGCACCTGGACACCCTCGGCGCGAGCCGCGGACTGCACGCCTTCGCGCTGCACCCGGGCAGCATCCTCACCCCCCTGCAACGGCACATCCCCCGGGAGGAGCAAGTCGCCCAGGGCTGGCTGACCGCCGACGGCCGGCCGGCGCCCGGCTTCAAGACGCCGGCCCAGGGCGCGGCGACCACCGTATGGGCGGCGACCGCGCCGGTGCTCGACGCACACGGCGGGGCCTACCTCCAGGACTGCGACATCGCCGAACCGGCGACCTCCGACGACATGCTCGTGGGCGGCGTCAAACCGTGGGCGACGGATCCGGTCGACGCCGCCCGTCTGTGGCGGCTGTCCGCCGACCTCACCGGCCTGGACGCGTTCGGCTGATCGGACGTGCGGCCCGTCCCCGGGCGGGTCGTCGAACCCGTGCCGGGTCCGCGCCGTCCGGTATCCGCACTGCGGGCTCCTCGCGGCGCCCGCCGTGCCGGAGGAACAGCGGAAGGGGGCCACCGCGCGCTCACTTCGCCGGCATGCCGAGGCGCGACGGCAGACGCGCCGTCCGACCCGAGGGGGTCCGACGGCGCGTCCCGACCCACCGCCCCGGGCGCGGTCCGCGGGCCGCACCGCCGCGCGGCGGCCGTATCATCCAGCTGATCGACAACTCGGTGACCGCGCTCGGCCCGAGCGCGCCGGGTGGCGACGACCCCGGGAGCGACCTTGTCCGACACGCTGGAATACCACGTCCTGCACATCGCGGTGGAGACGGAGAGCGAGGGGCGGGCGATCCTCGACGAACTCGCCCGGGATCCGGACCGGTTCGGCGATCTGGCCCGGAAACGGTCGAAGGACCCGCTGTCCGCGGCCAAGGGCGGCGACCTGGGCTGGGGACAGGAGGACGACTACGCCGAGGCGTTCGCCGCCGCGCTGGTCCGGCTGCGCCCGGGGCGGTTCAGCGACCTGGTCCCGTCCCAGTACGGCTTCCACATCATCAAACTCGCCGCCACCCGCCCGGCCCGGCACGTCGACGAGGACTGAGCGAGGCCCGATCCGCTCCGCGCGACGAACAACGCGCCCGGCCCGGCGTGCTCGGCGCGACGAACCATCCGCGGGCCCCGGTCCGCCGGGGGCTACCGACCGGGCGCGGGGATGCATCCGAACCGCGGCGGCCCGCGTGCAAGGGGTAGGGGCGTCGCCGCCCGGCCGGAACCGTCCGGCGCGCGGCCGCCCGAGCGAAAGGGATACCCCGGATGATTCGTAGTCGGCACACCCAGGACACCCGCCGCCCCCGCCCGGCCCGGGTCTTCGGCGCGGCGGCCGTCGCCCTCGCCACGCTCGCGATCTGCGCGCCCTCCGCGTCGGCCGTACGCAACGGCAGCACCGCGCCGGCCGGCGCCGCACCGTACGCGGTCGCGCTGTTCACCGCCGACGGACAACAACTGTGCGGCGGCACCCTGGTGACCTCGACGAAGGTGCTCACCGCGGCGCACTGCGTCATGGACGTGGCCGACCCGACCGGCATCACGGTGGTCGCCGCACGAGTGGACCTGACCACGTCGAACGGCAGCACCCGCAAGGTGACCAGGGCGCGCGTGCACCCGAGGTTCGTCGTCGGCACGCTGACCTACGACGCGGCCGTGCTGGAACTGAACCGGCCGCTGGCCGACAAGACGCTGCCGATCGCCGGTGCCAAGGACGACGCGCTCTACACGCTCGGCAGGAAGGCGACCGTCTACGGCTGGGGCAAGCGCGACGGCGGCGTGCCGACCACCCGGCAGCAACGCACCACGCTGGTGCTCTCGCCGCCGGCGGCGTGCGACCCGTACACCTTCCCCGGGGACACCACCGCGACCAAGGTGTGCGGTCTGCCGCCGGCCGACAACCCCGGCACCAGCGTCTGCAAGGGCGACTCGGGCGGCCCGCTGGTGGCCGGCGGCAAGCTGATCGGGATCGTCTCCTCGGGCAACATGTACTGCTCCGCCGAGCAGCCCCGATCGGTCTTCACCCGGGCGAGCGCGGTCACCGGGGAACTCGGCCTCTGAGCCGTCCCGGCCCTGCGCGGGCGTAGCGATTCGCCCGGGTCCGACCGGATTTCGGATCCCCTCGGGCCTGCCGCCGAACCGGTGGCAGGCCCGTTTGCCGACCCGCTATACACAGTGGGTATACCTAGTGCGTATAGTGCGGGGCATGTCAATCGGTCACACCCTGCTCGGGCTCCTGGAGTCCGGCCCCCGCCATGGCTACGACCTCAAGCGCGGCTTCGACGAGCGCTTCGGCCGCGACCGCACGCTGGCCTACGGTCAGGTCTACTCGACCATGTCGCGGCTGCTGAAGAACGGCCTCGTGGAGATAGACGGCCTCGAATCCGGCGGTGGTCCCGAGCGCAAGCGCTACGCGATCACCGACGCCGGCGTCACCGACGTCGAGCAGTGGCTCGGCCGGCCGGAGAAGCCCGAGCCCTACCTCCAGTCGACGCTCTACACCAAGGTCGTGCTCGCGCTGCTGACCGGTCGCGACGCCGCCGACATCCTGGACACCCAACGTGCCGAGCACCTGGGCATGATGCGCGAGCTCACCCGCCGCAAGATCGACGGCGACCTCAGCGACCGCCTGATCTGCGACCACGCGCTGTTCCACCTCGAGGCGGACCTGCGCTGGCTCGAACTGACCGCCGCCCGCCTCGGCGAACTCACCCGGGAGGTCCGCAAGTGACCGACGCCCTGCTCAGCGGCCGCGACCTGCACAAGACCTACGGCGCGACCCCCGCCCTGGCCGGCGCGGAGTTCACCATCCGGGCGGGCGAAGTGGTCGCCATCATGGGCCCGTCCGGCTCCGGCAAGTCGACCCTGCTGCACTGCCTGGCCGGCATCGTGCGCCCCGACTCCGGGGTGATCCACTACGCCGGCCGCGAGCTGACCGCGATGTCCGACGCCGGACGCAGCGCGCTGCGCCGCAGCGACTTCGGCTTCGTCTTCCAGTTCGGCCAGTTGGTGCCCGAACTCACCTGCCTGGAGAACGTCGCGCTGCCACTGCGGCTGAACGGCGCCAAGCGCAAGACGGCCGAGGCACAGGCCCTGGACTGGATGGAGCGCCTGGAGGTCGCCGACCTCGCGCGCAAGCGGCCCGCCGAGGTCTCCGGTGGCCAGGGTCAGCGGATCGCGGTGGCCCGCGCCCTGGTGATCCGCCCCAAGGTGGTCTTCGCGGACGAGCCCACCGGCGCGCTGGACTCGCTCAACGGCGAACGTGTCATGCACCTGCTGATCGAGGCGGCCCGCGCCACGAACGCCGCCGTCGTACTGGTCACCCACGAAGCCCGGATCGCCGCCTACTCCGACCGCGAGATCGTCGTCCGCGACGGCCGGTCCCAGGACCTGGCGCGCGCCGCGTGAACGTGTTCGGCAATCTCGGGATGGGCGCGGGATTCGCGGTCACCGGCGGCCGGGAGGGCTGGACCCGCACGCTGCTGACCGCGATCGGCGTCGGCCTGGGCGTGGCCCTGCTGCTGCTGACCACGGCGATACTCGGCGCGCTGTCCGCGCGCGACCAGCGCGGCAACGACCGGCTCGAGCACATCACGTTCGTGCCGCAGGCCGCCGCGAACACGCTGCTCGTCGGCATGTCCGAGGGCACCACCTACCGGGGCAAGGACATCCGCGGCCGGCTGCTGCGCGCGGAGGGCGCCCACCCGCCGATCCCGCCGGGCCTGACCAAGGTGCCCGCACCGGGCGAGATGGTCGTCTCGCCCGCGCTGGCCGACCTGCTCGGCTCGGACCGGGGCCGGCTGCTGCGCGAGCGGCTGCCCTACCGGATCACCGGCACGATCGGCGACCGGGGCCTGCTCGGCCCGAACGAACTGGCCTACTACGCGGGCCACGACGCGCTCTCCGCCGAGACCGGCTCGGCGCGCCGAGTCACCAGCTACGGCGACGAGTTCCCGGCCCAGCCGCTGGACAAGCGACTGCTCCTGCTCGTCCTGGTGATGTTCGTGGTCCTGCTGATGCCGGTCGCCGTACTGATCGCCACCGCCGTGCGCTTCGGCGGCGAACGGCGCGACCGACGGCTCGCGGCGCTGCGCCTGGTCGGCGCCGACGCCAAGGCCACCCGGTGGATCGCGGCCGGCGAGGCGCTCGCCGGGTCGCTGTTCGGCCTGGCCCTCGGCCTCGGCTTCTTCCTGATCGGCCGACAACTCACCGGTGTGGCCGAGGCGTTCGACCTCAGCATCTTCCCCGGCGACCTGGATCCGAGCCTGCCGCTCGCGGTCCTGGTGGGGTGCGCGGTGCCGACCGCCGCGGTCGCGGTGACACTGTTCGCCATGCGCTCGGTGGTGATCGAGCCGCTCGGCGTGGTCCGCGCCGGTGCCCCCGCCCGACGCCGGGTGTGGTGGCGACTGCTGCTGCCACTGGTGGGTCTGGGGCTGCTGGTTCCGACCATCCGCAAGAGCACGGAGCAGGGCGGCGTCAACCAGATACAGGTGGTCGCCGGCACGGTCTGCCTGCTGGCCGGCATCACCGTACTGCTGCCGTGGCTGGTCGCGATCGTCGTGTCCCGGCTCGGCGCGGGCCGGGTGCCCTGGCAACTGGCGGTCCGCCGGCTCCAGTTGGGCGGCGGCTCGGCGGCCCGATCGGTCAACGGCATCGCGGTCGCGGTGGCCGGCGCGATCGCGCTGCAGATGTTGTTCACCGGCATCGAGCACGACTACACCAGGGAGACCGGCCAGGACCCCGGCCGGGCGCAACTGTCGGTGATGTCCAACGGCCGGGTGAGCAGCGACCAGGTCGCCGAGACCACCCGGCGGATCCGGGAGACCTCAGGCGTCAAGAGCGCGTTCGGACACGGGACCATCCAGGTCGCCGAGCGGGCCGAACACGGTCTGGGTACGTCGCTGACGGTCGGGGGCTGCGACGCGTTGCGCGAGATGGCCCGGATCGAGCGGTGCGCGGAGGGCGACACGTTTTTGCTCGAGCCCTCCGGGCCGGACCAGAGCGGGTCGCTGAACCCGGCGCCCGGGGACACCGTGATCATCGATCCGACGTACGCGGGTTCGCGGGCCACCCCGACGCCGTGGCAGATCCCGGCCACCGCCCGAACGGTGCCGGGTCGGGCGGACGCGAGCGGGCGCCGGTACCACGGGCTGTTGGCGACGCCGAGCGCGGTGCCGCCGGCCGCGAACCGGCGTCTGGAGTACTCCTTCGAGGTACAGCTTGACCCGGCGGTCCCGAACGCCGACGATCTGGTGCGCAACGCGGTCGCCCGGGCCGATCCGCTGGCCAGCACCATCGATCTGCACTGGACCACGGAGAACCACCGGTTCAAGAGCGTGCGTACGGCGCTGTTCATCGGCACGACCGTGGTGCTGCTGATGATCGGCGCGAGTCTCCTGGTCAGCATGCTGGAGCAGTTGCGCGAGCGGCGGAAACTGCTGTCCGTGCTGGTCGCGTTCGGCACCAGGCGCAGCACGCTGAGTTGGTCGATCCTCTATCAGACGGCGGTTCCGGTCGCCCTCGGGCTGATTCTCGCGACGGCCACGGGCGTGGGCCTGGGTGCGGCGCTGCTCGGCATGGTGGCTCGACCGTTCGCCCTTGACTGGGGCGCGATGGCGGCGATGACCGGGATCGGTGCGGCCGTGGTGGCGCTGGTCACGCTGCTGAGCCTGCCGCCGCTGTGGCGCCTGATGCGCCCGGACGGACTGCGCACCGAATAGCACGCAACGGGCGGTGCCCGAGGCACGGATGTTCCGGGCCTCGGGCACCGCTCGTTGCCCGGCCACGGGTTCGGCGTCGGCCCGTGGGGTGGGCGGCGGGCGCTCGACGGCGGGGTGCGGTACCGGGGGTGGACGGCGAAGTCGGGCCCTGGGTGCGACCCGCGCGGGTGGCCCGCCGGGGGAGCGTGGGGGCGACCCTGCCGTCGATTTCCCTTGGAGAGCCATGAGTTCCATTGATGTGACGCGCCGTCAGGCGATCGGGCTGAGTCTGGGCGCGGGTGCGCTGCTCGCCGGTGGGGTGCTCGGCGCGGGAGCGGGTCCGGCCGCTGCGGCTGCCCCGAACGGCACGTTTCGGGCGACGCTGCCCGGGCCCACCGGTCCGCATCCGGTGGGCACCGTGTCGCTGCACCTGATCGACGCCACGCGGCGGGTTCCGTGGGTGCCCGAGCACCCGTTGCGCGAGCTGATGATCACCCTGTGGTACCCGGCCCGCGCCGGACATCGGTATCCGCGCGCGCCGTGGCTGCCGGCCGGCTCGGCGGAGGCGTTCGGACTCGACGGCGGCTTCCCGCCGGGGACCTTCCGGGCCCCGGTGACCCACGGGCACGACGGCGCGCCCGTCCAGGGCTGCCTGGGCCGGTTGCCCGTGGTGGTGTTCTCGACCGGCAAGAACGGGTCGCGGTTCGGCTGCACGCTGATCTGCGAGGAGTTGGCCGGCCGGGGATATCTGGTGGTCGCGCTCGACCACCCGTACTGCGGCCTCGCCGTGGAGTTCCCGGACGGCACGGTGATCCCGGCCATCCCCGACGCGACGCGGGACGCACACGGCATCGCGGCGGCGCGGGTGGCGGACACCCGGTTCGTGCTCGACGCGCTCGAGGTGCTGGACGCCGGCGGCAATCCGGACGTGGACCGGCATCCGCTGCCGGCCGGCCTCGCGAGCGCGTTCGATCTGTCCCGGGTGGCCATGTTCGGCTACTCGCTCGGCGGCGGGACCGTGGCCGCGTCGATGTACGAGGACGACCGGATCCTCGCCGGACTCAGCCTGGACGGCGCGGTGTACGGACCGGTGCAGTCGGCCGGACTGGACCGGCCCTACCTGCCGCTGGACCTCAACAAGAGTTCGCGCGCGATCCCGGCGCTGGCCGAGTTCTGGTCGCATCTGCGCGGGTGGCGGCTGAACCTGCGGGTGGAGGAGACCAAGCACATCTCGCTCGGCGACGAGGAACTGATCGTCCCGCAGGCCGCCGCCTGGCTGGGCTGGTCGGCGCAGCAGGTCGCGGACCTGATCGGGACGTTGCGCCCCGAGCGCGCGCTGGCGATCCAGCGGGCGTATCCGAGGGCGTTCTTCGACCTGCATCTACGGCACGAGGGGCGGCTGTTGGCGGGGCCGTCGCCGCGGTTCCCGGAGGTCCGGTTCCTGCCGTAGGCGCGGGTCCGGCTCCGGGTCCGGGCCTGATGACAGCGGCGGCCCGGGGGATCCCGACGGGGGTCGCCCGGGCCGGCGGTGGTACGGGTGATCGTGTGCGGGACCCGACCGGCGGGTCACACCTTGCGTGCGACCGCGCCGAACTGGGGGACGATGGGCGGGAGTTCGCCGTCGACGGCATCCGCGCGCCAGCGGGCGCAGGAGACGATGCCGGGTTCGAGCAACTCCAGGTCGGCGAAGAAGCGGGTGAACTCGGCCAGGCTGCGCGCGGTGATCGGCGGCTTGGCGTTCTCGTTCCAGAACCGCATCGCCTCGATGTTGCCCTCGCCGCCGAGTTCGATGGTCGGGTGGGTCACCACCAGGTAGCTGCCCACGGGCACCGCGGCCATCAGTCGGCGGACGATGTCCACGGCCGTGTCGGTGTCCAGGATGAAGTTGAGGCTGCCCAGCAACATCACCGCGACCGGCCGCTCGAAGTCCAGCGTCGCCTTGGCGGCGGTGATGATGGCGTCCGGGTAGTGCGCGTCCGCGTCGATGTAGTCGGTGGCGCCCTCGGGGGTGCTGGTGAGCAGCGCCCGGGCGTGCGCCAGGACCAGCGGGTCGTTGTCCACGTAGACGATCCGCGCCCGGGGGTTCACCCGCTGGGCGACCTCGTGTGTGTTGTCCGCGGTGGGCAGCCCGGTGCCGATGTCCAGGAACTGGTCCACGCCCGCCTCGCCGGCCAGGAAGCGCACCGCGCGACCGAGGAACACCCGGTCCGCCCTGGCCACTTCGCCGATGCTGGGGAACATGTCGGTGACGTGGTCGCCGACCCGGCGATCGATCGGGTAGTTGTCCTTGCCGCCCAGCCAGTGGTTCCAGACCCGGGCGTTGTGCGCCACGTCCTGCCCGGAAGTCGGCTGGCCGTCGGTCGGTCGACTCTCGCTCACGGCGGTGGTTCCTTTTCCTGTACGCCATTCATTCGGCAAAACCGAGGCCGGTATTTCGAAAAACGGCGGCGCGGACGGGCATCTTGATCTATGCCCGATCCATTGTGCCAGGCGGCCGGCGCTCGGGTCGGTCCGGTGCCGGGCCGTGTCCGGCCGACGCCACCGCGTCGCCGGCCCGACCCACCGCGGTCGGCCGGCGCGCTCGGTCACGGGGGCGGCGCGCCCGGCCGGCGCACGTCCGCCGGCGGCGTCGCGGCGGGTGCTCGACCACCGCGTCGGCCCGGGGACGGGTGTGGCGTCGACCCTTTGCACCTGCATTTGCATACGTATCACCCGCAGGGATGGATTCGCCGCCGACGCGGGTCCGCCACCGGCCCGGTGTCGCAAATCGGGCCCGGGAAACGGCGCGGAGTGTGGAGTATGTGAATGTCCGGCTCCGGCCGCACGCTGCACCGGTGCGGGCGCGTGCGCCGGGAACCGGGAGGAGGTACACGGGATGAATGTCCGAGGGGGCGGCGACAGGCTGATACCCGGTGCGGCGCGGCCCGACCGGGCCGACGTCCTCGGCCTTGCCGACGGGCCCGCGCGCGCCTCGCTCGACTTCATCGCGTTCTGCCTGCTGCACCGGGCACGTTGGGCGCAATACGCCGGAGTGCGGATGGGGGATCCGGTCCGGGGCGAGTGGGCCGTGCGCTCGGCGGTCGCCGAACTGGCCACGAACTGGGCGGACATCCTGCGCGGGCCCAACCCGGCCGCCGGAGCGTGGCGGATCCTGGGCCGGACGGTGACCCGCTCGCGTGCCCCCGCGCGGGACACCCTGCATGACGCGCTGCCGTGGCCGCAGGCGGACGCCGTGGTGCTGCACTATCGGCTGGGCATGACGCTCACCGCGACCGCCGAGCTGATGGGCGCCGACCCGCCGGAGATCGCCGCCCACCTGGTCCTCGCCGAACGCAGCCTGCCGACCGACGTGGTCAAGACCCTGGGGCGCCGCCCCGATTGCGACGCGGGCGATTGAGGGGTCCCACGCCCGTGTCGGTCGCGCCCGGCATGGGAGGCTGGGACGGTACGTGGCGAACTCGACGAGGGGGCACCATGGGGAGCGCGGAGCGGCCGGCCTTCGAAATCGACGTGGACACACCCAGCGCGGCGCGGATGTACGACTGGTATCTCGGCGGCACCGACAACTACCCGGCCGATCGCGCGGCCTGCGCGGAACTGCTCAAGATCGTCCCCAGCACGCGCGAACTCGCGTGCAACAACCGGGCGTTCCTGCAACGTGTGGTTCGGGTGCTGGCCGCCGAATACGGCGTACGGCAGTTCCTGGACCACGGCTCGGGCCTGCCCACCCGGGACAACGTGCACCAGGTCGCCCAGCGAGTGGACCCCGCCGCCCGGGTGGTCTACGTGGACAACGACCCCATCGTCCTGGCGCACGGCCGGATGTTGCTGGAGGAGAACGACAACACCGCCGTCATCCAGGCCGACATGACCGACACCGCGGGCATCTTCGGGCATGCCGAGGTCCGGCGGCTGATCCGAGCGGACGAGCCGGTCGCCGCGTTGTTCGTCTCGGTGCTGCACTGCCTGCCGGAATCGGCCGAACCGGCCGCGCTGATCCGCCGGGTCGCCGACCGGCTGGCCCCGGGCAGCTTCCTGGTGATCTGCCAACTGGTCAGCGAGGACCCGGCGATCCGCGACGGGGTCAGCGACTTCATGGCCGAGGCGACCGGCGGCAACTGGGGCCGGGTCCGCGAACCCGCCCAGGTGGACGCCTACTTCGCCGGACTGACCATCCTGGAGCCGGGCCTGGTCGAGGTCTCCACCTGGCGACCCGACTCGCACGTCACCGCCCGTCAGGAGACCGACGAGTGGATCGAGTACGGCGGCCTGGCCCGGATTCCCTGACCTCGGTCGGGGCCGCCCGCCGGGGCCGCCCGCCGGGGCTGACTCCCGGGCCCGGCTCAGTCGTTCGCGGCGGTCGCGAAGCGTCGCTCGGCCTCGCGCAACATGCGTTCGCTGGACGCGCGATCCTCGGCCACGGCCCACAGCCGCAACAGGATCTCCCGATGGGCGTCGATGTCCGCACGCCGGCTCAGATACGTCGCACCGTTGGCCTGCTCGAGATAGATCATCTCGCTCGGCCCGCCCGACGCGAAGCGCAGATGGGTCATCGGCGACGGCGGGGTGAGGCCGGCCGCACGATCGAAGCGCAACACCCGGATGTTGATCCGGTCCCGCGCCGACTCGGCCAACAGGTGGCGCAGCTGCGCGGCCATCACCGCCGGACCCCCGACCGGCCGGCGCAAAATGCCCTCGTCGAGCAGCGCGGTCAGGTCCGGTCGGCCCTCGTCCGCGAGCAACGCCTGCCGCTGGCAGCGCAGTTCGATCCGCCGCTCGACCTCCGCGCGGGCCGCCCGAGGCAGCCCGCCGCGCACCACCGCGCGGATGTACTCGGGCACCTGGAGCAGACCCGGCACGACGTGCACCTCGTAGGTGTCGATCCTGGTCGCCGAGTCCTCCATGCCGATCAGCCGAGCCAACCAGCCCGGCATCACGTCGCTGTAGTGGCTCCACCACGCGGGCTCCAGCGCCTTCTTCAGCAACTCCTCCATCTCGCACAAGGATTCCTCGTCGTGGACGCCGTAGAAGCGGACCAGGTCGAAGACGTCCCGAGGCCGAGGCGGACTCTCGCCGCGCTCCAGCTGGCTGATCTTGGACATCGAGGCACGGATCGCCTCGGCCGCGTCCTTGAGACCCAGACCGTGGTCGAGGCGCAACTTGCGCAACGTCGCGCCGAGCACCTTCACGGCCGCGGCCGGGTTGCGCTGCCGTTCGAACGCCACCACGGGGGCGACCGACGACGAGACGCGGGCCGGGCGGTCGGCGGACATGCGGGCTCCAGAACTGGGCGTGTCGACCCGCGCCATTATCCCGAGCCGAACCCCGCGTGTCCGTGGATCCGGCGACCGGGCCCGGTGCCGGTCGTGCGCGCGGTCAGTCGATCAGGGCGTCGAACTCGCCGTTGCGGGCGCCGGCGACGAACGCGGCCAACTCCGCCCGGGTGTAGACCAGGGCCGGCCCCCGGGCGAAGCGCGAATTGCGCACCGCGACCTCGCCACCGGGCAGCGCGGCCAACTCCACACAGTTCCCCTCCGCCGTGCTCGCGCTGCTCTTCACCCAGGTCAGCGATCCGAACGAGTCCGCCGGATCCCCGTTGGTGGCACGCATCGTCATCACCCTTCCCGATCCGGTCCGATCGCGACCCCCACGGCGCGATCACGGACACACAGCGGCCCGTCGGGCAAAACCACCCGCATTCGCACGAAGGACCGAGGCCAGCCTAGTCACCGAACACCGACCGGGAAGTCCCTCGAAAGAGTTCTCCCCCGACCCGGCCCACCGCCCACGACACCGCGACCGCTCGGCGCCGGCCGATTCCAACTCATCGCAGGGGCAGGCGAGTTGCCCATCCGGCTCGGCGAACGGGCCGCACCTCGACCGGGTGCGGCCGGCCGAACCGGCCCGAGCGCGTGGCTGCGAACGCCGCCCGGCCCGGCGCCGGAAACCGACCCGGGCGGCGAGGCCGAAGCCCCGGCCTTCCCGCACCCCGTCCCCTATCCTCGACCCGGACACGGGGGTGGAGCACGGTGACAGAAGACCAGGCGAGACGGCCCGCGGTGCTGCCGGCGGACGACGACGTCGCCATCACCGGACAACTCGGGCCACTCCTCGAACGCTCCGGATTCGACATCCGGACCGTGCACGACGGCGCCGCGGCCCTCGCCGCGGCCACCGGCGCACCCGCGCCCGACCTGATCGTGCTCGACGTGCTCATGCCGCACCTGGACGGGCGCGAGGTGCTGCGCCGCATCCGGCGTTCCGGGGCCTGGATCCCGGTCATCCTGCTCACCCGGGTCGGCGAGTCGACCGAGCGGGCGATGGCCCTGGAGGAGGGCGCCGACGACTACCTCAACAAACCCTTCGACCCCTACGAACTCATCGCCCGAATGCGGGCGTTGCTACGTCGAGCCGGACGCGGACCGCCGCCGTTGGCGGGCGCGGGAAGGTTGCGTGCCGGGGCGCTGCGGGTGGACCGGACCGCACGCCGCGCGTGGCTGGGCGAGCGCGAGCTGACCCTCACCCCCAAGGCCGGCGCGCTGCTCGACTATCTGGTCACCCACCCCGACGAACTGCTCTCCCGCGAGCGGCTGATGGAGGTGCTGTGGGGCTGGGAATCGGCCGCCACCACTCGCGCGGTGGACAACCGGGTCGCGGAACTGCGCCGGGCGCTCGGCGACGACTCCGGCGCACCGCGCTGGATCGAGACGGTCATCGGCGAGGGCTACCGCTTCGTGGCCCGCGTCGAGGCGGCCGAATGACCCGCCGGCGCCGACTGGCCCGGCCAGGCCCGGTCCCGGGCGCGGCGATCGTCGCCTTCGTCGCCGCGCTGGTGGCGACGGCGATGTTCGGCGGCGGCTGGGAGGTGTACGTACGCTTCGCCCCCGTCCTGGGCGTGGCGATCCTGGGCCTGCTCGCGGCCGGCGCCGCCACGCTCGTGGTCACCGTACGCAGGCGCGTCGCCCGGGCCCGGGCGAGCGCCCGCGCCGAGGCGGCGGCCGAGCACCACCGGTTCCTGCGCCGGCTCGACCACGAGCTGAAGAACCCGCCGACCGCGATGCGCCTGGGGCTGGCCAACCTCGCCGCCGACGGCGTGGACGCGGGCCCGGACGGCTCGCTGGGCAGCGTGGGGGAACAGGTCGCCCGGCTCGCCCGGATCACCGGCGACCTGCGCAAACTCGCCGACATCGAATCGCGCCCGCTGGAGCGGGTGGCGGTGGATGTGGCGGTGCTCCTGGACGCCGCCGGCGAGACCGCCCGCGATCTGCCCGGTGGCGCGGACCGGCGGATCACCGTCTCGGTGCCGCGCGTGCCCTGGCCGCTGCCCACCCTCGCGGGCGATCCGGACCTGCTGGAACTGGCGCTCGAGAACCTGGTCGGGAACGCGGTCAAGTACAGCGATCCCGGCTGCGCGATCGAACTGCGCGCGTTCGCCGAGGACGGCCACGTCGTGGTCGAGGTCGCGGACACCGGACGCGGCATCCGCGCCGACGAACTTCCCTCGGTCTGGGAGGAGTTGGTTCGCGGCAGCGACGCGCGTGGGACGCCGGGCAGCGGGCTCGGGCTGGCCCTGGTCCAGGCCGTCGTGGTGCGGCACGGCGGCAACACCGAACTGCGCAGCCGGCCCGAGTCGGGCACGGTCGTACGACTGCGACTGCCCGCGTCGTGACCGTGTCGCCGAATCCGGTCGGCGATGTCGCGGATCCGGTAGCCGGCTGCCACACCGGTGCGACACACGTTCCCTAGCGTTGAGCGCAGCGGCCGAACCGGCCCGAGGACCATGGGGGAGAAACCGAAATGCATATCCGTACCGTGCTGCCCGCGCTCCTGCTGACCGGCGGCTTCGTGCTCGGCGCCACCGCGTGCGAAGCGGGGATCGAGAAGAAGAACGACACCGCGGCGCCGGCGAGCAGCCCCACCGCGAACGGCTCCGGCACCACCACCGGGAGCGGAACGGGAGCCCCGGCCCCGGCGTCGGCGAGCGACCAGCCGTCGACGTCCACGCCGCAGACCGGCAAGGCCACCCCGTCGGCGCCGGCGTCGGTGTCCGCGCCGCCGGCGCCGAGCACGCCGTCCGGCCCGGGACCGCTGGTGATCTCCGGGACCGGCACCCAGCCGACCACCGACTGCACCGGCCGCGACGTGCGGATCGAGGGCGACTCGATCTCGATCACCCTCACCGGCTTCTGCCGGCAGCTGACCGTCACGGGCGCCTCGCACAGCATCGAGGTGTCCTGGTTCGACAAGATCACCGTGAACGGCTCGAAGCACCTGGTGCTCTACGGGGTCAAGTCGGACGGCAGCAAGCCGGAGATCCTCGACAACGGGACGAGCGACCACATCACGTCATTGTGACCTCGACACGTCACGGTGACCTCGGCGGTCGATCCGTTCCGGGCGGGTGACCGGTCTTCGCTAGACTGAACGGCGTTCGTGTTCGGCCGGGATCGAGGCAAACGAGGAGGTGGGGTTGATGACCGCGCGAAGGGCCACTGTCGTGCGCAGCGTCCGGATCAGCCGCACGTCCCGGGCGATGGCCTGACCCCGTCTCGTAGTTCGCCCGCGCGGGCAGCGTGCACCCGCGCGAGGCGACACCCACACGAACCCACCAGGAACGGATCGACATCCATCATGAGCACCACCTGGATCACGCGCGCCGAGACCGCCGCCGACATCCCCACCGTGCACACGATCAACGCCGCCGCGTTCGAGACCGGCGCGGAAGCCGACCTCGTCGACGCACTGCGGACCGACCCGAGCTGGATCCCGGGCCTGTCCATCGTCGCCACCGACCGGCACGACCGGCCGATCGGCCACGCACTGCTGACCCGCTGCCACATCGGCACCGTGCCGGCGCTGTGCCTGGCCCCGGTCGCCGTACTTCCCGAATACCAGAAGACCGGCGCCGGTTCGGCCGCCATCCACACCGCACTGCGGTCGGCCGCCGACCTGGGCGAGCACTTCGTGGTCGTCCTGGGCCACCCGGCCTACTACCCGAGGTTCGGCTTCACCCGCGCCTCGACGCACGGTATCGGGCTCACCATCGAGGTCCCGGACGAGGCCCTGATGGCCCTCACCCTCGACCCCGAACACCCGCTGCCCGCCGGGATCGTGCACTACGCCGCCCCATTCGGCATCTGATCCCGCCACCACCGGACCCGCCGTTCCGACCCCTGGTCGGGGCGGCGGGTTTTCGCCGTGGCCCGGTTTTCCCGATATTGGTCATGGGATATGGGGGACTGTGTGGATTTTGTTCCGATAATTCGGTATGGAATTGACCGCCCGTGATTATGAGCGATATTCGATCACTCGGTCAAGCCGGTGAGCAGGTGCGATTCCACACAGTCAAGCCGGATATACATATAGCTACCATGGTTTCGGGTCGCTGCTCCGATGGTTGTCGGTCGGTAATCCGGGACGTGAACGGCAGATATCGATATCCACCCCGGAATTCACCGATCCATCGTGATCCGGTCCACCGCGAGCCGATCCGGCAGCCATTTCGGTGGCCGATCCGGAGGGCTCCACCGCACGGCGATCACCACCAGTTCCACCGAAAGGAACCACCCCGATGCATGACATCCGCTCCGCCCGCCCCCGGTCGCGTCGTCGCCGGTTGGCGACCCTGACCGCCGCGATAGTCTGCGCCGCCACCGCCTGGGTCGGCGCCCCCGCCGCGACGGCGGCGCCCGCGCCCGCCGACTTAACGCCCGCCGCCGCGGCGGGCCCGGTGAGCCCCGCGCTGATCACCACGACCGCCCACCCCGGCAACCAGGTCGCGCTCACCTTCGACGACGGGCCCAGCTCGCAGTACACCCCGCAACTTCTCCAGGTGCTCAGGAAGCACCAGGTCAAGGCGGTGTTCTGCCTGGTCGGCGAGCAGGTCGAATGGCAGCAGGCGCAGGTCCGGGCGATCGTCGCGGACGGCCACACGCTGTGCAACCACACCTACCGCCACCGCGACCTGACCACGGTCTCCCCGGCGGACATCGAGGCGGACATCCAGCAGACCAACGCGCAGATCCGGGCCGCCGTACCGGGGGTGGAGATCCCCTACTTCCGCGCGCCGTACGGCAATTGGGGTCAGTCGCCGGCCGTGGCCGCGAACCTGGGCCTGCGTCCGCTGAGTTGGACCCTGATGCCGGGCGACTGGGAACTCCCCGGCGTGGACGTACTGCTCCAGCGGCTGCGCGACGGCATCACCCCGACCGGCGTGGTCACCCTGCACGACGCGGGCGGCGACCGGCAGCAGACGGTGGACGCGGTGGACCGGCTGATCACCGAATACAAGGCCAAGGGCTGGGGCTTCGACCTCCCGTCCCGCTGACCCCGGGGGTGCCCGACAGCTCGGACGTACCTCGCCGGGCGGCCGAGGCGACCACCGGATGAGTCCGCTTAGTCCGCCGCCGGGCGTGCAGTCGGCATGCTCGGCGGCGGGCGGCGGGCGGCCGGCGGCGGGCGGCGGGCGGCGGGCAGGGCGGCCCGGGGGGAGTGCGCCGTCAGTGCGCCGGCGGTACCTTGATGCGCCGCGATACGGGGATCGCGACCGGCGCGAGGAGCGCGGTGCGGCCGAATGTGACGCCGAGCGCGGTGCCCAGGCCCGCGCCGTGCGCGTGGCTCAACGCGACCGCGCCGCCGCCGAGACCGCCGAGCACCGCGACGGCGAACGTCTGGGACAACTGCAACGCCGCACCGGTACGGCCCTGTTGCTCATCCGGGCCCTGGGCCACGACCGCGGCGGATGCGGCGTGGTACGCCACCCCCATGCCGAACCCGCCGATCGCCCAGCCTGCGACGGCCACCAGCGGCGGTACGGCGTCGATCAGGATGGTGGCGGTCGACACCACGATGCCCACGCACAACACCACAGTGCCGAGCGCGCTGTACGTCGGGCGCAGCCGCGCGCCGCACCGGTCGTCCCACCGGGCCCGGAGCGCCGACCCGGCCACCCAGGTCGGTGCCCCCGCCGACCTGCCCGGACCCGCCTCGATGGTGCCGAGCCCGCGCAGCTCGGTCGGGCCGAGCGGGAGGAACGTGTCGGCCCCGAAGTAGGCCGCCGAGAGCAGCCGGCGCATGGCGATTCCGGCGAGCAACCCCCGCGCGGCGCGCGTGGTCCCGGACGGGGTGAGCGCGCGATACGAGAACGCTGCGACGACCGCGCCGAGCAACGCCAGGCCGACCACCGCAGGCAACGACGCGAACTCGAACGCGGCGATCATCAACCCGGTCCCCACGGCGAGTACGCCCTCGGCGCGAGGTCGGGAGGCCGTCGCAACCCCGTCGCAACCCCGCCGCAACCCCGTGGCGCGCCCGGCGCCGGCGCCGGCCCGCTCGGCGGCACGACCGCCGCCGGCCGGTGGGCGGCGTGTCGGCAGCCGGCCCGAGGCGCGGCGCAACCAACCCATGGCGCAACCACGTTGCGCGTCTCGGTTCACGGCCGGGCTCTCGATCCGGCGCTCCGAGTCCGTGCCGCCCGTCCGCCGCGCGGCCGTTCCACCGCCGCCGCGCCGCCACGGCCGCGGCCCTGCGCCGAGGCATCACCCGGGGACCTCGCCGGGGACCGGCCCTCGACCGACGAGGCACAAAACCCGCACTCGTCACCGTCTGCGGCATGCTCGCACCCGCACCCGCACCCGCACCCGCACCCCGGTGCCGGGCGGCCGTGTGCCCCGACAGGCCGGCGGTTCCCGAACGGACGACGCAACATCTCGAGGCGTCCGACCCGTCTATCTCCCGACACCAGCCCAAGCCGCAGCTCAAGAAGCAGCCCAAAGCCACCCATCACGTCGCATCTCGGGGATCGTTACTTTGACAAAACCATTCAAAACCCAACCAAAGGCGATCCGAGATCAATGCAAATCAGATCGGGAGCGGCTGTTCGACGAATTCGTCGTCGCGCGCTACCAGGCGCTGCGCCGCACCGCGTACCTGCTCTGCGGCGACTGGCACCAAGCCGAGGACCTGGTCCAGATCGCGTTGGAGAAGGTGTTCGCGTCCTGGCATCGGATGCGGGATCCCGGTGCCGTCGACACCTACACCCGGCGGGTCATGATCCGGGGCTTCCTGGACACCAAACGCCTGCGCTCCAGCCGCGAGTTCCCCACGGCGACGCTGCCCGATCCGCCCGACGCGCCGGGGCACGACGCGGACAGCGCCCGACGCCTCGCGTTGCTGGCTGCACTCGGTCGGGTGTCGCCGGGCTACCGAGCCGTACTGGTCCTGCGCTACTGGGAGGACCAGAGCGTCGAGGAAACCGCCGCGCTCCTGGGTCGCAGCTCCACGG
Source organism: Embleya sp. AB8 (assembly GCF_049739465.1). Taxonomy (NCBI): domain Bacteria; kingdom Bacillati; phylum Actinomycetota; class Actinomycetes; order Kitasatosporales; family Streptomycetaceae; genus Embleya; species Embleya sp. AB8. The sequence goes on from NZ_JBMHHY010000014.1 coordinate 190,027, forward strand.
CCATCCGCTCCGCAGCCAGCCGCGGCCTCGACCAACTCCGCACCATCCTCGGCGAGTCCCTGATCGACATCGCCCACTCGTAACCGCATCATCGGCACTGCCACAAAGGAGCACCGAATGCCCCTCGAAGACGAACTGCCCACCCTGCTCCAGGACATGCTCCCAGCCGGGGGCGCCGAACCGCCGATCCCCAACATCCTCCCGGACGTTCGCGCGGGCGGCATTCGGCGCCGGCGCCGGCGCCGACTGGCCATCGGCGTGGCCACCCTCGCGGTCGGTGCCGTACTCGCCGGCGCCACCGCCGGGGCCTTCGCCCTCGTCCCCGGCGACGGTGGCCACGCGGGCTCCGGTCCGGCCGCGGCCCCCACCGCGACGATCACGCTACCTTCGCCCGCCTCGTCCTCGCCTGCCTTGCCCTCGACCGCCTGGCTCTCGACCGCGCCGCCCGACGAGAACTTCATCCTCGACCGCGGTCCCATCCACGACCGGGTTCTCGCCGCCCTGCGGGCCAACCTTCCCGCCGGCATCACCAAGGCCGTCGACCAGGCCGAGGGGGACAAGACCCTCTTCTTCCTGTTGACCCGCACCGACGGCAGCACCCTCACCTTCGACCTCACCAGCGGCGAGGCGACCACCCCGGGCGGCCGGCCGCAGTTGCCCTGCGAACTCGGCCCGCAAATCGACAACAAGACGGGCCAGACCAACACGCTGGACTGGACCGACTGCGCCGGCGCGGTCCTCCCCGACGGCGCGAAAGCCATCACCGCCACCCTGCCCACCGGCCGGGACAAGAGTGTGTTCCTGGACTTCATCACCCCCGCCGGTATCTCGTACTCGTTCACATCGAGCAACCGTGACAAGTTCGGCACCATCCTCAACGGTTCCCCGTTGACCGCCGCCGACCTGGTAACCCTCGCCTCCACCCCGGCCTTCCGGACCGCTCTGCCGGCGGCCCGTCCGGCTCCTTCCGGCGAACACTGAGCCGCCGGACGCCGCCCGGGCCCCAGGGTCCCCCAAGGCCGCAAGGCCCACCCCGAGACTCGATCTCGGGGTGGGCCCGGTCCTGTGCGCTGCGATCATCGGCCACGACACGAGCGAGCTGGACACGGCGACCGCCACATCGATCTCGCGGGACACTGCGTGAACGGGTCGTCACGTGAAATGCTGGGCCGGAGACGCGGCTGCACGACGTCGCACCTCGATCCGTCCAATGCGGCACCGAATGCACCGACTGCACCGAATGTGGGGTCTTGTGGAAGCGGAACTGTTGACGCTGGCGACATCCGGGGCGACCACCATGGTCGGCCTGATGGTCTCCGAGTCGTGGGCGCAGGCGCGGGCCCGCCTGGCCGCCTTCTTCGGCCGGGACAGCGGCGATACCGACGTGGCAGAGCTTGAACTGGAGACTTCCCAGCGTGAATTGACGGCTGCCCGCGAAGCGGGAGACGAGCAGGTGGTCGCCGACGTCGAGGCGGAGTGGCGCACCCGACTACGCCGAGTTCTGCGTACCGACCCGGTCGCAGCCGCGGACCTGCGGGCTCTCCTCGACGAACTCGCGCCGCTGGTCGGGGACCGGGGGGAAACCACGAGCGTGGTTCACAACACCATCAGCGGAGGCGAGTACCACGCGCCTGTGCAGCAAGGACGCGACTTCGCCCGCCAGACCTTCCACACCACGGTCGCCAACACCCCCCACACTTCGCCGGGTTCGGGCAATCCGGCCGAACATGGGTGAACATCGGCACCGAGCGCCGTACTGTACGGGCGCGGCCACCGTTTCCAGTAGCGTGAAATCCCCGCCGGCCGACGCGCGAGGCATGAGAGCGAGGCACCAGTGGTAGGCGGCGCAACGGGACCCGAGGACGATCCGACCCGACCGCGAACGGTGGCCAATACCCTTGCGGGCAACCACGCGGGGCCGGTGATCCAGGCAGGCGCGGTGCACGGAGGCATGAACATCACCTACCACCAGGCGCCCCACCCCGGCCCGACACCCAGGACCCCGCACCAAGTACCCGCCTGCGCCGCCGTGTTCGTCAACCGTACGGCGCACCTGTCCGGGATGGACGGCTGGCTCGTGCCACCGGCCGCCGATTCGCCGCGGATCGCGGTGCTCAGCGGGCTCCCGGGTGTGGGCAAACGTTCGATCGCCCGCCGGTGGACGGAGAACATGCGGGACCGCTTCCCCGGCGGAGACCTCCACGTCGACTACTCGGCGCTGCGGGACCGAGCCGGTGGCGACGTCTCCGAAGGCCTGGCCAAGTGCCTGCGCAGCCTCGGCGTCGCCGAGGAATACCTGCCGGCCACCCTGGACGAGCGAGCCGCGCTGTTTCGCACCCTGACGGCGGAGCAGCGCGTCCTGGTCGTATTGGACGCCGTGACCGAACCCGCCCAGGTCAGCGCCTTGGTCCCCAGGGCCCCCGGCAGCGCCGTACTGGTCACCAGCAACCGTGCGCTGGACGAACTGCGGCTCGACGGTGCCCGGTTGATGCCCCTGCCGCCACTCGACGCGGTCGCCGGCCGGCATCTGCTCGCGGCGCTGTGCGGCGAGGAACGTGTCCGGGCCGAACCGGAGGCCGCCGACCGCCTCGTCGAACTGTGCGCCGGACTGCCGGTGGCACTGCACGTCGTGGCCGCCCGGCTGGCCCATCGACGGCGACCGACGATGGCCGACCTGGCGGCCGAACTCGCGGACGAGAAGCAGCGATTGGCCGGACTGTCCATGCGAGGGGAGCGCACGGTGTCGGCGGTGTTCACGCTGGCCTACCGGGATCTGCCATCCGACGCGGCACGCCTGTACCGCCGCCTCGGGTTACTCCCGGGTCGTACCTTCGACGTGCCGACCGCGGCCGTCGCCGCCGATGTCGAGCAGCGGCAGGCACAGGACCTGTTGGACGTACTGGACGGCGCGGGCCTGCTCGACGAACCGGCCACCGACGGCCGGTACGCCCTGCACGAGCTGGCCCGCCTACATGCGCGGGACTGCGCCGGGCAGGACGAACCCGAGGGCGCGGGCGAGGCGTTGTTGAGTCGAGTGGTCGAGCACTACCTGACCTGCGCGGCGTTCGCCGACCGAGCCGTGATGGGCGAGCGGCTGCGCATCGCCGATCACCGGACGCTCCTGCGCGAGCGCACCGATCCCTTCGCCGGCGGCGACGCGCGCACGCGGGCCCTCGCCTGGCTGACCGCCGAACGGGCCGACGCCCTGGCCGTACTGCGCGCCGCCGCCGAACACGGCGGCCTGGATCGGCAGGTGTGGCAACTCGCCGAGGCGATGGTCGTGTTGTACCTGCACCACCGCCATCTCGCGGACTGGATCGAGACCTGCACGCTCGGCGCGCAAGCCGCCGCCGCGCAGGGCGACCCGGCCGCCGAGGCCCGGTTGCGCAGCATGTTGTCGCGACCGCTCCTGGACACCGACCAACCGGAGCGCGCCCGGGCCGAGTTGACCGCCGCGGTCGCCGGCGCGGACGAGTCGGGACACCCGGTACTCCGGGCGTCCGTCCTGGAGTTCCTGGGCCGCTACTGGGACCGGATCGACCCGGCCCGCGCGGTGGAGGTGTATCGGCAATCGATCGCCCTCAACAAGGAGGCGGGCGAGGAGCGCGGCGCCGCGCTGGCGATCTACTTCATGGGCTGCGCCCAGGACGCGAGCGGTGACCGGCGCACCGCGTCGGCGACCCTCCAGGACGCGGTGGACCGGTTGCGCGCCGTGCCCGATGCCCGGATGACCGCACGTGCGCTGGCCTCGCTCGGCCGGGTCCAGGACCGCCTCGGCGACTCGACGCAGGCGGCGCGTACGCTGCGCGAAGCCATCGCGGGCCTGCGGAAGGTCGAGGCATCCCATTACGAGGCCCAGGCACTCGAATCGCTCGCGGACATCGAGGAACGCGCCGGCGATCGCGCGGCGGTACCGGAACACCTGAACCGCGCGTACGAGATCTACGCCGCCGGCGGCAGCCCGCGAGCCGCGGTCGTCCGGGAACGGCTGGACGCTACCGGCGACTCCACCGGGTAGGCCGGATCCGCAGCGCGACGTCCGACCCACGCGGCCCGATCCGCAATTGCACCGTCACGTCGTCGATCGGGAGGCCGGCCCGAAGCCGCGCGTAGACGACGGCCGCCGCATGTCCCGGGTCGGTGGGTGCTCCGGTGGTCACCACCTCCACGAGTCGCCCGTCCCACAGCCCGACCACGAACTCGTACCCGACGCCCGGGCCTTCCTCGTCGCCGATGGTCGCGGCGGCGAGCCGGCCGAACGGGAAGTGGGCGAAGGTATCGCGGATCCACCGCGCCGCGCACACCGCCGTGCGGGCCGGCCGATGCTTCGTCAGGACCGAGGCACTCTCGGCCAACTTGCTGTCCAACTCGTCCTCGTCGCAGGCCAGGTGTACGAAGACCCCCTCCGCCTCGGCGGGTTCGGCATCCGGGGCAGCCACGGCCCCCGCAACCTCCGCAACCTCCGCGACTTCCTCGGCCACCGAGGCCGGAAAACGACGAGTGTCGACCGTACAACCGTCCCCGCCCATGGTGGTCACCACCGACCACGCCGTGACCGCGAAGTCCTCCGGCACCGGGTCACGGAAGGCCAGCGGCGCCGGTGGCCGGCCGGCCGGCTCGGGCAGGCCCAGCAACTCGTAGGCGGCGGTCCGCAACAGCCGCATGGCCCGTCCCGGCACGGCGAACGCACCGTCCGCGACCTTCACGAGTCGATCCGGATCGTGGTTCGCAACGGCCCGGTCCACCTGGGCCCGCAGGCCGTCCGCCGGATCGAGGTAGGGGGAGAGCCGGCCCAACTCCGCCATCGGCGTGCCCGGGACGGCCTCGTCGCCGAACGCGGCGAGCAGGAGCGGCAGGCCCAGCGCGGCGCCATACAGCGTGACGGACCCGTGGTCCCCGACGAGCAGATCCGCGGCGATCAGCGTGGCCTGCCAACCCTGAGTCGGCGGAATCAGCAACAACCCCGCGTCCACCGCCCGGCGTTGGAGTGCGCGGACGGCGCCGGGGCCATGGCCGAACCAGACGTTGGGATGCATGATCAGCGCGACCCGGTACTCGTCGACGGGCAGCGCACCGAGCAGCCGGGCGGGCAGCGCGGGACCTCGACCGATCAAGGACTCGTCGCGCCACGTCGAACTCACCACCACCAGCCGCTGCCCGTCCGCGACACCGAGCGCGCGACGATACCGCTCGCGCATCCGCCGGCCGGCCAGCAACTGGTCATGGCAGGGATCGCCGACCAGGATCGTGCGTTCGGCGGCGCCGGGGTGCAGCGCCTCCAATTGCTCGGCCTGATCGGGATGGGAAATGGCCAACCAGACCCGGCCGCTGTCGAGGAGTTCGCGAGGCACCACCCCGGACACCCGCTCGCCCGGCCGACGCGCGTCGGGGACGTGCTTGTGGAAACCGACGCCGTGCGGCACCACGAGCACCGGGCAATCCCCGGCGGGCAGTTCGGAATTCTCCGTGGCGGTGATGAGCAGATCGCAGGCAATGTGCGGAAGTTGCGCCCAGGGCATGATCCGGCCACCGACGCTGCGCAGCAGCTCGTACACGCCGTCGTCGAACGCCGAGCCGCGATCGTGCGTGAAGACCAGATCGAGTTCCGGGGCCGAGTGGAAGAGCTCGGAGACGACATCGAGAACGCGCACGGTCGAGGTCACCGTACGGGTCACCACTACGACGGTATGCCGACCCGAGAACGTCTTCCATCGCGCCGAATCCGCCCCCACCGGCACCCGCAACGGGTCACTGGCATGCGCCGACAAACCGCACCCCCGGTCGGACTAGCGCACGCACATCCCCATCGCGGCTCGCGGCTCGCGGCTCGCGGCTCGCGGCTCGCGGCTCGCGGCTCGCGGCTCGCGGCTCGCGGCTCGCGGCTCGCGGCTCGCGGCTCGCGGCTAGGGTCGCCCTACCGTCTTTCAAACCGCTTCGCAACCTTCCGATCCGCGTTCCGTTCCACCCCATCGGCGCTGTGCTGATCCACCGTAGAGCAACGGCGTACGGCCGGAAGGTGGTGTTGTACGAAACCGCCTGCCACGTGCGTTCGAAACCTCGCCGACCGGAGCGCCTGCCCCGGACCCGCCGAGGTGGCAAGTGGCCGCGCCGGACCCGGAACCCGGACGGCGTAGCAGCCATACAACCGGCGCCCGTCCGGCATCATGGTGTCTGTCCGTGGCGTGTCGGTGACGGTGGCGGTGACGGGGGATCGATGGACGAGACGCACAACACGATCAGCGGCGGCCGATTCGGCGCGGTCGTCCAGGCGCGCGTGGCCCATGTGCACGCCGCGCCAACCGTCCGCGATCCGCAACGACAACTACGCGGCATGGTCGGCTACTTCGTTAATCGGGTGGCCGAACTGCGCCTGCTCGAAGCCGCGTCGAGCCGGCCCGGCGGCCCCACCATCGTCGTACTCACCGGCATGGGCGGCGTCGGCAAGACCGCGAGCGCGCTGCGTTGGCTGACCGACATCCGGGATCGGTACGCCGGTGACCACCTGTTCATCGACCTGCGCGGCCAGGATCCCGACGCGTCGAGATCACCCACTGCCGTTCTCGACAGATTCCTGCGCGACCTGGACGTGTCGCCCCGGGACATTCCCGTCGACCCGGAACGGCTCCCGGAACACTTCCGCTCCCTGACCGCGGCGCAGCCGGTCATCGTCTTCCTGGACAACGCCCGGACCGCCGCGCAGGTACGCCCCCTGATCCCCGGCCACCCGGACAGCCTCGTCGTGGTCACCAGCCGGCACACCCTCGCCGGTCTCACCGCCAGCCACGGCGCGATCCGCGTCCCGGTCAAGCCGCTCGACGAAGGCGACGCCGCCGCGCTGCTCACCGCGATGACCGGACACACCACCTCGGCGCCCGAACTCGCCCGCGCTTGCGGGGGTTTGCCGATCGCATTGCGGGTGATGGGGGCACAGGTGGCCGAACAGGCGCACGCCTCGCTGGCCGACGCGGTGTCCGCCCTGGATCGCCGTAGCGGCGACGGCCGTTCGACCACGGACTGGGAGGTGCTCTCGGTGCCGGACGACGACATCTCGGTACGCGCCGTCTTCGACGCCTCCTACCGACCCCTGCCCGAGGACGTCCGACGCCTCTACCGCCAGCTCGGACTGCATCCGACGCCGGTCGTCGACGTCCGGGCCGCGGCCTGCGCCGGCGGCCTCGACCCGGCTGCCACCCGACGCCTCCTCGACGCCCTGGTCCGAGCCAGCCTGCTCGAAACCGGGCCGGAGACCGGGCGTTACCGGATGCACGACCTCGTCCACGCGCACGCGGCCGATCAGGCCGCCGAGGCGTCCGCGGCCGAGCGCGAGGCGGCCGTCGACCGGATCGTGGGCGGTTATCTGGAGCGGGCGGTCGAGGCCGATCGGGTGGTGAGTTCGCGGTGGCGGCACGGCCCCGCCTTCGCCGATCCGATCTATTCGGCCAATCCCGCCTACCCGGATCCCGGATCGGCGTTGGACGCGTTGGAAGCCGACCGGGAGAACCTGGTTGCCGCAGTGCGCCTGGCCGCGCGTACCGGCAGACATGCCGAGGCATGGCAGTTGTGCGAGGCGCTGTGGGGCCTGTTCTTCATGCGCCGGCACTTTGCGGACTGGATCGAGACCTACACGCTGGGCCTGCGCGCCGCCGAGCAGGCCGGCGACCCGGTTGCCCACGCGCGCATGCAACTACACCTGGGATTCGCCTACTTCGAGCGAAACGCCGGCGCCGACGACGAAGCCGAAGCCCGCACCGGGTTCACCGAGGCGCTGCGCCGAGCCCGGCGCATCGGCCATGCCCGCACCACGTCGAGCGCACTGGAGTCGCTCGGCCTGCTCGCCCTCCGCGCCGACGAACCAGCCCTGGCGGCCCGAAACTTCGCGGACGCCGTGGATGCACTCGACGGCGTCGACCACCCGCGCGGCCGGGCCCTGCTCACCCACCACCTCGGGCGGGCCCTGGCGCTCAGCGGCCAGGACGCCCCGGCGGTGGCTCAACTCGAGCGCGCCCGTGCGGCGTTCATCGCCATCCCCGATCCGTACAACGAGGCACGCGTACTCACCAGCCTCGGTGAAGCGCACCTGCGCGCCAACCGACCCGACGAGGCCGCGACCGCCCTGTCCCGGGCGCTGCCGCACATGCGGGACAACCGCGTACGGCACGAACAGGCCCGCATCCTGCACCTGCTCGGCAGTGCCCGAGCCGGATCCGGGGCGATCGAGGCGGCCGGCGAGGCGTGGCTGGCGGCGGCGGAACTGTACGAGCAACTCGGCGACTCCCGCGCGGGGGAGGTGCGCGCCGCGGTCAGCGCACTACGGTCAGGCTGAGCGGCACCACGAGGTCCCCCAGCCGCACCGACAGCGGTGCGCTCGGATCACCCCCGGCGGCCAGTCGGCCGTAGACGGCGGAGCCGGCGACCGCCGCGGACATCCTGGGATCGTCGCACTCCCAACCGACCCGAGCGCGCCAACCGGGCCGGGTGCCCAGGAGGCAGGCGCGCGGACCGGTCGGCAACACGGCCAACCAGCAACCCGGGTGCGCGCGGAACAGGCCCACGAGGTGTTCCTCGGTGGCCGGCGACCGCCCCACGAGCACATCCGCCTGGAGCCGGAGTTCCGGATCGGGCTCCGCCGCGTCCGCGACGAGATGAGCATCCGTCAGGTGCACGTCGGTCCCGGCGGCGAGGTTCTCGGGATAGCGGCGCACCGTCACCTCGTCACCCTCGACGCCGGCGGCCGACATCGTCGCCGGCATCAACGGCGAGCGCCGCGGCCCGACTTCGGACCGGGCATCGGGCAACTCCACCGGCCCCACCAGCACCGACCGGGCCGGTTCGGGCAGGCCCAGCCGGTCGTAGAACAATTCGCGCAACACCCGAGCGGACCCACCGGGCAGGGACGACGCGCCCGCGGTGACTTCGGCGATACGCGGATCGGTGGCCGTCCGCAGCGCCGCCTCGTCGAGCTGCTCCGGCAGCGGCCGTTCGGTATTCACCCGGGTCAACAACGGGAGCAGGCGCGCGATGGGGGAGGCCTCGGCCAACGTACCGTCGGCGGGCATTCCCGACAGCAGCGTGGGCCGGCCGAGGGCCGCGCCGTAAAAGGTCACCGATCCGTAATCGCCGATGACGGCGTCGGCCGCCACGAGTGCGGCCTTCCACCCGTCGCCCTCCGGCCGGGCAAGAATCAATCCGGCGGATTGCAGGGGCGCCAGCCAGGAGCGCAATTGCCAAGGCCCGTGCGCGTACCAGACATTGGGATGAACCACCGCCACGACCCTGAACTCGTCACGCGGCAGCGTCGCCAACGCGTGTACGAGGAGGCGCCACGACTTACCGAGCTGTGACTCCCCACTCCAGGTGGACGAGATCACCACGAGCTTTTGCCCCGGAAGCACACCCCAGGCAGCGCGATAATCGTCCCGAAACGGCACACTCGCCTGCAATTCGTCCAGACACGGATCCCCGGCCACCACCGCCGCGGGCAACGCCTCCGGACACCCCTCGGCAAGTCGCGGCAACTGCTCCGCATGCGACAGGACCACGGCGGACGGGACAACCACCCCGTCGTGGGTAAGCCACTCCGCCGTCAAACCAAAAGCTTCCCGGCTTCCCGGCTTCCCGGCTTCCCGGCTTCCCGGCTTCCCGGCTTCCCGGCTTCCCGGCTTCCCGGCTTCCCGGCTTCCCGGCTTCCCGGGCCAGTATCTTATTGTAGCCCATTCCATGTGGCGTACCGATAATAGGTGCCTTTATCCGATGCAATTCACCGCCCCGACTCGTCGTGATGGCCAGATCAAACTTCCGGGAAATGGCCTGATCCCACGGCAGGCACACGATTCCCTGATCGCGAATGAACTCCTGGATGCCATGCTCGAATGCCGAGGAGCCGGTGCACGTGAAAACGACCTGAATTCGTCGGTCGCCATCGAAAAGACGCAAAAGATCGAGAAGCCGAGTCGCGGACGTCACATTGTGGATGACCCCGAGGACGACTCGCTCGGGCCGTATCGTCAACCACCGGTCCGCCGCCGCACCCACCGGAAGCGCGACCGGACCGTCCCAAGGCATCCCGAGCATCCATCCCCCCATGCCGCCGGTATCCGAGAGACCCTAGCCCACCGCCCCGGACCTGCGACGACGATGCACCGAACCACCTCGCGAGTAGACCGCGCTCCCGGCCAAACCGTGCCCCGGTAAAAGATCTTGCGACTCGCGTTGGACATCGCACGCCCCCCGAACGAGATACCCGCGAAGGCACCGCAGGTCTCCGCACGCCCTCCTGTGCGCCGGGCGCACGCCCATGGCGGACGGGCGGTGCGTGCGGATCAATCGTTCGGAAGGAACGCCCCGTGATAGGCATTACCGGGCCCACCGGCGCCGGGAGCCTCTGGCTCCTCATAGGCGTGCTCGCCGTCGTCTCGCGTACACCCCTCGGCGTCCCCGCAGCGCGTCCGGCCGGGCCGTCCCGACACCGAGGCCGCCCCGGCTACGGCCTCCGAGCCACGCGCTCCGCGCGTGCGAAGGGCGGCGGACTGTGAGCGAGTCCCCCGAGCGCGTCGACGCCCACTGGTACGACCCCACCGACGCCGAGATCCGGGCGCTCGGTCTGGAACGCCTCGATGTGTTCCAAACCCTCGACGAGGCAACCGACTTCGACGATCTGGCCGATCTCGCCGATCTCGATGTGTTCGCCGAGGTCGACCCGCAGGACCCCGTCGCGACGGCCCCCGGGGCGAGCGGGATCGCCTCCCGACCCCATACCTCCGACCCGGCGCGGCAACCCCAAACCCCGGGCGGCATCCGCGCCATCGACCTCACCCGCTACCTACCCGACGACTACCACACGTTCGCCCGGACCCACCTCCCCACCCTGACCCGCCTCGCGTACCGATCCCTGGGCTCCGTGGCGGACGCCGTCCAGGCCGTCGAGGACGTCATGGTCGTCGTCGACCGCGACTGGGCCGAACTGCTGCGCGCCCCCGGCCCGCCGATCGACGCGGTGGTGAAGCTCCTGATGGAACACCTCGACGACCACGCCGCCCAATGCGCCCGCGTCCGCCACGCCGTCGCGCCCCACCGAAATGCCGACGACGGCCCGCGACTTCCCGTGGAGCTGCCCTGGGCCGACGAGTTCGTCGAGTTCGCCCGGGCCTACCGCCCCACCCTGACCTCGCTCGCCCGCCGCCGCCTGGGGCCGCTGCGCCAGGACGCGGAGGACGTGGTCTCCGAGGTCATGCTGGCGATGTGCGTCCGGTGGAACCTGCTGGTCCAACATCCCAGCCCACCACAGGCGTTGGCCTACCGCATGCTCAAGCACAAGGCCGTCGACTGGCAGCGCCGGGCGGTCCACCGCCGGGAGATCAGCGTCGACTTCACGGCCCCCTCGGCGCCCGAGGTCGTGTCCGCCCGCGCCGCCTCCGCCGACCCGGCCACATTCGTACCCGAACTCCACACCGTGCACCGCGCCATCTCGCTGATGCCACCCAAACGTGGCGCGTGCGCGTGGCTACACCTGGTCATGCAGGTCCCGCCGGCCGAAGTCGCCGCATACCTGGGGATCACCATCTCCACCGTCCGCTCGCATGTCCACGCCGCCCGCCGCGAACTCGCCGCCGCACAGCGGGGAACCGTGCCCTACGACCCCGTCCGACCCCATCCCCCCGAGGGAAAGACCACATGAACTCCCTGGATCGCGCACTGCGCGAGCAACGCCGAACCCTCGACGAGGCATTCGCCGACTACGACCCCGCCGCGGCCCTCCAACGCCTGGCCTCGCGCATCGTCCAGGAACGCCTCGCAGCCGAGCTGATCCGGGCACCCGCCGCCGGAAACACCGGAAACACCGGAAACGGCGGAAACAAGGGGTACGTCGCGAGCGCCGTGACCGCCGCGAATCCCACCACCCCGACCAACCCCGACACCCCGATCGATCCCGCCACCCCTACCAACCCCACCGCTCCTACCAACCCCACCACCGCGACTCCGGGCTCCCGCGAGACCATCCGCACCCGAGCCGCCGTCGAGCTGGAGCACCTGTGCCGCCTCGTGGTCGCCCGTCCCGACACGGCCACCCTCCTGACCGAGTTCGTCGACCATCGTGCCCCGGCCGGCGGCGTCGTGTTCGGCTGCCTGCTCTACCTCACCGGCCGGACCGAACCCGCGGCGTTCTGGTGGCGGTTCGGCGCCGGCGCCGAGGACGCCGAGGCGATGCGCTTCCTGGTCCTGCACCACTGCGCCGAAAACGACCCCTACGACGCCGAGTTCTGGACCCGAGGCATCCCCACCCCCGACCCGCACCCGACCCCGGCGCCCGTACCGCAGTCCGTCCCCGACGACCCGGAGCCCCTCGCCGACACCTACGTCGCACGGGTCGAACCCGGCATCAGAGGCGTCGAGGACCCCGACTACGGCGAGGTCTGCGTACCCCACGCGTGGCTGAAATCCCACGTACAGACGACACCCACCACCCGCCCGCCACGCCGCACCCCACGTACGTCCTGCCCGACCCGCAACTGACCGCGACCGGCACCGACGCACAAACCCCGACAACGGGCCGGGCGGCATCCACCCGACGCCGCCCGGCCGTTCGCCATCCCCGGCCGGTCCGGGGCCGGCGCCGGTCGGCACGGCCCCCGATCCCTTACCGCCTCGCCGGCACAAAATCACCCCACTTCGCCTCCCAAACGGGACACGCCCCATCCATAATTAAGTAAAGTCTAAGCAAAGAAACCCAAGCTTCCCCTGCCTCTCCAGTCACTCCCGCCTCTAGTGTCCGGACGCCCGGCCCGATTTCCCCGACCGTCGTGACCCGACGGTCGATGGGAACCGTGCGTCGGGTCCTGCCGAATCAGCTCGACGTCGTGGGCGCGGACAGCACCACAAGCACCACAGCACCCTGATCGGCGTCGCTTCGCGTCCGGGATCACCTTCCGGGCGGAAGGGGGACCATCTTGAGTCGAGCGATACCCGGACGCGGCGGAACTCCGCCGCGAGGCATCCGGCGCTTTCGTGGCCCGGTCACGTTGTTGTCCGTCTCGGTGCTCGCGGTCGCGGGCCTGACGACGGCGACCGGTGCCACCTCGTCCGCCGCGACCGCGCGCGTGGACACCACCAAGGCCGTGTGGAATCCCGGCCCCGAGGACCAATACCTCAACACCGTCGAGGCCGAGGACGGCCGCAAGGACCCGATCGACGCCGAGCTCCCGGCCAACGAGAAGGCACGCAGGGCCAAGGAGGAGATCGGCAACAAGAACCACGAAGGCAACCCACGCGCCGCATCCCAGCTGCGACGACTGGAAGCCGAGTCCAGGCGCACCGGCAAGAGCCCGGAGCAGCTCAAGGCCGAGGGCAGTGGAAAGGCGGTCGGCGCCAAGCAGGAGGCCAAGCTGCTGACCATCCTGGTCGAGTTCAACGACCAGGCCAACGACGACTTCTCCGGCTTCAATCGCCGCAAGAGCGTCGACGACGCCTCGTGCGTGGTCGAACCGCCCGGGACCCTCAAGAACGGGCCACTGCACAACACCATCCCCGACCCGGCGCTCACCGGACGGGACAACAATTCGCAGTGGACCGCCAACTTCAGCCCCGAGCACTACAACAAGATGCTCTACACCAAAGAGGGCATCACCGAACGTATGCGCAAGGACCTGACCGGTCCCGACGGCAAGCCGGGCATCGACCTCTCCGGCTACACGATGAAGAACATGTACGAGGAGATGTCGGGCGGCAAGTACACCGTCACCGGCACCGCCACCCCGTGGATCAAGGTCCCGCACTCCGAGGCGTGGTACGCCGCCGGGCGCTGCGGCCAGCGCATGCAGGACATGGGCGGCCACCCGAAGAACCCGCTGGGGGCCGGCCAGCTCGCGATCGACGCGGTGGACGCGCTGGCCAAGGCGCAGCCGAACTTCCCGTGGGCGGACTACGACAAGGAAGACCCGGGCGACGCCAACCACAACGGCAACACCCAGGAGCCCGACGGCGTGGTGGACCACCTGGTCCTGGTGCACGCGGGCAAGGACAAGTCCGCCGGCGGCGGCGCCGAGGGCTCGTACGCCATCTGGGCACACTCGAGTTCGGTGCCCAACGGCTACACGGTCCCCGGGACCAAGGTGAAGATCGCCAACTACATCGTGCAGCCGGAGGACTCCGGCGTGGGCGTGGTCGCCCACGAGTACGGCCACGACCTCGGTCTGCCGGACCTGTACGACAACTTCAGCGGCGGCTCATCCGACGTCAACTTCTGGGACCTGATGGCCAGCGGATCGCATTCCGGCCCGCTGTTCCAATCGATGCCCGCGCACATGAGCGCGTGGTCCAAGTACACGCTCGGCTGGTTGACGCCCAAGGTCGTGAACACGGGCGGCAGTCCCGAACTGGTCACCATCGGGCAGGCGGCCAAGACGCCCAGAGGAACCCAACAGGCGGTCCGGGTCAATCTCCCGGACAAGGTGATCAGATTCAGCACGCCACACAGCGGCAGCAAGGCGTGGTACTCCAGCAACGACCAGAACTGGGCGGACGTCAAACTCGTCCGGGACATCGCGGTGCCCACCGGCTCCGATGTGAAGTTCCAATGGTGGAGCGACTACGCCCTGGAGGAGGACTGGGACTTCGGCTTCGTCGAGGTCTCCACCGACGGCGGCACCACCTGGAAGCAACTCGAGGTCCGGGACGAGGCCGGCACGCTCGTGTCGACCCCGCCGAACTACCCGGATCCCAACGGAAATCTACGCCGATTCGGCAAGACCACCGGGCTGACCGGCTCCACCAACGGCTGGCGCCACGATCGGGTTGACCTGACGCCGTACGCCGGGCAGAACGTCAAGCTGCGCCTGGGCGTCGACACGGACGCGGCGACGCAGTGGAAGGGCTGGCTCGCCGACGACTTCTCGCTCACCAACGGCACTGCCACGGTGTGGTCGGACGACGTCGAGGGCGGCGACAACGGCTGGACGGCGCAGGGTGGTTCGACCTCCGGTACACGCGGCGCCGGCTGGGTCAAGACCGACGGAACGTTCAATCGTGCGCAGTACTACCTGCTGGAGTGGCGCAACACCTCCGGGTTCGACCAGGGCCTGAAGTACACCTACACGTTCGGCGAGAACGGCAAGCGCGAGAAGATCGCGTACAACGCGCCGGGCCTGCTGGTGTGGCTCAGGTCGGACGAGTACGAGAACAACGGCGTTGCCAACTTCCTCGACAAGGCCCCGTCGTGGGGCGCCAAGGGCGAGTTGCTCCTCGTCGACTCGCACCCCGACCCCTACCGGTTCCCGGACGCCCCGGCGGCCCCGGGGGCCAACCTGGAGACCCGGGTGCAGTCGGCGAACGCGGCCTTCGGCTTCCGGGACACCTCGCCGTTCCGGGCCTGCCGGGTGACCGGTGACCACTGCGCGTCGTTCGACAAGCAGGCGCCGGTGCGGTTCTTCACCGACGCGCTCGGCTACGCGCCGGGCGCGGAGGCGAGCGGGACCGGGTTCGTGGCCAAGGACGCGTACGGCTCGACGGTGGTCCCGGCGCGGGCGCCGTACTCGACCAGGGTGACCAAGCCGGACGGCTCGCCGGACTTCGCGAACTACGGCAAGCCGTTCTCCACCTCCACGCTCGGTTCCGGAAATCCCGGGTGGGACAAGGCATACGGCGTGACCGTATTCCCGCTCACCCCGCTTCCGGACAACCAGGGTGCCGTCGTGTTCATCGCCCCCTCGGGGAAGTAGCCGCGCATCGGGCACCGGCAACGTCGGCCCCCACGACCGCACTTGGGTCGTGGGGGCCGACGCGTGCGGGATCCGGTCGGCCGTCCCGCAGGTCGCCGGATCCTCCACCGCACGTCAACTTCCGTTAACGGCAGAGCTGTTGATCACAGGTCGGCCCGTAGGGCCGGGGCCCGCGGGGGGTGCCGGCTCCACGGTGTGGCGGCGCACGTTCGCACGACCGGGTGTGACCGATGACCGATGACCGATGAGGTCACGACCTTCGGGGCGTGACCTCATCGCCGTTTCCATCCGTCGCATCCCGGGTCGTCGTCCGCCCGGGAACGACAATGATCGGGGCAACCGGCGCCGGCGTGGACCCGGACGTGGACGTGGACGCCGGGCGATTTCGCCGTTGTCCTCTTGCATATGCAATCGCGTATTCACCCATGAGGGTGATGCGCCGTCGAAATGCGCCGACGCGCCATCGGCTGCCGCCGAATCGAATCGACCGATTACGTCGCCGCCCGACCGCATACCGGATGGCGGCTGACCGAATACGACGGCGAAATGAAATAGATCGACTGGATACCGCATCGCGGCATACCCACCGTGTGGGCGTTCGAGAAATTGGCGCAAGTATGTCCCGCTGCGTGCCGTTGGGCCGAATGCGTGGCGGCCGGCCCTCGGCGCCTGTTTAAATGGCGGGGCTCAACCGCCAAAAGGCCCCGGGTGCGCTAGCGACGCACCCAGGGCCCAAAATCCGAACGGATATGCCAATGCTCGAATCACTGCGTCAACGGTTCGCACGTGAATCGGTGACGCCTCTCGAATATATCATTCCACGCGCCGGTGGCTCGGAAACTCGCCGTATCGACGCCTGGGAGGTAAACCTGCGCCTGGGCTCGGTCCTGCCGATCGCGGCGCTGTCCTGGTGGGCGGCGTCCCCCGGTGACACGACACGTCCCACCGCGGTGGGCCTGGTGCTGACCGGGACCGCCTTCCTGGGCGGTTCCACGATTCGCTGGGTGCGGATCCACCGGCGCTGAACCGCCCGTGCCGGTCCGCCGGCACACCTCCCTCGCCCGCCTCGCCGCGCCCACCCGGACCCGTGGGGGCGCGGTGCGGCGGGGCGCCCGATCGGACGGAGAAGGACACATGGGCGCCGGCGCCCCCTCGACCACCGCGAAATGCCCCGCCTGCGGGCAGGACTTCACGTCGCCCACGGGCGCGGGACGCCCCAAGACGTACTGCACCGAAGCCTGCCGCAGCTCGGCCGCCAACGCCCGCAAACGCGAAGGCCGCGCGCGCGGGCGCCGCACCCCCACCGACGAGGACACCACCCCGGCGGACGGCCTGCTCGCCCTGGCCGCGTCGCTGGTGAAGGCCCACCTGCGCGGCGACACACCCCTGCAACTGGTGCACCTGCACGAGCAGTTACAGGCCGAGAACCGACGACTGGTGCACGCCCTCGGCTCGCCGCTGCCGTCCCCGCTCGCCCCGAACCCACCGGCCGGATCCACCCCCGCGCTGTGCTGCCGAGTCCCCTCCGACATCGGCGTCCCGGACCCGCCGACGGACCCGCCCGCCCCCGCCCCGCCCACCGCCTGCCCGCCCCGCCCCGGCCGCCTCGCCGCGGCGCTGCGTACACTCTTCGCCGCCGGCCGCGTCTCACTGCGCGACCTCGCTCGCGAGACCCGGCTCGGCGAGGACTACGTCGAGGGAATCCTCAGCGGCCACCTGCCGCCGACCTGGACCCTGACCCTCGTGCTGACCGACGAACTCGGCGGCGACCGCTACGAGTTGCGTTCGCTGTGGGATCAGTCCCGCCGGGTGTGCCCGGACGCGCCACGCGACGCCCTGCACGCCGCCCGCGCGCTGGCCGCCCACCTGCGCGGCCTGTGGCTCGCCGCCGCCAGACCCGCGCACACCCGCTTCGAGTCGTACCTGCCCACCGACATCACCACTGCGATCCTCGATCGCCGACTGGTACCCGACTGGCCGCAGACCCGAGCCCTGACCCTCGCTCTGGAGGACGACCCCGAATGGAGCGGACACCACTGGCGCGCCGCCGACTACGCCACCCTGATCGACCTGAACACCCCCATCCCCAGCGGCGGCCTGCCCTGGCACCACCTGATCACCCGCGAGGACCCCGCCCCCACCCGATGACCCCCACACCACCCTCCTGGGAGCCACCCCCCATGCCGGAACCCCCACCCACAAACCCACCCACACCCGGGGCAGCCCAAGCCACCGAAGCAGCCCAAGCCGCGAAGGCAGCCGCAGTGGTGGGTGCGGCCGAAGCGGTCGAAGTAGGCGAAGTAGCCGAACTGGCCGAACTGGCCGAGGCGGTTGAGGCGGCGGGGGCGACCGAAGCAGTCGGGGCAGGCGAAGCCACCAAACCGGCCGGGGCCAGCGAAGTGGCCGAGCCAGTCGAAGTGGCCGAGGCGGTTGAGGCGGCGGAGGCGAGCGAAGCAGTCGGGGCAGCCGAAGCCACCAAACCGGCCGAAGCCACCGAAGCGGCCGAGCCAGTCGAAGTGGCCGAGGCAGTCGAAGTGGTGGGGGCGGTCGGAGCGGTCAGGGCAGCCGGAGTCGCGGCAGCGGTCGGACCAGTCGGACCAGTTGACGCGGCCGACGCGGTCGACGCGGCCGAAGTTGCCGGGGCGGCCGAAGGAGCCGAAGCGGCCAGGGCAGGCGAAGTCGCCGAGGTCGCCCAAGCCTTCACGACGTCGCAAGCCGCCGCTACCACCGCCCCGACCGCGTCCACTGACTCCGTCCCCACTGCCGCCTCCACCGCATTCACCGCCTTCCGCCTCCTCCACCACGACCCCTACCACCGCTACGCGCACACCCGGGTCGTCGACCGCCGGTGCGCTGCCGCAGCGGTCGACGACGCCTTCGCCGAACTCGCCTCGCACTGGGACGAGATCCTGCGTACCGCCAACCCCACCGGGCACGCCTGGCAGATTCTCACCGCCGCCGTCACCGCCGTCGAGACCCGCGGCGCCGCCCCGTACTCCACCCGCGAGGTCCTACGCGACGCCCTGCCCCCGGCCCAGGTCGACGCCGTCGTCCTGCACTACCGCCTGGGCATGACCCTGACCACCACCGCCGACCTGATGGGCGTCGACGCACCCACGGTCGCGTTGTACCTGGTCCTGGCCGAACGAGCCCTCCCCAACGCGACGATCCGCGACCTCGAACGCACCCGCCGCGCCTGACGCCCGTCTTCCGCCGGCCCAACACCCGCAGCCCGCCGACCGGTCCGCTCGGCCCGACACATCCACCGGCGCAGTGCCTCCTCGACGTCGACACGACGA
Source organism: Embleya sp. AB8 (assembly GCF_049739465.1). NCBI lineage: Bacteria > Bacillati > Actinomycetota > Actinomycetes > Kitasatosporales > Streptomycetaceae > Embleya > Embleya sp. AB8. The sequence goes on from NZ_JBMHHY010000014.1 coordinate 209,036, forward strand.
TTCGCTTGCCCCGTACCAGCCCCCGGCCGAGCGCCCCCGCCCAGCTCGACGCTCCGCAACCTCGAATACGCGCCGACCGCGCCTGATGCCTGCCCACCGATCCGCCGGGCCCGCGCCCGCCCGCCGCGCCGTAGCCCGCCCACGAATCCGCGACGGCCCCGCCCACGGCGGCCCGCGCCCACCTGCCGCACCGGCCCACGCCCGCGCCCACACGCGCCCGAGGGTCCGTCCGCCCGCACGCCCCGCGCCCCGCTCCGCCCCGCGCCCCTTTCCGCGCCGTCGCCCCGAAATCACCCCCGCCACAAGCCCGTTCACCCCACCGAGTTGCCGCGGTCCGTTTCGCCGGACCTCTAGCATGGGGACGTCACCCGGACGGGGGTGTGATGCGGACATCGAGGGGACGCCATGCACGAGGACGAGGATTTCGATCCGCCGCCCATCGACACGAAAACCCCCAGCGTCGCCCGCATGTACGACTACTACCTCGGCGGCACCGACAACTACGTCGCCGACCGCCGCGCCTGCGAGGACCTGCTGCGGATCGTCCCGGACACCCGCGCACTGGCCCTGAACAACCGGGCGTTCCTGCGCCGCGTGGTCCGGGTACTCGCCGACCGCTATGGGATCCGCCAGTTCGTCGACCACGGGTCCGGGTTGCCGACCCGGGACAACGTGCATCAGGTCGCCCAGGCCGTGGACCCCTCGTGCCGGGTCGTCTACGTCGACAACGACCCCACCGTGCTGGCGCACGGCCGCACCCTGCTCGACGAGGACGACGAGTCGACCCTGTTCCTCCAGGCCGACATGCGCGACACCGACGCCATCCTGGAACGGCCCGTGGTGCGTCGGATGATCGACTTCGACCGGCCGGTGGCGGCCCTGTTCGTGTCGGTCCTGCACTGCATCCCCGAGCGGGACGACCCCAAGGCGCTGATCCGCCGAGTCGCCGCCAAACTGTGCCCGGGCAGCTACCTGGTGGTGTGCCAACTCGTCAGCGACGACGCCGCCGTACGCAGGGGAGTCACCGACTTCATGGCCGAGGCCACCCACGGCAACTGGGGGGAGGTGCGGCCCCGCGAGGCCGTGCACGACTTCCTCGATGGCCTGGAGGTCATGCCGCCGGGTCTGCTGGAGGTCACCGACTGGTGCCCCGACACCGAACCGCGCGTCCTCCAGGGCAAGGGCTTCATCGAGTACGGCGGCCTCGCGCGCGTCCCCTGACCGACCACCGACCACCGGCCACCGGCCGACGAGCGGCGCTCAGGTCGCCAACGCCGCGTACCGATCCCGCGCCGCCACGATCATCGCCTTGCTGCGCGCCCGCGACTCTGCCACCAGGTACAACGATTCCAACAGCGCCCGGTAGCGCTCGACGTCCTTGACCCGACTCACATAGGTCGCCGCCTCGACGTGCTCCAGATAGACCAACTCCTGCAGGCCGCCGTGCGCGAACCGCAGGAGCGTCATCGAGGACGGCGGGGTCAGACTCGCCGAGTTCTCGAACCGCACCACCCGCACCTGGATCCAGCGACGCTCGATCGCCGCCAACAGGAACCGCATCTGACCCGCCATCACCGCCGGCCCACCCACCGGACGGGCGAGCACACTCTCGTCCAACAGCGCGATCAACATCTGCGTACGCTGACCGTTGCCCAACACCTCCTGCCGGCCGCGCCGCAGCGCCACGCGCTGTTCGATCTCGTGCGCGTCCGCGTCCGGCAGGCCGTTGCCGATCACCGCGCGCGCGTACTCGGGCGTCTGCAACAGGCCCGGCACCACGTGGACTTCCCAGGTGCTGATCCGGGACGCCGATTCCTCCAGGCTGATCAACCGCCGCAACCAGCCCGGCGTGACATCCGCGTACCGATACCACCACGGCCGCTGGTGCGCCTTGCGCAGCAGATCCTCGACGGTGGCCAACATCGCCGGGTCACGCACCCCGTACGCCGCCAACAGGTCCATCACGTCCCGGTGTTTGGGCGGACTCTCGCCCCGCTCCAACCGGGAGATCTTGGACGCCGAACCGCGCACCACGGCCGCCGCCGCCGTCAACCCCATGTCCCGATCCAGGCGCAGGTCCCGCAACATCGACCCCAACACCTTCACCGCCGCGGCCGGCCGGTCGGGCAGCGGGTCGAGACCACGATCGTCGGCCACGGGCCCCGCGGCGTCGGGGGACAGGGACACTCGGCGACTCCAGGAAAGGGGTGTGCGCGCCAGTATTCCAAACGCGCGCACCCCCGTCCGCCGATCACCGCGACCGGCGGTCGGATCCGGGAAACCGTCAGTCGATCAGCCGGTCGAACTCGCCCGCCTTCGCCCCCGCCACGAACATCGCGATCTCCGCGGTCGTGTACACCAGCGCCGGCCCCTGCGGATCACGCGAATTGCGCACCGCGATCCCACCACCGGCGATGACCCCCAGTTCCACACATTGGCCCGTCGCCGAACTCGCCGCGCTCTTCACCCATTCCGACACTCCCAACGACCCCGCCGGAGCACCGTTGACACTCTCGCGCATCTCGACCACCGCCTCCTCGCCCGCCCGGTCCACACGCCCCGATCCGAGCGCGCGTACGGCCATGCAACGCCATATGCAAATGCACGCGCCGTTTTCGAGAATGCTAGCCACGAACCCAAAGCCACAAAGTCCCCCGAAAGGGTGACCCTCCGCCGATGTGAAGCACCCGCAAACGTGCGTCCACGCCGTCGAATGCCCCCCGAGTGCGCCCTCGAACATCGCCCGAGAGCCGCCCGAAGAGCGGTGCGATGTTGGCCGGTTCCGGGGTTTCGGGCCCGGAACGGGCGCAGGACAGTGAGGTTGGCCGAAGGGTACGCGCACCACCCGGCGTACCGATCCGGCCCACCGATCCAGACGAGACCACATCAATGGGGGATCTCATGAGGATGGCCAGGAAAGCGGCCGTGTCGATGGCCGCGGCAATGCTCGTCACCGGCCTCGGCTTCACGGCCGGCGCCGCACAGGCAACCTCCGCCGAGGGATCCGCGGCGGCGGCGTGCAGCACAAGCAACGCGACCTCACCGAGGCGGGCTTCCGTCGAGGGGATGAACATCGAACTCCGGTACAGCACGTCGAGCCGGTGCGCCTGGGGTCGGATCACCAACGCGGTTCCCGGCGACCGGGTGTGGGTGGACCACTCGAGCGACGGCGGCAGGACCTGGAACGGGCCGCTGGGCATGACCTACGTCCAGAACGGCTCCGACACGCACACCCCGGCGTACAACGACGCGGGTTATGTGATGCGAGCCTGCGGCGCGAAGGCCGACGACTACTTCGCCTGTACCGGCTGGTACTGACCGCCACGCGGACCCCGATCGCCACGCCCGGCTCGCCGCCCAAGGCAGGGCGTCGAGCCGGGCCTTCGCCACTTCGTCGGCCCGCCGATGCGCCGATGTGGCGTCCCCGTCACCGGCCGTCGTCGTGCCCTCGCCCCTCCGCCAGCAGCGCCCGCAGCCGATCGTGGGGGATGGCCGGGCTGCGATGCCCGTCGCGGCCGATGGTGTCCTCGGCCGTGACGAGCGCGTTCAGGACCGCCTCCTCCACGGCCTGAACGGTCGCCTCGTAGTAGGGATCGATCCGCCCCCAGGGAAGGTGCCGAAGGGTGTCGTAGTCCTCGTCGGTGGCCGGAGCCTGGGGGAAACTACTGGTCAGGGCACCCGCGTTGGCGGTGGAGAAGGCCAGGAAGATGTCCCCGGAGAAGTGGCTGCCGGTGGTGCCGGTCCGGGCCAGGCCCAGCGGGACCCGGCGGGCCAGGGCCCGGCACTGGTCGGGCAGCAGGGGCGCGTCCGTGCCGACGACCACGATGACCGAGCCGGCGCCGCCGGGGGCGGTCCAGTCGGTGTCCTCCATCGGGTTGTCCTCGGTCAGCCGCCGTCCGACGGGTGTGCCGGCGACGACGAGTTCGCGCCGGGCGCCGAAGTTGGCCTGGACGAACGCGCCGACCGTGTGCCGGGCGCTGCCGTATTGGACCACCCGGCTGGCCGTTCCCGAACCGCCCTTGAAGCCATAGCAGTTCATCCCGGTCCCGCCGCCGACGCAGCCCTCCTCGACCGGGCCCGACCCGGCGGAGTCGATGGCGGCGACGGCGTGTTCGGCGCGCACGTGCGGGCCGTTGATGTCGTTGAGGTAGCCGTCCCAGGTCTCGGCGACCACCGGCAGCAGCCACTGCCGGGCCAGATCCGGGCGGTTGGCCACCGTCCAGTCGACCACACCCCGATGCACGGATCCCACCGCGTGGGTGTTGGTGATCATCACCGGGCCGGCCAGCGCGCCGCTCTCGTCGAGCCAACTGCTGCCGGTCATCTCGCCGTTGCCGTTGAGCGAGTAGCGGCCCGCGGCGCACGGCAGACCGACGCCGTCGCGCCCGCGCGGCAGCAGCGCGGTGACCCCGGTGCGCACCGACGTGCCCTCGACGAGAGTGGCGTAGCCGATCGCCACGCCGGGGACGTCGGTGAGCGCGTTGGCGGGCCCGGGGGTTCCGTCGAGGCGAATCCCCAGCGCCCGGGCGCGAGGCCGCCCCGACGGGGTGGTGGTGGCGGTGTGCGGGATTGCGGTGGGGTTGTTCACGCGGTGCCTTCTCCAGTGTCGTCGTGGTCGGGGACGGCCCGATCCGGGCGCAGGTCCGGGCAGTCGGTGGCCTGCCGGGCGTGGGCCAGGACCAGGGCCAGCGCCCGCTCGGGCGGCAACGAGGCATTGCGGCTCACGATGTGCAGGCCGTAGCCGTCCTCCAGGGTGACCAGGTTCGCGGCCACGTCCGGTATCGACTCGGTGAACCGGAAATGCCCCTGCGCCCGGCCGATCTCCAGGATCGACCCGTACATCGCCACCTGCCGGTCGTACAGGCTCTGCGCCAGCGCCGCGTACTGGCCCTCGTCGCGCGCGGCGGAACAGAACTCGTAGAGCACCACCGCCAGTTCGTCGTCGGGCCCGGCCGGCAGCCCCAGCCGGGCACACGCCACCAGCTTGTCGCGCGCGTCGTCCAGCCGGGACGCGGTGTCGGTACGGGAGGTGTAGAAGCGGTCCGCGGCCTGCTGGTACACCTGCCGCAACAGGTCGCCCAGATCGCTGAAGTAGTAGCTGACCGACCCCCGGGCCACACCCGCGACCTCGGCGATGTCGGCCACCCGCAATTGGGCGAGCCCGTGCCGGCCGACCGCCGCGGTGGCCGCGTGGACCAGCTGCTCACGTCTCGCCGTCTGATTCCTCGGTCGCGCCATGCACTGTTCCTTGTCCCAAGTGCCAAATTAACGAAAGCCTATTGACGTGGGAGTCTTCCATAACGTTGACTCCGGCGTCAAAGAACTGACAAGGGAGCCCCATGGCCGAAACCCAGGGCAGTCAGACGCCCGCCGACGCCCCGCCCCCGCAACAACCCACCGCCTACGCCCAGGACCTGTCCCGCTCGCTCGGCCTGGGCGAGAACATGTTCATCACCCTGTCCGCGGTCACCCCCGCCTCCAGCGTCTTCATCATCATGCCGTCGGTGATCAGCGGCCTCGGCGGCGCCGCCGCACTGGCCTTCGCGCTCGCGGCGGTGGCGGGGATGCTGATGGCGTTCTGCTACGCCGAGTTGTCCAGCGCGTTCCCGATCACCGGCGGGGAGTACGCGTTCGCCGCCCGCACCCTCGGCCGCGCCACCGGCTTCGCACTGTTCGCCCTCGGCCTGCTCGCCGGTGTGCTGACCGTCGCGGTGATCGCCTTGGGCACCGGCGACTACCTGGGCGTGGTCTGGACCTCGCTCGGCGGCAAGGGTGTCGGACTCGGCGTGATCGCCCTGGCCTCACTGATCGCCGTACTGGGGATCCGCACCAACGCCTGGGTCACCGGCGTCTTCCTCGCCGTCGAACTCGCCGCGATCGCCGTCCTGGCCTGGCTCGGCCTGGTCCACATCGACCAGCCCATCTCCACCCTGTGGACCCCGCACGCCCTCGGCGACGGCGACGTCCTGATCGGCGCCTCGGCCGGACTCGTCTCCTCCTTCGCCGCCACCGCGCTGTTCGCCTACAACGGCTACGGCACCGCCGTGTACTTCGCCGAGGAGACCCGCCAGGTCTCCTCGATCGGCAAGATCGTCATGTGGTCGCTGGGCATCACCGTGGTCGCCGAATGCCTGCCCCTGGTCGCCGTCCTCCTGGGCACCCCCAGCACCCGCGACCTGATGGCGGCCCCGTCCCCGATGAACTACTTCCTCCTGGAACGCGGCGGCAGCGCCGTCAACACCGCCGTCAGCCTGGGCATCGCGGTGGCCATCGTCAACGCGGTGATCGCGATCATGCTTCAGATCGGCCGGCTGCTCTATTCCTCCGCCCGCGACCGCGCCTGGCCCGACGTGATCGGCCGCCCCCTGGCCGCCGTACACCCACGCCTGCGCACCCCGGTCCCGGCCACCTTGACCATGGGCGTGGCCGCGATCGTCGTCGCCTGGCTGGTCCCCCTGGACACCCTGATCCTGGCCACCGGCGCCAACCTGGTAGTGCTGTACGTCTTCGTCGCCGCGTCCGCCCTGCACGGCCGGATCACCGGCGCCACCGCCCACGCGACCTACCGCATGCCCGCCTGGCCCTGGGTCCCGCTGGCCGTGATCGCCGTAATGGCCTACGTCCTCTACGAATCCATCAAATCCGACTGGCGCCCGACCGCCATCGCCCTCTCCATGGTCGCGGCCGGCTACCTCTACTACTACGCCTACCTACACCCCAGACGCGAACATCGCTGGACCCTGCCCACCCCGGCCCCGGACCCGACCCGATAACACCGAGACCACCAACCCACACCCCGGTGCGGATGCCTGCGCCGGTCGAACGGCTCGGCCTGCTACCGGAGTTCCGGCCGAGGATGCCGCGACCCGGCCGGGCGGGCCGAACCCGCCGACGGGGCGGCGTACGCCGACGCGGTGTCGGAGTACGCCGCCCGGGCAGGTTCACCGCGAATCCGGGGCCGCCATGCCACGCCCCGCCGGCCGCACCCCGCCGGTCAGGTGCCGGTGGTGCGCTGACAGTAGGGGACGTCGTGCTTGATCGGCTCGCTGCGGTCGTACGGGTCGAACGCGGGGCCCTCGGTCCGCAACCGATTCCGTTCCGCGTCCGTCGTGAACGTGGGGCGCAGGAAGGCGTCCCGGCGGGTGCACGAGTTGTTCGCGATGTCCCGGTCGAGCCGGCCGAGCCAGATTCGGCCGGGTGGAGACGGGGTGTATCTCGGTCCCCGAAACACCTTGGTGTCGACGGATCTCCGCACCACCACGCGCGCGATCTCGCCGCCCGGGCCGCTGCCGACCTTGGTGACCGGGTACACGAACGAGTAGTCCGCGTGCACGATCAACGTGCCCTCGCCGTCCGTTTCGTAGGTCGTGCCTCCAGTGACCTTGACGACCGTGCCGACCACCTCGATCTCGTTGGGATCGAACCGGGTCACCCACGCCGAAGCCTCGGGCGACGCGGGGTCGCGCAACGCCGCCGTGGCCTGGTCGACGGACTTGCCCTCGGGATCCAGCAGAGCGAGGTAGGCGGTCGGCCACCCGCCCGCGAGCACGTCGCGGTCCAGGTTGCCGGCGATCAGGAGTTTCCGGGTCAGCTCCAGCGCGTTCGCCACGGCGCTCGCGGAGTGGCCGCCGATGGCCCTGGCCTCGGGCAGCGGCAGACCCGCCTCGTTGTCGGCGTAGCGCACCGCCGGCGAACCCGTGAACGGTGCGGCCCTGGTCGCGTGCGCGGTCTTCGACACCGACGGTTCGCCGAACAGCACATCCCACTTCCAGAACACGACCAGCAACAAGAAGACGAGTTCGCCGAGGAGGATCCTCTTCAGCACTCGCCGCAGCCGGAGTCGGCGGGGCGAGTAGCGCCGCTTGGGGTACCGGAAGTCCCGGGGTCGGGCCGCCTGTCGGGCGACCTCGTCGGCCTGCGCGGGATCGTTCAGGCGGGTCGTGAGCATGCGAGCCCGTGCCGACCCCTCGACGTACCGCGCGTCGCGCACGAAGTCCTCGTCGAAGACTCGGGGATCGACCCGACGCCGCCCGTTCAAGGGCCCGTTCGTCAACCAGGGCGTCGGTCTGGCGTCCGTCTGCTCGTCGGTCCGATCCGGGCCGTCGGCCGCACCCGAATCCCCCCTGGGATCTGCCACCGACGAAACGTATCCGCGCGGAGGCGGCGAGCGGCCCGGTTCCGCGCGCGGACCGGGAATCTCCGCGAGACCGCCGCCCATTGCCCACCGGGTGTTTCCGGACCGTTGGCGAAAAGCCCCCGGCGCCCCCGGCCGGTTGCGGCGGGTCGTGCCGGCTCCTGCGGAGTCCCCGGTTCGATATGCATGGGCGGTATTCGAGACGATAGAACACCTGTCATGCAAATCCTGTCTCCTCATGGCCAGTTGCCTCGCGCGGCGGCTCGGCCGTCCGTGTTCCGGACGAGGTCGCTGCGCTTCCTGTCGGTGCTGGCCCTCCTGATCGTGGTGGTGGCCTCGGGCTGCTCGTCGGGGGATTCGAATTCGAAGTCGTCCGATGGGCGGCATCCGGCCGGGAATGTGCTTCGGGTGCCGCAGGACTTCCGTACGGTGCAGAAGGCGGTGGACGTCGCTCGTGAGGGCGACCTGGTGCTGGTCGGCCCCGGGGTGTATCGCGAGAGTGTGCGGGTGACGGTGCCGCGGGTGGTGGTGCGCGGCACGGATCGCAACGCGGTGGTGTTCGACGGCGGGGTTCGGCTCGTCAACGGCATCACGGTCACCGGTGCCGGTTCGGTGGTGGAGAACCTCACGGTTCGCGGGTATCTCGCCAACGGTGTCCTGTTCACCGGTGTCACCGACGAGCGGTTGCAGCGGCGGGGTGCGGGCGGCTCGGCCTACGATCCGTTGGACACCACCCGGTTCCCGATGGTGCGGGGTTTCCGGGCCACCGCGGTGACCGCGTACAACAACGGGCTCTACGGGATCTACGCGTTCGACGCGCGCGGCGGTGTGATCGAGGACTCCTACACGTCCGGGCAGGCCGATTCGGGCATCTACGTCGGCCAGTGCCGGCCGTGCGACACGCTGGTGCGCGGGAACACGGTGGAGCGCAACGCGGTCGGCATCGAGATCACCAACGCCTCGGAGGGTCTGACGGTGCTCGGGAACCGCGTCGTCGGCAACCGCGTGGGGGTGACGATCAACTCCAACGACCTGGAGGCGCTGGCGCCGCAGCACGGCGCGGTGATCGCGGGCAACGTGATCGCCGACAACAACGCGTCGGACACGCCCGAACAGGCCGACGGCGGCTTCGGGATAGGCATCGGCATCGGTGGCGGGCAGGAGAACCGCGTCGCCCGCAACCTCGTCCGCGGCAACCGCTCGGCGGGGGTCGTGGTCACCGATCCGCCCGGGCATCCGGCGGTCGGCAACCGCGTCGAGGGCAATCGCGTCACGGACAATGGCACCGACCTGGTGAGCGCCGCCGCCGATCCCGGCAACTGCTTCACCGGCAACTCGCCCGCGACGCAGAGCCCGAGCGGCCTGGAGGACCTCGCCGGGTGCGGCACGAGCCCGGGCCGGGCGGTGCCGGCGGGTCGGGCCGTCCCCGTCCAGCCGCCGCGCGGCATCGCGTTCAGCTCGGTGCCCGCCCCGCCCGCCCAACCGTCGATGCCCGACCCCACCACACCCGCCCGCCCGGCGACCGACCTTCCCGGAACCGTCGACCCCGACCGCTACGCCTTGCCCACCGACCCCACCGCGATGCCACAACCACGCTGACCACGGCGAGCGGGCCCCGGCACGCAGACGTCGTCGGCTCGCATCGCCGCACCGCCGCCATCGACGGCGGTGCGGGTCGCCGTTCTCGGTCCGGGCAGGCGGATGCCTTTGCTCACGTGGGTCGAAGGCAGAGGGCGGGTTCGCGAACCCGATGGTCCGCGAACCCGCCCGAAATGCGTCGGTCGGCGGTCGACCTCGGCCGCCGGCCGCCGTGCCCGGAGTTACCGCTGCCGGGTTTGTCGCCTGCGGAACAGTACGAGTGCCCCGCCGCCGAGGGCGATCATCGCTACGGAGGCGGCGAGGGCCGAGGGCAGGGTTCCGTTCAGGCCGGTGCGGGCCAGGATGCCCGGTGAGCCGCCGTGGTTGCCGCCCGGGGTGGCCGGTGGCGTCGGGGTGTCGGGTGTGCTCGGTGTGCTCGGTGTCGTGGGTGGTGTGGTGGGCACCAGCTTGTTGACGGCCGTCACCGAGACTCCGGTGTCGAGGTTGTCGGAGTTGAGTACGAGTGGGCCGAGTACGGGTTTGTCGGGTGGGGCGTAGCCGTCGGGTGGGCTGGTTTCCTTCCAGTAGTAGGTGCCGGGTTCGACGTTGCGGGTGCAGATGCCGTCGGTGCCGGTGGTGCAGGGGTCGCCGATCTTCGTGTCGGGGGTGGTGCCGTCGGGTTGGAGTCCGTCGGTGCCGTTGGTTTCCTTCCAGAGTTCGAATTTCGCTCCGGCGAGGGGTTTGCCGTCCTGGTCGTTCTTGACCAGGCGTACCGCGCCTTCCTGTTGGCGGAATCCGAAGTCGAAGGTGTGGTCGTTCTCGCCGGGTCCGCCGGTGGTCAGCGCGCGTTCGGGGTAGCGTCCGCCCTTGGGGACGATGCCCTTGGAGTCGACGAAGCGGTTGTCGCCGATCCCCTCGTCGGTCGGCACCCACTGGTGGAGGGGGCCGCCCGTGGCGTAGTCGGCGGGGTTGTCGATCCGGATGGTGTACTTGGTCTTCGGTTTCAGGTCGCCGGTGACGTTCGAGTCGTCGAAGTAGTACTCGCCGCGCTTGGTGGTCCTGGTCGTGCCGACCACCTTGCCGGACTCGTCGTAGAGGTTGACGGTGGCGCCCTCGACCGGACGTTGACTCGGGCTCTGGATGCCCTTGCGCTCGGGGTCGTACCAGACCCGGTTGCCGATCTGCAGCGGCGCCTGGTCGCAGAGCACCTCCAGGTCACCCATCGAAGCACCCTTGCCGAACGAGGACATGGCGCCCGGCGAGGTCAACCGCAGGCCGGAACCGCGCTCCCTGGTGCCGTCACGCTTGGTGAACATCGTGCCGGCGCTGTTGGCCGTGTCGTTGGGGTCCACGCCGGAGGTCGCGATGAAGTCCTCCACCTTCGACAACGCCAGGCCGGCGTAGGCCGAGTTCGGATGGGCGCCGCCGAGGGTGGACACATTGAAGAACCTGGTTCCCCGCGGCGTCATCCCGCAGCCGGTGTTCGTGTCCATCACGTACGTGCCGGCGGACAGGCACGCCTTGTTCAGGTCACCACCGGACAGTGCCTGGGTGAAGGGCCCGGGGGCGCCGATCCGTGGAATCGCCGTCACCCTGTCGGCGAGCCGATCGCGAAACGCCAGCAACATCGAACCGTCGGTCTCGAAGGCGATATCGGCCAACTCGGGCTCGGGGTTGGCCATCGCCTGGACGCACGCCCGACCGTTCTGCTCCGTGGGGAACGTGTTCGTCCACGGGAACCAACCCGCCCCGGGACAGGGCACGTTGAGCGTGAACTTGCGCGGGTAGTCCAGGGGTTGGTTCAGCACCGCCTTGCCGAAGGCTCCCGTGGCCGGGTCGAAGGGCAGGACCACGGCGCGCAGGTCCGAGACCTTCCCGGTCGACTCGCCCGAACAGACGCCGCCGACATAGCCGTTGCCGTCCTGCAGGCCCAGGCCGAACGGACGCCAGTCGCCCGGTGCGGGGCACCCGGGGTCCGGGATGGCGTAGGAGGCCACCGACTCCGTCGCGGTCGGCAGGGTGGCGTCGTAGCGGTACAGCTTGCGGTTGTTGAGGTTGACGACGAACAGATCGCGGCCGTCATCGGAGATCTTCAGATCGCCCAGGCTCTCCCTGCCCGCCGCGGCGAGGAAGGCGTCGTCGCTCGTGCCCACGCCGTGCGCCGAAGCTCCGGCGTCCGGAACGCTGGTGAACAACGACGTCGACTTGCCCGCGACATCGGTGACGTAGATCGCCCCGGCGCCGCCGGGACCGTATGTCGTGTCCCGCTTGGCCATCGCCGAACTGAACAGCCGTTTACCGGGCTTGCTCCACGCCATGCCGTACAGGGTGCCGGTCTCGGCGTTCGTGGCCAGACCGGTGGCCTGCTGCGTCGTCGGCGTGTCGGCGCCACGTGCGTTGTAGGGGAACGTCACCAGCGTGCGCTGGGACGCCGGCTCGCGCGTCGCGGGCTGGCATGCCGTGGCCAGCGGCGCGTTCTTCTGGCAGTAGTCGCCGGGACTCCACAACCCGGTGGTGTACGCGACGTGCTTGCCGCCGGCGAGGTCGACGAACTCCTCGTTGCTGCTGAGCTGGTTGGGCGCGCCGTCCAGGCCCTGCCGCGACGCGAACGCCGGGAACAGCACGCCCGGCTTCGGATTCACCACCTGGACCCGATACTTGCCGCTGCCGGACGGCTTGGCCTTGTCGGGCGCCAACGTGACCGTGCCGTCGGCGACCGTCACCCCGGTGACCTTGCCGCCGTCGTCGCCGGTCAGCGTCACCGTCACGCCACCGATACCCGGCTCCAGAACGGGACTCCACACACCGGTCGTGTCCACGGCCCGCACCACCCGGACCGTCACCGAACCGTCGTCCGGCTGCGAATAGGCGGCCGGAGCCGCCGTCAGCGAGTAACCGCCGATCCCCACGGCGAGCGCCGCGATACCGCTCAACGCTCGACCGAAAGCGCGGCGGCCGGGCAAACCCGACCGCCGCCGACCCGCGCCAGGCGCGGCGTCGTTCATTTGTTCAGATATAGGTGCCATGTATAGCTGTCGTTCCTGCTCTCATCGTGCAATCACAGCGCGCAAAAAGGCCCTGCGTCCAACGTCGTGAGGGATCCGCGGAGTGCGCTGATCCGCGTTGGTAGCCGGAGCTTAAACCTCGATCGTTCATGAGTTTTCGTCGGTTCGTGATCGAGGGCCCATGCCGGTGAGGAGCCGTCCTTCCAGCCAACCGGTATGCGGGGGCCGCGAGTTCGAATCTGCTCGGGGGCTACGTGCGACCGTGCCGTGCCGCGTCGTGCCGTTGCTCGACGAGGTTGATGAACTGGCCGGCGGTCGAGTTGCTGTAGAAGTCGCGGGTCGAGACCCTGGGCAGTTGCCGTTCGCGCATCGAGGTGAGTACCTGGACGACGAGCAGGGAGTTGCCGCCCATTTCGAAGAAGTTGTCCTCCCTGGTCACCGGGGTCCGCAGGCAATGGCTCCAGATGTCCAGGACTGCCGCGGCGAGCCGGTCGGGCTCGGCCGCCGGCAGCGGATCGGGGGCGACCGGGTCCGGCCGGTGGGCGAGTGCGCCGAGGGTGGGTGCGGGGAGCCGGGCGAGGTCCGGTTTTCCGTTCTCGGTGAGTGGGATCGTGGGGATCTCGGTCAAGGTGGTGGGCGTCATGTAGTCGGGGAGGATGCGTCGGGCGCGGTCCAGGACCCGGCGGGTGTCGGAGCCGGCGGTGAGGACTACGTAGGCGTCGATGCGACTGGTCGCCGGATCGCCGGGCGTGGCCTGGTTCACCACCACGACGGCCGCGCCGACCTCGGGGTCGGCGGCCAATACCGAGCGGATCTCGTCCAGTTCGATGCGGTGCCCGCGAATCTTCACCTGATTGTCGAGCCGGCCGAGGTGGTCGAGTCGCCCGTCGGGCCGCAGTCGGCCCTTGTCGCCGCTGCGATAGAGGCGCTCACCCGTCGCCGCGTCGAGGATGAACCGCTGGGCGGTCAGCTCCGGGCGACCCAGGTAGCCGTGCGCCACACCCGCGCCGCCGACGTGGATCTCGCCCGTCGGGCCGGGAGGCAGCACCCGCCCGTGTTCGTCGCGGACCGACACCGACCAGCCCGGCAGCGCGCGGCCGACCGAACGGGAGCCCGCCACGACCTCGGCCGGGGTGATGGTCTGCGCGGTCACATGCACCGTGGTCTCGGTGATGCCGAACATGTTCACCACGCGACAACGGGTGTGCGAATGACGCGCGAACCAGGGGCCCAGTACGGCCGTGTCCAGGGGCTCGCCGCCGAAGATCAGCAGTCGCACGGACAGTTCGTCGGTTGCCCGCCGATCCGTGCGCGCGAGTTGGGCGAAGGCCGAGGGGGTCTGGTTCAGTACGGTGACCCGCTGCTCCACCAGGAGCCGGTGGAACTCCTCGGTGTCGCGCGCCACCCAGTAGGAGACGATGACCAGTCGTGCACCGGTGAGCAGGCAGCCCCAGATCTCCCAGACCGAGAAGTCGAAGGCACTGGAGTGGAAGAGCGTCCAGACGTCGTCCGGGGCCAGGTGGAAATCCGCGGCGGTGGCGGCCAGCAGGGCGGTGACGTTGTGGTGCGGGACGACGACGCCCTTCGGGCGGCCGGTGGACCCCGAGGTGTGGATCACATAGGCGGGCGCGTCGGCGTCTCGCGACGTCCGGGCCGTCGTACGGTCACCGTCGAGGGCGGCGGCGGCGATCACCTCCGCCGGTCGCCGGACCACGACGTCCGCCATGGTGGGGAACGACCCGACGTCGGCGGCCAGGACCAGACGCAGGTCCGCGTTTTCCACGATGTAGCGCAGGCGATCGGGTGGATACCCGGCATCCATCGGCACGTAGGCGCATCCCGCCTTCAAGACGCCCAGCATGGCGACCACGAGCGAAGTGTCGCGGTCCAGGCAGATGCCGACCATGGCACCGGCGGTGACGCCGGACGCGCGCAATCCGGCGGCGAGGGCATCGGCCCGCTCGTCGAGTTGACGGTAGGTCAGTTCACCGTCGTCGGCCACCAGCGCCACGGCGTCCGGACGGCGCCGGGCCACCTCCTCGAACAGCCGGTCGATCCGGGGTGTATCGCCCGAGGGCACTCCCGCACCGCCCAGTCGCAGGATCTCTCGGACCTGCTCCGGGTCCACGAGCGGCGGCCGGGCCGGCAACGGCGCGCCGGGGTCGGCGGCAAGCCGCGTGGCCAGGCGCACCACGCTCGCACAGAAGCCGTCGGCGACCTCCGGGGCGATCGTGCCCTCGTCGAATCGGCACCACCCCTCGAACGAGCCGTCCGGGCCCTCGACTCCGTGTACGGTCAGCGGGAAGACCGGGGCCAGTGTGGGCAGATACGTGCGGTCCGCGCGCGCGGGGGTGATCACCACGCCGACCGGGGGCAGTGCGGCCCCGGGGCCGGACGGCATCGCGTCCAGGCTGCCGACCTCGGGGTCCGCCGCCCCGCCGTATCCGGCCAGGGTGAGGGCGACCGCCGTGCGCACCGCGTGTGCGCCTCCCGCGCCGGTCGGCACCGTCAGCGGGCATGAGCCGACGATGCCTGCGCGGCGCGGATCGCCCAGTCCCCAATCCACGGCGGGCCACCCGCCGTTCGGCGTCGGCTCGACGGCGGGCGAGAGGAGTGCCCCGCCCGGGTCGGCGTCCGACCCGAGGACGTCGGCGACCCGGTCCAGGGCCGCGAGCGAAAAGCGCCCGCGCGCCGCGACCAGGACCAGATCGCCGGTCGCGTCGGCGTAGCGCACCAGCACCGCGCGCAACGGAAAGGGGCCCTCCCGCACCGGGCGCAGCGCCTCGCGCCGGACCCGGGCCCGGGCGCTAGGGGCGTCGCGCGGACCGGACACGGTCACCTCGGCCAGTGGCAACCGGTCCGGCGCGCCCCACCGCCGGCCCGCCCGGTCCAGTCGCCGGCGGATCTCGTCGGCGCCCGGGGCCGGGTCGCGCAGCCGCACGACCAGACTGTGGCAGTCGCGTCCCGGTCGGGACGACGCCGGCGACCCGGGCGGGTCGACCCGATCGGCCGTGGGCCGCGGCCTGTGCGTAGCTGTCGCCATCGTGCGCTCCTGCCGTGTCGGAGGGGTGGTTCTCGAATGCCGTGGTCGGGACCGGTGAACGAGGCGTTGCTTCGACCCGACCTGCGGGCCGGGCCGAGCCGGGCCCGCAGGGCGCCGGCCGGGCCGGCGCCGCCGGGCCGTTGATCCGGCCCCGACTCGGGTGCCGGCCCGCCATGCGGGCCGGGCGATCCCGCGACCGGTCGGCGTTCGCGGCCGGCTGGTGCGCGGCACCGGGTCGCAGGTCGGGTCGACTCGGCCGCCGTGGCCGAGCGCCGGTGCGCGTTTCGGGCCCGTCCCCGGCCTCACCGGCTGGTGAAGCCCGCGTCGACGGTGAGGACGGTGCCGGTTACCCGGCGGGAGTCGTCGCCGGCGAGCCAGAGCGCGGCCCCCGCGATGTCGGCCGGTTCGACCAGTGCGTTCATCGGCTGATCGCGCAGGAAGATCTCCTCGTGTTCGTCGACCGGGACGTCGAGCGAGCGGGCGATCTCCGCGAGCATGCGGCCCTCGACCAGCGGATCGTCCCGCACCGAGCCGGGGCACAGTGCGTTGACCCGGATCCGGAAGGGGGCGTAGTCCAATGCCGCGGCCTTGGTCAGGCCGATCAGGCCGTGCTTGGCGGTGACGTAGCCGGCGAAGTTGCGGTAGCCGACCAGGCCCGCCGTCGAGGAGACGTTGACGATGCTGCCGCTGCGCCGTTCGAGCATCGACGGTACGACGGCCTTGATCATCCGCCAGGCGCCGGTGACGTCGACGGCGAGCATCAGCGCCCAGTCGGCCTCGCTCACCTCGTGCAGGGGCAGGCCCGAAGGCGCGGCGATGCCCGCGTTGTTGACGAGCACGTCGATCGTGTGGAAACGCTCCAACGCGGCGTCGACCGCGGTCCGCACGCCGATCGGATCGCGCACGTCCACGGCGGCCGCGAGCACGGCGGCGCCGTGCTCCTCGCACAACTTCGCGGTGTGCGCCAACTGGCTCGCGGAGCCCAGCGGATAGCCCACGCCCGGCAGGTCGTCGGCGATGTCCAGAAGTACCAGGTCGGCTCCCTCGCGGGCGAATCGGACGGCGCATTCGCGGCCGAGGCCGCGGGCCGCTCCGGTGATGACGGCGGTCTTGCCCTGCAATGCCATGCCGTGGTCTCCGTTGCTCAGGCTGCCACGATCGTGCGCAGCAGCGCGTCGGGGGAGTCGGCCAGATACATGTGCCCGCCCGGCAGTTCCACGTATCGGAAGTCTCGCTTGGTGACCTCGCGCCACTGCCGCGCGTGTTCGCTCGAGACCAGGGCGTCGTCCGCGCCGCGCAGCGAGGTGAGCGGGATGTCGAGGGGCTCGGTCGAGGATGGCCGATAGTCCTCGTGCATCGACACGTCCGCGCGCAGCACGGGCAGCAACAACTCGCGCAGATCCGGGTCGTCGAATGCCGCGTGTCGATATCCGGCGAATTCCTGTACCCGCCCGAGGAATTCGTCGTCGTCGAGACCGGTGGCCCGACGATCGCGACCGCTCCCCGGTCCGGGGGAACCGCTGACATAGACATGGCTGGGGCCCGGATGGCCGAGCCGGACGAGTTGGCGCGCGATTTCGTGACACAGCACGGCGCCCAGACTGTGCCCGAAGAGCGCGAATCGATCCGTTCCCTCGGTGCGATCGGCGACTTGCGGCGCGAGCCACGCCGCGGCCTCGAGCACATCCGTGAACGGATCGTCCAGGAAAAGCTCCTCGCGGCCCGGCAACTGCACCGGTAATACCTCGATGCCATGGGTCGGTATTTCCGCCCAGGCGCGGAAGAATCCGGCTCCGCTCCCGGCGAACGGCAGACACACCAAGGAAAGCGACTTTGCCGACATGGAATCCTCGTGTTTTCCCGAACCGTCGACCGCGAACTGTAGGGGGCGCCGGGTGACCGGCTGCTGTCCCGTCGACGGGACGTCGCGTGGTTCAACTGGTGGGACGGCCGGGTCGGGCTGCCAGCGGATTGCCCGACAGCGGCAATTCATGATCCCGCGCGTTTTCCGCAGTGGCAAGGAACACAGCGGCCGGCCGATCGAATTGCGAACCGCGTGGCCGACCGGGTGCGTGCTTGACCCACGCGGACACAGGTACGAAGGTGTTGGAAGTCCGCAGAGCGCGACGGCGTGATCTTTATCGGCGATATCGATGTGGGTGCGGCCCGATTCGGCCCCCGAACCGATGTCGTGGACGGCAGTGCGACGTAAATCGTTGCTCCGATTCACTTCCTCTTCGGGTGGGTGATGGATGTGCAGGATCCGATGGAGCGGCATCGCTTGTGGAAGACGTTCGACGATACGGCCGAGCCGATACCCGACGCGACGATTCCCGCGTTGTTCGAACGGCAGGCGGCGGCGATACCGGACGCGCCCGCGGTGGTGTGCGGCGACACGACGCTGACCTACCGCGAACTCGACGAGCGCGCCAACCGGCTCGCCGACGCGTTGACCCGGCGCGGCGTGGGCGCGGAGTCGATCGTGGGCGTGCTGCTGCCGCGTTCGGTGGATCTTGTGGTGGCGCTGCTCGCGGTGCTCAAGGCGGGCGCCGCGTACCTGCCGGTGGACGCCACGTACCCGGCGGAGCGCATCGAGTTCATGATGCGCGACGCGCGACCCGTGCTGCTACTGGCCACGGCGCCCCCGGCGGCCACCCTGCCCGATGCCTGCCCGAGTGTGCAGCCGGACGAACTCCTGCGGGACACCCCGGCGTTCGACCCGGCGGCGGAGCAGGGCCCGCGGCCGGCCCGGGCGGACACGCTCGCGTACGTGATCTACACGTCCGGCTCGACCGGGACCCCCAAGGGCATCGGGGTGACCCACCGCGACGTGGTGGGCCTGGCCCTTGACCGGCGCTGGCGCGGCGGCACGCAGCGCCGGGTGCTGCTGCACTCGCCGTTGGCCTTCGATGCCTCGGTCTACGAGCTGTGGGTGCCGCTGCTGACCGGGGGACAGGTCGTGGTGGACCCGGCCGGGGAACTGGACCCCGCCTCGCTGGCCGAGCTGGTGGCCGAGCACGACGTCACCTCGACCTTCCTGACCGCGGCCCTGTTCGACCTGCTGGTCCGGGAGGACGCGCGGTGCCTGGCCGGCTTCCGGGAGTTGTGGATCGGCGGCGACCGGGTCTCGCCGGCGGCCGTCCGCGCGGCCCGGCGGGCGTGCCCGCAGACCGCCTTCGTCAACGGCTACGGGCCGACGGAGACCACGGTGTTCGCCGTGTGCGCACTGGTGGATCCCATGGGTGCGGCGGGCGAGGAGATCCCGATCGGCCGCCCGATGGACCACATGCGCGCCTACGTGCTGGACGACACGCTCACCCCGGTCGCACCGGGCACGCCCGGCGAGTTGTACCTCGCGGGCGTCGGGGTCGCGCGCGGCTACCTCAATCGACCGACGCTGACCTCGCAACGTTTCCTCGCGTGCCCGTTCGGGCCGGCCGGCGAGCGGATGTATCGCACCGGCGATGTGGTGACCCGGAACCCGGACGGCGAACTGGAGTTCAAGGGGCGCGCCGACACGCAGGTGAAGGTGCGCGGGTTCCGGATCGAGCCCGGTGAGATCGAGGCGGTGCTGCTGACCCACCCGAAGGTGACCCAGGCGGCGGTGATCGCCCGCGACGGGATCGGCGGCGCCCGGCAACTGGTGGGATACGTGGTCCCGCGCGACGCCGGCGCCGGCGACATCGCCTTCGACACCGGGTTTGCCGCAGGGGAGTTGCGCGAGTTCGTGGCCCGCCGGCTGCCCGAGTTCATGGTGCCGGCGGTGATCGTGGTGCTCGAGCGCATGCCGCTGACCCCGAACGAGAAGGTGGACCGCGCGGCACTGCCCGCACCGGAGTTCACCGGCACCACCTACCGGGCGCCGCGCACTCCCCAGGAGGAACTGCTCGCCTCGGTGTTCGCCGAGGTGCTGGGCCGGGCCCGGATCGGCACCGACGACGACTTCTTCACCATCGGCGGGGACAGCATCCAATCGATCCAGGTGGTCTCCCGAGCCCGCGCCCGGGGCCTGGAGATCAGCGCCCGCCAGATCTTCGAGTCCCGCACCGTCGCGGAGCTGGCCGAGGTCGCGATCGCCGCCGAGCGGGCCGGCCCGGACCCGGTGCCGGTCGAGCCCGCGGCCGGCGGCATCGGCCGGCTGCCGTTGCTGCCGGTGGCCCGCTGGATCGGCGAACTCGGGCCCGGCTTCGACCGGTTGTCCCAGGCGATGGTGCTGGCCCTGCCCGAGGACATCGACCGGACCGGGCTGGTCGCGACCGTGACCGCCGCGCTTGACCGGCACGACCTGCTGCGCGCGCGACTGGACTCCGACGCGCTGGTGGTCGCGCCCCCGGGCACGGTGCCGGCGGACCCGCTGATCCGCCGCGTCGAGTGCGACGGGAACTGGGCGGGGGAGCACTGGCACCGCCTGCTGGTCGGCGAACTGGACGCCGCCGCCGGGCAACTGGACCCCTCGGCGGGGGTGATCGCGCGGCTGGTGTGGTTCGACCCGGTCGGCTCGCCCGGCCCCGGGCGCCTGCTCGTGGTGTTGCACCACCTGGTCATCGACGGGGTGTCGTGGCGCATCCTGATGCCCGATCTCGCCACCGCGTGGGAACGGGTTCGGGCCGGGAACGCGCCGACCCTGCCCGCCGTGCCCACCTCGGTACGGCGCTGGGCACACGCGCTGGCGGACCAGGCGACCTCGGCGCAGCGGGTGGCCGAACTGCCGGTGTGGCGCTCGATCGTGGCCGGCCCGGACCCACTCCTGGGCACCCGCCGCCTGGATCCGGCGGCGGATGTGATGGGCACCGTGCACAAGACCCGGGTGTTGCTGTCCCCGGCGGTCACCGAGGCGCTGCTCACCTCGATCCCCGCCGCGTTTCGCTGCGGCGTCAACGACGGCCTGCTGGCCGCCCTGGCGCTGGCGGTGGCCCGCCGGCGGCAGGCCCGAGGCGGGTTCGAGACCTCGACCCTGCTCCGCCTCGAAGGCCACGGCCGCGAGGAGGAGACGGTCCCGGGCGCCGACCTCTCCCGCACGGTGGGCTGGTTCACCAGTGTCTTCCCCGTGCGCCTGGACGTCGCGGACATCGACCTGGACGAGGCGTTCGCGGGCGGCCCGGCCGCCGGCCGGGCGCTCAAGGCGGTCAAGGAGCAACTCCTGGGGATCCCCGGCAAGGGCATCGGCTACGGGCTGCTGCGCCACCTCAACCCGGACACCGCCGCCGAACTCGCCCCCTTCCCGATCGGCCAGATCGGCTTCAACTACCTCGGCCGGTTCTCCGGCGCCGACATGCCCGAACACCTGGCCGGCCTGGGCTGGACGCAGACCGCCGAACTGGCCGAATTCGCCGAACTGGCCGAACTGGACGCCGGACACGACGCGAACATGCCCGCACTGTCCGAGCTGGACATCAACGCCGCAGTCGTGGACACCGACCAGGGCCCGCGCCTGGGAGCGCTGTTCGGCGCCCCGACCGCGGTGCTCGCCCCCGAGGAGGTACACGAACTGGCCGACCTGTGGTGCGCGGCCCTCCAGGGCCTGGCCCGGCATGTCGCCCGGCCGGGCGCGGGCGGCCTGACCCCCTCGGACGTGCCGCTGGTGTCGGTGAGCCAGGACGAGATCCACACCTGGGAGCAGCGCCACCCGGGCCTGGTCGACATCTGGCCGCTGACCCCGCTCCAGGAGGGGCTGCTGTTCCAGACCATGCTGGACGAATCCGCCGTCGACCCGTACCGGGTGCAGTACGCGCTGCACCTGTCCGGGGCCGTGGACCCCGCCCGGATGCGCGTCGCCGCGCAGGCGCTGCTCGACCGGCACGCGGCGCTGCGCACCGCGTTCGTCCCCGACGCCGCGAACGGCCCGGTCCAACTGGTCGTCGAGGGCGTCCCGCTGCCGTGGCGCGAAGTGGACCTGCGCGACCTCGACGAGGCGGCGCGTACCGAGGCCTTCGCCCGACTCCTCGCCGAGGACCTGGGGCGGCGCTTCGACCCGGCCGTACCGCCGCTGCTGCGGCTGACCCTGGTCACCCTGGGGCCCGACCGCTCGGAACTGGTGCTGACCGCGCATCACGTGCTGTTCGACGGCTGGTCGTTGCCGGTGATGACCCGCGATCTGCTGCGGCTGTACGGCAACGGCGGCGACGCCGCGGCGCTGCCCCGGGCGCGCGGCTACCGCGACTTCCTGACCTGGCTCTCCCGCCGCGACCGCGACCGGTCCGCGCGCGCGTGGGCGAACGAGCTGGACGGGTTCGACGACCCCGCCCTGATCGCCCCCCGGACCGCCCCCGGCGCGGACACCTTCACCGGCATCGGCCAGGTCGACGTACCGCTGACCGGCGACCAGGCCCGCGCGCTCGCGCATCGGGCGGCCGAACTCGGGCTCACCCTGAACACCGTCGTACAGGGCGCCTGGGCCGCCCTGCTCGGCCAGTTGACCGGCCGCACCGACGTGGTCTTCGGTGCCACCGTGGCCGGCCGCCCACCCGCGCTCACCGGCGTCGACTCCGTCGTCGGCCTGTTCCTCAACACCGTCCCGGTCCGCGTGCGTTGGAGCCCGGGGCAGAGCCTGGCCGAGCTGATGACCCGCCTCCAGGACCGGCAGGGCGCGCTGCTCGACCACCACCACCATCCGTTGACCGACATCGGCCGGGCGACCGGCTCGACCACCCTGTTCGACACCTACATCGCCTTCGAGTCCTTCCCGCTGGATCGTTCCGGCATCACCGAGGCGAGCCGCGAGGCCGGCATCACCGTCACCGGACTGCGACCGTTCACCGCCACCCACTACCCACTGACCGTGATGGCCTTCCCCGACGATCGCGCCACCCTGCGGCTGGTCCTGCAATACCGCCACGGCGTATTCGAGCACGACCGGGCCGAGCGCATCGCGGCCCGCTTCGGGCGCGTGCTGCGCCAGACGGCGGCCGACCCCGAGCACCCCGTCGCGGCCGTGGACCTGCTGGAACCCGCCGAACGCGAACTGCTGCGCGGCCTCGACGACACCGGCGTGCCCACACCACCGACGACCATCCCCGAACTGTTCGAGCGACAGGCCACCGCGACCCCGGACACGATCGCCGTGGTGTCCGGCGAGACGTCGCTGACCTATCGCGAACTGCACGAGCGGGCGCGGCGCCGGGCCCGTGCGCTGATCCGGCGCGGGATCGGACCCGGGTCGGTGGTGGCGGTGGCCCTGCCCAGGTCGGCCGACCTGGTCGTGGCGCTGCTCGCGGTGCTCCAATCCGGCGCCGGCTACCTGCCGATCGACCCGCAATACCCCAGCGCGCGACTGGAGTTCGTGCTCGCCGACGCCGCTCCGTCGCTGATCCTCGCCGACGCCGACACCGAAACGATCCTGCCCCCGACCGACCTGCCCGTGCTGCGCCCGGACCGGGCGGACCGCGAAGCGGACACCCCCGTGCGCGGCACCCGGCCGCGGCCGGACGACGTGGCCTACCTGATGTACACCTCCGGGTCGACCGGCACGCCCAAGGGGGTGGCGATCACCCATCGCAACGTCACCAACTGTGTGCCGGGCCTGGTCTCCTGCCTCGGCGTCCCGCCCGGGACACGGATGCTGGCCGGGGCCTCGGTCAACTTCGACGTGTCCGTGTTCGAAATGTTCACCACCTTGTGCACCGGCGGCACCGTCGAGGTGATCCGCGATGTACTGGCCCTGGTCGAGCGCGGCGCCGGGGACCGGAGTTCGGGCGTGGTGATCAGCACGGTCCCCTCGGTGTTCGCCGAGCTGCTGGACCAGGCGGCGGGCGAAATCCGGGCCGAGGCCGTGGTGTTCGCCGGTGAGGCGCTGCCCGCCGCGCTGCTGCGCCGCACCCGCGAGGCGATCCCGGGGGTGCGGGTGGTCAACGCCTACGGGCAGACCGAGACCTTCTACGCCACCACGTTCGCGCTGCCCGCGGAGCAGGACTGGGACGGCCCGGCCGGCGCGCCGATCGGCACGCCGCTGGCGAACGTGCGCACCTACGTGCTCGGCGCCGGACTGCGCCCGGTCCCACCGGGCGTGCGCGGCGAGTTGTACGTGGCCGGCGCCACCGTCGGGCGCGGCTACCACGGGCGCACGCGGTTGACCGCGGAGCGCTTCGTGGCCGACCCGTTCGGGCCCCCGGGGGCGCGCATGTACCGCACCGGCGACCTGGCCCGCTGGACCGACCGGGGTGGGCTCGAATACCTCGGGCGCGGCGACGCCCAGGTCAAGATCCGCGGGGTGCGGATCGAACCGGCCGAGATCGAGGCGGTGCTGACCGCACACCCCCGGATCGGCCAGGCGGTGGTGGTGCCGCGTGCGGGCCGCGACGGCGGCCGGGGGAGCCGGCTGGTGGCCTACGTGGTGGCGAGCGCAGGCGCGGCCCCCGCGACCGAGGAATTGCGCGGCTGGGTGTCGGGCAGGCTGCCCGACTTCATGGCGCCGGCCGCGTTCGTCGCCCTGGAGCGCTTCCCGCTGCTCCCCAACGGCAAGCTGGACCGCGGCGCGCTGCCCGAACCGACGTTCGTCGGCGCCGAGTACCGCGCGCCGCGCACCGCGCGGGAGAAGGTGCTGTGCCGGCTGTACGCCGAGGTGCTCGGCGTCGCCCGGGTCGGCATCGACGACAACTTCCTGACCCTGGGCGGACATTCGCTGCTGGCGATCCGCCTGGTCGGCCGCATCCGCGCGGAGCTGGGCGCCGACCTGCCGATCAGAGCGATCTTCCTGAGTCCGACGATCGGCGAGTTGTCCGGTGACCTCGCCGCGGTGACCACGACGGCCGGCCCCAGACCCCGGCTGCGCAAGATGACCGATCGAGGAGTGGATGCCAAGTGATCCCGTTGTCGTTCGCGCAGCGCCGACTGTGGTTCATCGACCGGTTCGAGGGGCCGTCGGCGACCTACAACCTCCCCTTCGTGCTTACGCTCGAAGGTGTCCTCGACCTGCCCGCGCTGCGCGCGGCGGTGCGCGACGTGGTGGAGCGGCACGAGAGTTTACGCACGGTGTTCGTGGTGGACGACGACGGGGTGCCCGCCCAGCGGACGTTGCCCTCGGCCGAGGTGGCGCCGCCGGTGCCGGTGGTCGAGATCGCTCCCGACGCGGTCCCCGAGGCGCTGGCCCAGGCGGTGGGCCGGCGGTTCGACCTGGCCGGCGAGATCCCGATCCACGCCCAGGTGTTGCGCTGCTCCGCCGAGGAGCACGTGCTCGTGCTCGTCGTCCACCACATCGCCGCCGACGGCGAATCGATGGCGCCGCTGGCCCGCGATCTGACCACGGCGTATCGGGCCCGCGTCCAGGGGCGGGCGCCGCAGTGGCTCGAACTGCCCGTGCAGTACTCGGACTACGCGCTGTGGCAGCGGGAGTTCCTCGGCGACGAGCGCGACCCCGACAGCGTGCTGGCTCGGCAGCTCGGCTACTGGCGCGCCGAACTCGCCGGTGCGCCACAGCAGATGCGGCTGCCGACCGACCATCCGCGCCCGGCGACGGCGAGCCATCACGGCGACATGGTCGAGTTCGCGATCGACGCCGACCTGCTCGCCGCCGCGACCGAACTGGCCCACAGCCGCGGCGTGACCGTGTCCATGGTCATGCAGGCGGCGCTGGCCACCCTGCTGTACCACCTCGGCGCCGGCGACGACGTCACCCTCGGCTCCACGATCGCCGGGCGCGGCGAGGAGGAACTCGCGGACCTGGTCGGGTTCTTCGTCAACACCTGGGTGCTGCGCGCCGACCTGTCCGGCAACCCGTCGGTGGAGCGGGTGCTCGACCGGGTCCGGGACCGGGCGCTGGGCGCCTTCGACAACTCCGACGCGCCGTTCGAGCGGCTGGTGGAGGCACTGAACCCGGAGCGGTCCACCGCCTACCACCCGCTGTTCCAGGTGATGTTCACCTGGCAGAACAACGCCCGCATCGACCTCGACCTCCCGGGCCTGAACGCGCACCTGTCCGCCGTCCCGACCCGGACCTCGAAGTTCGACCTGGAGTTCAACTTCGCCGTCGACGCGGTCGAGGCGGGCATGCTTTGCACCCTCGAATACGCGACCGACCTGTTCGAGCGGGACACCATCGTCGGCATCGGCGAGCGATTCGTCCGCGTCCTGCGGCAGTTCACCACCGATCCGACCATGCCGGTGGGCGCGGTGGACGTACTGGCCCCGAACGAGCGCGAACGCTGGGCCCGGTTCGACGACACGGCGATGCCCACCCCGGCGCTCGGCGTCCCGGAACTGGTACGGCGCACGGTCGAGGTGTCCCCGGACACGATCGCCGTGGTCTTCGGCGACCGGCGGCTGACCTACCGGGAGTTGGACACCCGGGCGAACCGGCTGGCGCACGAGCTGGTTCGGCGCGGCGCGGGGCCCGAGACGCTGGTGGGCCTGGCCCTGCCCAGGTCCGCAGAGCTGGTGGTCGCGCTCCTGGGCATCTGGAAATCCGGCGCCGCCTATGTGCCGATCGATCCCCGCTATCCGAGCCGGCGCCTCGATCGAATCCTCGACGAGGCCCGCCCCAGGCTGTTGCTGACCGACGCGGACACCGCCCCGACGTTGCCCGGCGCGGACATTCCCCGGGTGCGCCTGGACGAGTTGGACCTCGACGGCGCCGACCCGGGCACCCCGGCGTCCGCACCCCGACCGGACAACGTGGCCTACGTGATGTACACCTCCGGCTCCACGGGCACGCCCAAGGGCGTCGCGATCACCCACCACGGCGTGGTCAACGGCGTGCTGCGGTTGGCGCGTTCGGTCGGTGTGGGCCCCGGCTCGCGGATGTGCGCCGGGACGTCGATCAACTTCGACGTGTCGGTGTTCGAGATCGTCACCACCCTCGGCGTCGGCGGCACCGTCGAGATCCTGCGCGACGTGCTCGCGCTGGGCGAGCGGCCGGCCGGGTCGGGCGGGGTGATCAGCACCGTGCCCTCGGTCCTCGCCGAACTGGTCGAGCACCTGCCGGCCGGTTCGACCGCGGACGCCGTGGTGTGCGCCGGCGAGGCCCTGCCCGCCGCCCTGGTACGCCGGGTCCGCGAGGTGTTCCCCGGGGTGCGCGTGGTCAACGCGTACGGGCAGAGCGAGAGCTTCTACGCCACCACGTTCGCGGTGCCCGCGGACGCGCCGTGGCAGGCCGCCGGGAGTGTGCCGATCGGGGCGCCGCTGGGCAACATGCGCACCTACGTGCTGGGCCCCGGGCTGCGGCCGGTACCGCCGGGCGTGGTGGGCGAACTGTATGTCGCGGGCGCGGTCGGCCGCGGTTACCACGCGCGTCCCGCACTGACCGCGGAGCGCTTCGTGGCCGACCCGTTCGGTCCGGCCGGGGAGCGGATGTATCGCACCGGCGACCTGGCCCGGCGCGCCGCGGACGGCACCCTGGAGTACGCGGGGCGCGACGACGCGCAGGTCAAGGTCCGCGGGTTCCGGATCGAGACGGGCGAGGTCGAGGCCGCCGTGACCGCGCATCCGGGCGTGACGCAGGCCGTGGTGACCACCTACGACCGGCCGGGCGGGCGGCAACTGGTGGGCTACGTGGTCCCGGTGGGCGCGGGGGGCATCGGCACCGTGGACTCGCTCGGCGGCGCCGCGAGCCTGAGCCGGCTCGACGTGGACCTGACCGTGGGCGTCTCGGTCGCCGAACTGCGCACGTTCGTCGCCGAACGGCTGCCGGAGTTCATGGTCCCCTCGCTCTTCGTAGTGCTCGATCGCCTGCCGCTGGCCGCCAACGGGAAGCTGGACCGGGCGGCGCTGCCGGAACCGGTGTTCGCGGGCGGGGAATACCGGGCGCCCCGGTCGGCGGCGGAGTCGGTGTTGGCCGAGGTCTACGCCGAGGTGCTCGGTGTGGACCGGGTCGGCATCGACGACGACTACTTCGCGATCGGCGGGGACAGCATCCGCTCGATCCAGGTGGTCTCGCGGGCCCGGGCGCGCGGCGTGGAGGTCACGCCCCGGGAGATCTTCGAGCGGCGCACGGTGGCCGAGTTGGCCGCGCTCGCGGGCGATCGGGCCGGCGTGCGCGCGGTGCTCGACGAGCCGGCCGGCGGCGGCGTGGGCCTGCTGCCGCTGCCGCCGATCGCCCGCTACCTGCTGGAACTGGGCGGCGGGATCGACCGGTTCTCCATGTCGATGGTGGTGGACCTGCCGCCCGACATCGACGAGGCGGGGCTGCTCGGCACGCTCGGCGCGGTCCTGGACCACCACGACGTGCTGCGCTCGCGGCTGGTACCGGAGGGGCTGCGGGTCGAGGCGCCGGGGACGGCGTCGCCGGCCGCGCTGCTGCGGCGGGTGGTCCGCGCGGGGCCGTGGCAGGAGCAGGCCGAGGCGGAACTGGACGCGGCCACCGGCCGGTTGGCCCCGTCGGCCGGGGTGATGGCGCAGTTCGTGTGGTTCGACGCACGTGGCCTCGACGGCCCGGGCCGGCTGCTGATCGTGCTGCACCACCTGGTGGTGGACGGGGTGTCCTGGCGGATCCTGCTGCCCGACCTGGCCGCCGCGTGGGCACAGGTGCGGATCGGTGGGACGCCGGCGCTGCCCCCGGTGCGCACCTCGGCGCGGGGCTGGGCGCACGCGCTCGTCGCGCAGGCGCCCGACCGGGCCCGGGAGTTGCCGCTGTGGCGATCGGTGGTGGCCGGCCCCGACCCGGTGCTCGGCTCACGCCCGCTGGATCCGGCGCTGGACGTGACGGCCACCGGGGACCACGTCTGGGCCCGGCTGCCGGTGGCGGTGACCGAGGCGTTGTTGACCCGGGTTCCGGCGGCGTTCCACGGTGGGGTCAACGACGGTCTGTTGGCCGCGTTGGCGCTCGCGGTCGCCAAGTGGCGGCGTGCGCGCGGGGTGGAGGAGTCGTCGGTCCTGGTGCGTCTGGAGGGTCACGGCCGCGAGGAGCACGTGGTCCCGGGCGCGGATCTGTCCCGCACGGTGGGTTGGTTCACCAGCATGTTCCCGGTCCGTCTGGACCTGGCCGACGCCGACCTGGACGACGCCTTCGCCGGCGGACCCGCCGCGGGGGCGGTGGTCAAGGCGGTCAAGGAGCAGCTGCTCCGGATCCCGGACAAGGGCCTGGGCTACGGGCTGTTGCGCTACCTCGACGACGAGACCGGCGCCGAGTTGGCGCAATACCCGACCGGGCAGATCGCGTTCAACTACCTGGGTCGGTTCTCCGCGGCGGACATGCCCGCGGAACTGCGCGGCCTGGGCTGGTCGCAGACCCCGGGCACCGCCGAACTGGTGGCGACCCCGGACCCGGACATGCCCGCACTGTCGGTACTCGACGTGAACGCGCTGGTCACCGAGACCGACCAGGGCGCACGCCTGGACGCCCGATTCGGCTTTCCCACCCGGGTGCTCTCCGCCGACCAGGTACGCGAGTTGGCCGACCTGTGGTGCGCCGCCCTCGAGGGGTTGGCGCGGCACGTCGCCGAGCCGGGCGCCGGCGGCCTGACGCCCTCGGACGTACCGCTGGTCACCGTGGGGCAGAGCGAGCTCGAGGCGTGGGAGCGACGCTATCCGGGCCTGGTGGACGTCTGGCCGCTGACCCCCCTGCAATCCGGCCTGCTGTTCGAGTCGATGCTGGCCGACGCCACCTACGACGCCTACCACGTGCAGTTCGTGTACCACCTGACCGGCCGGGTGGATCCCGAGCGCATGCGCGCCGCGGGTCAGGCGCTGCTCGACCGGTACGCCAACCTGCGCGCCGCGTTCGTGCCCGACGCCCGGGGCGAATACGTCCAGGTCGTGCCGGGCCGAGTCGAACTCCCGTGGCGCCACTTCGACCTGATCGGTCGCGGCGACGACGAGTTGGAGCGACTGCTGGCCGAGGACCGCGACGCACACTTCGACCCGGCGGTGCCGCCACTGCTGCGGATGTCGCTGATGACGCTCGACCCCGAACGCGCGGAACTGGTCTTCACCGCGCACCACGCGCTGTTCGACGGCTGGTCCGTGCCGCTGCTGATGCGCGACCTGCTGCGGCTGTACGCCTGCGGCGGGGACGAGTCGGTGCTGCCGCGAGTGCGCGGCTACCGCGACTTCCTGGCCTGGCTGACCCGACAGGACCGCGACGCGGCCGCCCGGGCCTGGGCGGACGAACTGGCCGGCGTCGGCGAACCCACCCTGCTGGCGGCCGGCTCCGCGGGCCGCACGGCCGCCGGGGACACCGGACAGCTCGACGTGCCGCTGTCGGCCGAACTCACGCACGGCCTGTCCCGGCGCGCCGCCGAGCTGGGCGTGACGCTGAACACGCTGCTCCAGGGCGCCTGGGGGGTGCTCCTCGGGCAGCTGACCGGTCGCCGGGAGGTGGTGTTCGGCGCCACCGTGTCGGGCCGGCCGGCCGCCGTCTCCGAGGTCGACTCGATGGTGGGGCTGTTCATCAACACCCTGCCGGTGCGGGTGGATTGCACCCCCACGGCCACCCTCGCCGAACTGCTGACCACGTTGCAGCGCCGGCAGGCCGCGCTGCTGGACCACCACCAGTTCGGGCTGGCCGAGATCCAACGCGCGGCCGGACTCGGCGTGTTGTTCGACTCCGTCGTGGTCTTCGAGTCCTTCCCCGTCGATCGGGTGGGCCTGAGCGAGGCCAACGCCGAGTCCGGGGTGGCGATCAGCGGGCTCACCCCGTTCAGCGGCACCCACTACCCGCTGGCGGTCACCGCCGACGCCGATCCGCTGTTGCGGATCGCCCTCCAGTACCAGCACCACGCGTTCGACCACGCCGCGGTGGCCGGCATCGGCGGCCGACTGGTGCGGGTGCTGACCCAGATCGTGGCGGATCCGCACCTGCCGCTGGCCCGGCTCGACGTGCTCGAACCCGCCGAGCACGAGCAGGTCCGGGTCACCTGGAACGACACCGCGCGACCGGTACCGGCCACCACGATCCCCGAACTGTTCCGGGCCGGCGTCGAACGCACCCCCGAGGCGATCGCCGTGGTCTTCGAGGACACCGCCGTCACGTACGCGGAACTGGACCGGCGCGCCGACGCGCTCGCCCACCGGCTGCGCGCGCGCGGCGTGCGACCGGAGAGCGTGGTCGCGGTACTGCTGCCCCGCTCGATCGAGATGATCGTGGCCCTGCTGGCGGTACACAAGGCCGGCGGCGCCTACCTGCCGATCGACCCGGGATACCCCGCCGAACGCATCGCCTACCTGCACACCGACGCCCGCCCCCAGGTCACCCTCACCCTCGCCGACGCGCCCGGGACGGGCGACTTCGCCCGCCTGGTGATCGACGACGTCGACCGGGAGGAAACCGCCGCCGGCCCGCTCACCCCGGCCGGCCCGGCGCATCCGGCCTACGTGCTCTACACCTCGGGCTCCACCGGCCGCCCCAAGGGCGTGGTGGTCGAGCACGCGGCGATCGTCAACCGACTGCTGTGGATGCGCGAGCACTACCACGTCACCCCCGACGACCGAATCCTGCAAAAGACCCCGCTGGGGTTCGACGTCTCGGTCTGGGAGGTGTTCCTGCCGCTGATCAGCGGCGCCGTGCTGGTCCTGGCGCGGCCCGACGGACACCGCGACCCGACCTACCTGGCGAAGCTGATCCAGCGGGCCCGGGTCACCATCACGCACTTCGTGCCGTCGATGCTCCAGGCATTCCTGCACGAGCCCGCGGCGGCCGGCTGCGCGAGCCTGCGCCAGGTCGTCTGCAGCGGCGAGGCCTTGAGCCCGGCCCTGCGCGACCACTACCACACGATCCTGCCCGCCCCGCTGGACAACCTCTACGGGCCGACCGAGGCCGCGGTCGACGTCACCGCGACGCCGTGCCCGCGCTCGGACCCGGGGCCGGTCACCATCGGCCGCCCCGTGTGGAACACCCGGGTCCACGTCCTGGGCCCCCACCTCACCCCCGTACCACCCGGCGTGGCCGGCGAACTCTACCTTGCGGGACGGCAGTTGGCCCGCGGCTACACCGGCCGGCCGGGGTTGACCGCCGAGCGGTTCACGGCCGACCCGTTCGGCGCGCCCGGCAGCCGGATGTACCGCACCGGCGACCTGGTCCGTTGGGACCGCGAGGGTCGCCTCGAATTCCTCGGCCGGGCCGACGACCAGGTCAAGATCCGCGGCTTCCGGATCGAACCCGGCGAGATCGAGAACACCCTCACCGACCATCCGGGCGTCGCGCAGGCCGTCCTGCTCGCCCGCGAAGCCCCCTCGGGCGACCGGCAGTTGGTGGCCTACGTGGTGCCCGGCCGAGAGCACGCGCCGGCGGTCGCGAACGTGACCCGGATGCGCCGCGAGGGCCGGCTCGACGGGGTGGAACTGCACGAGATGCCCAACGGGATGCTGGTGCACGCGCGCAACCGGTCCAACACCACCTACCTCTACGACGAGATCTTCGGGCGCAACGAATACCTGCGCTCCGGCGTGCGCGTGCCCGAGGGTGCCTGCGTGGTCGACGTCGGCGGCCACGTCGGCCTGTTCTCGCTCTACCTGAAGACCCGCCGGCCCGACTGCCGGATCTACGCCTTCGAGCCGATCCCCGAACTCGCCGAGATGTTCCGCACCAACGCCGAACTGCACGACATCGACGCGGTGGTCACCACCTGCGGCATCGGCCGCGAGCCGGGCCGCGCGGTGTTCACCTACTACCCGGACATGTCGCTGCTCTCCGGCCGCTTCGCCGACGAGGGCGAAGAACGCCACATGCTCGAACAGGTCCTGCGCAACGAACGCGAGCGCGAGCAGGCCGACCCCAACGAGCGGCCCGACCCGGCGACCGGGGAGGAGGACCTGACCGAACTGCTCACCGAGCGGCTGCACAGCGTGCCCGTCGACGTCGAACTGCGCACCCTCTCACAGGTGATCCGCGAGCACGAGCTGACCGTGATCGACCTGCTGAAGGTGGACGCGGAGAAGAGCGAACTCGACGTGCTGACCGGCATCGAGCCCGAACACTGGCCGATCATCCGGCAGATCGTCGCCGAGGTGCACGACATCGACGGCCGCCGCGACCTGATCGTCGACCTGCTGCGCGCACACGGCTTCCACACCACCGTGGACGCCTCCGCCGAACTCGCGGGCACCGGCATGTACTCGATCCACGCCACCCGCCCCGACCTGATGGCCGAGCCGGCCGCCGGCCCGCCCGCAGCCGCCGAGCAGTGGTACAACCCCGACCAACTCACCGCCGCCCTGCGCGCGCACGCCGAGGCCGAACTGCCCGAATACCTGGTGCCCAGCGCCTTCGTGGTACTGGACCGGCTGCCCGTGACGGCCAACGGCAAGCTGGACCGGGCCGCGCTCCCCGCCCCCGAACGCGCCGCCACCGGCCCCCGACGAGCCGCACGCACCCCGCTCGAAGAGGTCCTGTGCGCCCTGTTCGCCGACGTGCTCGGGCTGCCCACGGTCGGCATCGACGACGACTTCTTCGCGCTGGGCGGGCACTCGCTGCTGGCCACCCGCCTGGTCGGCCGGCTGCGCACGGCGCTGGCGGCCGACGTGCCGATCCGTACCGTGTTCGACGCGCCCACCGTCGCGCAACTGGGCGCGCACCTGCCGGTCGGATCCCGCACGCGCCCCGAACTGCGGCGCGCGGCCGACCGTCCCGCACACATCCCGCTGTCCTTCGCGCAGCGCCGACTGTGGTTCATCGACCGCTTCGACGGGCCCTCCGCGACCTACAACCTCCCGCTGGTGCTGCGCCTGACCGGCCCGCTCGACCTGCCCGCGCTGCGGGCGGCGCTGCGCGACGTGGTCGGCCGCCACGAGAGCCTGCGCACGCTCATCGGCGAGGACGAGCACGGCGTGGCCCACCAGCGGGTGCTGAGCCTCGACGACCTGCCGCCGGACACGATCGGCGTCGAGGTCGAACCGGCCGCCGGCGCCGAGGCGATCGCGCGCGCCGCGGCCCGGCCGTTCGACCTGACCTCGGAGCCGCCGCTGCGGGCCACCGTCTTTCGCCACGACGAGCGCGAACACGTACTGCTGCTGCTGCTCCACCACATCGCGGGCGACGGCGAGTCGCTGGCACCGCTGGTCCGCGACCTGGGCGCGGCCTACGCCGCCCGGCTGCGCGGCGAGGCACCACGCCGCCCGGAACTGCCGGTGCAATACGTCGACTACACGCTGTGGCAGCGCGAACTGCTCGGCGACGAGGACGACCCACACAGCGTGTGGGCCGGCCAATCCGCATTCTGGCAACGCGAGTTGCACGCGGTCACCCGACCCCAGCGGTTGCCCACCGACCACCCCCGAACCGGGCCGGGCGACGGCCGAGGCGGCCTGCTCGAATTCGTCATCGCACCCGAACTGCGCGCCGCGGTCCGCGAGCTGGCCGCCGCCCGGGGCGCCACCGCGCCCATGGTGGTGCAGGCGGCGCTCGCGGTGCTGCTGCGCCGGCTCGGCGGCGGCGACGACATCACGATCGGCTCGCCGATCGCCAACCGCACCGATGAGGCCCTCGCCGACCTGGTCGGATTCTTCCTCAACACGTGGGTGCTGCGCGTGCGACTGCCCGGCAACCCCTCGTTCGGCGAGGTCCTCGACCAGGTACGACACAAGGCGCTGGCCGCGTACGACCACCAGGACGTGCCCTTCGAACGGCTCGTCGAACTGATCGACCCCGAGCGCTCCTCCCCGGACCAGCCGCTGTTTCGGGTCATGCTGGCCTGGCAGAGCATCGGGCACGACGACTTCGAACTACCCGGCCTCGACGTGAGGGTGGAACCGACGCACACCGCGACCACGAAGTTCGACCTGTGCTTCAACATGGCCGACATCGCGGACGTCGGCGTGGTCGTCAACCTCGAATACGCCGCCGACCTGTTCGACCGGGCCACCGTCGAGGACATCGCCGACCGGCTCACCGCCACCCTGCGCGAACTGGTCGCCGACCCCGACGCGCCCATCGGCGCCGCCGCCGGGATCGGACCGGACCGGGACGCCGAGGTGCTGGTGCGCGGGAAGCGCATCGACCCGGCCGAGATCGAGGCCGTGCTGACCACCCACCCCGGGGTGGCCCGCGCGGTGGTGGTCCCGCACGCCGGTCGAGGCGCGGGACGGCAACTGATCGGCTACGTCGTCCCCACCGGGGCCGGCGACGCCGGTGCCGACCTGGACTTCACCACCACCGGTGTCTCGCCGGCGCAGCTGCGCCGCTTCACCGCCGAGCGACTGCCGGACGTCATGGTCCCCTCGGTGTTCATGATCCTCGACCGGCTCCCCGAGACGCCGGCGGGCGACCCGGATCGCACGGCGCTGCCGGAGCCGGTGTTCACCGGGGGCGTCTACCGGGCGCCGCGCACCTTCGCGGAGACGGTCCTGGCCGGGGTCTACGCCGAGGTGCTCGGCCTGGACCGGGTCGGCGTCGACGACGACTACTTCCTGGTCGGCGGCGACAGCATCCGCTCCATCCAGGTGGTGTCCCGGGCCCGGGCCCAGGGCGTGCGGATCACGCCCCGGCAGATCTTCGCCTTGCGCACGGTGGCCGAACTGGCCGCCGCCGCAGGCACCACGAACGCCCGCGATGTCGCGCCGGCCGAATCCGACGGCGACGGCGTGGGCCCGATGCCGTTGCCGCCGATGGCCGGGTACCTGCTGGAGCCGGGCGGCGGCATCGACCGGTTCGCGATGTCCACGCTGGTGGAACTGCCGCCCGGGATCGACGAGAACGGGCTCGTCGCGACGCTGAACGCGGTCCTTGACCGGCACGACGCGTTGCGCTCGCGGCTCGACGCCGACGGGCTGCGGATCGCCGCGCCCGGCTCGGTGGACGCCCGAGGGCTGCTCCACCGGGTCGCGGCCGGGGCCGACGCACAACGGGAACTGGACGCCGCCGCCGGGCGGTTGGCTCCGGCGGCCGGGGTGATGGCGCAGTTCGTGTGGTTCGCCGCGGCCGGCCCGGGCGCGGTGGGGCGGCTGCTGATGGTGGTGCACCACCTGGTCGTCGACGGCGTCTCCTGGCGGATCCTGCTGCCGGACCTGGCCGCCGCGTGGGAGCGTGTGCGGGCCGGGAACGCGCCGGACCTGCCGCCGGTGCCGACCTCGGCCCGACGGTGGACGCAGGCGCTGGCGGCGGAGGCTCTCGACGCGCGGCGCGTGGCCGAACTGCCGCTGTGGCAGCAGATGCTGGCCGGCCCCGATCCACTGCTCGGCGCCCGCGACCTGGACCCCGCCGTGGACGTGCACGCGACGATGGACAGCGTGTCCGTGCGGCTGCCGGTGGCGGTGACGGAGGCGTTGTTGACCCGGGTTCCGGCGGTGTTCCACGGTGGGGTCAACGACGGTCTGTTGGCCGCGTTGGCGCTCGCGGTGGCGAGGTGGCGGCGTGGGCGCGGGGTGGTGGAGTCCTCGGTCCTGGTGCGGCTGGAGGGTCACGGCCGGGAGGAGCACGTGGTCCCGGGTGCGGATCTGTCCCGCACGGTGGGTTGGTTCACCAGCATGTTCCCGGTCCGGCTGGACCTGGCCGACGCGGACCTGGA
This sequence comes from Embleya sp. AB8, assembly GCF_049739465.1. Taxonomy (NCBI): domain Bacteria; kingdom Bacillati; phylum Actinomycetota; class Actinomycetes; order Kitasatosporales; family Streptomycetaceae; genus Embleya; species Embleya sp. AB8. Next base: position 245,162 of record NZ_JBMHHY010000014.1, read on the forward strand.
CGACGCCTTCGCCGGGGGACCGGCGGCGGGGGCGGTGGTCAAGGCGGTCAAGGAGCAGCTGCTCCGGATCCCGGACAAGGGCCTGGGTTACGGGCTGTTGCGCTACCTCAACGCGGAGACCGGCGCCGTGCTCGCGGCCCATGCCCCCGGGCAGATCGCGTTCAACTACCTGGGCCGGTTCTCCGCGGCGGACATGCCGCAGAACCTGCGCGGCCTGGGCTGGACCGAGGTCGCCGATGCCTTCGGCCTGGTCGCGGCGTTCGACCCGGACCTGCCCGCCAAGTCCGCCGTGGAACTCAACGCGTTCGTCACCGACACCGAGCGCGGTCCGCGCCTGGACGCCCGGATCGACTTCCCCACCGGAGTGCTCGCCCCGGCGGAGGTACACGAACTGGCGGACCTGTGGTGCGCCGCACTCGAAGCCCTCGCGACACACGTCGCGACACCCGGCGCGGGCGGACTCACCCCCTCGGACGTGCCGCTGGTGACGGTGCGGCAAAGCGAGATCGAGGTCTGGGAGCGACGCTACCCGGGCCTGGCGGACATCTGGCCGCCGACTCCGCTCCAGTCCGGGCTGCTGTTCGAATCCATGCTGGCCGGTGCCACCTACGACGCCTACCACGTGCAACTGGTCCACCACCTGACCGGCGAGGTGGACCCGGCCCGGATGCGCGCGGCCGGCCAGGCACTCTTGGACCGGCACGCCAACCTGCGCACCGCCTTCATCGCCGACCTGGCCGGCGACCTGGTGCAACTGGTCCAGGACCGGGTCGAGTTGCCGTGGCGCGAGGTGGACCTGCGCGATCTGGAGGAGAGCGAACGCGACGCGCACCTCGGCCGGTTGCTGGCCGCGGACCAGGCCGGCCACTTCGACCCGGCGGTGCCGCCGCTGTTGCGACTGACCCTGGTGCGCACCGGCCGCGCCCGGGCCGAGTTGGTGCTGACCGCGCATCACGTGTTGTTCGACGGCTGGTCGCTGCCGCTGCTGACGCACGACCTGCTGCGGCTGTACGCCTGCGGCGGGGACGAGTCGGCGTTGCCGAGGGTACGCGGCTACCGGGACTTCCTGGTATGGCTGGCGCGGCAGGACCGGGACGCGTCGGCCCGGGCGTGGGCCCGCGAACTCGACGGCTTCGACGAACCCACCCTGCTCGCCCCCGACGCGGGGCCCGAGGTGGACCAGGGCCGGGTGGGGCAGGTCGACGTCGCGCTGTCGGTCGACGTCGCGGCGCAACTGTCGCGGCGGGCCGCCGAACTGGGCGTCACGCCGAACACGCTGGTGCAGGGCGCGTGGGCGGTCGTGCTGGCCGGGCTGACCGGCCGGCGGGACGTGGTGTTCGGCACCACGGTGTCCGGGCGGCCGCCGGCGGTCGCGGATGTCGACACGATGGTGGGGCTGTTCATCAACACCGTGCCGGTCCGCGTCCGGCTCTCCTCGTGGGACACCTTCGGCGAGATGCTGACCACCCTGCAGGACCGGCAGGGCGCACTGCTCGACCATCACCACTGCGGGCTGACCGAGATCCACCGGGCCACCGGGCTGCCGACACTGTTCGACACCGTCGTGGTCTTCGAGTCCTTCCCCGTCGACCGGGCCGGCATCGACGAGGCGAACACCGCCGCGGGCATCACGATCACCGGCGCCGACTCGGCGAACGGCACCCACTACCCGTTCGGCGTGGCGGCCACCGCCGACCCGCACCTGCGCGTGGTCATGCAGTACCAGCGCGACCTGTTCACGCCCGAGCGCGCCGAGGGTGTCGCCGAACGGCTCGCCCGCGTGCTGCGCCGGGTGGCGGCCGACCCGCAGACCCCGATCGGGTCCCTGGACGGCCTCGAAGTCGCTCAGCGGGAGCGGCTGTTGGCCGAGCTCAACGAGGGTGTGCCGGACGCGGTCGAGGCGACCGTCGCCGACCTGTTCGCCGCCCGGGTGGCCGCCGACCCGGCCGCCGCGGCCGTGGTGTTCGGCGAGACCACGCTGACCTACCGGGAACTGGACGCGCGCTCGGACGCGCTGGCACACGAACTGCTCGGGTGCGGCGTGCGCCCGGAGTCGGTGGTGGCGGTGAGTGTGCGCCGCTCGCCGGAATTCGTGGTCGCGCTACTGGCCGTGGCGAAGGCGGGCGGCATATACCTGCCGATCGATCCCGCGCTGCCACGCGAGCGGATCGAGTTCATGACGGCGGACTCCGGGGCGTGCCTGATCATCGTCGACGAGGCGAGCATCGCGACGTCGGCCGGGCTGGGCCTCGCGACCGTGCGCGTGGACCGGCAACCGGCCCGGGCCGACCGCGACTTCGCGGCACCGGCGGTGTCGCCGGCCGGCGCGGCGTACGTCATCTACACGTCGGGTTCCACCGGTCGGCCCAAGGGCGTCGTGGTCACCCACCGAGGGGTGGCGAGCCTGGCCGCCGCACACGTGGAACGACTCGCGGTGACCCCCGACAGCCGGATGTTGCAACTGGCCTCGCCGAGCTTCGACGTCTCGCTGTGCGAGTTGCTCACCGCGCTGCTCTCGGGGGCGTGCGTGGTACTGGCCGACCCGGATCGGCTGGCCCCCGGCGATCCGCTGGCCGACACGATCGCCGCGCACCGGGTCACCCACGCGATGATCCCGCCCACGATGCTCGCCGCGATGCCGGCCGGCTCGCTGGCCACGGTGCGCTCGCTGGTGGTCGGCGGGGAGGTGACCCCGCCGGAATTGGTCGCCCGATGGTCGCGGGAGCGGCGGATGGTGAACGTGTACGGGCCGACCGAGACCACCGCCTGTGCCACGATGAGCGCGCCGCTGGCCGGCGCCGGCGAGGTGTTGCCGATCGGCCGGCCGATCCCCAACACCCGGGTCTATGTCCTGGACGGCGCGCTGCGGCCGGTGCCCGCCGGGGTGCCCGGCGAGTTGTACATCGCGGGCTCGGGCGTGGCGCGCGGCTATGTGGGCCGCCTCGAGCTGACCGCGCAGCGGTTCGTGGCCTGCCCGTTCGGTCGACCCGGCGAGCGCATGTACCGCACCGGCGACATCGTGGCCCGCACCGAGGACGGGCAACTGGTCTTTCGTGGACGCGCGGACGAGCAGGTCAAGATCCGCGGCTTCCGGATCGAACCCGGCGAGATCGAGGCGGCCCTGCTGGCCCATCCGGGCGTCGACCGGGCCGTGGTCGTGGTCGACGACCGGCCGGGGGACCGGCGGCTGGTGGGCTACCTGGTACCGGCCGGCGGGGCGAACGGCGAACTGGTCGCCGACCTGCGTGGCCATCTGTCCGCGCGGCTGCCCGAATACATGATGCCCGCGGCGCTGATGACCATCGACGAGGTACCGCTGACCGCGAGCGCGAAGCTGGACCGACGCGCGTTGCCGGCGCCGGACTACGGCGGTGCCGGCACCGGACGCGCGCCGCGCAGCACCCGCGAGGAACTGCTGTGCGGGGTGTTCGCCCAGGTGCTGGGGCTGGACCGGGTCGGCATCGACGACGGCTTCTTCGCGCTGGGCGGGCACTCGCTGCTGGCCACCCGGTTGATCACCCGGGTGCGTACCGTGCTCGGCGCGGACCTCCCGATCCGGGTGATCTTCGACCGGCCCACCGTCGCCGAACTGGCCGCCTACCTGGAGGCGGACGGCGGAGTCGGCGCGCCCGCCGACCCGCTCGCGGCGGTGCTGCCGATCAGGTCCGAGGGGGAGCGCGAGCCGCTGTGGTGGGTCCACCCCGGCGGCGGCCTGTGCTGGCCCTACCTGGGCTTCGCCGGCCTGTTGCCCGAGGACCGGCCGAGCTACGGCATCCAGGCCAAGGGCTTCGACGGGCGGACCCGGTTGCCGGGGTCGATCCAGGAGATGGTCGCCGACTACGTCGAGGAGATCCTGGCCGTGCAACCCGAGGGGCCCTTCCATCTGATGGGGCTCTCCGGCGGCGGCACGCTGGCCCACGCGATGGCCGCGGAGTTGCAACGGCGCGGTCACCAGGTGCCGTTGCTGGCCCTGCTCGACAGTGTTCCGGGCAGCCGGCTGGCGAGCGAGACGCCGCCCACCACGGCCGAGATCCGGGACTATTTCGCCGAACACCTCACCGGCCTGGCCGGGCGCGACGACGAGGCGTTCCTGGAGCAGGCGGTCGCGGTCGTGGCGAACTACACGGCGCTGATGCCGGGGTTCGACTCGCCCGTCTATCGCGGCGACATGTTGTTCTTCGGCGCCGTGCCCAACCCCGAGGGATCCTTCGCCGACCTGTGGCGGGCGCACGTGCAGGGCGCGGTGCGCCGGTACGACGTGCGGGGGGCGCACGAGGAGCTGTATCTGCCCGGACCCGCCGCCGAGATCTGCCGGATCATCCGCCGGGAACTCGCCGGGGAGTGAGCCGACCGGCTACGAGCTTCGGATGGCGCCACATGGCGCCGTCCGAGGCCGTGTGCGGAGTCCATGGATTGCCACGTGCCGGACTTGCTGCGGCGCCATCGATGCGCCATGATGGTGCCATGGACCTGACGCCCTATGTGGACAACGTCCGCCACGAGTTCCTGACCACCGCCGAGGCCGGCGGCGAGGAGAACCTCGCACTCGCGGAGCGCCTGGTCGCCCCCCTCGACTCCTGCGTGCGACTCGCCCTGCTGGGCGCGCTCTCCAGTGCGGCCGGCGAGATCACCCGCGAACTCGCCCCGGGATCGGTCGACATCAGGCTGCGCGGCCTCGACCCCGCCTTCGTGGTGATCGCGCCACCGCCCGAACCGCCCCCGGACCCCTCGACCGAGCCCGACCCGGCGGCCGGCGAGGACGAGGGCCCGATCGGGCGGATCAACTTCCGCCCCCCGGAACAACTCAAGGCCCGGATCGAGGAGGCGGCCGGCCGCGAGGGGCTGTCGGTCAACGCCTGGCTCGTGCGCGCCGCCAACACCGTCCTGGGCACCGACTCCGCCCGCACCACCCGCCGCCCGCCCGACGGCGGCCGGCGGCACACCGGCTGGGCCCGATGACCCGCCCCGACCCCGCGCCCGACCCGATGAACGAGAGACCGACCGTGGCCGTATTCGACACCCCCCGACCGATCACCGCGACGATCGCGATCACCGCGGGCGACATTCGCATCGACGCGAGCGAGCGCGGTGACACCGTCGTCGAGGTGCGCGCCACCGACGCCGCCAACGACCTCGACGTCAAGGCCGCCGAACAGGTGCGCGTCGACTACGCGCGCGGCCGACTCTCGGTCAAGGAACCCACCGGACTCGGCCGGCGCGTCGGGGGATCACGCGGCGGCGGGTCGGTCGACGTGCGCATCGCGGTGCCCGAGGGCTCACACGTGCGCGGCGGCTCCGCGTGGGCCGCGCTGCACGCCGACGGCCGACTGGGCGAGGTCCGCTTCGAGGGCGTGCGCAGCGACATCCGGCTCGAACACACCGGCCCGCTGAGGGTGGCCGCCGTCCGCGGCGACATCTCGGTCGGTCGAGTGGTGGGCCACGCCGAGATCACCGCCCACTTCGGCGACGTTCGGGTGGACCTGATCGAGGGCTCCGCGGTGATCGGCAACGAGAACGGCGACACCACCATCGGCGAAATCACCGGCGACCTGCGCGTCGGCGGCACCCAGGGCGCCGTCGACATCGCCCTGCCGCACGCCGACGTCGAGGTCAAGGCCGCGCACGGCGACGTCCGGATCGGCGAGGCCGCACGCGGCCGGATCCGACTCACCACCGTCTCCGGCGCGATCGACATCGGCATCCGCGAGGGCAGCGCGGTCGGCTTCGACGTGAGCACGGTCTCCGGCCACGTGCGCAACCTGCTCGACGTGGTCGACGGCCCCGGGCACGCCCGGGAGATCGTCGAGATCCGCGCCCGCACCTTCGACGGCGACGTGACGATCCGCCGCTCCTGAGCACCACTTCGACGACGAGGGGATTCACGATGAGCGAGCAGATCGTGCTCGAGGCCGAAGGTCTGCGCATGCGATACGGCGCGACCGAGGTGCTGCAGGACGTGAGCCTGCAGGTCCGACACGGCGAGGTGTTGTGCCTGCTCGGACCCAACGGGGCCGGCAAGACCACCACGCTGGAGATCCTGGAGGGCTTTCGCATGCGCTCCGCCGGCCGCGTCGAGGTGCTGGGCGTCGACCCCGCGCACGGCGACGAACGCTGGCGGGCCCGAGTCGGCGTGGTCCTGCAGTCCTGGCGCGACCACGGCCGCTGGCACGTGCGCGAGTTGCTCGAACACCTGGGCACCTACTACTCCTGCTACTCCACCGAGACCATCCAACGGCCCTGGGACGCGGACGACCTGGTCGCCGCCGTCGGCCTGACCGAGCACGCCCACCAGAAGATCCGGACCCTGTCGGGCGGCCAACGCCGCCGACTCGACGTCGCGGTCGGCATCGTCGGCCGCCCCGAACTGCTGTTCCTGGACGAGCCCACCGCCGGCCTCGACCCGGTGGCCCGCCACGAGTTCCACGACCTCGTCGAGCGCCTCGCCGCCGAGGAGGAGACCACGATCCTGCTCACCACCCACGACCTGCACGAGGCCGAGAAACTCGCCGATCGCATCATGATCCTCGACGGCGGCCGGATCATCGCCGACGGCACCGCCCAGGAACTCGCCCACCGCATCGTCGGCGAGGACGAGGTGCGCTGGTCGCACGCGGGCGAACAGCACACCCAGGCCACCAACGCCCCCGCCAAGTTCGTCTTCGAGCTCTACCGCGAGTACGGCGACGCGATCACCGCACTGGAGGTACGCCGGGCCTCGCTGGAGGACACCTACCTGTCCCTGGTGCACCGGGCCGAATCCGCCCGCGCCGAGGCGGCCCACGCCAAGGCGCAGGAGGCGATGGCCGGTTGACCTCCCCCCGCCCCGAGGGGCGGGATGTCCCGCCCGCCCGCCGGTGGTTGCCGGCCGAGGCCTCGGCCGGGTTCCCCAGCCGAGGGGCCGGGCCCGGCGCGGGTGCGCCGCACCGCGTTTCGCCGCGGCGGCCGGGCGGCCGGCCCGTGCCGCTCCCGCAGGAGCCTCGTTTGCTCCCCGGACCGAAACCCGGGGCATCCACGAAGGAGCCGAGATGAACCCCACCACCACCGCACTGCGCGCGGGCTGGTCCCGCGGCGTCATCGAACTGCGCCAGTCGTTCACCAACGCCGGCGACCTGTTCAACCACTTCTTCTGGCCCGTGCTGATGCTGATCGTCACCTTCTCGCTGCGTGACGTCTCCTTCGGCGACAGCGGATTCCAACTGGGCACCCTGGTCTTGCCCAGCATCCTGGGCATGAACGCCGCGATGGCCATGGTCACCGTGAGCCAACAGCTCACCGCCGAACGCGAGGACGGCACGCTGCTGCGCGCCAAGGCCACCCCCAACGGCATGGTCGGCTACCTGGTCGGCAAGATCGTCTCGGTCTCCGGCGGCCTGATCGTCGACCTCGCGATCTTCCTGGTCCCGGGCATGCTGATCATCTCCGACCTGACCATCGGCAGCGCCGGCGCCTGGGTGACGCTGATCTGGGTGCTCGCCCTGGGGCTGGTGGCGACCCTGCCGATCGGCGCGGTGCTCGGCTCGGTGTTCACCAGCGCCCGCAGTCAGGGCGTCCTGCTGCTGCCGATCCTGGCCATGATCGGGATCTCCGGGATCTTCTACCCGATCACCTCGATGCCCGGCTGGGTGCAGTGGATCGCCCAGGTGTTCCCCGTCTACTGGCTCGGCCTGGGCATGCGCACCGCACTGCTCCCGGACAGCGCGGTCGACGTCGAGATCGGCGACTCCTGGCGGCAATGGGAGACCGTGGGGGTGCTGAGCGTGTGGGCCGCGATCGGCCTGGTCCTGGCGCCGATCGTGCTGCGCAGGATGGCCCGCCGCGAGTCGGGATCGAGTGTGGCCGAGCGCCGGGAACGGGCCATGCAGCGCGTGGGCTGAACCCGACCGCACGCCCCCGGCGGGCGGCTTCGGCCACCCACCGGGGGCGGTTCAGCGCTCGGGCCGGGCCGCCTCGGGCAGCGCCCGCGCCCCCACCGGCGAGGATTGCCCCGCTCCCCGGCGCCGCAACTCGGCCCGGTCCACACCCAGCAGCGAGGGCCCGGTCAGCGCCGTGGTCACCAAGGCCATCACCACCAGCGCCAGGAACAACGGCGTGGTCAGGATCCCCGCGCGGTGTCCGACCTGGAGCACGATCAACTCGGTCAGGCCGCGGGTGTTCATCAACGCGCCGATCCGCAGCGCGTCCCAGTGCGACTGCGCGCCCAGCCGGGCGCCGAGGTAACCACCCACCGCCTTCCCGGCGATGCCCAGGAACGTGGCGAGCGCGATCAGCACGAGCGGCGCCGAGCCCAGATCCTTGGTCAGCACCGTCACCCCGGTGACCACGAAGAACACCGGTACCAGGCTGCGGCCGACCCGGGTCACCGCATGCACCACCGGGTCCCATCCAGGCGTCGCCGGCACCGCCAGCCCGGCCAGCGCCGCGCCGATGATCGCCGTCATGCCCTGCCGCTCCATCGTGATCGCCATCGCCACCGCCACCGCGCCCACCAGCACCGCGGCACCCCACGGCGCCCGCGCGCACAGCCGACTCGCCGCCCGCGCGCGCAGTACCAGCCGCAACAACACCGCGGCCGCCGCGCCGCACCCCAGCACCGCCATCGACCGCAGGAAACCCTCGACGCTGCCCTTCGCCAACCCCACCGTCACGGTCAGCAACAACCACGACACCGCGTCGATCACGATCGCCGACGTCAGCGCCAGACGCCCGACCCCGGTGTCCGTCATGCCCCGGTCGGTCAGGATCCGGGCCAGTACCGGCACCGCCGTCACCGACAACGACACCGCCAGCATCAACACCAGCGCGGCCACCGGAGCGGTACCCCGCACCACCGGATCCCCGTCCAGCAACACCCAACCCGCGAGCAGGCCGCCGGCCGCCAACGCGGGCAACAGCGCCCCCGCGACCACCCAGCCGGTCGCGCGTCGCGCCGGCGCCGGCGAGCCCGTGCGCAGCTTGTGGGTCAGGCCCACCAGGAACAACACCAGGCCCGCCTCGGCCAACAACTTGAGATCGTGCAGCACCTCGCCCGGCAACACGTCGTCGAAGGTGTCCCGGCCCAGCAGCCGGACCGCCAGCGGACCGGCGAGAATCCCCGCCGTCAACTCGCCGACCACCTCCGGCTGTCGGGCCCGGCGCGCCGCGAAACGACCCGCGAGCACGATCAACACCACCACGCCGAGCACCGCGAGCAGATGTGCCGGCCGGATCACCGAATTTGCTGCCCCCATCGCGTAACCCCCGCTTCCCGAGCCCGGTCGAGTATCGACCCCACCGTGCCGGCGGAGGCTATATCTTTCCTATGCACCCGGAAAAGCCCCCAAGCGGCGCGCATTTCCCGGCGAAATACCGCGGCGGTAGCCGCGATATAGAAGTCGGATAGCCGCGAACGCCATGGTGGTCGGTATCGGGCGGGACACCCGACCCGCATGAAAGCCGACGCTGCGAACCGAGGTGTTGACGTGAATACGAAGAACCCCGACAAGGTCGTCATCGTTGGTGGCGGAACCGCCGGTTGGATGACCGCCTCATATCTGAAGGCGGCGTTCGGCGACCGCGTGTCGATCACCCTCGTCGAATCCGGCACGATCGGTACGATCGGGGTCGGCGAGGCGACCTTCAGCGACATCCGGCACTTCTTCGAGTTCCTCGACCTCAAGGAGGAGGACTGGATGCCGGCCTGCAACGCCACCTACAAGCTGGCCGTCCGCTTCCAGAACTGGCGTCGGCCCGGGCACCACTTCTACCACCCGTTCGAACAGATGCGCTCGGTCGACGGATTCCCGCTTAGCGACTGGTGGTTGCACAACGGCCCCGGCGAACGCTTCGACACGGACTGCTTCGTGATGGCCAACCTGTGCGACGCCGGCCGCAGCCCCAGGCACCTGGACGGCAGACTCCTCGAACAGGAGTACACCGAGGCCGAGGAAGCCGTCGGACTGACCATGTCCGAGCACCAGGGCAAGACCCAGTTCCCCTACGCCTACCACTTCGAGGCCGCACTGCTCGCCAAGTTCCTCACCAAGTACTCGGTGGAACGCGGCGTGCGGCACATCGTCGACGATGTCCGGGACGTCACCCTCGACGACCGGGGCTGGATCGCGAACGTACGCACCAAGGAGCACGGCGACCTCGACGGCGACCTGTTCGTCGACTGCACCGGCTTTCGCGGCCTGCTCCTGAACAGGGCGCTCGAAGTCCCGTTCGTCTCCTACCAGGACACCCTGCCCAACGACAGCGCGGTGGCCCTGCAGGTACCGCTCGACATGAAGCGCCGCGGCATTCGCCCGTGCACCACCGCCACCGCCCAAAACGCCGGCTGGATCTGGACCATCCCGCTGTTCGGCCGGATCGGGACCGGCTACGTCTACGCCAAGGACTACTGCACGCCCGAGGAGGCCGAGCGCACGCTGCGCGAGTTCGTCGGCCCCGAGGCGGCCGACGTCGAGGCCAACCACATCCGCATGCGCATCGGGCGCAGCCGCGAGTCCTGGGCCAACAACTGCGTCGCCATCGGCCTCTCCAGCGGATTCGTCGAACCGCTCGAATCCACCGGGATCTTCTTCATCCACCACGCGATCGAACAACTGGTCAAGTACTTCCCGGCCGCCGACTGGCACCCCGGGATGCGCGAGATGTACAACTCCGCGATCGCCAACGTGATGGACGGCGTCCGCGAGTTCCTGGTCCTGCACTACAAGGGCGCGGCCCGCGACGACACCCAGTACTGGAAGGACACCAAGACCCGGGCCATCCCGGACGCGCTCGCCGAGCGGATCGAGCGCTGGCAGGTGCGCCTGCCGGACAGCGAGACGGTGTTCCCCTACTACCACGGGCTGCCGCCCTACTCGTACATGTGCATCCTGCTGGGTACCGGCGGCATCAAGCTGCGCCCGTCGCCGGCCCTGGGGCTGGCCGACCAGACGGCCGCCCGCAAGGAGTTCGCCGCCATCCGGGGCAAGGCCCGGCACCTGGCCGAGACCCTGCCCAGCCAGTACGAGTACTTCGCCCGGATGCGCGGCCTGCAATGACCGAATCGATCGACGCGATCACCCGATCGGCCGGCCCGGCCATGCCGGAGGGATTTCGCGCGATGATGCGCGGATTCCCCACCGGCGTGGCCGTGGTGACCACGACCGACCTCGACGGCCGGCCGTGGGGCCTGACCTGCTCGTCGGTGTGCAGCGTCACGCTGGAACCTCCCACGCTGCTTGTCTGCCTGCGGGCCGCGAGCCCCACACTGGCGGCCCTGAAGCTGCGCGGCGCCTTCGCCGTCAACCTGCTGCACGAGGGCGCGCAGGCCACCGCCGAACTGTTCGCCTCCGGCACACCGGACCGCTTCGAGCGCGTCGACTGGTACGCCGACCCCGACCACGGCAGCCCGCACCTGCCCGCCGACACGCACGCCGTCGCCGACTGCCGCATCGGCCGGACCCTGCCGGTCGGCGACCACGTGGTGGTGTTCGGCGAGGTGCTCGGCATCACCCGGCGGCGCGGTCGTTGGCCGCTGCTGTACGGGCTGCGCCGCTACATCCGGTGGCCGCGGGCCTGAACGCCGGGCGGCCCGCCACCCGGGCAGGCCGGCGGGACGGTGCGTTGGTGCCGGGCCCGGCAAGGGCGCGGCACCAGCCCGGGACGCGGCCGTTACGCGGGACAGCGCAGCGCGGGGTTCGCGGTCAGGATGGCGTGGTAGACATCGCGCAACAACACCCCGGGCTCGACCCCGAGTTCGTCGGCGAGCAGGCGCCGGCCGCGCTCGTACAGCGCCAGAGCCTCGGCCTGCCGGTCGCACCGGTAGAGCGTGGTCATCAACTGGGCCCGAAAACGTTCCCGCAGCGGGTACTGCCCCACCAGCCTGGTCAGTTCGGGCAGTACCTGCGTATGCCGGCCCAGCGCCAGCTCGGCCTCGATCAGGCTCTCGATCGCCGAAGTACGGGCCTCCTCGATCCGCGGCCCCTCGGCATTGCTCAGATGCTCCGAGACATCGGCCAGGGCCGGCCCGCGCCACAGCGCCAGCGCGCCGCGCAACAGTCGGCCGGCGTCCTCGTGGCGCCGCGCCCGCAGCGCCGACTGCCCGCGTGCGGCCAGCCTCTCGAACTCGAAGAGATCGAAGGCGGCGGTGTCGATCCGCATCAGGTATCCCGGCGAGCGGCGGGTGATGCTCAGACCGTGGCCCACCGTCTTGCGCAGCCGGGAGACATAGTTGTAGATCTGCGCGTTGAGCGTCGCCGGCGGGTGGAACCCCCATAACAGCGTGCTCAGTTCGGAGTCCGAGAGGAATCGTCCCTGCGCGAGGAGCAAGGCCGCCAGAACCGTCCGCTGCTTCGCCCCGTCCAGTGGAATCCGGGTGCCGCCGTCCAAAATCTCGACCGGCCCCAGAATGCGGAACTCCATCTCACACGACCTCACGGCTACTCGGTCTCGGTCTGCTTCCTCGACGCCTTGCCGTCACGGCCCCGGCCGCATCGCCCGCCCGCGCGGGTCCGCATCCCGTGCCGCGAGCTCGCCCGGGCAGGGCACACGCAGGTGCGGGCGGGCGCGCGGGCGGGCGGGACCGGCCCGACTACGCGCCGGGCCTCGCCTCGATGAGGTGATAGTCGGGCATGCCGGCCGCGGTGGTCGGCACGTCGAACACGGCGGTCAGAGTCAGACCCGCCGTAGCCAACAACTCGCGATACTCGGCCTCGGTGCGTTCCCGGCCGCCCGCGTAGACCAGGTTGTTGAGGTCGGTCAGCCCGTAGCTCGCGGACTCCGCCGCGCTCGGCACCGCCGGCAGCACGGTCTCCACCAGCAGCACCCGCGCGGCCGGCGACACGACGGCCCGACAGGCGCGCAACAGCGCTCGCGCGTGCTCGTCGTCGTGGTCGCGGATCACGTGGTTGAACAGATAGGCGTCGACCGGGGGACCCGCGTTCGCGCCGGCCTCCGGGGCCGTCGCGAAGTCGCCCGCGACGACCCGGCAGCGGTTTGCGACGCCCGCCCGGGTCAGCGCGGCCGTCGTCGCCTGCACCGCATCCGCCCGCTCGTACAACACCCCGCGCAACGCGGGCGCGGCGGTCAGCACCGCGGCGAGCAACGTGCCCTCGTCGCCGCCGAGATCGACGAGCGTACGCAACCGGGAGAAGTCGTACGCCCCGGTCACACCCGCCGTGTACTCCCGGCTGTTGAGCGCCTTGGCCGCGCGAAACCGCGCCGCGTGCCCGGCGTCGCGCAGCGCCGCCTCGAAGGCGGTCAGGCCCGTGTCGGGATGCCGGGCGGCCCGCCCGGTGCGCACGATCTGCGACAACTCGCCCCACGCCCGCCACAACTCCGGCGTGGTGGACAGCAGGATGTCGTCGAGCGCCGAGTCGGGCGCGTCGGCCCGCAGCGGATCGGCCAGTTCGGTGAGCGCGAACCGCCCCCCGTCGAGTCGGGCGAGCAGACCGAGGCCGGCCAGCGCGCGCAGCAGCCGACGCAACGCGGCGGGATCGGTATCGGTGCGCTCGGCCACCTCCTCGGCCGAGAGCGGGCCGGCCGCCAGCGCGTCGGCGACCTTGAGTTCGGCGGCGGCGCGCAACATCGCCGTGGGGATGTAGCCGAAGGACATCTGCGACAACGATTGATCCATGGTGAAGCGTTTCTCCCCGTGGTGTGGTCGGGCGGATCAGCTGGTGCGCAGCGGCAGCGAACTCACCCCGATCATGTCCGGCGTGGCGAAGAACCCCGGCGGATTCGCGGGATCGGTACGCAACTTCGGGAAGCGGTCCAGCAGCGCGTTCAGCGCGATCCGCCCCTCCATCTGGGACAACGCGGCACCGATGCAGTAGTGGATGCCCCGACCGAAACCCAGGTGCGGGTTGGGGTCGCGCCCCGGCTGGTAGGCGCCGGGATCGGTGAACACGCCCGGGTCGCGGTTGGCGGCCCCCAGCCACAACATGAGCATCTGGTCCTTGGGGATCGCGACCCCCGAGACCTCCACGTCGACACTGGTGGCCCGGGTCATCGCCGTCGAGGGCGGCAACAGCCGCAGCGCCTCCTCGATGGCGCCCGGGACCAGCGATCGGTCCGCGCGCACCCGGGCGCCCTGCTCCTGGTCCGCGTCCAGGCACAACACCGTGTTGCCGAGCAACATCGTGGTGGTGATGTGCCCGGTGACCAGCATGATGTTCGCGACGTTCACGACCTCGTTGTCGGTGAGCCGATCGCCGTCGATCTCGGCCGTGGCCAGATGCGTGAGCAGATCCTCGCGCGGGTGCCGGCGGCGCTCGGCGACATGCCCGGCCAGGTACTCCAGCAGCGGCCGAAGTTGCTCCGTCGCGTCGCTCATGTCCTGGTGGCCCTGGTCGCTGTCGTCCAGGAAGGAGAAACCGCTGAAGCTCGCGATGATGTTGTCGGCCCACTTCTTGAACATGTCGCGATCGCTCGCCGGCACGCCGAGCAACTCGGCGATCACGATGACCGGCAGCGGGAAGGTCAGGTCGGCGACAAGTTCGAGCTCGGGCTTTCCCTCCACCCGATCGAGCAACTCGGTGGTGATCTCGACGATCCGCGACTCCATGCCGGCGATCAGCCGAGGGGTGAAGGCACGGCTGACCAACTGCCGGAACTTGCGGTGCTGCGGCGGGTCCATCTGGGACATGTCGCCCTCCATGAGCGACGGATCCACCGCCACCGGCAGCAGCCGCGCGGTGTGCGAGGAGAACCGCGCGGCGTCGCCGAGCATCTCCTGACACTCGGCATAGCCGTAGACGTTCCACACGCCCTGCGCCTGGTCGAACGTGATCGGCGCGTCGGGCCGTTCCCCGCGCAGCCACCGATGATCGGGATGGATGTTCCACCGGTCTACCACCGTCGTCATCGTGCTTCTCCTTCGTCGCGGAACCCGTTGCGGGATTCGTCGGGGAACTCGCCCGGTCCGGCCCGGCGTTCGGCCCGGACGGCGGGGGTGGGCGCAGTGGGTGGGGTGCTCATCGGGTCAGCACGGGCATCGATTCCAGGCCGCTCGCGTCGATCACCCGGAAGAACGTCGGCGCCTGGTCCGGGTCGGTACGCAGCGCGGGAAAACGGTCGAGCAGCGCGTCGACCGCGGCCCGGCCCTCGGCCCGGGCCAACCGCCGGCCCAGACAAAAGTGCACACCCCGACCGAAACCGATGTGCACGTTGGGGGAGCGGGCCGCGTCGAAGACGTTCGGGTCCGCGAACTGGCGCTCGTCCCGGTTCGCCGCGCCGCACCACACCATCACCATCTGGTCCTTGGCGAAGTGGTGCCCGCCGACCTCGGTGTCCTCGGCGACCACACGCATGATCCCGGAGAGCGGGCTGAGGAAGCGGATGGACTCCTCGATCAGACCGGGCATCAGCGACCGGTCCGCGCGTACCCGCTCCGCCTGGTCCGGGAACGCCTCCAGACACAACATCGTGTTCGCGATCAGCATGGAGGTCGTGTGGTGTCCGGCGATCAGCAGCCGGTTCGCGATGTTGAACACCGCCCCGTCGGAGAGCCGCTCGCCGTCCACCTCCGCGTGCACGAGGTGGCTCAGCAGGTCCTCCCTCGGCGTGCGCCGGCGATCCGCGGCGTGCTCGCTCCAGTAGTCGCGCATCTCGCGCAACAACGCGAACCCCTTCTCCAGCTGCGCCTCCATCTCCTCCAGGGTCTCGGGCGGGGCGAGTTCCTCCGCGCCGTCGAGCAACTGATGCATCCAGTTCTTGAACAGGGGCCGGTCGCTGCGCGGCACACCCAACAGGTCGGAGATCACCAGCACCGGCAGCGGGTTCGCGAAGTCGGCCACCAGGTCGAACCGGTCCCGGTCCGCGATGTCGTCGAGCAGTTCCTCGACGACCCGGTGTACGCGCGGCTCCATGTCGGCCACGAGCCTCGGGGTGAACGAACGATCGACCAGACCACGCACCTTGCGGTGCTCGGGCGGATCCATCTGGGCGAAGTCGCCCTCACAGATCGACGGGTCGATCGGGATGGGGGACAGGTAGGCGGAATCGTTGGAGAAGACCTTCGGCCGGCTGAGTACCTCGATCGACTCGGGATAACCGTAGATATTCCACATCTGCAGTTTTTCGTCGTACTCGACGATCTTGGCGGGTCGTTTACCGTGCAGCCAGAAATGCTCCGGATGAATATTCCACTGCTCGACGAGTGAACTCACAGGAAGCGTCCTCCCGCAGAAATGGTTCCAGGTACTCCGAGCGGTAATCGATGATCAGGCTCTCGACCGCGTATGCTCGCCTGCGGCCCGCACGATGAAGGTGCTTGAACGTCGGTTCGAGATATCGAACCGGGAGCCGATCCAACTCCTGTCGAGCCTTTCAGCGCCACCTTCGGACTGTCAAGGTTGCCGGGCCGCGACGAACCGGACCGCCTCGACACGGCGGTCACGGTTTTGCTTTCGACCGACCCGGCATAACCGGCTCCCGACCCCGGCGCGACGCGCGGTGATTTCCATGTCCCGTCGACGGGACACCCCCACGCAAACATCGCAACCGACTCGATCGACACGATCAAGATTCCGCCGGACCAGGACCCCGGCCATTCTATTCGGCGGCCTGCGCCCGGATATTCCGGCAAATCCGAACGGCGCATGCGCAACGCTTCGGCGGGACCGGAAAGGCCGCGCGCACGCTCCGCCGCGACGATCGGCCCACGGCATCCGCGCGGTCGGCGCGCCCACCGATCGGCGGGCGCGCCGACCGCGGCCGAGGTCGAGCCCACGCTCACCGCGAGCCCGTCGAGCCCGGACGCCCACGCACTCGGCGCCCCGGTCGGGGCGGGAGTCCACCACGGCACACGCGTCGAGGTCGCCCCCAAGCCCGAGGGACAACCGCCACCCCGTCCCCGTCGGGAAGCGCACACACCTGACGCGGCCCACCACCGACCTCACGCGAATCCTCGGCCTGATCACCCCTCACGATGCGGGAACCGGTACTCACCGACAAACGACTCTCCGGCAGGACCGTCACGGACGTCAACGCCACCTTCCCGACCGAAACCGAGGGCGTGTACCTGACCGGCCTGCAACGGGTCGGCCAAGACCTCCCGGCCACCGGCGAGACCGAACACCGCGAACAGCACCCTGCCGATGCTCGGCTACACGATCACGTCACCGCGACCCCGGACGCGCTCTCCTCGCGGCGTCGGCCGCCTTTTTGACCCGTTGAACCTGCCGTCGACACGGCCGACCGGCAACAGCGCCGTCGTCCTTCCCGCAGCGGCGGGGCCGCCGGCGATCGGTTCGGGGCGGTCGCCGACCGCCGAGCCCTCGGTGTCCGGCCTCGGGGGAGACCTCAGGTGGGTATCGAGCTTCATCCTTCGGGCTGACTATGTACGCGCGCCCGGGCCGTAGCGTCGAGAACTATGACTACGGAGCCACCGACCCAATCGCCGCGCCCTCCCCGTACGAGTCGGCGAGCGTTGCGCACACTGGCCTCGGCCACCCCGCGCTGGCCGTGGATGCCGTCCCTGGCAGGCTATGTGTGCCTCGCGATCGGTGTGCTGGACATCGTCGGCGCGGTATTCCCGCGCTTTCGCGGCAGCCGCGTGCATCTGTGGGTCGGACAACTGCCGGGCGGCACCACGACCCTGGCCACCGCCGGCTCGCTGATGATCGGCGTCCTCCTGGTGCTGCTCGCGCCCGCGCTGCGTCGGCGCAAGGCCCGGGCGTGGCGGGCCGCCGTCGTGCTGCTGCTGGTCGGCGGCTTCCTGCACCTGCTGCGTTGGCACGCCACCGGCGCGGCCGTCGTGTCGTTCGTGGCGTTCGCGGTGCTGATCGTGCACCGCCGCGAGTTCTACGCGCTCTCGGATCCGCGCACCCGGTGGCGCGCGCTGTACAACCTGATCGGCATGGGCACCGTCGCCGTGCTCCTGGGCCTGCTGATCACCTGGACCCACCGCGCCCGCGAGATCGGCGACTCGGGTGCGATCCGGATGCTCGAACACACCCTGTACGGGCTGTTCGGCTTCGAGGGCCCGATCCGCTACACGTCCGACCACGCCGCCGACCGGGTCGGCTACCTGCTCGGCGCCCTGGGGCTGATCACCGCGCTGACCACCGCCTACCTCTTCCTGCGCCCCGAACGCCCCGAACCGGAGTTGTCCGCCGCCGACGAGGAGCGCATGCGCGCCCTCCTGGACCGGCACGGCGCGCGCGACTCGCTCGGCTACTTTGCTCTGCGCCGCGACAAGAGTGTGCTGTTCTCCCCCAGCGGGAAGGCCGCCATCGCCTACCGCGTGGTCTCGGGCGTGATGCTCGCCTCCGGTGACCCGATCGGGGACGTCGAGGCATGGCCCGGCGCGATCAAGGTCTTCATGGCGCAGGCCCGCGCCCACGCGTGGGTCCCCGCGGTGATCGGATGCAGCGAGGCCGGCGGCGAGGTGTGGACGCGCGAAGCGGGCCTGTCCGCCCTCGAGTTGGGCGACGAGGCGGTGGTGGACACCGGCGAGTTCTCGCTCGAGGGACGAGCCATGCGCAACGTCCGCCAGATGGTCAAGCGGATCGAACGCAACGGCTACTCCTGCAAGGTGCGCAAGGTTTCCGAACTCGACGACGCCGAACGGATGCGGATCGGCGACGCCGCCGCGCGCTGGCGCGACACGAACACCGAACGCGGCTTCTCCACCGCGCTGGGCCGCTTCGGCGACCCCGCCGACCAGGACTGCCTCGTCGTCACCGCGCACAAGGCCCCCGACCCGGCACCCGACGGCACGCCCTCGGCCGGCGACGACCTCAAGGCCGTGCTGCACTTCGTGCCCTGGGGCCCGCAGGGGATCTCCCTGGAGTTGATGCGCCGCGACCGCACCGCCGACCCGGGTCTGAACGAACTCCTCATCGTGGCCACGCTGCTGGCCGCTCCGGATCTGGGCGTGCGCCGGGTGTCGTTGAACTTCGCGATGTTCCGCTCCGCGCTCGCGCGCGGCGAACGCCTGGGCGCGGGCCCGGTCCTGCGGTTGTGGTGCGCGCTGCTGATCTTCCTGTCCCGGTGGTTCCAGATCGAGTCCCTGTACAAGTTCAACGCCAAGTTCCGCCCGAAGTGGGAACCGCGTTTCCTGGTGTACCCGGCCACCCGCGACCTGCCGCGCATCGGATTCGCCACCATGCAGGCCGAGGCGTTCATTTCCCTGGGCATGCCCAGGCTCGGCCGCAAGCCGCAACGCGTCGGCCTTGCGGCGGCCCACCCCGAGACCACCCCGGCCGCGGAGTCCGTCTCCGCCGCGTGAGCACGCCTTGGGTGAACGCCGGACAACGGGAGCAAGCTCCCCGCAGACCGACGTCCTGCTCTCGTACGGTTGCCGGCCCGATCGATCGTGACGATCGCCGCGGTGGGCCCGACTGCCTGTGGGGTCAGCCCCTCACGCTGCAGCCGTCGTAGACCATGTCGGCGTATTCGCGGGCCAGCAGGTCGCCCCAGCCTTCGTGGATGGCGTAGTAGTAGGCGGCGGTGTACTCCGCATCGCACTTGCGGTGCGGGCCCCCGTATTGGGAGGTCGCGGTGTCCGGGACCGCGGAGCCTGCGGCCATTGCCGAACCGACTCCGCCGTACAGCGCGGCGGCGGTCAAGACGCCGACGCCGATCATGCGGGACAGACGCTTCATCTGGAACACGTTCCTTCCATTGACGATCGAGTGATCACCGAACGGACGTGCTTCGGGGACCCCGCAACCGTGATCGTGCCCGTACGGCACGTACGGTCGACTCGGGGCGCACCGAGACTATCGACCGACAGGGCGGGTGCGACGGGTCACACCGTGCCCTGTCACGTCGCACGCATATGTGCGACGGTGTCCGTCTGCGCAGCGCCGGGCGGGCCGTCTCCGACGCACACGGCATCGCGTGTCCACACCCCGCCCACACCCGCCCCGGGCCGACTCCGTGTTGCTCATGTCGCCGGGTGGCGGTAGCGGCCCGGGGGGATGCCATATGTGCGTTTGAATGCCTTGGCGAAGGCGAACTCCGAGCTGTAGCCGACCTGTTGCGCTACCGATCCGAGTGCCGCGTCCGATTCGCGGAGCAGCCGGCCTGCCGTGGTCATGCGCCACCAGGTCAGGTATGTCAGGGGTGGTTCGCCGACCAGTGTGCTGAAACGCTGCGCGAAGACCGAGCGGGACAGGCCGCCGCAGGTGGCGAGTTCTTCGACCGTCCACGGGTGTGCGGGCCGCGCGTGGATGTGCTGTAGGGCCTTGCCGACGGCCGGGTCCGTCAAGGCGCGCGCCCAGCCGGTACAGACGGACGTTTCCTCGGCGGCGGAGCGGTCGTCGACCCACGCGCGCAGCATGTACAGCAACATCGCGTCCACCAGCGCGGGCACGATGCCGTCCGATCCGGGTCGGGCCTCGTCGAGCTCGGTGGCCAACAGGGCGACGAGGCTGCGCAGTTCGGGGTGCCTGGCGGGGCGGTCCGGGAGATGGACGAGATCCGGCAGGTCGGCCATCAGCGGGTGCGGTCGCGCCGGGCCGAGTTGGTATGCGCCGCACAGCAGCACCGCGTGGGCACCCGGGCCGTCGATGCGGACCTGCCCGATCGGCGATGACGGGTCGGCGCGTTTCGGGAGGAACTCGACGGCCGGGGTGAGCGGATCGTCGGCCAGGATGTGCCCGCTGCCGTGCCACAGGAACACCACGTCGCCGGGGCCGAGCGCCAGCGGCTCGGCGTCCGGCGCGCTCGCGGCGTCGGTTTTGCTGCCGACGTCGGGCAGGAGCCAACACGTGCCCTGCAGGACCACGTGGAACGCGGCGCCGGTGACCGCGGGGATGCGCAGCGCCCACGGTGCGCGTACGTCGGTCCGGGCGGCCCGGGGCGGCCCGGTGCGCATGGCGGCGAGAGCGTCGGAGAGGACATCCACGACGGGAAGCATAGCCGGCACTCTTGCCGCTCAGGACGCATGGACATGAAGTCAGGATTATCCGGCATTCAACGTCCCGTCTGATCCCTCTAGCGTTGAGATCGCAAGCGAGGCCACCCGAGCTCGCGGAGAACCCGCAACAGAACCGAAGCAACAGCACCGAAGCAACAGCACCGAAGCAACAGAACGAAGCAACAGCACCGAAAGAGGGAACGGACATGACTGTTCTGGTCATCGGAGCAACCGGCAAGACCGGCCGGCCCGTCGTGGACGCGCTCGTGGCACGCGGCATCGACGTCCGGGCGGCGAGCCGCAACCCGGCGGCGGCGTCCGAGGGCGTCGTGCCGGTGCGCTTCGACTGGGGGGACCGCGCAACCTGGGGTCCGGCCCTGGCGGGCGTCGACGGCCTGTACCTGGTCGGGCCGTTCGCGGAACCCGACGGCACCACCCTGCTGCGCGACCTGCTGGCCGCCGCGGCCGATGTACGCCGGGTCGTCCTGATGTCCGTCCTCGGCGCCGACGTGCTGGGCGCGGCCACGATGATGGCGGGCTGGGAGGCGGATCTGCGCGCCTCGGACAAGGAGTGGACCATCCTGCGGCCGAACTGGTTCCAGCAGAACTTCGCGGGGGTCTGGGCCGATTCCCTGCGGAACCACGCCGGCATCGAAGTCCCGGCCGGCGACGGTTCGCTCGCGTTCGTCGACACCCGCGACATCGGCGACGTGGCGGCCGTGGTGCTCGCCGAACCCGGTCACGCGGGCCGGGTGTACGACCTGACCGGACCCGAAGCACTCACCCTCGACCGGGCCCTGGCGATCCTGAGCGACGCCGGCGGCCGCGAATTTCGGTATGTGCCGCAGTCCGCCGACACGTTCGCCGCCGGGCGGCGCGCGGCCGGGGCCGCCGAGAGCACGATCACCTGGTACCTGGCGCTGTACGCCCTCATCCGCGACGGCGGCAACGCGGTGGTGACCGACACCATCGAACGCCTCACCGGCCACCCCGCGCGCACGCTAGGGGCATACGCCGCCGAACACGCCGCCGTATGGCGCGAGTCCGCCCGGGCGCCCGAGCAGCACGTGGTGCCGGATCCCCACTGAGCCCTCGCCCGTCCCCGTGGGCGGCGGCCGGGATCGCCGTACCCACGTACCGGTTCCCCCGGCGTCTCCCCGGACCACCAGGCTTCGGCAGCCACTCGACCCTCCAGTGCGACGACCCGGTGTTCACCAACCTTCGGCGACCATGCTCAACCTTCGCTGCGACAGGTCGAAAAAGCCGAAATCCCGCCCGGCCTCGACGGCCGAAGCGGGATCTCGTCAATTCGACTCAGGCCATTTCAAGAATCGCCCGGGAAGGCGTCGGGCCGGCTCAGATCGGCGATGATGTCGTCGAGCAGCGCGCGGGTGAGGTGTCGCACCGCGTACAGGTGCACATAGGCGCGCGGCTCCCCGTCCACGTCCACCGTCTCGCTCGCCAGCGAGTAGCGCTGCACGATCTCGGTGCTCGGCCGACGCAAGCGTACGGCCAGCGACAGCGGGCTGCGCGCCACCCACAGATCCCGGCCCAGCCGGTCCTGCAGGTCGAGCAACCGCTCGTGTGCGTAGCCGGCCAACTGCTCGCAGTCGGTGGCCAGCCGGATCTGGTCGTCGTAGGAGTGCCGGGCCAGGTAGTCCCACATCAGCAGCGCGGAGAAGCCGTTGCGGGACCCCGCGAACGTGGTGTCGGCGGCCCCGATGTACTCCGACGGCGAGGGCGGGGTCATCTGCAACCCGGTCCGGGTCATGAACACCCCGCAGGGCCACGGGGTGCCGTACCACTTGTGCCCGCTCATGGTCAGCGAGTGCAGGTCGGCGAGCCGGAAATCGAAGACCGGCGGAGCTTCCTCCACCATGCCCGCGTTCCGGGCCATCTCCAGGTAGGGCACGAAACCGGCGCCCAGGGCCCCGTCGACGTGCAGCCAGTAGCCCGATCGTTCGTCGGTGTCCTCCTCGCCGCCGGGCCCGCCCGGGACGATGCGCCGATCGAGCCCGTACTCGGCGCAGATCTCGCGCACGGTCTCGGCCACCGCGGCCACGTCGTCGTAGGCGCCCTTGAAGGTCGATCCGTAGTTGAGGCTCACCAGCACGGGGTGGCCGCGCCGGGCGAAGAAACGGACGAGTACCGCGAGTTGCTCCAGGTCGATGGCGCCGTCCTCGGTGGACGGCACCGCGGTCGGCCAGGGCGCCCCCGGTCGCAGCGGGTTCTCGTGGGGGTAGCGGGTGCTGCCGAGGGTGTGGAAGGTGTCCACGGCCAGCGCGCGCACCGCCTTGGTCACCGAGTAGTGGGTGTCCTCGGAGAAGAACGCCACCGGATGGTAGGCGTGCGGACTCTGGTCCGCGCTCGGCACGGCCTGCTCGTACCCCGTCGACCGGTTCCCGTGTGTCGCCGCGCGCAGGCGCCTGCCGGACAGGTAGTCGCGTGCGTTCCACAGGCCGTACAGGTTGCCCTCGCTGGAACCCATGGTGAGCACGTAACCCCAGTACGACTCGGGATCACGCGGGTCGTGCGGCCACTTGGCGTGCCACAGCGACGCGAAGTAGTCGAGCACGGACCGTTCCAACACCTTCGAGTTGAGCATGTACGAACCGGATTGGTACGGATCCCCCAGGTTGTTCAGGTGCCGATCCAGGTAGTGGCTCAGCCGGCGATAGTCCAGGCCGTTGCTGGTGATCTGGTACCCCACGAAGTTGTGGGTCTGGGTGTCCACGTGTGCCCGGAACAGCGCCTCGGCCTCGGTGTACTGCCGGAAGTCCAGTCCGCCGGGCGGCAGTTGCACCTTGGCGAAGGGCACCTCGGGAACCCGGATGTAGGCCTCCCGGGGGTCGGTCGACGGGGGAGTCCCGAACGGGACGCCGCCGACGAGCCGTAAGTCGCCGAAGGTCTTCTGCCAGGGTGTGTCCTCGGGGCCGAACGGGATGTCCGAGGGTGCTTCAGCGTCGTATGCCATCAGGACCGATCCTTTCGCTTGCGTCCGTGATGTCTCGATGTGTCGGCCGGACCACGGATGCCCGGCCGCATCACTGCGCGGTCGGGGTGAGCCCGGCGCCGGCCTCGGTGGGGGCTCGGGTGAGGGCATCGGGCGCGTTCGGCGTGGAATCCGGCTCGGCCGAGGCCGCCTTGCCCAGACCGCCCAGGCGGGCGTACCGCGACGGATGCGCCACCCGCAGCCGGTAGGCGAAGGCGACCCCGCCCAGGGTGACCGCGGGCAGCAGCCACGGCAGCGAGCCGACCACCGGGTTCGTGGTGCCGGTGAGCACGTCGAAGTTCGACGCCACCAACACCGCCGCGGAGACCAGACCCGCGGCGCCCAGCACCGGCGCCACCACGGTGCGCCATCGACCCTCGCGCCGGCCGCGGAAGAACCCCAACACGGCCACCGAGGCCAACGCCTGGAGCACGATGATGCCCAGCGTGCCCAGGCCCAGCATGCTCGTCGACATGTTCACGTACGGGTCGAGACCGGCCAGCGCGAACCCGGCCACCACCACGACACCGAACGCGCTCTGCACCAGACTCGCTCGGTGCACCGACCCGTGCCGCCCGTGCCGACCGAGCAACCGGGCAGGCAACAACCCGTCCCGGCTCAGCGCGTACAGGTAGCGGTTGCCCGCGTTGTGCAGCGCCAGCCAGGCCGCGAACAAACTCGTGCACAGCAGCACCTGCATGGTGACCGTGGCCGGATGACCGAGATAGTCGTCGCTCAGCCGGAAGAACATGTCGTTCAGGTGTTGGTCGGCCTCGGCCCGCACCCGATCGGGGCCCACCGCGCCGACCACGACCCAACTCGTCAGCGCGTAGAAGCAGGCCACCACGATCACCGCGATCACGGTCGCCCGGGGCACGCTGCGTTGCGGCGACCGGGCCTCCTCGCCGTACAGCGCGGCCGATTCGAAGCCCAGGAACGCCCCGAAGCCGAACATCACCGACACCCCGAGCCCGGGGGCCACCACGTGGTCCGGCGCGAACGACGTGGCCGGCAGCGCGCCCGAGCCGTGCCGGAACAGCACGGCCAGGTCGAGCGCGAACAACATCACGATCTCGCAGATCATGCACGCCGACAGCAGCCGGGCGCTCACCTCCGCCTCGCGATAGCCGAGCGCCCCCACCACGAACAGGCCCACGCCCGTCCACACTTCCCACGGCAGATCCAGACCGTGCCCGGCCGCCACGTCCTGGGCGAAGAACGCGAAGGCGCCGAGCACGCCGATGGTGGCCGTGGTGTACGACAACACCGCCAGCAACCCGGCGCCGGCCGCGATCGGCCGACCCAGGCCGTGCGCGATGTGCGTGTAGAACCCGCCCATGTCGCTGATCCGTCGGGAGATCGCGGCATATCCCACCGAGAAGCACAGCAGGGTCAGCCCGGCGAAGACGAACATCGCCGGAACCCCGGGGCCGGTACCGAGCGAGAAGGACAGCGGGACGGTGAATATCATCGCGGCCAACGGGGCCGCCGCCGCGATGATGATGAAGACGATCTTCGGCGTGGTCAGCGTGCGCTCGAAGGCGGGCGGCGACGCGGCCGCCGCGGTCTCGACCATGTCACGTCACGTCAATCGCAGGATCTCGACGGCTTCCGGCAGACCCATGTACGCGAGCCGGGCCGCGGCCATCTTGTCGGTCCAGCGCTCGGCCATCTCGTAGCGCTCCTCCGGCTCGGTGTCCACCAGGCGGGTGCCCGGCCACACCTCGTAGTCGCCCACCAGGGCGCCGTGTTCGCGCAGACCCTCCTGGAACAGGTGCTCGCGGACCAGGATGTGCTTGCGGTCCGGAATGGTGTCCCACAGTTCCCGGCCGCGCCGGACCACGTCGAGCAGCGCGGCGCGCGCCGAGGGGTTGCGACGCAGATGCTCGCGCACGATCGAACTGCCCACCGTCAGATGACGGATCTCGTCGATCGACGCCCCCCGCGCGATGGCGGCGGCGGCCGGATCCAGCCGATTCCACTTGCGCTCGCTCAACTCGGCCGCCGGCGCCAACACGCCCTCGATGACGATGGTGAACACCGCCACCCCGCCGATGAAGTCGCCGTCGTCACGCACCGTGCGCAGGGCGAAATCGAGAATCGGATCGAGCACGTCGATCCGGTAGTCGGCGGTGAGTTCGGCGATCGTGTCGAACAACCCGACGGCCGGCACACCCAGTTCCACCAGGTGGTTGCGAAAGACCATCGAGTGCCGGGCCTCGTCCACCAACTGGGTGGCGAAGAACTCCATTTCGGCGACCCCGGTGGCCTGCGCCACGTAGTGCCCCAGCACCCGGGTGGCCTGCTCCTCCGCCAGCGAACGGCAGCCCAACTCCAGGATCTGGGCGTCGCGCAGCGGACCGTCCGCGCGCATGTGCGCGGGCGTCGGCTCGGCGTCGGTGTGCCCCGTTCGCGCCCGGTCGCGCAACGTGCCCTGGGCGACCGCGGGCAACCAGTACCCCAGATTGCACTGCTCGGCGCTCAACTCCAGGGTCATGGCGCCGTCGAGCAGTCCCGGCGCGGTGTCCCAGTCGGTCTCGGGTGGTATCGATGATGCGGACTCGGCCATGACGGCGGCTCCGATGTGTGGAGATGTCTCAATCGAGAGTGGTCGTGGTGTCGGCGCGCCAGCCCTGCCGCCGGCGCACCCCGTGGAACTCGACATCGTGCAACCCGCCCGCGAAGCCGATCAGTGGGCGACCGGAACCGGCATGCGCGGTACGGATCTGCGCCACCAGGAGGTCGTCGCCCCCCAGCGGCACCAACTCGGTCAGGGAACAGCCGAACCAGGCCAGCGCGTCCCGCAACACCGGGATACCGTGCTCCGGGTCCGGCTCGGACCGCACCAGCTCGAACTGGGCGAGCCCGAACGGCCGCCGCGGATTGGCGAACCAGTCCGCGAGCAACGCCTGGCGCGAGGAGAGCACGTTCAACACGAAGCGGCCGCTGGCCCGGACCAGGTCGGTGCTCGCCGAACCGGCGCGCAGGCACACGCCCACCCGCAGCGGTCGCTGGGAGAGCACGCTGGCGGTGGACACCGTCGCACCGTGCGCCGACTCCCCGTCGATCGCGGTCAACACCGCGATCCCGGTGGGCAACAACCGCGACACTACGCGCAGTTCCTGCTCCCGGTCGTCCGAGCGCGGCGGATCGGCCAGACCCGGGACCGACTCCCGGATCATCGGTTCGACCGCACGATCGGACCCGCCGGCTCCGCCACCGCCGAGGCGGCCGGCCGGCGCGCCCCGAACAACCGCTCGGACAAGCGGACGAAATCCTGGTCCGGCACCGGCTCGAAGGGCAGCGCGAACGGCTTGAGGAAGTTGCCGAACACGCCCCGGTCGGTGCACAGATGGATGGGGATCGCCAACAGCGCCCACTCCGGGCCGCTTACCCAGATCCACACCCCGATCACCGCGGCGTTGGTGATCATCGAGTGCATCGTGTTGTAGGCGAGGTAGAAGCCCCGGGGGATGCGCCCGGTGGAGCTGCGCCGGTAGGCGATCGCCCCGGGGATGTAGCCGAAGAGGTCGATGTACAAGAACAACAACACCGCCGGCACCCAGCGCACCTGGCCGGCGTGCGCGACGAGCAGCGCGAGCGAAACCCCGAGCCCGACGAGGTACTCGCTCCGGTGCAGGCGCGAGGTGGTGGGGGATTCGAAGACGTTGACCTGATCCATCACAACTCCACGGGTGGGTACCGGGTCAGATCCGCAGCGGTCCGCCGTTGAAGTACTCGACGAGGTGCGGCGAGGAACTGGTCCGGCCGGGTGGGTGGAACGCCAGGGGGTGCAGTGCCGAGGACAGGTACGCGATCTCCGGCGACTTGATGAAGCCGATGCCGCCGAGGAGTTCCACCGCCAGCTCCTGCACCGCCGCCAACGACTTCTGCACGGCGAAGCGCGCGGTCAGCGCGGCGGCCACCGACTCCTCGCCGGTCACTCCGTCGCGCAGCGCCCGCGCGGTGCCCTCGGTCAGCCCCACGGCCGCCTCCACCTGGATGCCGAGCGCCGCGCGATCGGTCACCGAGCCCCGCTCGCGCCGCATCACCGCCTCGGTCAGCATCGAGGCCGCGCCCACATAGGCGGAGGTGATCAGCAACTCGAACCAGACGAAGGTCTTCTCCTGCAGGTCGTCCAGCCGACTGGGATCGTCCGGCGTGCCGCGGATGACCAGGTGCTCGGGCACGTGCACGTCCCGCAGCCGCACCTCGTCGCTCTGCGCGGCGGCCAACACCGGACTGTCCCAGAACGGATGCACCGAGATGCCCGGGGAGTCGGCCGGAATCAGCAGCACGGCCAAGGAGGTTCGACCCTGGGCATCGGGCACGAACACGCTCGCGGTGAGCAGGTTCATCGACCGCGACAGGCTGCACGGCTTCTTGGCGCCGTTGACCACGAACCCGTCGGCCACCGGCACGGCCGTCACCGCCGGGCTCAGAATGTCCTGCTGGGGGCTGCCCTCGGCCCAGCCCGAGGCGAGCAGCATGCCCTCCGGCGCGATCCGGGCGAGCAGGGCCCTTTGTTCCGGAGTCGGCGGCACCACACGATCCGCCAGGGCGAACAACATGGCCACGGTGAAGTTGTGCATGGTGGCGGCCGCCGCCAACGAGGGCGAGTAGGCGCCCAGGGCCCGGGTGACCCGGACCGCGTCCAGGGCGTCCGCACCGATGCCGCCGTACTCCCGGGGCACGAGCAGACCCGCGCCACCGTACTCCTTGAAGATGTCGACGACGGGACTGTCATGGGCCTCGCGGCCCGGCATCGGAAGCGCGTCAAGCGCCTTCAGGAGCCCGGGGTGATGCCGTTCACATGTCTGCCGGGCGAGATCGAGAGAAAGCATCCGAGGGTGCCTCCGGAATTCTGTAGGAATGCCACCGGCCCACGGTCACATGGGACTCTGACCCCCTCCTGACATCATTCTGATGAGCCCGGCTATCGACCGTGGACGGCGCCTCTGACATATCGATGACACCCGCCTGACAGGCGACCGAAACACGCCTTATGCCATTGCGTGCGAGCGGACACCGCATCATCATGAGCCGTGATGCGATGCCGCACGTGGGGAGACCACAATGACACAGGAAACCGTGGAAAAGGCGACCGCCGGTTCGGCGGAAGATGCCCTGGAGGCCATTAGGAAATATACCCGAGCGGAAAACCCGAGTTCCTTTCTGGCGGTCAGCCAGGGAAATTCCTACTTCATGCTGCCCGGCCGCCCCGGCATTGTGGTCTACCGAACGGCGGGCGACTACCTCGTACAGTTCGGCGGCCCGTTCGCACCCGACGAGTCCTACGTGGACCTGATGCGCGCGTTCACCGCGTTCGCCGCCGAGACCGGCCGCCGACAGGCGATCGTCCAGCTCCAGGAATACGACGCGCGCATCCACGCCGAGCACGGCTACACGGTCAACCAGGTCGGCGCCTCCTACGCCGTCGACCTGCACACCTTCACCCTCGTCGGCACCCGCTACATGCAGTTGCGGAACAAGATCTCGCGAGCCCTGCGCAGCGGACTGACCGTCATCGAGGCCGACTACGAGCAGTGGGTCGACGGCGTGGCCGAGATCGACCGCCGCTGGTTGCCGCTCAAGGGCGACGACGCGAAACCGCTGGAATACCTGGTCGGCCAGACCGGTGGACCGATGCAGCCGCTGCGCCGGCTGTTCCTGGCCCATCTCGACGGCCAGGCCGTCGGATACGTCTCCTATTCACCGGTGTACGGCTCGTGGGACGGCTGGATGCACGACCTCAGCCGCCGACTCCCGGAAAGCCCGGCCGGGGTGATGGAGGCGTGCAACAAGGCGGCGATCGACACGTTCATCGCGGAAGGCGTGCCCTGGCTGCATTTCGGATTCACCCCGTTCACCACCCTCGAGGACGCGCGCGAGATGCCCGGACACAGCCTCGGGTTCAAGTGGCTCATGCACTGGCTGTGGCGGAACCAGGTCGTCTACCCGGCGAGTTCGCAACTCACCTACAAGGACAAGTGGAATCCCACGCTGATCACCACCGAATACGTCGGATTTCCGGACGGGGCGAGCGCCGAGGGATTCGTCAACATCTGGCGGGCGTGCAACGCGATGTGACCGGTCGGCCCGGGCCCCGGGCCGACCCACCCATTCCCATCGAGATCGTGATCGGAGCAGACGATGGACACACGGATCGAGAACGAGTCGGGCACGACCACCCCGGACGAGACGGGCGTGGCGATCGAGGCCATCGAGGAGCGATTGAGCACCGCCTTCCTGGCGCTGTGCGCCGACCCGGACGACACGGAGGCGGCCGTCCGGGCGCAAGAGGCGATGCGCTTGCTCGATGTGCTGCTCGACCCCGCCGCGGGGTCAGACCCCGACGGCCTCCTCGAGTAGGGCGCGCAGTTCGATCGGATCGGCCTCGGCGAGCTTCGGCCACAGTCGAAGCACCGAGGCCGGTCCGCCCGCGGCGCGGAACTTGGCGGCCACCGTCTCTTGGTGCCCGGCGCGCAGGTCCGGACCGATGCCGCCGCGCGGCACCCGCAACTCGCGGACGAACTCGCGTCCGTCGCGCAGACACACCCGTACCCGGGCCGGGGTCGGCTTGACCGCCTCGGTGAAATCCTCGGCAGGCGGGCCGGGCGGCGCCGCCGCCGCGGCCAGTTCCGGCCCGCCGAACTTCGTCAGCCAGGCCGGACCGGCCGCCCCCGCCTGCCGCAGGGCCTCGCCGAACGGCGCGTCGCCCGCCAGGAGTTCGCGGGTCATCGCGACATCGTGCACCAGGCGCACCCGGGCCGCGAGCAGCCACCGCTCGGAGTCCTCCAGCGCCGGCGCCGTGAAGTCCTCGATGGTGAGCCCACCGGTGAGCAGGGCGGTGGCCACGGGGTAAGGCGGGTCGAGCACGAGCGCGCCGATCGGGGAGCGCGGCCCGTCCAGATAGGGCAGCGCCTTGCGAGCCGCAAAAAGGGTGTACACGGAACCCTCCACGACCACCTCGCGCACATCCGCCACAGTCCAGGAGCCCGCTTCCGCGGCCAGGTCGGCGTGCAGGTCGATCGCGCAGTCGACGGCGGCATCGATGCCGGGCCCGCCCGGATGCAGCTTGAACGACAGGGTCTCGGTGTGCCAGCGCCGGCCCAGACCCAGGGTCAGCACCTCGGGCAGCGGCACCGTGGCGAAGGCGGCGAGGAAGCCGTCGGGGTGCTCGACGATGTCGGCCGCGCCGTGCAGGCCGCCCATCGCCGCGTCGCACGCGTCCAGGCCGGCGCGTACCGCCAGCGGAACATGCAACATTCGGGCGTCGCCGGCCACGAATGCGCGCCACAGGGTCCACGGCGGGGCGCTGAGCGCGAGCGCCAGGGCGTCGCGCCATACCTGGGCCGGGGCCCGCTCGCAGGCGAGCCGACCGGCGACCGCGCCGATCAGGTGGGTGTGCAGCGCGGTCTGGCCGCGAAACGGGCCCAGGGTGGCTGCGGCGGTCACCCGCGCCGCGCACTCGTCGGCGAGGATCACCGCGCGCAACAAGTCGGCGCCGCTCGCCCCCAGGGCGTGCGCGTAGGCCAGCGGCACGCCCACCGTGGACGGGCCCAGGTGTCCGGCGTAGGCGGTGTCGTCCAGATTGAGCCAGGCGCCCACCCCGGCCAACACCCGCGCCGATTGCGCGGTGTCGGCCCCGAACGGGGCGCCGAGCGCGCGCACGAGCCGACGGCCGTCCTCCTGGCGCGCGCCGGTGCGGATGGCCGCGAGTTGGGACAGGATGTGGCTCGCGGCGAAGTCGACCACTCGGTCCGGGACGTCCGACAGGTGCAACTCGGCGGCCCAGTCGGCGAGTCGGGACAGCGGTTCGACGGCCCGCGCCCGGTCCGCCCGCGCCGCGGCGGGCGCGCCCCGGCCGGTCATCCGCCGGGCCGCTTCGGCGAGGCGAGCACGTGCAGCGCGTTGGGCAGCACATCGACGGTGATCGAGGTCCGATCGGTGGGTATGACCTCGCCGTCGTGCTCGAAGTGCAGCGGTCGGCCGTCCAGCCGCTCCAGGGTGATCGAGCGGCCCTGGGCGTAGGTCGTGCCGGCGCAGTCCAGGTGCGCGCCGCTGCGCGCCAGTGCCAAGGCGGTCTCGGCGGTGGTCTCCGGGTCGAAGATGCAGACGTCGAGGAGGCCGTCGTCGCGGATCGACCGCGGCAACACCTGGAATACGCCGGCGCGATGCCGGCCGCCGCCGATGTTGGCCAGGATCGTGGGCCCCGCCTGCACCACGGTGCCGTCCACGATCACCCGGCCCCGGTAGGGCACGTAGGTGCGCAGCGACTCGGTGATGGCCCGTTGGTAGCGCGGGCGCCCGCGCACGGGGGAGTTGCGGGCGCGCGCGGTGGCGGCGGCGAACAGGCCGGTGCTCAGGCCCAGGAAGACCAGTCGATCCAGTACGGCGATCCGGGCCAGGTCGAGGCGGCGGTGCTCGGCGGCTCCGGTGAGTGCGGCGGCCAGGGACTCGTCCCAGGGCGCGTCGTCCCACAGCGACCGGTAGCCGGAGTTCGCGGTGCCCCCGGGCAGCATCACCAGGGGTGGGCCCGTGATCGGGTCGGCACCGTCGACCAGGCCCGCCACCACCTCGCGCACGGTGCCGTCGCCGCCGAGGGCGACCACCAGGTCCACGCGCTCGGCGCCGGTCGCCGCTCGGGTCGCCAACTCGCTCGCGTGCCCGGGGTGTTCGGTGTGCAGGAGGGTCACGTGGTCGGCGTGCTCGCGGCAGCGCGCGGCCACCGAGGACGAATACTCCACGGTCGTGGAGCCCGCCCTCGGGTTGGCAATGATTGCGATCCGGGGAAAGACACATTCGCGGGGCTCGAACTCGGCCAAGGCTGGTCCACCGTCCGTTGTCGCGTCGTTAACCGTCCGTAGGACGCGGTCGAAATATACGATGTCAGGTGCGGCTGATCTTCCTCTGACGGGCCGCTGACCGGAGTCAAGATCGGAAAAGGGAAAAATCCGGGCTTCCGGCAAATGGTTCGTAAATACTCTGCAGCGGAGCCCGGGTAATGTGTCAGGCTTATACCGATGGCTGTCGATCGGTGGGGATCGGCGCAATCGAATAGGCGGGGGCAGTGATGCGGTCCGGCCGACCGTGGGTCGGCGCGGCCGTTTTTAGCCATGCGGTGCCGACTTTCCGGCTCGGGCCGAGATCAATTTACTGGTGCTGATTTACTGCTATTTATGTGCTGAATGCCCGATGTCAACGGTTTTCTGGCGATCGATCCAGGATCGGAATGTGCCGGTGTCGGCGGTGATGCGACCATGTCGCCCCCGCCGCGCGCCGGGCCAGGTGTCGTGCCGCTCGCGTGCCCCTGCCGGTTCGGCGTGAGCTTTACCCCCGCGCGTGCGATGGCCACGGCCCGGATCCATCCGAATCGGATCATCCATCCGTCAGGAGGCATCGTGCTCGCTTTCCAGTTGTTCGGAGCCATCGGCGCGCGTTCGGAGAGAGGTGAACTACGGCTGTCCGGCACGCTGCAACGGGCGCTCCTCGCAACGTTATTGATCGCCGAGGGCAACCCGGTCTCGCGAGGCAGCCTGATCGACGAAATGTGGGGCAGTAACCCTCCACTTTTGGTGGAGAACGCCATTCAGGCGCACGTCAGTCGACTCCGTCGCAAGCTCGCGGTGCTGGAGAGAGAGCTGCGGTGCACCCGGCTGCGCACCGAGCATGCGGGCTACCGACTGATTCTGGACGGGGCGACCCTCGACGTCGCCACCTTTGTGCGTGAGTACGACCGCCTCAAATACGGGGACATCCCCCGGACCGCGGCGGCCGGCGAGATTCGCGAGGTGCTGAAGATCTGGCGCGGGCCCATCTACGGGGGCTCCCACGTCGGACAGTCGTGCCAGGCCGCCGCCGCGCGGTACGAGGAGACCCGGCTCGCACTGTTGGAATTCCTCTTCGACTGCGAACTGGAGAACTTCGAGCACCGGCGCATCATTCCCGAGTTACAGACCTTACTGGTCGAACACCCCTACCACGAGCGGTTCCGGCAGCAACTGATGGTCGCCCTGTACCGGTGCGGCCGACAGACCGACGCGCTCGACGTCTACCGGGGCCTGCACAGCCAACTGTCCGAGGAACTGGGGCTTTCCCCCTCGCCCATCATGCGCGAGTACGAACGAGCGGTATTGGAACAGGATCCCTCGCTGCACGTGCGATCCAGCTGACACGGCGACCGGCATCGGCTCGACCGCTCGCGGGCGTCATCGTTGCGTCAGCACGCGGTCAGCGGATGCCGGCACAGTGGAACACGTAAGGGAAACACGAGAACGACGCGGGTCCTTCGGGGCGCGGGTCGGGATCGGGAGAGGTGCCCGGAGTGGCTTATCGGGGACCTGGCTCTTGGCCGTGGTCGGATTCTTCGGAGTCCGCGCAGGTTCGAATCCTGCCCTCTCCGCGCAGGAAACGGATGAACCACCCGAAGCCCCCCGGGGGCGGTCGGGTCGGGTCGTCCGCAGGCA
>NZ_JBMHHY010000015.1:0-278170 GCF_049739465.1 Embleya sp. AB8
TCGTTTCGCTTTCGCGTTTCCAGCTTAGCACACCGTTTCGGCCGCTTCGCTTTCCTCGCTTTCGGCTTCCACCGCGTTTCCGCGTTTTCCGCCTCTCGGACTCTAGCAGATCTTCCGACCCGCTTTTCGTCCGTTGCTTTCGGCCTCCGAAACTTTCGTTTCCCTGGCTTCCGGCTCTTCGAGCTTAGCAGATTCGGTAACCCGTTTCCGCCGCGCTCCGGCCGATTGGAAATTCCAAACCCACATGCACAAGAACAACAAATAGCCGAACTCGTCGCGAATAAACGCAACCGATGATCGAGAAATTCGATGGTGATGCTGCGGCAGGAGTGCGATCCTTGACGGACGCCCCGCTCGGCTCTGGCAGAGACTACCAGACTGTCGCGCCGTTGAACAACTTTGCGACAACCCTTCGAATCTACGTGTGCGGTCGAGGGCTGTCAAGATCACCGTCTCAGGCGATCGTCGGCAGTTCGTCCGCGACGTCCGAGGATGCCACATCCCCCTGCTCTCCGGCGAATTCGGCGCGGCGGCCCAGGATCAGCACGTACGCGAGGAACAGCGCCTCCACCGTCGCGCCGATCGTGATCCGGCCCCAGGTCGGCAATCCGGACGGGGTCACGAAGGCCTCGATGATGCCGGAGACGACCAGGACCAGGGCCAGGCCCACCGCCATGCCCAGGGCGATCCGGCCCTCCTCGGCGATCGCCCGGGCCCGGGTACGCGGGCCCGGATCGATCACCGTCCAGCCCAGGCGCAGGCCGACGCCGGCGGCGATGAAGACCGCGGTGAGTTCGAGCAGGCCGTGTGGCGTGATGAGGCCGAAGAACACGTCCAGCCGACCCGCGTCGGCCATCAGGCCGGCCGAGATGCCCAGGTTCAACGCGTTGGAGAGGACGATGTACAGCACCGGCAGGCCGAGCAGGATGCCGAGCGACAGGCAGCCCGCCGTCACCCACGCGTTGTTCGTGGCCACCTGGGCGGCGAAGGAGCTCGCGGGCGCGCTGGAGTAGTAGGTCTCGAAGTCGCCGCCGGGGCGGGTCATCTCGCGGATGTCGTCCGGGGCGGCCACCGCGTCCCGGACCGCCGGGTCGTGTGCCACCCAGGCGCCGATCAGCGCGGCCAGCGCGACGAAGACCAGGGCCGTGACGCCCCACCAGCGGCGACTGCGGTAGACCGCGACCGGGAATCGAACGGTCAGGAAGAGCACCGCGTCGCGCCAGGCCGGCGTGCGGGGTGCGGTCACCGCCGAGCGGGCGTGCGCGGTCAGCGTGGACAGCCGGCCGACCAGCACCGGGTCCGGCGCGGCGGAGCGGATCGTCGACAGGTGGGTGGCCGTGCGGCGGTACAGCGTGACCAGCTCGTCCACCTCGGGGCCGGACAAGCGCCGTCTGCGGCGGGTCAGTTGTTCCAGGCGTTCCCACTCGTGGCGGTGTACCGCGATGAACACGTCGACATCCATACGGTGCATCCTCTCTGGGGGTGACCTCGACGCACACACTGGAGGTGGACGTGTCCGGACTCGTCACGGGGGAAGCGGTCGCGCTCGACCTGCGGCCGGCTCGATTGCCGAGTCGTGCGCTCTCGATGGTGATCGATCTTGCCGCGCAGGTGGCGCTGTTGCTGTTGATGGTGTGGCTGGTGTCGGTGGCGATACCGGTCGAGGACGGTGCGCTCGGGGCGGCGTTGACGCTGTCGATCGTGGTGCTCGTGGTGATCGGGTGGCCGGTGGCCTGGGAGACGCTGAGTCATGGGCGGTCGCTCGGGAAGTTGGCACTCGGGCTTCGGGTGGTTCGTGACGACGGGGGGCCGATTCGTTTCCGGCACGCGTTGGTGCGGGCGTTGCTCGGGTTTTTCGTGGATTTCTGGACCACGCTCGGGTGTGGCGCGGTTTTCTCGTCGATGGCCTCGACGACCGGCAAGCGGCTCGGGGACATGGCGGCCGGGACGTTTGTGGTGCGGGAGCGTACGCCCGGGGTGCGGCATCTGCCGCTGCCGCTGCATCCGGCGGCTTCGGCGTGGGCGACCGGGATCGAGTTGTCCGGGCTGACCGACGAGCTCGCGTTGGCGATTCGGCAATACCTGTCGCGGCGCGGTGAGCTCGATCCGATGGTCGCGGCGGCGCTCGGCGAGCGGTTGATGGTGGATACGGCGCAGCGGATCGGGGTCGGGCCGCCGTTCGGGATGCATCCCGTGGTGTATCTGGCCGCCGTACTGGCCGAGCGGCAGCGGCGGGACTGGGAGCGGCACACGGCCGCCGCCACGCGCGGCTTCGCCGGGAGCCCGCCGCCGAGCCCGCCACCGCCGATGCCACCCGCCGCGCCGGCGCCTCCACCCGCACCCGCAGCCGCGCCCGCTTCCACTCCTACACCCGCGCCCGCGCCCGCGCCCACACCCGCGCCGTTTGTACCGCCGACCACCCCGGTCGTACCGCCGCCCGGCGAGCGCGGGTTCACCCCGCCGTCGTGATCCGCCGGTTCGGGGGTGTGTCCAGGGCTTCGAGTTCGATGCCGGGGGCGGCCAGGACCACGTCGCCGCTCATGTGCACGATCGACCGTTCGCCGGTGGCCAGGTCGTCCACCTCGTAACGTTCGACCGGCAGGCCCTCGTGGGTCTCCACCGCGGCCAGGGTCCAGGATTGATCGACCGCGTGTGCGGCCAGGACCGGTTCGGTCAGGGCGATCAGGCGCAGTCGCGCCGAGCCGCCGGGGGCCAGGTTCAGCAGGGTCGCGGTGGCGATCAGGAACGCGGGCGAGCGGCCGGTGAAGCCGGCGGCGCGGGCCTCGGCCTCGGTCGGCGGCACCTCCAATGAAGGGTCCGCCGCACCGCGCAGCCACACCACGCCGGGCGCACCCGCCACGACCGTCGCACCACCCCGGACCCGCCAACCACCGGCCGACGCCGCCAGGCGCACCGGTCGGCCCCGCGCGTCCAGGGTCAGGTCGATGCCGCTGCCCGTGTAGCGCCAGCCGATCGGGCCGGGGGCGCAGGAGAAGCGTTCCTCACCGAGCGGCGTGCCGTCGTGCGGGTCGTGGAAGGAGTACGTGCCTGAGGGCATGCCCGGACCCTACGACCCGGCGGGCAGATCGCGCTCGCGGCGTGGTGCCGCAGCCATGCATCACGCATGACCGAACCGGGCCGAGCCGGGCCGAGCGGCGCGGCACGCGCACCACCCAGCCCGGCTCGGCACAAGTCGATCGGGTCGATCGGGTCGATCAGTAGCGGTACGCCTCGGGCTTGTAAGGGCCCTCGACCTTGACGCCGATGTACGCGGCCTGCTCCTCGGTGAGCGTGGTGAGCTTGACGCCCAGCGCGTCCAGGTGCAGTCGGGCCACCTTCTCGTCGAGGTGCTTGGGCAGCACGTACACGCCGACCGGGTACTCCTCGGGCTTGGTGAACAGCTCGATCTGCGCGATGGTCTGGTTCGTGAAGCTGTTGGACATCACGAAGCTCGGGTGACCGGTCGCGTTGCCCAGGTTGAGCAGCCGGCCCTCGGACAGCACGATCAGCTTCTTGCCGTCGGGGAAGGTCCAGGTGTGCACCTGGGGCTTGACCTCGTCCTTGACGATGCCCGGGATCTTGGCGAGGCCCGCCATGTCGATCTCGTTGTCGAAGTGGCCGATGTTGCCGACGATCGCCTGGTGCTTCATCCGCTGCATGTCGGACGCCATGATGATGTTGAAGTTGCCGGTGGTGGTGACGAAGATGTCACCGATCTCGACGACCTCGTCCAGCGTGGTGACCTGGTAGCCGTCCATCGCCGCCTGGAGCGCGCAGATCGGGTCGACCTCGGTGACGATCACCCGGGCGCCCTGGCCGCGCAGCGACTCGGCGGAGCCCTTGCCCACGTCGCCGTAGCCGCAGACGACCGCGACCTTGCCGCCGATCAGCACGTCGGTGGCCCGGTTGATGCCGTCGATCAGCGAGTGGCGCACGCCGTACTTGTTGTCGAACTTGCTCTTGGTGACCGAGTCGTTGACGTTGATCGCCGGGAAGAGCAGCGAACCGGCCTGGAACATCTCGTACAGGCGGTGCACGCCGGTGGTGGTCTCCTCGGTGACGCCCTTGATGCCGGGCGCCATCGCGGTCCACTTGCCGGGGGTGTCGGCCAGGTTGGCGCGCAGCAGCGCCAGGACGACCCGGTACTCCTCGGAGTCGGCGTCGGTCGCGTCCGGGACGGCGCCGGCCTTCTCGAACTCGACGCCCTTGTGGATGAGCATCGTGGCGTCACCGCCGTCGTCGAGGATCATGTTCGGGCCGTCGTGGCCGGGCCAGTTCAGCGCCTGCTCGGTGCACCACCAGTACTCCTCCAGCGTCTCGCCCTTCCAGGCGAAGACCGGAACACCCTTGGGGTCCTCGGGAGTTCCCTCCGGACCCACGGCGATCGCGGCGGCGGCGTGGTCCTGGGTGGAGTAGATGTTGCAGGACACCCAGCGCACCTCGGCGCCGAGCGCGGTGAGCGTCTCGATCAGCACGGCGGTCTGGACGGTCATGTGCAGCGAGCCCATGATCCGGGCGCCGGCCAGCGGCTGTGCCGCGGCGAACTCGCGGCGGACCGCCATCAGGCCGGGCATCTCGTGCTCGGCGAGGGTGATCTCCTTGCGACCGAACGCGGCGAGGGAGAGGTCGGCGACCTTGAAGTCGCCGGCGAGCTGCGAAGCCATGTTTGTTCGATTCCTTCTGCGGAGGGGGTGGATGGGACTGGAGACACACCGGTGTCGTGGGGCGCCGATGTCGTGCCATCCAGTCGGACACTTCTGTGCCTACGGGCCCGTGACCCGACCGCCCTCTGCAGCGACTGTCGTTGTGCGCCAACGACGTTAACACCTCAGTCGTGGGTCGGGGGTCGATCCCCACCACCCGGTGTGGCTTCCGGGTCGGCGCCGCGGGCCGCCTCGCCGGCCCGGTAGATGTCCGGTTCCAGATAGATCACCCGGGCGATCGGTACGGCCGCGCGAATGCGCGCCTCGGCGGCGTCGATCGCCCGGGCCACGTCGGCGGCGGTGTCCTCGTGGGCGACCGCGATCTTCGCGGCGACCAGGAGTTCCTCCGGGCCCAGGTGCAGGGTGCGCATGTGGATCAGCCGCTCGACGTCGGGGCCGGCCACGATCGCCGCCTCGATCTCCCGCACGGTCTCCACCCCGGCCGCCTCGCCGAGCAGCAGACTGCGGGTCTCCAGGGCGAGCACGATCGCGATCAGTACGAGCAGGATGCCGATGCACAGCGTGCCGACGCCGTCCCAGACGCCGTCGTCGGTGGCCACCGCCACGCTGACCCCGGCCAGCGCGAGGATCAGGCCGATCAGCGCGCCGAGGTCCTCCAGGAGCACGATCGGCAGTTCGGGCGACTTGGCCCGGCGGATGAACTGGGGCCAACTCAGCGCACCCCGGTGCAGGTTGGACTCGTTGATCGCGGTCCGGAAGGAGAAGCTCTCCAGGACGATCGAGAAGAGCAGCACGCCGACCGCCCAGTACCAGCTCTTCAGCTCGTGCGGGTGGGCGATCTTCTCGTAGCCCTCGTAGACGGCGAACATGCCGCCGATGGAGAACAGCACGATCGAGACCAGGAAGCCGTAGATGTAGCGCTCGCGGCCGTAGCCGAAGGGGTGTTCGGGGGTGGCCTCGCGTCGGGCGCGCTTGCCGCCGACCAGGAGCAGTACCTGGTTGCCGGAGTCGGCCAGCGAGTGCACACCCTCGGCCAGCATCGACGAGGACCGGGTGACGGCGAAGGCGACGAACTTGGCCACCGCGATCCCCAGGTTGGCGGCCAGTGCCGCGACGACCGCCTTGGTCCCGCCACCCGCGCTCATTGCTCTCCCGCCCGTCGGCCGGCCGCACTCGGCCGCGCACGGCCACTGTTGCCCGGTGCCGCGCACCGGTTGCCGGCGATCAGTGTGCCATCGGGTGGCCGGCTACCTCGGGAGGCTTGCGGTACGACCGAGCCGCGTCGGCCGAGCGAGCGGGCTCACGAGCGTGACACGGCTCTCCCGCGCCGGGCCGGCCCGCTCACGCGCACGGAACGGTGGCCCGGAAGACCAGGCCGTCGGCGGTGTCGACGGTGACCGTGACGGGTGGTTCGCCCGCGCGGACGTAGATCGACTGGCCGCGGGCCAGGTCCAGCGGCGCCCCGCCGGCCGTGGTCGCGCGCGCGGCGCCCCGCACGCACAGCAGGATCTGCGGGCCGGCGGTGTCGAGGAGGTACGGGTCGCGGCCGGCGGTCGAGCGCAGTCGGGACAGGCGGAAGTCGGCGACGGGGGTGGCGTAGACCTCCTCGCCCGGGTCGGCCTCGGTCGGCTCGGGGCCCAGGATCTCCACCGGGCCGGCCCGGAAGGCCATGATCCGCAGCAGTTCGCCGACGTCGATGTGCTTGTCGGTCAGCCCGCAGCGCAGCACGTTGTCCGAGTTGGCCAGGATCTCCACCACCACACCGTGCAGGTAGGAGTGCGGCATGCCGGCCGCGAGGAACACCGCCTCGCCCTCGCGCAGCCGGATGTGGTTGAGCAGCAGGGCCACCGCGACGCCGGGGTCGCCGGGGTGGCGTTCGGCGAGGTCGGCGACCGCGGCGCAGGCGCCCGCGTACGGCGATCCGTTGGCGGCCAGTCGGCGGCAGGCCGCGGCCACCGCGTCGACCACGTCGGTGCGCAGGCGCGCGGGCAACATCAGCACGTGTGTGGTCGCCGCGCGTAGCGCCGCGGCCTGGTCCGGGTTGCGCAACGCCCGGGCGAACGGCGCCAGTTCGGCAACATCGAGGGCGTCGAGCAGCTTGAGTGTCTCGGCGATCTCGCGGTAACCGACCAGGCCCTCGAAGTCGCCGAGCGCGCAGATCATCTCCGGCTTGTGGCTGGCGTCGCGGTAGTTGCGGTGCGGCGCGTCGATCGGTACGCCGCGCGCCTCCTCCTCGGCGAAGCCGTGCCGGGCCTGGACCGCGTCGGGGTGCACCTGGAGGGACAGCGGCTCCTCGGCGGCGAGCACCTTGAGCAGGAACGGCAGGCGCGGGCCGAACCGGGCCGCGGTGTCCGGGCCCAGTTCGCCGTCGGGGTCGGCGGCGATCAGCTCGACCAGGGAGCGCGGGCCGCGGCCCCGGTCGACCTCGGAGGGCGCGCCCGGGTGGGCGCCCATCCACAACTCCGCCTGGGGTGCGCCAGTGGGCGCGACGCCGAGCAGGTCGGGGATGGCCGTGAGCGAACCCCACGCGTTGGCGCGGATCCGGTTGAGAAGGCGGTCCATGGCTAGCGGGGACCACCTTCGGTCCAGGAGAACAGGCCGGGTGCGGCGGGACCGACGCCGGTGCCCAGGGCCAGGTAGACGGCGGCGAAGTCGGTGACGGCGATCAGCTCGGCGAGCCGCTCGACGGGGGTGCCGCCGCGCGCGGCGACCTCGCCGACGGCGGACCGGCCGAGCGCGTCGAGGGTGCGCCGGGCCCGATCCAGCTGGGCTGCGGCGTCCGGGTCGTCGTGGTCGACGAGCAGCACCGGGTGCATCCGCACCGGCTCGGGCTCGTCCACCCGGTCGCGGAAGAAGTCGTCGGGGTCGCCCGGGTCGGCCGAGCCGCCCGCGGCGAAGACCCGGTCCTGGTAGCGACCGGCGGTGGGCAGCGCGCCGGACAGCGCGGGGGTGGCGGCGACCCCGACGCACATCGTGGCGAAGCGTTCGGCGGCGACGCCCGCGACGGTGCCCGCGCCCCAGATCACCGGGACGGTGCCGGCGAGGGCGACGGCCAGGCCCTTGGCCGGGTTGAGGTAGGCGTCGGCGGCGGGCCGACAGCGGGTGCTCGCCTCGTCGAGGCGGTCGGCGACCGCGTCCAGGCTCGCCAGGCCCTCGCCCGGGGTGAACGCGCTCGCCCCGCACGCCCCGGTGATCGCGAGCAGCGCGGTGAACAGCGGCCAGAACGCGGTCTGCGCGGCGAACGCGGTGTCGTCCGCGTAGCCGGCCGCGCCGACCGGGGTGGCGTCGACGGGGACCCGGACCAGCACGCCCCGGGTCTGCTGGACGGCGGCGTCGAGCGCCGAGCCGGCCGGGGTGGCCGCGACCACCTGGCAGCCGCGTCGATACGCCTGCCCGGTCAGCTCGATCAGTCCCGGCTCGTCGCCGCGCCCGGCCAACAACACGAGGTCCATCGGACCGGCCCAGCCGGGCAGCGTGCCGCCCGCCGCGAGTACCAGGGGCAGTGCCGCGTCCGGCCCGGTGACCGCGCGCAGCGCCGGGCCGAGCGGGCCGTACGCGGGCGCGGCCAGGATCACCGTGCGCGGCCGGTCCCGGGGCGCGATCGCGGCGGGCAACGCCTCGCGCGCGGCCTGCGCGGCCCGACGCACCTGGGCCCCGGCACCGGCCAGGGCCCGCAGCGTGTCCGCCGCGTCGGCCCGGGCGAGGCCGTCCTGGTCGTCCAGCAGGCCCTCGTCGAGGATGTTCATGCCCGCGAGGTACCCGGCCGGCGGGCCTCGTCCACGAGCAGCACCGGGATGTCGTCGACGACCGGATAGATCAGCCCGCACGCGGTGTTCTCGCACGCCAGCGCGGCATCGCCGGCCTTGCGCAGCGAGGTGTGGCAGACCGGGCACGTCAGGATCGCCAACTGCGACGGTTCCAGATTCACGACATCTCCACTTTTCCGGCCGCTCGCGCCGATTCGCACATATTGGTCCCGATCCGGCGCGGCGGCCGTCCGATTGAACCCATCACATTACCCAGCCGACCGGTCAGCCCCGGACGAGTGCCAAGACCTCGTCGCGGATCGCCAGCATCGTCGGCTCGTCGTCGGCCTCGACGTTGAGCCGAAGCAGCGGCTCGGTGTTGGAGGCGCGCAGGTTGAACCACCACTGTTCGGCGACCACGGTCATCCCGTCCAGGTCGTCGACGGCCACGCCGGGCCGGCCCGCGAACGTGGCGCGCACCTTCGCGGTCGCCGCCGCCTGGTCGGCGACCTCGCTGTTGATCTCGCCGGACGCCGGGTAGCGGTCGTACTCGCTCGCGAACTCGGACAGCGGCCGGTCCTGGCCGCCGAGCGCGGCGAGCACGTGGATCGCGGCGAGCATGCCGGTGTCGGCGCGCCAGAAGTCGCGGAAGTAGTAGTGCGCGGAGTGCTCGCCGCCGAAGATCGCGCCGGTGGTCGCCATCTCGCCCTTGATGAACGAGTGGCCCACCCGGGTGCGGACCGCCTCGCCGCCGTGTTCGGCGACGATCTCGGGGACCGCGCGGGAGGTGATCAGGTTGTGGATGACGATCGGGGTCCGCTCCCCGTTCGCCTTGGCCCGGGCGATCTCGCGGACCGCGACCAGCGCGGTGACCGCGGAGGGGGAGACCGGGTCGCCGTGCTCGTCGACCACGAAGCAGCGGTCGGCGTCGCCGTCGAAGGCCAGGCCCAGGTCGGCGCCGGTCTCGCGGACCTTCTCCTGGAGGTCGACCAGGTTCTTCGGGTCCAGCGGGTTGGCCTCGTGGTTGGGGAAGGAGCCGTCCAGCTCGAAGTAGAGCGGGACGATCTCCAGCGGCAGGCCGCTCGCCGCGCCGAGCACGGTGGGCACGGTGTGGCCGCCCATGCCGTTGCCCGCGTCCACGACCACCTTCAGCGGCCGGATGCCGGTCAGGTCGACCAGGCCGAGCAGGTGCGCGGCATAGTCGGCCAGCACGTCGTGCTCGGTGATGGTGCCCGGCTCGCCCGCGTACTGCGGCACACCCGCCTCGGCGAGCGCGCGGATCTCGGCGAGGCCGCTGTCCTGGCCGATCGGCGCGGCGCCCGCGCGGCACATCTTGATCCCGTTGTACTGCGCGGGGTTGTGGCTGGCGGTGAACATCGCGCCGGGAAGGTTCAGGCTGCCACTGGCGAAGTAGAGCTCGTCGGTGGAGGCCAGGCCGATCAGCGTGACATCCGCGCCCTGCCCGGCGGCGCCGGCGGCGAACGCGCCGGACAACTCGGGCGAGGAGGGGCGCATGTCCCACCCGATCACGATCGCGTCGGCCCCGGTGACGCGCACGAATGCCGCGCCCAGTACCCGCGCGGTGTCGGCGTCCAGCTGGTCTGGGACCACACCCCGCACGTCGTACGCCTTCACGATCTGGGAGAGGTCGCGCACCCGATGACTCCACTCGCTCGGCCGCGGTCGCGCTGCGCCGCGGTGTTGGCCGTTGACCGTCGATCCCTGCCCCGCGGACGACGCATCAGACCCTATCGGCCGGCGGTCAGCTCTCGGGCGAGCGCAGAACGCGCAGGTGACCGCGGCGGCCGGCCTCGGGGCGACCGTCGCGACCCGGCGGCTCGGGCGCGGGCTGCGGGGGTTGCGGCGGGCGGGCGGCCTCGCGGACCGCGTTGGCCAGCGCCTCCAGGTCGTCGCTGCTGGGCTTGCCGGCGCTCGGATCCGGCGCCAGGCGCACGACATCCCAGCCGCGCGGCGCGGTCAGCCGCTCCGAGTGCTCGGCGCACAGGTCGTAGCAATGGGGCTCGGCATAGGTCGCGAGAGGGCCCAGGACGGCCGTGGAGTCGGCGTAGACGTACGTCAACGTGGCGACTGCGGTT
The DNA here is from genome assembly GCF_049739465.1 of Embleya sp. AB8. Lineage (NCBI taxonomy): Bacteria > Bacillati > Actinomycetota > Actinomycetes > Kitasatosporales > Streptomycetaceae > Embleya > Embleya sp. AB8. The sequence continues at coordinate 10,507 of NZ_JBMHHY010000015.1, forward strand.
CGGCCGCAGGCGGTCCGCGAACAGCGACGTACAGGGCTCACGACGATGGACGGTACCGCAAGCGGACCGAAGCCGCGTCGTATCCGGGTGCGGTGTGACTCACGTGTCGCTCCTCACAGGGTGTCGGCGGCGATCGGGACCGCCGCGCGGGCCCGGCGCGGACCCCGGCGGCGGCACGGATCGGGCCGGCGTGGACCGATCCGGATCGGGCGGTCAGGCCCTAAGCTCGTCCCGTGCACAACGAGCACTCGGTCCCCTCTTCCCCTCGCGAGCGTGACCGGCGCCGCCGCAGCAGGCGCGACCGGCACGGCCGCGGCATGCGCGGCCCGCTCGCTCCGCCCCCCGTGCCGATCGCGCTCACCCGCGCGCAGCGGTTCGACGATCTCGCCGCCGACGTCGTGGAACGACTCGCCAAGCGCTGGCCGCAATTGGAGGAGGTCCGCTTCGCGGTCCTGGACGTGCCGGAGGCCGAGACGGCGGTGAACGGCGACGAGGCGGTGGCCCTTGGCCGGCTGGTGCCGGCCACCAAGGCGGTGCCCGCGACGATCATCCTCTACCGCCGCCCGCTGGAGCTGCGCGCGGAGGGTCGGGCCGAGCTGGAGATGCTGGTCAACGACGTGCTCGTGGAGCAGGTCGCGGACCTGTTGGGGATGGATCCGGACACCATCGACCCCGACGACTGAGTCCCACGTACGCGACGACGGCCCGGCTCCCCCATCGGGAGCCGGGCCGTCGTCCGTCGTCGGTCCGTCCGCACTAGTCGCGCGGCACCAGCAGGGACAGGTCGGCGCGGGCGTTGGGCACCACGACGGTGTCCGCGTAGGGCACGAACGGCTGCACCGTGAAGGCGGTGGTCTTGTTCATCTGCTCGGTGATCGTGCGCACCGCGTGCACCGGCTGGCTGCCGGGCTGCGGTTCGGCCAGGACGGCGAAGCGGGTCGCCCCGGCGGGTGCCTGGACCGGTACCTGGACCGTGGTGCCGGCGGGCACGTCGACGTCCTGGGACACCGGGTCGCCCTTGTCGCCGAGCGAGGTGAGCTTGACCCGGGCCGGGCCCTTGGGCGCGGTGAGCGAGACGGTGCTCGCGATCTTGTCGCCGACCCGGTTCTCCGCGACCACCGCGCGACCGGTCAGCTCCGGGGTCGCGCTCAGGAAGGCCACCTCGGCGTCGGCGCCGGTGCCCTGCACCACCCGGACGCCGGCGATGATGTCGGCGCGGCCGGAGACCAGCTTGATCGCGCCCGCGTCGCCGCGGTTGACCGGGCCGAGGTCGACCAGGGTCAGCTTGTTGCCCTTGACCTCGGTGCTCTCGTGCTCGACCGGCTTGAAGGTGTTCACCTTGCCCGCGATGGACAGTTGCACGTCCGTGGTCTCCCCGCTGGGCGACAGCAACATCAGCTGCACGTTGCCCGCGTCGCCGGTGATCGGGGGCAGCCCGGTGAGCACCAGATTGCGGCCCGGGGCGCCGGCCGAGGGCAGCCAGTCGGTGCCCACCGCGCCCTCCTGATCGCGCAGCGCCGCGCCGACCCGGCCGGTGCGCGCGATCACGTGCACCGCCAGGCCCGGCGCCGGCGCGCCCGGGTTGAGCGAGCGCAGCATGATCGCCTGCGCGGCGCCGGGCGCCAGGGTCAGGCCGCGGCCCGCCTCGGCGTCGATCGGGCCGTTCGGCCCGAACAGTTCCAGGTCGACGACGGCCGGGGTGTCCTTGCTGTTGGACAGGTACAGATACGCGTCGCGGTTGTCGGCGGTGGAGGTGCCGATGAACCAGCGGTCGGTGGTGGGCGCCTCGCAGTTCACCCCGGCCAGACCGCGGCCGGCGCCGCTGGGCACCCGGGTGACCGCGCCGGCCGAGAAGCCCGGCGCGAACGCGCCCGACCCGGTCCCGACCAGCGGCGGGACGTCGGTGTTGTCCACGCCGAAGCTCGCGAGCCGGCCCGGGGCCTCGACCTTGGTGCGCACCTTGGCGCGGTCGCCGAGGTCGACGACGCTCGCCTCGCCGCCGCTCGCCGCGCCCTGGGCCGGCGGGGTCAGCGCGGAGATCACCGTGGAGCTGCCGGGCAGTTCGCGGATCAACGGGCAGTCCACCTCGGCCCGTTGCACCGGCACCCGGGCGGCCGGCGGCGGCGCGGCGGCCTTGCTCTCGGTCGGGCGGGTGACGATCGCCAGGCCCACGACGGCGGCCAGGAGCGCGACGACGACGGCCAGGGAGAGGGTGGTGCGCTTCATCGGCGATCTCCCTGCGGGGACGGCGGCCACGGATCGTCACCCGGGCGCGGCGCGGGCGGCCACCCGCCGGCCGGGTCCGGGTAGGCGTTCGGGTCGTACTGCTGCGGCGGCACCGGGTTGCCGTACTGGTCGTAGCCCGCCGGTTGGGCCTGCGGTTGCGGCGGGACCCAGCCGTAGGAGCCCGCCGGGTCGGAGCCGTCCGGGGCACCCTGCGGCGCCGGGGCGCCCTGGTCGTATCCGCCGTAGTCCTGGTAGTCCGGGTAGCCCTGGTACTGCTGCCCGTAGTCCTGCTGCGGGTACTGCTCGTAGGCCGGCGTCGTGCTCGCGTCGTAGGACGCGCCCGGCCACGCCTCGACCGGCACCGGGGCCGGCTCCGGCTCGGTGCGCTGCGCGGGAAGGCCGAACTCGTCGAGGGCGAACTCGTCGAGGCCGGCGGCGGCTTGCCCGACCGGGACCACCTCGGGTGCCGGGACCGGCTCCGCCGCCTCGGCCCGGCGACCGCGGCGACCGCTGCCCTCGCCCGCGGCCGGGGCCGGCGCGGCGTTCTCCGGCAGGTCGTCGTCGGTGCCGCGCTTGCGGGCGGGCAGCGCCATGACGAAGACCACGAACACCAGGACGCCCTGCGCGAGCAGCCAGATTCCGCGCCCACCGGAGTCATGGGCGATCTCCAACCGACCCGCCTCCGGGCGCAGTTCGAAGCCCTGCGCCCAGCCGTCCAGGGTGCGGGCGGTGAGCTTCCGGCCGCCCTGGGTGGCCTGCCAGCCCGAGTCGGCCCGCTCGGCGAGACGCAGGATCCGGCCCTGCGGACCGGCGTCGATCCGGGTGGACACGCCGTCGCGGGTCGAGTCGACCACCTTGCTCCGGCCGTCCGGGTCGACGATCAGCGCCCGGCCGACCGGGTATTGCAGCCGCCACAGGGTCGCGCCGTTGGTGGCACCGACCCGGGCCAGGCCCGGGGTGCCGTCCAGGCGGGCGGTGAGTTCGCTGCCCACCGGGGGCTTGAGCTGGACGAACTCGATGCCGTACGGCGCGAGCATGCCCGCGTCGGCGCCACCGCCGCCGGACAACAACTTGCCGAGGAAGGTGTCGAATTGCCGGTAGGTGGACGCCTTGGGCGCCACCTCCGCGTCGCCGAGCACCGGGCCCGCGCCGCGCACCACCGTGTAGGTGACGTTGCCCGGCTCGGGTGAGGTGAGCACCAGGGTGCGCGGGTGGCGCGGCCCGGTGGCCTCCTCGGCCACGAACGCGGGCACCACGACCGGGTCGTTGCGCTCCAGCGGGCCGTTCGCGCCCTGCCACAGCCAGGTCGCGGCGGCCACGAGGGGGGTGAGCGCGGCGAGTACGGCCAGCACCACCGCGGTCGGCTGGCGCCAGCCGAAGCTGCCCGCCGCGACCCGGGTACGGGCGTCCTCGGCGCCGACCATCGCCGCCGCCACGTAGCCGAGCGCGATCACCACGACGGCCGCGCCGGGCCATGCCGGCGCCTTGCCGCCGGTCGCCTCGACGGTGACCTCGGCGTGACTGACCACGACCGCGAGCAGCAGGCCGACCAGGGCGACCGCCCACGCGCCGAGCACCGCCCGGCGGCGCGAGTCGCGCAACAACGCGGCCAGCGCGGCGAGCAGGAGTGCGCCGGTCAGCCACATCGGCAACGTGCCGGGGCCGCCCGGGTCGAGCAACAACAGGCCGACCGGGCTGGTGCCCCGGTCCGCCAGCGACGTCGAGGCCAGGCCCGGCTCGCTCAGGAACAGCGCCGGCTTGCCCACCAGGGCGAGCGTCCACGGGCCGAGCAGGACGAGCGGGGTGCCCAGCACGACACCCACCCGCAACAACAGGCCGACGCCCGGCCGCGGACCGAGCAACCCGGCGAAGGAGACCGCGACGGCAAGCAGCGCGAGCAACGCGACCGCGAGCCACAACAGCGGGGTGAACGCCGCCACCACGGCAAGCACCAGGCCGGTGGCCCAGGCCGCCCGCGCGGACGCGCGCAGATCGCCGACGCCGAGCACCTGCGCCGCGCCGCGCGCGACCACGGGGGCGAGCACCAGGGCGACCGCGGTGCCGATCCGGCCGGTGGCGATCGCGCCGGTGGCGACGGGGGTCAGCGCGTATACGGCCGCGCCCCACACCCGCACCCCGGGCGTGGACACCAGCCGGCGAGAGCACAGGTAGGCGCTGATCCCGGCCAGCGGAACACTGCCGATCAGCAGTACCGCAACCGCGGTGCCGGCCTTGCCGAACAGCAGCGTCGCGAACGCGGCGAGCGCGCCGACATAGGGAGGTGTGCTCGCCGCCTCGCCGAAGCCGACGCCGTGCCAGGTGTCGGCGTAGCGGTTCCACAGGTCGGTGGCGCCCTCGGGCGCGGGCAGCAGCGCGCCGCCGAACAGGCTGCCCCCGGACAGCAGATCACGCGCGGCGATCAGGGTGACCAGCACGAGTGCGATGCCCAGCGAGACGCCGGGGCGGCGCATCAGCACGCGCAGCTTGACGAAGTTCTCGGTGTCGAGCGACTCGGCGTCCTCGTCGACCGGGCCCGATTCCGCGCTGCTGTGCCGCCCGGACCGGTTCTCCGGTTGTTCGGTGCGCCGCAGGTTGCCGAGCAGGCCCTCGGCGGCGTGCCGCACGGTGGCCGCGCGGCTGGGGAACAGATCGCCCAGGTCCTGGTCGGACATGGTCCGGGTGCGTGCCCTGGCCCGCCGCGCGGACAGGAACGCGCCGGGGCGCAGCAGCACCGACATGGTGCCGAGCAACTCGTCCAGGGCCATGCCGGGCAACTTGCCGAGCAGATAGCCCAGGCTGCGGAACAGGCCGCCGAAGAGCAGGCGCAGGTACAGCAGCGGCCAGCCGCCGCCGGTGGTGTTGGCCAGCAGGGTGAAGGCGGCGCCGGCGCGGTCCACCCGGTGCGGCCGGTTGGCGGCCACGTCGACCGGCCGGCGCTCGCGCGTGGCCGCCTCGGCGTGTTGGATCAGCGCGTCCGGCACGACCACCACGCGGTGCCCGGCGGCGTTGACGCGCCAGCCGAAGTCGGTGTCGTCGCGCGAGAGCGGCAGGTGCGGGTCGAAGCCGCCCAGGCCCTCCCACACGTCGCGGCGCACCAGCATGCCCGCGCTGGAGACGGAGAGCACACCGCGGATCGCGTCGTGCTGGCCCTGGTCCTGTTCGCGGCGTTCCAGACCGGTCCAGCGGCGGCCGCTGCCGGTCAACGTGGTGCCGACCTCGAGCAGTTGCCGGCGGTCGTACCAACTGCGCACCTTGGGGCCGAGTACGGCCACCGAGGGCAACTCGTCGGCGGCGCGCAGCAGTAGGCGCAGGGCGTCCGGGGCGGGTTCGCTGTCGTCGTGGAGGAGCCACAGCCACTCGACCGGTTCGGTCGACCTCGGCGGGCGGTCCTCGTCGGTGTCGCCGTACGGGTCGGACGCGTCGTAGGCGTCCGTCCGGTAGGGCAGGGACGCGGGGTCGACGGGCGGCGCGGCACGCAGGGCTTCACTCACGGCGGCGCCGAACGCGGTCGCTCGCTCGGTGTGCAGCACCGAGCCCTGACCGAGCGCGTCGGTCAGCAGATCCGCCGAGGCGTCCGTGCTGCCGGTGTCGATCGCGACGACGCGCTGAACCGGGCGCTCCTGACCGAGCAGGCCGGTCAGTGTGCGGGGCAGCCAGCGCGCCCCGTCATGGGCGACGAGGATCGCGGTGACGATGTGCCGTGGAAAAGCCGGAGCTTGCGCGTATGCCGACTGATGGCTGAATAGTGACATCGAGTGCGGGGACCCCGGGGGGCTCGAAGCGGCGTGGTACCAGCGGTCCGGCATCCGGCCGAACGGCCAACACACTACGCGACGGGCACCCCGCGCCCGCTCTGCTCGGGTCGAGACCTCGGTCGTGACCCGAACCGGCGACGGTCAGACCGCGGCCTTCTTGAGCCGGCGCCGCTCGCGCTCGGACAGTCCGCCCCAGATGCCGAACCGTTCGTCGTTGGCCAGCGCGTATTCCAGGCACTCGTCGCGCACCTCGCACGCCAGGCAGACCTTCTTGGCCTCCCGCGTCGAGCCGCCCTTCTCCGGGAAGAAGGACTCGGGGTCGGTCTGCGCGCACAACGCGCGCTCCTGCCAACCGAGCTCCTCCTCCTCACTCTCGCCGTCGGCGACCAGTAGCTGGAACAGCTCGCCCATCGCGTGCCTCCTCGACCCGTTTTTGCGTCCCCGTGATTAAGCCGTTACCGGTAACGGTTCACGACGTGTGTGAAATTACAAGCGCGTCGTTGCTGCGACGTCAAGCCGGGCTCTGCTATTAGAGCGGGGATTCACTCCCCGGGACCACAGCAATCCGGATTGACCACATAAATGGACAGATCCGGACAAGCGCTGTGCCGCGCGATCGCCTCGACGTTCCGGGCGGGGAGCGTACCGGCGGGAGGCGCGACGACATTCGATGCCAACCCGTGATGACCTCTACAGGGACTACGCCTCGCACCATCCGCGCAGTTCCCGAGTGGGGCCCAAAAACCGCGATGATGACCGAGGTCACACGGAAATGGGCCTCCCCGTGGCCCACGGGCTTCAATCCCTTCCCGGGATTCCTCACCCGAATCGGGCAGCGCCGAACCGATTCGGGTGTTTCGGGGGTGGTCACCCCAATCGGCGATGGCGGGGGCCGGCGGACCGGCGAGTTGACACGACCACCCCGGGCACGGTGTCCTTTTGCCATGTCCGCACGCTGCCACCGTTTCCGGAGTCGTCCTGTCGACGTCCGTCGGGTGTTCGGCGCGCTGTGTCCGCCGTGCGACCACGTGTACAGCTGTTGTCCGAGCTGTACCGCCTGAGGACGCCTTTTCGGCCGTCCTCCGCGCCTGCGGCGGCACGTATTTCCCCCTTCTTCGGCTCGGCCGGCATTACGGCCGAAGGTCCGTTCGGGACGGTGTCGACCGCTCGCGTGTTCGCTTTTCGATCCGCCGCGTTCGCTTGATCCGCCGCGCCAGAGAATCAGCGCAGACATCCCGAAGGACTTTCCTTTATGTCCAGCGACATCACCGTCGCCGGCGACCCGCTCGCCGCCCCCGCCGTGCTCGCCCTCCCCGTCGCTCCGCCCGTCCGCCCCGCCGTCGCGCGACTCGCCGCACTCGCCCGGCAGCATGCCGGCCTGGTCGCCGCCGAGCTCGACCAGGTCCGCTACGACCCGATCACCCGCTGGTACAAGCGGCTCGCCGCGGCCGACGACATCGAGGTCTGGCTGCTGAGCTGGCTGCCCGGTCAGGGCACCGGCCTGCACGACCACGGCGGCTCCTCCGGCGTGTTCACCGTGGTCTCCGGCGAACTGCACGAACGTTCCCTGGTGGTCACCCCGCTGCGCCGGGCCGGGGCCCGCGAGCGGGTGCTCGGCCCGGGGGCCACGCGGGTGTTCGGGCCGACCTATGTCCACGAGGTGACCAACATGGGTACGGAGCCCGCGGTCAGCGTGCACGTGTACACACCTCGGCTTGCCTCGATGAACCTCTACGACGCGAGCGAGGACATCGCCAAGCCGAGCTTCGCGCCGCTGCGCCGGGTCGGCGTCGAACGTTCGGGGGACCAGTGGTGAGCGCCGTCGATCGACTCCTGGACCGGGCCCGGGGCAGGCTCGCGCGGGTCACCCCCGAGCAGGCGCACGCCGCGTTCCACGCCGGCGCGCTCCTGGTGGACACCCGCCCGGACTTCCAGCGCGACGTGGACGGTGCGATTCCCGGCGCACTGGTGATCGAGCGCAACCATCTGGAGTGGCGGCTCGATCCCGAGGGCGACGCGCGGGTGCCCGAGGCCACCGGCTACGACCTGCGCGTGGTCGTGTTGTGCGACGAGGGCTACGCGTCCAGCTTCGCCGCGGCATCGCTGGTCGACCTGGGACTGTCCGGGGCGACCGACCTGATCGGCGGCTTCCAGGCGTGGAAGGCCGCGGGTTTGCCGGTGGTGCCCTCGGCGGGGCGCAACCGCCGGTAGAGCGCCGCGCCGAGCACGAGGACGAGCGCGGCGCCGTAGCCGAGCTGATGGGTGGCGCGGATCTGATCCGGAGTCAGCTCCAGCCCCCAGGTGAGGTAGAGGGCGTAACCCGCCGGGCCGAGCGCCAGCCACTCCCAGCGTTGCCCGTCCAGCGCCACCAGCGCGACCACGAGCAGCGTGTACCAGGGGTAGGCCGGGGTCAGTACGAACAACATGCCACCGGTCAGCGTGAGGGCGCCGTGCCAGGGCCGGTCGGGATCGGACCGGGCGACGACGAGCAGGGCGAGGGCGAGCAGTACGACGACGGCCGCGTACGGGGTGACGTCGACCGGCAACACCAGGCCGAGCAGACCGAACCGCGCGCCGTCGTCGTAACGTTCCTCCTTCAGATAGCCGGGCAGGTAGCCGAGCACGGCGGGACCGGCGGCGAGCATGTGCGGCAGATAGACGAGTACGACGGTGAGCACCGCCGAGCCGAGCAGCCGGAGCGGGGCCCGGCGCAGCCCGCCGGCCAACGCCGCGGCGGGGAACATCTTGGTCGCCCCGGCGCCGCCGATCAGCACGCCGCCCAGGATCGGCCGGCGGCCGGCGACCGCGGCGAGCCCGAGCACCATCAGCAGCACGCCGAGCACGTCGACGTGCGCGTTGTTGCCCGCCTCCAACGCGACCATCGGGCACCACGCCCACCACACCGCGTGTCTGGGATCGCCGCCGAACCGGCGCAGCAGCAGGAGCAGCGCGACGGTGACCACGATCGCCAGGAACGCGGCCGCGGCCTGGACGGGTTCCCGTCCGCCGGGCGGGGTGGCCAGGTGGACGAGCCAGTAGTACGCCTCGGCCACCGGCGGATAGATGGTGTGCACGTCGGGCCGATTGATCCGGGTGCACGCGCCGTCCGGGAGCGGGTGCCTGAACCACCCGCGACACTCGCCGTTCGCGACCTTCGGGAACAGCCAGTCGTCGCGGAAGCCGGCCACCTGTGGGTCCATCGGGGCGTGTGCGTACGGCGATCGGCCCGCCGCCTGGACGCGCCCGTCGAACGCGTAGCGGTAGGCGTCGTCGCTGGTCTGCGGCGCGGCGCCGGCGGCCAGGATCGGCAGCGCCACCGCGCCGACCAGGATCAGGAGCACCGCGCGGCGCACCGGGAGCCGGTGCACCAGGTACGCGCCGAGGGCGAACAGGGCCCAGGCGGTGCCGTATACGACGTATACGCCGGTGCTGCCGGGATGCGTCCAGGGGCCGTACACCGCGAAGCCGACGGCGCCGGCGAGGGCGAGGCCGGTGGTGGCGGCGGTGATGGTGAGCGCGGTGGTCGTGGGCATGTGGGGGCCTGTCGGTGGGGATGGCGAGTTCGGGCCGGCGGGGCGCGGGTTCGTCGGTCGAGGGGTCAACTCCGGCGCAGGGCCGCGAAGGCGCGGGCCGTGTGGGTCCAGGTGTCGGCCACGGTGAAGGCGTGTACCGGGGCCAGGCGGTGCAGGGCCGGGGTGCCGAGTCTGGCCCAGCGGAAGGCGCCGCCGTGGCTGCCTCGGGCGTCCTCGACCCGGGCCGCGAAACGTTCGTGTACGTCCTGGGCGTCGGTCTCGACCAGGAGCAGGCCGCCGGGCGCGAGCAGGGCATGGATGCGGTCGAGCAGTCGGCCGGGGTCGCCGCCGATGCCGATGTTGCCGTCGGCGAGCAGCGCGACCGCCCAGCGGCCCTCCCCGGGCAGCGGCTCGAACACCGAGCGGCACAGCGCGCTCGCGCCGGCGGCCCGGGCGCGGGCGACCGCCGCCGGGATCAGGTCCACCCCGAGCGCGGCCACACCCCGCCGGGTCAGCGCGGCGGCCAGCCGACCCGGGCCGCAGCCGACGTCCAGGGTGGGGCCGGTACATCGGGTCAGCAGCGTGTCGTCGGCGGCGTCCGGCTCGGCGCACCAGCGGGCCAGTTCGAGGCGTTGCCGACGACCGCCGTGCCGGCGCAGGTAGAGCGCGCCGCCGTCGCGCAGCGCGCTCGTGTACGGGTCGGCCGGCGCGCCGCGTTCGGGTTCGCGGACCAGGGTCATGCGTACACCCCGCCGCCGAGCAGCGCGCGGGCCACGCCGGCGCAGTGCGTGTCGGGGATCTCGCGGGTGACCGCGGCCAGATCGGCGACCGTGTCGATGTCGGTCAGCGTCGGCAGGTCGCGCACCTGCAGTCCGGCGGCCAGCAGTCGGGCACGCTGGACGGCGCCGGTCTCGGGCACCGACATCGGCACGCCCGGGAACACCGAGGGATCCGGCTCGCGCAGGCCGATCGCCCAGAACCCGCCGTCCGCGGCCGGGCCGAACCACGCGTCGGCGCCGGCCCAGTCGACGGTCAGCAGGTCGGGGGTGACCTGCGGGGTATCCATGCCGATCAGCAGGGTCGGCCCGACGCGGCCGGCGAACGCGGCGGCCAGGCGCTGATCGAGGCCGCCGCACCCCTGCGGCACCACCTCGAAGCCGGCCGGCAGCCAGGGCCCGGGTTCGCCGGCCAGGACCAGGACCCGGCGGCGGGCGGGCGTGGCCAGGACGGCGGCGAGGGTGTCGGTGAGCGCGGCCTCGGCCACCGCGGCGGCCTGGTTCGGGGTCAGCGGCGGGGTCAGTCGGGTCTTGGCCCGGCCCGGGACGGGTGCCTTGGCGATCACCAGGAGCGTGGTCGGGGACGTGGTCATCCCACCCGCCCCGGGGCGGCGAGTACCGCGCTCATGTCGCGGACCGCGGTGAGCGTGCCGCGGACCGTGCCGGTGACCTTGGAGCGGCCCGCGCGCGGCAGGTAACACACGTCCACCTCGGCGATCCGCCAGTGCGCGTCGGCCGCGCGGACCACGGTCTCCAGCGGATAGCCGGAGCGCCGGTCGACCACGGCAAGGGCCAGCAACTCGGCGCGCCGGGCGGCCCGCATCGGGCCGACGTCGTGCAGCCGCGCGCCGGTCCGCCCGCGCAGCCGGCGGGCCAGTACGGCATTGGCCAGGCGCGCGTGCGGCGGCCAGGCGCGCAGGGTCTGCGGGCGGCGCCGGCCGAGCACCAGGTCGGCGTCGCCGGCGAGCACGGGGTCGGCGACCGACGGCAGTTGTGCCGGGTCGAGGGAGGCGTCGCAGTCGCAGAAGCAGACCACGGGCGCGGTCGCGGCGAGCAGCCCGGCGTGGCACGCGGCGCCGAACCCGCGCCGCGGCTCGACCACGACGAGGGCGCCGAGCGACCGGGCCAACTCGGCCGAGTCGTCGCGCGAGCCGTTGTCCACGACGACGGCGCGATAGCCGGCGGGCATCCGGCCGAGCACCCAGGGAAGGGCGTCGGCCTCGTCGAGGCAGGGCAGCACGACGTCCACGAGGTGCTCGGCGGGTTGCCGGTCCGGCCGTCCGGCGGGGCGGGCGGCCGGTGGTGCGAAGTGGTGCCCGGGCGGCTCGGCGGGCGGCGCGGAGGGGTGCCGGGGCGGCCCGGGCCGCTCGGCGGGCTGCTGGGCGGGCTGCGCTGAGGAGGCGTCCATGCGGCTCACGCTAGGTACGGGTGGGCCGGATATCCGGACACGACGTGCTTACGAAGTACTGACGTCGCCCGGATGCGGCCGTGTGGGTTACGAGCCCCTTACGGATCCACCCCGCGCCGGAATCATCCCTCTTCGCGCACCTACACTCGCCCGCATGAAGGTGCTCGTCGTCGACGACGACCCGACCGTGGCCGAGGTCGTCGTCGGCTATCTCGAACGTGCCGGGTTCGGCACGACCCACGCCGCCGACGGGCCGACCGCACTCGACCTGGCGTTCGCCGAGATGCCCGATCTGGTGGTGCTGGACCTGATGTTGCCGGGCATGGACGGCCTGGACGTCTGCCGCCGGCTGCGCGAACGCGGTCCGGTCCCGGTGGTGATGCTGACCGCGCTGGGCGACGAGGGCGATCGGGTGCTCGGCCTGGAGGTCGGCGCGGACGACTACGTCACCAAGCCGTTCAGCCCGCGCGAACTCGTCCTGCGCGTGCAATCGGTGCTGCGCCGGGTCAGCGGGCCGGCGCGGCCCGCCGCGACCGCGCCCTCGGTACTGCGGCACGCCGACATCGAGGTGGACACCGGCGCCCACCGGGTGCACCGCGCGGGCCGCGAACTGGCACTTACCGCACGTGAGTTCGACCTACTGTGCTTCTTCCTGGGCAGCCCGGGGCGGGCCTTCTCCCGGGCGGAGCTGATGCGCCGGGTCTGGGGCTGGGAGTTCGGCGACCAGTCCACGGTGACGGTGCATGTGCGGCGGCTGCGGGAGAAGATCGAGGACGACCCGGCCGCGCCTCGGCTGCTGGTCACGGTGTGGGGCGTGGGCTACCGGCTGGAGGTCGAACCCGGGTGCCCGTGACGGACTTCGCACTGATCTGCCTGATCGCGGCGGGCAGCGGCCTGGGGGTGACCCTGCTCGGCCTGCTGGGCCTGCGGGCACTGCGCAATCGTTCGCTCTCGGTCGCGTTGGCCGCGATGTCGGTGGTGACGATAGCCGGCATGGCGGCCGGTACGGTCGGCGTCTCCCAGGCGATGTTGTTGTCCTCGCACGACCTGACCGTGGTGATGGTCGTCTGCGCGGTGTCGGCGGTGCTGGCGATCGGCGTGGCGATGTTGCTCGGCCGCCCGGTGGTGGCCGACGTCCGGGCCCTGCGCGGTACCGCGCGGGCGCTCGCCGGCGGCGTCCCGGTACCGCCGCGCCGGGTCTCCGCGGTGGTCGAACTCGCGGAACTGGCCCGGGAGTTGGAGCGGGCGGGGGTACAACTGGCACAGTCGCGCGAACGCGAGCGCGCGGTCGAGCACGCGCGCCGCGAGCTGATCGCGTGGATCTCGCACGATCTGCGCACACCGCTGGCGGGCCTGCGGGCGATGGCCGAGGCGCTGGAGGACGGCCTGCCGGCGGATCCGGCCCGCTACCACCGCCGGATCCGCACCGAGGTGGATCGCCTGAGCGGCATGGTGGACGACCTCTTCGAGCTGTCCCGCATCCAGGCCGGCGCCCTGAAGCTGACCCTGGCCCGGGTCTCCCTCTACGACCTGGTGGCGGACGCGATGGCGGGTACGGAGGAGTTGGCCCGGTCCTGCTCGGTCCGGGTGGCCGGCGTGGGAATCGTCGCGGTGCCGGTTCGGGTGGACGGCCGGGAGATGTCGAGGGCGATCACCAACCTCCTGGTCAACGCGATCCGGCATACGCCGTCGGACGGGACGGTCGCGGTGGGGGTCCGGGCGGGGACGGACGAGGTGGTGGTGTCCGTCACCGACGCCTGTGGCGGCATCCCGGAAGAGGACCTGTCCCGGGTCTTCGAAACGGGTTGGCGCGGAACACACGCCCGGACACCGTCCCCGGGAGGCGGGGCGGGGTTGGGCCTGGCGATCGTCCGCGGCATCGTCGAGGCCCACGCGGGGCGGGTGGGGGTGGTGAACACGGGCGACGGGTGCCGCTTCGAGGTGCGGTTGCCGGTCGGGTAGGGCATGGGCCCGGTCCAGGGCTCAGGCTTCGGCGAACTCCGCCATTCCCGCGCCGAATTCGATTTCGGCCCGCCAGCCCAGTTCGGCGTTCAGCCGCTCGGCCGAGGCGGTGATGTGGCGGACGTCGCCCAGGCGGTATTCGGCCGTGGTGATCGGCGTCGGGCCGGCGTGCGCCTCGGCCAGCGCGGCGGCCATCTCGCCCACGGTGCGCGGGACGCCGGTGGCCACGTTGTAGGCGCGCAGGCCGGGCGCGGAGCGTTCCAGGGCGGCCAGGTTCGCCGTGGCCACGTCGCGTACGTGGACGAAGTCGCGGCGTTGGCCGCCGTCTTCGTAGACCCTCGGAGGCAGGCCGGCCCGGAGCATCGAGCGGAAGATCGCGGCCACCCCGGCGTAGGGGGTGTCCAGGGGCATCCTCGGGCCGTACACGTTGTGGTAGCGCAGCGCCGTGGCCACGCCACCGGTACTCCGCGCCCAGGCGCCGGCCAGGTGTTCCTGGGCAAGCTTGGTCGCGGCGTAGACGTTGCGCGGGTCGGGCGCGGCCTCCTCGGAGATCCGGCCCGGCGTCACGTCCCGGCCGCACAGCGGGCACGGCGGCTCGAACCGACCGGCCACCAGCGCCTCGACCGGGCGCGGCGCCGGCACCACGTCGCCGTGCTCGGCGCAGCGGCCCAGCCCCTCTCCGTACACGACCATCGAACTGGCCAGCACCAGACGCCCGATGCCCGCCCGCGCCATCGCGGCGAGCAGCACCGCCGTGCCCAGGTCGTTGCAACCGACGTAGTCCGGCGCATCGTTCAGGTCCAGGCCCAGGCCGACCTTGGCGGCCTGATGACATACCGCGTCGACCCCGACCAACGCCCGGTCCACCACCGCCGGATCGCGCACGTCCCCGCGTACCGAGTCCACGCCCGTCACCGGCGCGAGGTCGAGTACCCGCACCTCGTGCCCCGCCTCGGTCAGACATTCGACCACGTGCGATCCGATGAACCCGGCTCCGCCGGTGACCAGGATTCTCATACCCACCACGCTAGATCCGGCCATACCCCCACGACCCACCACACGCGCCGATGTCACCCGTTCGTAAGACCTGAACGACGCCGCACACCCGGCAGGCCGGGCCACGCCACCGCCCGACTCGCCTGGCTCGGCCCGCGACCCACGCCGCATGAGCCTCGCCCCGGCCCGACCGCTCGCTCCGCTCACGCCCCCGCCACGGTCCCGACCCTCACCCGTCCCCGTCACTCCGGCCCGGACCACGACCCACCCTCCCCGGCCCGACAGCGGCTACGACACAGCCCGACTCACCACACCTCGCCCGCGATTCGGACCTCCCCGAGCCGACTGCGAATCCGGCGCAGACTCTCCCCCGAGTCGCCGACGGACGCCACGACCCGGCGCGTCAACGCCCTCGGCTACGGCATGACCCGACACACCTCGCCGCACCCGCGATGCACGCTCCCCACCCCGGCTGCCCATCGACCGCAGGCCACCGACGGCCCCCACCCCCGGCGCGTCAGCGCCCACGAGATGAGCCCGCCCAAGTGATCGACGTGCGAAGCGCGGAGAGCGGCGGAGCCGCAAGTTCGGACGGTGTGGCCCGGAGCGAAGCGGAGGGACACGCCGTCCCGAGCGAGGTGCCACTTTTTTGCGGAGGAGCGAAGCGGGGGAGCAAAAAAGCGGTATCTCGCGAGCCGGCAGCGAAGCCGCCCAATAGAGCAGCTGCGAGACTGATCCCCATGCGCATCGTTGTACTTGCCGGCGGCATCGGTGGGGCCCGGTTCCTGCGGGGTCTCAAGGCGGCCGTTCCGGAAGCGGAGATCACCGTCGTCGGCAACACCGGGGACGACATCCACCTGTTCGGGCTCAAGGTGTGCCCGGACCTCGACACCGTCATGTACACGCTCGGCGACGGCATCAACGAGGAGCAGGGCTGGGGCCGCCGCGCCGAGTCCTGGAGCATTCGCGAGGAGATGGCCGCGTACGGCGTCGAGCCGACCTGGTTCGGGCTCGGCGACCGGGACTACGCGACGCACATCGTGCGGACCCAGATGCTCGCCGCCGGCTACCCGCTCTCGGCGGTCACCGAGGCGCTGTGCGCGCGGTGGCAGCCCGGCGTCCGGCTCGTCCCGATGAGCGACGACCGCGTGGAGACGCACGTGGTCGTCGACGACCCCGACAAGCCCGGGTCGCGCAAGGCGATCCACTTCCAGGAGTACTGGGTACGGCTGCGCGCCGCACCCACGGCACACGCGATCGTGCCGGTCGGGATCGAGACGGCCAAGCCCGCCCCGGGCGTGCTCGACGCGATCGCCGAGGCCGACCTGATCCTGTTCCCGCCGTCCAATCCGGTGGTCAGCATCGGCACCATCCTGGGTGTGCCGGGCATCCGGGAGGCCCTGGTCGCCGCCGAGGCGCCGGTGATCGGGTTGTCGCCGATCATCGGCGGCGCGCCGGTGCGCGGCATGGCCGACCGGGTCCTGGAGGCGGTCGGCGTGGAGACGAGCGCGGCGGCCGTCGCGCAGCACTACGGACCGGGCCTGCTCGACGGCTGGTTGGTGGACACCGCGGACGCCGAGGCGGTGCTCGCCGTCGAGGCGGCCGGCATCCCGTGCCGGGCGATCCCGTTGCTGATGACCGACGTCGAGGCCACCGCCGAGATGGCCCGCGCCGCGCTCGCGCTCGCGGAAGAGGTGCGCTGATGGGCGCCCCACCGCGTGGCTATTCGGTATACGGGGTGCCCGGCCTGCCGGAGATCGGCGAGGGCGCCGACCTGGCTCGGCTGATCGCCGACGCGGCGGCGGGGCCGGAAGGGCCCGGGCTGCTCGACGGCGACGTGCTCGTGGTGACCTCGAAGATCCTCAGCAAGGCCGAGGGGCAACTGCTGCGCGGGGTCGATCGGGAGAAGGTGATCGACGCCGAGGCGATCCGCGTGGTCGCCCGCAAGGGAGCGACCCGGATCGTGCAGACCCGGCACGGCTTCGTGATGGCGGCGGCCGGCGTGGACGCCTCGAACACCGAGCCCGGCACGCTGTTGCTGCTCCCGGAGGACTCGGACGCGTCCGCCCGGCGGCTGCGCGCGGAGTTGGCCGAACTGGTCGGCGTACGGGTGGGCATCGTCGTGTCGGACACCTTCGGGCGGCCCTGGCGCACCGGGGTCACCGATGTGGCGATCGGCGTGGCGGGGCTGGACGCGGTGGACGACCACCGGGGCCGGACCGACACGCACGGCAACCGGCTCGCGGTGACGATGACCGCCGTGGTCGACGAACTCGCGGGCGCGGGCGAGCTGGTCAAGGGCAAGGCGGGCGCGGTCCCGGTGGCGGTCGTGCGCGGCCTCGGGCATCTGGTCACCGACCCGGACGGCGCGGGCGTACGGCCGCTGGTGCGCGGGGCCGAGGACGACATGTTCCGGCTCGGGACCAGCGAGGCGCTCGGCGAAGGGGCGCGGAACGCGATCGCCGCGCGGCGGACGGTGCGTTCGTTCACCGACGAGGCGGTGGATCCGGAGGCGGTTCGGCGGGCGGTCGGCGCGGCGATAACCGCACCGGCGCCGCACCACACGGTGCCCTGGCGGTTCGTACTCCTGGAGAGCGCGGCGGCGCGGACCTCGCTGCTCGACGCGATGCGGTCGGCGTGGGTGGCGGATCTGCGTGCGGACGGGTTGGCCGAGGAGCGGATCGAGCGGCGGGTACGGCGGGGCGATGTGTTGCGGGGCGCGCCCTTTCTGGTGGTGCCGTGTCTGGTGACCGAGGGGGCGCACCCGTATCCGGATCCGGTGCGCACTCGCGCGGAGCGGGAGATGTTCACGGTCTCGGCGGGGGCCGCGGTGCAGAACCTGTTGATCGCGTTGACCTCGGAGGGGCTGGGGTCGGCGTGGGTTTCCTCGACGATGTTCTGCCCGGACGTGGTCCGGTCCGTCCTGGCGCTTCCGGCGCAGTGGGATCCGATGGGCGCGGTCGCCGTGGGGCACGCGGCGGCGGAGCCTCGGTCGCGACCGCCGCGGTCCGTCGACGACGTGGTTGTCGTGCGCTGAAGCCAAGGCGTTCCGAGAGGTGTACCCGCCCGCTCCACCCGTTGCTTCCGGTGCGGATGTTGCGGTTTCAGAGGCCTCGGGGCCGGCTGGTCCGGCCCCTTGGCCTTGCCGACGGCCCTACAAGGTCCGTCCCGTGAAGTGGGGACGCGGGGCGTAGCGCGGCGCTTTGCGCGGGGTCCTCGGCGCCGTCATGCGGATCAGCAAGGCTGCTCGGTGGCGGTTTCCCCCGTAGCAGGACAGGAGTTCGAGCATTTCCCGGTCGTCTGCCGGCTTTCCGGTCAAGGCGTGGCCGATGGTTTTGGGCAGGTGCAGGTCGCCCACCGACAGCGCGTCCGGGTCGCCGTGGGAGCGCTGCATGGTTTCGGCGGCGGTCCAGGCGCCGATTCCGGGGACCAGGCGCAGCAGGCGGGCCGCCTCGGGGTTGGCGACCGCCGCCGTGGCCTCCAGGCGGCTCGCCACCCGGGTCGCCTCGATCACCGTTCGGGAGCGGCGGCCGTCCACGCCGGCGCGGGCCCAGTCCCAGGAGGGGATCAGCGCCCAGGTACGGGCGTCGGGCACCACGCGCAGGCCGGCCGGCGCGGGACCGGGCGGCGCCTCGCCGTACTTGGCCAGCAGGAGCCGGTACGCCCGGCGGGCCTCGATCGTGGTGACCTTCTGTTCCAGGATCGAGGGCACCAGGGCGGCCAGGACGAGTGTGGTGCGCGGCATCCGCAGGCCCACGAAGCGGCGTTCGGCGTCGCGGACGATCGGGTGGTGGGCGACGAAGGCGCCCGGGTCGTCCTCGGCGCCGAGCAGCGTGGGCAGTGCGTCCAACTGCCACCCGGCGCCGGGCCCCCATGCGCTCGCCTCGATCTCGCCGGCCGCCGGCCGGTCGATCAGCCGCAGGGTGCAGGGCCCCTCGGGGGTGCGCGAGGTACGCCACACCGAGCCGTCGGTGCCCGCGTGGTAGGTCGGGTCGCTGTGCCCGCGCCGCAGTTGGCCGGCGGTCAGTCGCAGGTCGAGCGCGAAGCCCGGTCGCCATACGCGCCGGCGGGCACTCGGGGGCAACGGGCTCTCCTCGCGATCCGGGTTCGGACCGCCACGGTACCTTCCCGGTTTTGTGCCGATGTGCGCAGAGCAGACTTCAGCTATGCGGGTGATGGCGTTCGGCACGTATGACACGACCGTCCACCCCCGGGTGGGAATCCTCATCGAGGGCTTACGGCGCCACGGCATCGAGGTGGTGACCTGCAATGTTCCGCTGGGTCACATGGACGCCGGCCCGATGGTCCCGCCGCCCTCGGTGCATCCGGGCATCCCGCGTCAGCGCATCCGACACGCGCGGTGCATCGCGGAGCTGGTCGCCAAGGCCCGCCGCGCGCCGCGTCCGGACGTGGTGATCGTCGGGTATCAGGGCCGGCTCGACATCCAGATCGCCCGTCGGCTGTTCCCGCACGTACCGCTCGTGCTCGACCATCTGGAGAGTGTGGACGACGTCGCCGACCGACTGGGCCAGGCCGCGCAGGCCGAGTTGCGCAAGGTCGACCGGATCGAGCAGGCCGCGATCGCGGCGGCGCGCCTGGTGCTCGTGGACACCGAGGAGCATCGCCGGGTCCTGGCGCCGCAGCAACGCGACCGGGCCGTGGTCGTGCCGATCGGCGCCTCGTCGGTGTGGTTCGACGCGGGCCGCAAGGGCGCCGCGCCGGCGGAGGCGGCCGAGCCGACGGACGGCGTCGAGCCCACCGACCTGCGGGTGATCTCGTTCGGTCTCTACTCCCCCGTGCAGGGCGCACCGGTGATCGGCGCCGCGCTGAGTCGGCTGGACGGCTACCCGATCACGGTGACGATGATCGGCCGCGGCCTGCAGGCGCAGCGGACCCGGGATCTGGTCGGGCCGAACGCGCCCCGGGTGACCTGGCGGACCTGGGTGCCGGAGGCCGAACTGCCGCGCCTGGTCGCGGCCCACGACGTGTGCCTGGGGGTGTTCGGCACCGGCGCCAAGGCCCTGCGACTGGTGCCGAACAAGGTCTTCCAGGGCGCCGCGGCCGGTTGTGCGGTGCTCACCTCGGACACCGCGCCGCAGCGCCGACTGCTGGGCGCGGCCGGGTTGTTCGTCCCGGCGGGCGATTCCGACGCGCTGGCCGACGCGCTGCGCCGGTTGGCCCAGCATCCGCCGGAGGCGACCCGGCTGCGCGCGGCGGCGGTCGCCCTCGCGCGCGAGCGCTTCGTCCCGGAGGCGGTGGTCGAGCCGCTGGTGGACCGGCTCCGGGAGATCGTCGACAAGCGGCCCTGAGCCGGGCGCGGTCGCCGCGCCGGGTCAGCCGAGCCGGATGGCCACGTCGGTACGGATCGCGGGCAGCAGGTCGTAGAGGGCCTGGCCGGGGCACTCGGTGTTGAACGCGTCCCGGTGGCCGGAGATCACGTCGAACGTATGGGTCGAGCCCCTGGCGTAGCGGCTGCCGCTGTCCGACGAGGTCAGCGTGACCCGGCCGCGGGGGTCGCGGCCGTGGGTACCCAGCTTCCAGGCGAGCACCGTGGAGATGGCGATCAACATCCGCGCGGGCGGCTCGGCGGAGGTGTAGGTGCCCATCGCGGCCACGCCCATGCTGTCCGTATTGAAGCCGAGCGTATGCGCGCCCAGGACCGGCTTGTCGACGCCGCCGGCGCGGCCCTCGAAGATGGTGCCGCACTTGTCCACCAGGAAGTTGTAGCCCACGTCGGCCCAGCCGTTGCTCTTGACGTGGTAGCGGTAGATCGACCGGAGCACCTTGGGCGAGTCCTCACACGTGAAGTCGTTGCCGTCGGCGGTGTGGTGGACGAATGCGGCCCGCACGGTGTTGGTGTACTTGAACTTCTCGTCCCGCAGCGATTCGTCGGCGCCCCAGTCCCGGCGCGCGACGATCTTCGGCGCGACCACCCGGCCGTCGGCCGCGCGGGCCTCGGCGCGCGGCGCCCGGGCCGGGCCGGGCGGCAGGCGATCGGCGATCGACTCGCCGGGGTCGATCAGTTCGGCGCGCAGGTCGCGCGGCGCCGCGCCGGTGAGCACGCCGACCCGGATCTGCACGCCGTCGGAGCGGCCCGCCCAGAACGGTTCGGTGCCGCCTCGGGTCCGGCTCGCGCCGTCGCCGAGGTCCTCCCCCTCGGAGTGCAGCGCGCGCCACGGGCTCCACACTCCGCCGGTACGGGTCCGCGCGTGCACCACGACCCGCTCGCCCGCGTCCGGATCGGCCCAGGTGACGCCGAGCAACGAGTAGCCGGCGGTGCGGCGTTGGGCGGTGAGTACCTCGGTCCGGCCCGCGCGCGGCGCGCCCGCGTCGGGCGCCTGTTCGATGCCGGCCAGCGGGAGGGTGACCGTGGAACCGGGGGTGCTCGGTCGCGAATCGGCCTGCGCGGGTGGGCCGGCGAGCACGGCGGGTACGGCGAGGGCGGCGATCGACAGCGCAATTCTGGTGTACACGGGCGGACCCTCCATGGTGCGGCGGTCAAGCCCTACGCGTGCCCACCCCTCAATGATTTTCGTACTAATTACGGTAATTACACCCATTTGCCCCAGCGGTTCGCCCGCTCGGTAGGCTGAACGCATGCTCAGCACCCCGGTCGATCAGTTGCGCTCCGCGCTCGCCGCCGACTCCGCGCGGCCGTTCACCACCTTCTACGACGATGCCACCGGCGAGCGCGTCGAGTTGTCCGTCGCGACGTTCGACAACTGGGTCGCCAAGACCGCGAATCTGCTGCGCGACGACCTGGCGGTGGAGCCCGGCGCGCGGGTGTCGCTGCTGCTGCCCGCGCACTGGCAGACCCAGGTGTGGCTGCTCGCGGCCTGGTCGTTGGGCCTGGTGGTGACCTTCGACGGGGATCCCGCCGGCGCCGATGTGGTGGTGTCGGGGCCGGACACCCTCGAGCGCGCGGCGACCTGCCCCGGCGAGCGGGTCGCCCTGGCACTGCGGCCGATGGGCGGGCGCTTCCCCACGCCGCCCGCCGGGTTCCTGGACTACGCGGCCGAAGTGGCCGGGCACGGCGACCGGTTCGTCCCCGACGGCCCGGTGCCGGCGGACGCGGTCGCGCTGGCGGAGGACGGACGCACGTATACCGCCGGCGAACTGGCCGCGCGGGGCGAGGCCGCTGCCCGGGAGTGGAATCTGGTGCCGGGCGACCGGGTGCTCACCTCGTTGAGCTTCGCCCGATCGGGTGGATTGCGCGCGGGCCTGCTCGCGCCGCTGGCCGCGTCCGTACCCGTCGTCGTATGCCGTCACCTGGACGAATCCCTCCTGGAGCGGCGCATCGAGGCAGAGCGGGTCACCCGCGCCGTCACCCGTCCGCCGGCCGGCCCATGACAAGACGGGGCACGCTGCGCTCTCGTGGGCCCGACCGCCCGTAGTGGTGCCGTGCCCGTGGTGCCCGTTACACCGACGCGCCGGCCGAGTGGGGTCGCGGCGGCTGCGGGCGTCGTGGGGTCGCCGGCCGGCGGCGGAGCGAGCGAATCGGCCAAAGCGCCGGTCCGGGCGCAGACTCGGGACGGGGATCAGGACATCTGCACGGCGAACTGACGGCGTGTCATCCCATTCGTGGTGAGACGCCCCACCTCCGGGGTCGATCCGGGGGTCGCGCACGGTAGCGTGCTCGCCGATGTGCGGCCCGCTCCGCCACGTCCTGTTGCCGCCCCACCAGGTGACCTGTGTCACACGGGCGACGGGGTACGCAACTCGCTGAAGTGGCGGCACGTCTAACAGAACAACGGCCGCCCCACGCGCGGTTCGTCGCTCTTGATCAGCGTTGGGCGCCTTGGGGAAAGAAGCAGACACGACGTGAGTGACAACGAACGGGCCGGCAAGCAGGCCGAACCCGGTCGGGACGCGAGCCCGGAAACGACGCCCGACGCCCCGACCGACCCCGAGATACCGACAACACCCCCGCCGGCGCAGCCGAAACCGACGGCGGACCCGGCCGCGGCGGGGCCCGGGACGCCCGGGGCTGCGGCCGAACCGGCGGCGGCCGACGGGGTCGTGGCAGACGGCGACGCGACACCTTCGGCCGAGCGGGTGGCGGCGGCCGACGCCGAGCCCGGACCGGACGGGGCAGGCGAGGCCGAGCCGGGCGAGGCGGCCGACGCGCAGCCGAGCGAGGGCGGCGTGGCCGCTGCGGCCGAGGCCGAGCCGGGCGAGGCCGGGGGGACCGGGGCAGGCCAGGCCGGCAAGGCCGAACAGGCCGCCGCCGTCGAGGCCGCGCGGGGCGAGGTGGAAAGCGCCGATGTGGTCGAGGCCGCACCGGGCGAGGCCGGTCAGGCCACCGACGCGCAGCCGAGCGAGGCCGACATTGCGGCCGAGCAGGAGGAGGCCGCCGACGCGAGTCGGGCCGTCGTACCCGAGCAAAGTGGCGCGGTTCCGGTCGAGTCGGGCAACGTCGCGCAGGCCGACGCGGTCCCCGCCGAGCCGCTCGCCGCCGCCGTGGCCGCGATGGCCGCCGCCGGCCCGGATGCGGCGCCGGATCGGTTGTCGCGGCGGGATCGGCGGCGGCGAATATACAAGCGGGTGCTGATCGGCGTCGCCGTCGGCGTCACGCTGTGCGTGGTGGCCGGCAGCGTCGTGGTCTACACGCTCTACCGCAAGCTGGACGGCAACATCACCACCGAGGACCTGACCGCGAAGCTGGGCCCGGAGCAGGAACGCCCACCGGTCGTGGTGCACAACGCGACCAACATCCTGCTGATCGGCTCGGACGACCGCAGCGGCGCCAACAAGGCGTACGGCGATGTCGGCGAGGGCACCGCGCGCTCCGACACCACGATCCTGTTGCACCTGGCCGCCGACCGGAAGAGCTCGGTGGCGGTCAGCATCCCGCGCGACCTGATGGTCGACATCCCCTCCTGCGTACGCCCGGACGGCAGCAAGGCGCGCGCGTTCCGCGACCAGTTCAACTCCTCGTTCGAGGTCGGCGGCGCGGCCTGCGCGATCAAGACCATCGAGCAGATGACGAAGGTGCGCGTCGACCACCACATCACGGTCGACTTCTCCGGCTTCAAGGACATGGTCAACGCGGTGGACGGCGTCGAGGTGTGCCTGAGCAAGCCGCTGCACGACACCGCCGCCAAGATCGACCTGCCGGCCGGCAAGCAGAAGCTCGACGGCGAGCACGCGCTCGGCTACGTGCGTGCCCGCAAGAACATCGACGACGGCAGCGACACCCAGCGGATGACCCGGCAGCAGCGTTTTCTGGCCGCGCTCGTCAAGAAGGTCAAGGTCGGCGACATGCTGACCCAGCCGTGGAAGTTGTACAACCTCCTCGACGCCGGAACCCGGTCGATCACCGCCGACCCGGGGCTGGACTCGCTCAAGGAGCTGATGGACCTGTCCGACAGCGTCAAGGGCATCCCGAACGACAAGGTCGCGTTCCTGACCGTGCCCCGGCAGCCGTACCGGTTCAACACCGACCGCGACGAGCTGGTCCAGCCCAAGGCGGACCGGCTGTTCGAGGCGATCCGCCTGGACCGGGTCGCGGTCGGCCCGGCGGCGGCCGGCAAGGACGAGAACGGGTTCGAGAACAACGGCGACGTGCGGATCGAGCAGCCGGCCACGCCGACCGCACCGACCTCGCCGACCTCGGGCACCGGGAAGCCGAAGACCACCCCGCCGGCCGCTGGCCCCGATCCGGCCGACTCCCCCACACCCTCGTCGACTTCCACCGGCGACCCCACGTCCACCGACGGCGGCACCCCGGCGACCAAGCCGATCTCGGCCGCGGACCCGAGCGCGCTCGTCACCGTCTCGGGACGCACCGCGGAACAGGACGTGTGCGCGGGCTGATTCAGCGACACCGCAGCAGGGAGGGCCGGGCCGCCGCCGATGGACGGCGGTCCCGGCAGGTCGCCGAAGGGGATTCGACACATGGGCACGGACGCGGATACCGGGGTCGGGGAGCCTGCGGCCCCCGACGAACGGGGCATACGCAGCAAGAGCACTGTGCGGAAGCGGCTCAAATGGGTCGCGATCTCCGTGGTCGGCGTCCTGGTGATCCTGGCCGGCAGCGCCTACGGGTACATCCAGTACCTGAACGGCAAGCTGCACCACACCCAGATCACCGCGGACAGGGCCGGCCGACCACCGGCGGCCCCGAAGGACGCGCAGGGCCGAAGTCCGATGAACATCCTGCTGATCGGCAACGACAGCCGGATCGGCGAGGGCCGGCGCTACGGCGACGAGGGGCACGAGGGGCTCGCCGACGTGGCGATCCTGATGCACCTGTCCGCCGACCGCTCCAACGCCACGCTGGTGAACATCCCCCGGGACACGATGGTCGACATCCCGCGCTGCGAGATCGGCAAGGGCAACGACAAGAAGGTCACCGAGGCCCGGTTCGGCCAGTTCAACGACAGCTTCCGCAGCATCGGCGCGTCGTGCACGGTGGCCACCGTGGACCGGATGCTCCAGGTCCGCATCGACCACTACATCGAGGTCGACTTCAAGGGCGTGCGGAATCTGACCGACGCGGTCGGCGGCGTGCCGATCTGCCTCGACGCGCCGATCCACGACCCGGTGTTGTCCGGCTCGCGCGGCGGTACCGGCCTGGACCTGCCGGCCGGACCGAACAACCTCGGTGGTGACGACGCGCTGCAATTCCTGCGCGCCCGGCACGCGTTCGGCGACGGCAGCGACCTGGCCCGGATCGAGGCGCAGAAGGTCTTCCTGGGGTCGCTGGCCCGCGAGCTGAAGAACAACGCGAAACTCACCAACGTGGACGGCCTGTTCCGGATCGCGAACAGCGCGGTGGGTGCGCTGACCGTGGACAACGACCTCGCGGGCGTGGACAAGCTGATCGACCTGGCCGACGAGATCAAGAAGGTGCCGGAGAAGCGGATGGCCTTCGCCACGCTGCCGACCGAGACCTACCGACCGGCCCCCGATCAGGTCCAGCCCCAGCGGCCGGCCGCGGACAACCTGTGGGCCACGATCCGCGCGGACCGGCCGTTGACCGGCGGCGATCCCGCCGGTGCGCCGCCGGTCGCGCCGGTGAGCACGACGCCGCCCGCGGCACCGCGGACGATCGCGCCGAGCGATGCGGCGCAGATCAGCGTGACGGTGGACTCCGGCAACACCAGGAAGCGGCTCACCCCGGTGGTCGAGGCACTCAAGCAGCAGGGTTTCCAGGCCACTTCGGGCGCGAGCATGCCGGACGGCCGGGAACACGCGAACAGTCGGATCACCTATCCCGACGGCAAGCAGGATCAGGCCAAGGCGATCGCCACGGCGCTGAGCCTGCCGGAGACCGCCCTGGAGCAGGCTCGGCCGGGCGACACCACGATCAAGGTGTTGATCGGCGCGGATCTGCCCGACGGCGGCACCGGCACCGGCGCCCCCGGGAGCACCACGACCGCCGGCCCCGACCGGGCGCCGCCGGAACCGCCCAAGGCCGCCGACCTGAACCTGCGGACGGCCGACGACACGAAGTGCGCCTCACCGCGCAAGAAGCAGTAGTACCAAGGCGATTCGACCGAGGAGTTCGCGGCGGGACGGATGCGAGAGCACCCGTCCGCGACCCCCTCGGCCCACCCGCTGACGAAGGATCAGGAAAACTCGGACCGGGGTTCGTACCTTTTCCGCCGATCCGGGTGTCAGGACTTCGCAGTCTCCGTGACCATGGCGGAATCTCGCCGGTTAGGGTGGCTGCTTCCAAACCGACCATCACGTAACACCGTCGGGTTCCGTGCGGACGACTCCGGAGTCCCGGTGTCGCCCATGAGGACCGCGCACAGCCGGGGGGACCGTGCGGCGGGCAAAGCCGGAGGGAATCTCGGCGTGAACAGAGGGAACGGGCCGCACCGTGGCGGGTCCGGGGACAACGATCCCCTGGGCGGCATGGACGACGCGGATGTCGCGGACATGTGGGTGATGAACCCGGACACCGGCAGCTTCGAGCTGCGGGCACCGGGCTCCGCCGCCGGCGCGGGCGCTGCGACCGGTGCCACCGGTGCCGACGTCCCCGGGGCGGCCCGGCCGCGCGGGCGGGCGGGCGACGCCGAGGGGCGCCGTCCGTCGGCGGTGGCCGCGGCCTCGGGTCGGGACGACGACTCCCGAACACGCCGCGGCGAGCGGGCCGATGCCGCTCCGGCCGGGCGGGCGGGCGCCCGGAACGGCACCTCGGGCAAGGGCAGGGGCGACGCGGCGAACCGCCCGAAGAGCAAGGTGAAGAAGCGCCTCAAGTGGATCGCGATCTCGGTGGTCGGCCTGCTCGTGGTGCTGGCGGGCAGTGCGTACGGGTACCTCAAGTATCTGGACAGCAAGATAACCACCACCGCGCGCAACGCGGGCAGCGAGGGTGTACCCAAGGCCGAGGAGGACGAGTTCGGGCGCAAGCCGCTGAACATAGTGCTGATCGGCAATGACAGCCGTAAGGGTCTGGGCAAGCAGTACGGCGCGGCCGAACACACCGAGGGCCTGGCCGACGTCACGATCCTGATGCACGTATCGGCCGACCGCAGCAATGCGACGCTGGTCAGCATCCCGCGCGACACCATGGTGCAGATACCCAAGTGCGTCGTGGATGGAAAAACGTATCCTCCGTCCAAAGGCCCGCAATCGTTCAACGAGAGCCTGACCAACGGCGGTCCGCCGTGCACGGTGTCCACGGTGGACCGCATGCTCGGGGTCCAGGTCGACCACTACATCATGATCGACTTCACCGGCGTGAAGAAGATGACCGACGCCGTCGACGGCGTGGACATGTGCATCTCGGAGCCGATCAACGACCCGGTCCTGCCGAACCAGGGCGGCGGCACGGACCTCAAGCTCGACGCGGGCAACCAGAACCTCAGCGGCGAGACCGCGCTCAAGTTCCTGCGCGCCCGGCACGCCTTCGGCGACGGCAGCGACCTGGCGCGGATCAAGGCGCAGAAGGCCTTCCTCATGTCGCTCACCCGCAAGCTCAAGAGCAGCGCGTCGCTGACCAACGTCGAGGGCATGTTCCGGATCGCCAACATCGCGGTGGAGTCGCTGACCGTGGACAACGGCCTGGGCGGGGTGAACAAGCTGATCTCGCTGGGCAACCAGCTGAAGAAGGTCCCGGAGAAGCGGATGGCGTTCACCACGCTGCCGATCGAGGAATACCCGCCGATGGCCAAGTCGAAGGTGCAGCCCAAGCAGCCCGAGGCGAACAATCTGATGGCGATGTTGCGCACCGACACCCCGCTCACCAAGGACGACAAGCCCGCGGCCGAGCAACCCCCGCCGGCGGCCACGACGCCCGAGCCGCCGAAGATCGACCCGGCCACGGTCAAGGTCGACGTACGCAACGGCAGCGGCGTGAGCAAGCGGGCCAACGAGATCACCGCCGACCTGGTGGGCCGCAAGTTCGTCGCGGTGAGCGCGGGCAACGCCAGGGACGGAAAGACCCACGCGACCAGCACGATCACCTACCCGAAGGGCCGCCTGGACGCCGCCAAGGCCCTGGCCGCCGCAACGGGCTTGGCCGACGGCGCCCTGATCGAGAGCACGTCCACGACGGTGACCCGCTTCGAACTCCTGATCGGCAAGGACTACCCGGCCACGGCTCCCCCGAACACGGCAACCGCACCCACCGATCCGCCGAAGAACATCGACCTGGAAACGGCCGACAAGAATGTCTGCGCGCCGAAGAAGAGCCGCTGACCGAACAACCGTCGACCCACCACCCGGCCGGCCGCACCCTCGTCGCGGAGGTCGGCCGGGGATCGGCCGACGGGCGTTCCCCCACTCGCACTTGTGGGCGGAACCTTTCGGCCGGGGGATCGTTGGCGTCGGCATGACGATGACTGTCGGACGTACGGCCTTGGCCCTGTCGGCCGGGTTTGCCGGCCTGGTGCTCGCGGGTGCCCCCGGTGCCGCCCAAGCGCATCCGGTCTCGCCCGATTCGGGGCGGGTCGCGGGTGATCGGGTTTCCATCGATTCGACCGTGTGGGCGGCGGGGGACGGAACGCTCACGGTTTCCGGAACCTATCGGTGTGCCCCCGTACATACCGGACGGGTGTTGGTCGGTGGCAGTGTCGATCAGGCCGCGCACCATGCCGCGATGACCGGCACCGTGGCCACCTGCGACGGCAACGAGCACGCGTGGCGCACCGGTGAGAAGCAGTCCATCCCGTTCCTTCCGGGAACCGCGACCGGGGACGCCTCCATGCTCGAACTACAGGCCCGGGACGGGCTGGTCCCGGTGGCGACCCACGTCCTCGCGACCGACTCCCACGACGTGGAGATCAAGCAGGCGTAGTCGCCCGCCACCCGCCGTCCGGAGCCTGGTCGTGGGGCTCCGGGCGGCGGACGGCTTGGGCGGCGCCGCCCGCTCGGCTCAGCCCTTCGCCAAGTCGTCCCGGAGGTCGGTGATTTCCTGGGTCGTCTTGATGCCTGCCGTCTCGCAGACCGCCAGCGCCGCGTCCAGGCGGGCCAGTGCCGCCGGTCCCTCGTCCAGGCCGAACGCCTCGATTCGGGCGGCCAGTTGCACCGCGTCCAGATAGGCGTCGGCCTCCTCCGGCAGCAGCGGAAGGTACGCCGTCGCCGCCCGGTCGGCCTCCGTACGAGCCGGGTGCAGGCGGTCGGCCCGAGCCAGCAGGTGTGCCAACTGGTGGTGCGTACCCGCCCGTTCCTCGGCCACCAGGTCGGCCTCCGCACCCTCCCCCGCCAACTCCCGCAGCGCCTCGCCGAACAGCGCCAGCGCCCGGTCCACCCCCGAGGGATCCTCCCGGTCCGCGGCACCCGCGATCGTCCACGCCTGCGCCCGCAACGCGCGCACCGTCTCCCGGACCTGCCCCTCGGCGCGCAGCAGTTCGATCGCCCGCCCGAACGCCGCCTGCGCCTGCGGGGCCATCCCCGCGTCGTCGAGCGCGTGCGCCGCCGCCACCGCGATCTCCGCCTGGGTGGCCCGATCGGCGAACCTGGCGGCGGCCTCGGCGGCCATCGACAGATGCCGGGCCGCGTCCCGGGTGTCCCCGATCCGGCGCAGGCACAGGCCCAGCGCCCAACGCTCGTGCATCGCGTGCTCGGCGCCGTGGTGCGCCTCGATCTCCGGCAGCAACTCCTCCAGGATCGCCGCCGCTTCCGCATCCCGACCGAGCCCGAACAACATGCCCACCGCGCCGCGTCGGCAGGCCGCCGCCATCTCCGGATCGTCCTCGTCGTCGAAGACGTGCGCCGCTTCCAGCGCGAACGGCAACGCGTCCTCGGGCCGGTCCTGCGCGCCGATCGTGTTGGCCAGCATGGTCAGCGCGTGGCCGACCGGGAACTGCGGCTCGGGGTAGCAGGCCGCCGTCTCCAGCGCGCCGCGCATGTCCGCCTCGGCCGCCGCCGGGTCACCCAGTTGCATTCGCACCTGACTGCGCAGGAACAGCGGTCGGCAGGCCAGCCAGGGGCGTTCGGCGGCGCGGCACAGCTCGATGGCGGCGCTCAGGTCGGCCTCGGCGTCCTGCGTACGCTCCGCCTGCAACGCCCGCTCGGCCCGGATGTGCAACGCCGCCGCCTGCCGATGCCGCAGGCCGTGCTCGCGGCCCAAATCGTGCAGCGCGGTCAGCACGTCGTCCACGTCGTCGGCCTCGCTCGCCAGCGCCACGATCGCCCGGTGGTGCAGGACCAGCGCGAGCGGCGCCGCGTCGCCGGCCACCAACTCGGCGGCCTCGGCCTCGGCCGCGTCGAACAACTCGGCCGCGTCCGGCTCCTCGGCCCGATACCGGGCCATCGCCACCCGCACCTCGGCGCCCACCGCCCGCCCCGGCGCGTCCACCGCCCGATATCCGGCCGCGGCCCGGGTCAGCGCCGCGACACCCGCCGCGAACTCGCCCTCCTCGGCCAGCTCGACGCCCTCCGCCTCGGCGATCGCCGCGAGCGCGAAGGCATCGACATCCCCACCCTCGGCCCGCGCCGCCGCCGCGTAGTCCCGCCACGCGGCGTCCGCACGCGGATGCCCCTGTGCATCCAACTCCCGTGCGTACGAAAGCAGTTCGGCAGTCGAAGCAGCGCCCGAAGCGGCACCGGAGGCGACCCCGGCACCCGGGGAAACCGCAGCCGGCTCCGCCACCCGCAGCGAACGCAGCCCCAACGGCAGCGACTTCGCCACCGGCGCCGCCGCCAACCGCCGGCGCACCCGGGAACTCACCGCGTCGTTCGTATTGCGCGCGTCGAACCGCGCGGTGATCTCGAAGAGTTCGCGCTCGACCACCTCGCGCAGCGCGCCCGCCGTGGTGTCCTCGAACACCACCAGCTCCGGCCCGCCGACCGCGACCAACCGGCGCAACAACACCGCGACGCCGGCCAGGAAGTCGGAGTGATCCGACGGGTCGCTCTGCGGACGCGAGAGCCAGGCCCGGTGTTCGGCCAGGATCTCGATCCCGCGACCCTCGTTGCCGGTCAGCGCGCAGAACTCGATGTGCTCCGCGACCGCCGCATACGTACTCACCTTGCCGCGCACCGACCGGTAGCCGCGCAGGTGGTGTGCCCGCGCCCGATCCGGCTCGCCCTCGCGCACCAGCGGCAACATCGACGTGGCGAGCGAGACCTGCGGCTCCTCGGCGCAGGTCAGCGCGCCGTCCAGGGTGGGGGCGAGCAGCTCCAGCGCGTCCGCGTCCCGGCCCTGGGCGATCAACCACCGGGCCTGTTCCCGCCGTTCGCACGCGTCACAGTCGGCGAGCCGATCCCGATCGGCGGCCAGCCACGCGTCGAACGCCTCGGTGCTCTCGGCGTCCGCGCCCAGGTGCCGGGCCAGGTAGAACCGGCTCTGATGCACCGGGCGCAGGCTGTGCCCGGCCGTTCGGTAGCGGCGCTCCATGTCGGCCAGATAGCCGCGGATCGCGGGCAGCGGCACCTCGGGCACCGAAAGCAACGAACTGGTGATCCATTTCAGATCCCAGAACAGATGATGCGTCAGCTGCTCGTCGAAGCCCTCGGGGTGCTCGTCCCACAGCCGGAGCAGGCGGGACAGCGGCACCGGTGTGCGTGGTGACTCGCCGCCGTAGTTGTACGCGGTGATCAGTCGCAGCAGCGCCCACGCGAGGTTCTCGTCGTTGCCCATCCGCTCGGCCACCGCGACCAGTTCCTCCGCGCGGGCGGTGCGGGCCTTGCCGTAGGGCTGTTCCTCGTTCGTGTCCAGGGCAGCGAAGAACCCGGCGTCGTCACGGATTTCCATGCGGGACTTCCTATTCGGCGGGGTTCGGCTGGTGGACCGCCCGCTCGAGCAGTCCGAGGAAGGACCGGCCGAGCAGACCGGTCTCGGTCGAGGTGAGCGGGCGGTGGCTGAGCAACAGGGCCTGGCCGTAGAGTCCTTCGACCGCGGCCCGGGCCAGTTCGGGGTCGTCGAGGCCGGCGATCCGGCGGACCAGCGGGTTGAGGTGGTTGAGCACGAGCTGCGCGCGTGGGCCTTGGCCGCGCAGCGAGCCCAGGATTCCCGACCACAGGTCGTCGCCGCGACCGGTCGCGTCCTGCTCGGCCTCGGCCCGCCCACGTTCGCCGCGCGCGTCCCGCCCGTCCAGGAGCAGCGCGGGCACACCGACCGGCTGGAAGGTGCGCAACGACAGGTCGCAGGACAGCGGTTCGAGCGCGGCGCGCGCGTGCGCCAGGAAGCGCGCCGCGGCCAGTTCGGCGGCCGGGTCGACCGAGTCCAGGTGCGCGGTGACGGTGTCCGGGTCGAGTTCGGCGACGGTGGTACCGGGCCGGATCTCGGCCAGCCGGTGCACCAGGTCCAGGTCGTAGGTGTAGCCGCCGTTGACCACGCCGAGCCCGGCCGCCGCCGCGATCGGCGCGACCTGCCGGTATTCCTCCACCGTCGAGGTCACGTGCACGACCGGATGCCGGCGGGCGAACTCGTCCAGCGCGATCCGCCCGTCGGTGGTCTCGAACGGCAACCAGGGCAACACCAGCCGCAGCAGCTCGTCGTCGTGCCGGGCGAGGGCCTTGACGCCGAGGTGATGCACACTCAGGAACCGGGCCAGGCGCGGTTGGTCGTGCGCGGCCAGGTCGGCCAGCCAGTCCCGGATGTGCCCGCCGAGCGCGTCCCGCACACCGGCCAGGGATTCGTCGTCGTAGAGGTTCTCCCGGGACGCGGTGGGCCGCAGGGTGTCGGTGTCCACCACGCAGCGCACGAAGAACGCCCAGTCGGGCAGCAGCCCGTCGGCGTTCTCGGTGAGCAACATGCCCTTGAGGTGCACCCGGTGCTTCCCGCGCAGCGCCGGGCTGACCGCCTCCGGCAGGACGAACGCCGCGCCGCGGACCCCCGCGAGCGGTACGTCCAGGTCGATCACGTCCAGCGGGGTGAAGCCCAACCGGCTCTCGCAGTAGGCCGCGAGCGCGGCTCGACGCAGATTCGCCGTCGGATACGGGCGATCCCACACCGCGGGCGTGTCGGTGATGGGGGTGTGCTCCGCGCCGGCCACCACGGTGACCCGGTAGGGGAGCAACGCGCCGAAGTCGCGGGCCAGTTCGATCACCCGGTCGACGGCGAACCAGGGCTCGCTGCCGCGGCGCGGGGTCAGGAACACCGTGGTCCCCGGTTCCTCGCGCGCGCTCGGATCCAGGGTGCGCACGCTGTAGCGGCCGTCCGCGCCGGCCTGCCACTCCACCGGCGGCGCGTCGGTCAGCGCCGAGCGGGTGAGCACGGTGATCTCGTCGGCGACCACGAAGCACGCGAGCAGCCCGATGCCGAACTGGCCGATGTAGTCGCGCCGCGCGCTCTCCAACGCGTCCCGCTTGGAGCTGCGCCCGATGGTGGCCAGGAAGCGGTGCACGTCGGCCTCGGTCAACCCGACGCCGGTGTCCGCGACCCGCAGGCCGCCGTCGACCGCGGTGATGGTGATCTCGGCCGGGGCCTCCGGGTCCGCGGCCCGCCGCGCGGTGACCGCGTCGACACCGTTCTGGAGCAGCTCGCGCAGGTAGACGCGGGGGCTGGAATAGAGGTGGTGCGACAACAGGTCGACCAGACCGCGCAGATCGACCTGGAAGGTGTGGTCTGCGGCGGATATCGCGGCTTCGTTCATACGGAGTTCGTCACCTCGGGGCGGGTTCGCCGGCCGACAGCCCGGCCGAGTGCTGATGGTACGAAACGACGGGGACGGGCGGCGAGTCGGTTGTCGGCCGACAGTCCCGCCCGCGAGGTCCGAAGACCCGCCCTAATGCTTCGGCGCGTCCACCGTCCGCCCCTCGCGCAGCGCCTGGAACAGCGCCTTCGCGCCCTTGTCGTCCCACAGCACGGTGGAGCCGACGCCCTTGACGTCGTAGCCGGGGTTGGCAATCGGCACCGTCGTCTTGACCCCGTCGCCGCCGGACAACGTGCCCATGTCCTTGAACAGGTCGTACAGGTCGAACAGTCCGGTGTCCTCGTCCACGGTCACCGCACCGAGCGAGGCGTCGGCCACCGGGAACGCGCTGAACGGGTTGAGCAGTACGCCGGCCGACTTGGCCTTCTTGGCCAGCGAGCCGAGGAACTGCTGCTGGCGCTCCATCCGGCCCAGGTCCGAGCGCGGGTCGAAGTAGCGGGCCCGGACGAAGGCGAGCGCCTGCGCGCCGTCCAGCGTCTGGCACCCGGCCTGCAGGTCGGCGCCCGACTTCTCGTCCTTGATCGGCTGCTTGAGGCAGATGTCCACGCCGTCCATCGAGTCGACGATGTTGTTGAACCCGCCGAAGCCGATCTCCGCGTAGTGGTCGAGCCGGATGCCGGTGGCCAGCTCCACGGTCCGGGCGAGCAGCGGCGCGCCGCCGAGCGCGAAGGCCGCGTTCAGCTTGTCCTTCTGCGCCTTCACCGTCTTGCCGTTCTTGCTGTACGCCGGGATCTGTACGTAGGAGTCGCGCGGCAGGCTGATCAGCGCGGTGCCGCCCTTGCCCTTGTGCAGCAACATCATCGAGTCGGTGCGCTTGCCCTCGGCCTTGCCGGTGTGCAGCCGCTTGCGGTCGGTGGCGTCCAGCCCCTCGCGGCTGTCCGAGCCGACGATCAGCCACGTGGTGCCCTCGGAGCCGCTCGGCCGACCCTGGTAGTCGTTCAGCACGTCCTCGTGGTGGATCTTCGAACTGGCCCAGAAGTAGGTGACCGTGCCGAAGGTCACCACGAGCAGCACGAAGACGCCGATCCCGATGAGGATTCGTTTCCGCCAGTTGACCGGGCGCCGCGGCGGACCGGGCGGCGGACCCCCCGGACCCCCCGGACCGCCGGGACCACCCGGGCCACCGGGCCCACCGGGAGCCCCCGGCGCCGGCGGCGCGCCGTGCGCGTCACCCACCGGTGGCTGCGCCGGATAGCCGGCCGCACCGGACGCCCGCGCCGCGGCGGGCGGCGGAACGGGCGGATACCCGGCCGCCGGCTGCGCCGAGTACCCGGGCATCGCCGGCGGCGGAGGTGGTACCGGCGGCGGCGGATACCCACCCGGAGCCGCCGGATATCCACCCGGCGAGGCCGCACCCGGGCGGCCCGGAATCGTCCCCGGAGGCTGCTGCTGCGGCTGCTGGTCGCCATCCGCCCATCCCGGCGGCCAATTGTTCATAGGCTCGAAGCTTTCACCCGATCAGCCCAGAGGCAACCGAATGCCGCCCACATCGACCATCTGTTCCACAGTTGATGCTCACTTCTTACACGAGACCTCGTCGCCGGATTTGGCGGAGTATGCCGGGTTCGGCGTGGCCGAGTCCCCCGCCGGCTGTTCGGCCGGCGCGGCACCGACCCGAACCGGCGTCAGGCCCTGGTACGACGACCCCGCGACCACCTCGATGGTGCGCCCGAGGCCGGTCACCGGCTCGAGCGTCGCGCCCGGCAGCGCGGCCTGCACCGTCTTGACCGAGCGGTCCCACCTCGGGTCGTACCGGATGACCGTACGGACGCCGTCGCCGCCGGTCGAGGGACGCGGCGGGCCGGCCAATACGAAGCCCGCGCCCTTGAGGTCCTCGTGCACGCGCGGACCCAGGCCGGCGGTCGGCGTGCCGTTGTACACCTGTACCGAGATGTCGCCCGGTGCCACGTCCACCGCCACCGGGGCGGGCCCGGCGGCGCCGCTCGGGCCCGGCGGGTCGGACTTCCTGTCCGGCGGCGCGATCAGTTCCTTGTCCTCGCGCATCGCCTTGAACAGGCCCTGCGCCTTGGCGTCGTCCCACAACACGGTCGAGCCCCAGTCCGGGACCACGTGGTCGACGCTCTTGAGCGGGATCTGCGCGTAGGTCACCCCGGAGTTGGACAGGTTGCGCAGCTTGGTGCCCAGTTCCAGGAAGTCCTGCGAGCTCATCCCCTCGTCCACCTTGATCGAGCCGAGCACCGCGTCCAGCACGTTCTTGAGCTTGAGCGGGTCGGTCAGCGTGCCGGAGGAGCCGGCCTTGGCGAGCACCTGCGTCATGAACTTCTGCTGCCGCTGGGTGCGCCCGATGTCGCCGGTGGGATCGCTGGGGATGTAGCGGGCCCGGACGAACTGCAGCGCCTTGACCCCGTCCAGCTTGCTGGTGCCGGCGGGCAGGTCGAGGCCGGACTTGGGGTCGCGCAGCGGCTTGGGCGTGCACATCTCGACGCCGCCGAGGGTGTCCACGACGCTGACGAAGGAGACGAAGTTGACCTCGATGTAGTGGTCGATCCGAATCCCGGTGGCCTTCTCCACGGTGGCCACGGTCAACGACGGGCCGCCGAGCGTGTAGGCGGCGTTGATCTTGCCCTTCGAGGGGCCCTTCTGCTGCCCGGTGGTCTTGTCCTTGTGCGCCGGGAACTCGACGTAACTGTCCCGCGGCAGACTGGTGATGGTGGCCCGGTCCCGCTTGCCGTTGAGGTGCACCAGCATCATCGTGTCCGTGCAGTCGCACGACTCCCCACCCGCGTGCAGCTTGTTCAGCGTCTCCTTGGGGATGCCCGCGCGGTTGTCCGAGCCGACGATCAGGAAGTTGAGATCCTTCCCCGACCCGGTGTCCGGGCGGTCCTTCAGGTCCTTGAACGGGTCTATCCGCTGGATCTTGCCGTCGAAGTGCTTCACCCAGGCCCAGCCGATGCCGCTGGTGAGCAGGATCGCCGCGGCGAGCACCCCGGTGATCAGGACCAGCCAATTGCGGCCGGCCGGGCGCCCGTTCCGGTCACCGCTCGGGGTTCGCGCCGGGGCTCGGCCGCCAGTGGTCGCCATGGGGTGCGATGTCCCTCCTCGCGGACCGATGTCGTCCCGCCGTTCGTCGCGCGCCGTCCGGGCGGGCATCGTGCGGATGTCCGTCCGTACCCGCGTTCACCCGAAGGACGCCGATCCGTCCGGCCACGGTTGCGGTGGGCATCGAACTACCGTAAAGCGGGATCGAGCGGGAGCGGGGGCGGCACGCCGACGCCCACCGCTGCTCGGGCACCCGGTCGATGCCCGTGGACGGGGCCATCCGCAGTACGCTCCGAGGCGATGAATCACACCGCCGACGAGCCCGCCACGCACGAGCCCCCAGCTCGCCGGGCGGAGCCGCTTCCCGAAAAACCGCCCGTCTCCGTGATCATGCCGGTGCTCAACGAGGCCCGACATCTCGAGGAGGCCGTCGGTCGGGTGCTCGCGCAGGACTATCCCGGCGATCTCGAGGTCGTGATCGCGCTCGGGCCGTCCACCGACGACACCGACAAGATCGCCGCCCGGTTGGTCGCGGGAGACCGACGGGTACGCACCGTCGCCAACCCGAGCGGCCGGACCCCGTGTGCGCTCAACGCCGCGATCGGCGCGTCCAGCCACCCGGTGATCGTGCGCGTCGACGGTCACGGAATCCTGCCCGCGGGCTACATCTCCACCGCCGTACGACTGCTCGTCGACACGGGTGCGGCCAACGTCGGCGGGCTGATGCACGCCGAGGGCACCACCCCGTACGAGGACGCGGTCGCCCGGGCGATGACCTCCAAACTCGGCGTCGGCAACGCCCGTTTCCACATCGGCGGCAGCGCGGGACCGGCCGACACCGTGTATCTGGGGGTCTTCCGACGCGAGGTCCTGGAGGAGTTGGGCGGCTACAACGAGGAGTTCGAGCGGGCCCAGGACTGGGAGCTGAACTACCGGATCCGGCAGGCGGGCTACCTGATCTGGTTCTCGCCCGAGCTCCGGGTCTCCTACCGGCCCCGGCAGACGCCCAAGGCGCTCGCCAAGCAGTACTTCAACTACGGCCGCTGGCGGCGGGTCGTCTCCCGACACCACAAGGGCTCGGTCAATCTCCGCTACCTGGCGCCACCGGCCGCACTCCTGGCGGTCGCGCTCGGCACGGCCGCGGGTCTGATCGGGTTCTGGCCCGGTTGGCTGCTGCCCGGCGGCTACGCGGTCGGCATCCTGGCCGGCGTCGCGTGGGAGGGACGGGGGCTGCGACCGGCCGCGTTCATCCGGCTGCCGATCGTGCTCGCGACCATGCACGGATCGTGGGGGGCGGGCTTCCTGACCAGCCCCAAACGGCTCGCCGACCGGGTCGAGGCGGGCACGGAACGCCTGGAGGACGGACTCGGCTGAGCCGTCGTCGTCGCTTTCCCGGGCCCGGATCGTGCGCGTGCGATCCGGGCCCACGCGCGTGCGGCCGGCCGCCGAACCGGTGCGACGCGCCGTTTGCACGGCCGGAAACCGGGCCCGTTCGGTAAAGCCAAGTAACGTGGCCGCCCTGGTCACCGCTCGTCCCCGGTGACAGTCTGTGAACAGTCGGCACGGCCTTGGGAGACGACTGCGATGAGCGACAGGGACTCGGCGGTGGCCGCGAGCGTGGCCGCGGGCGTGGCGATTCCGGACGCCCGGCAGGCGGCGGAGGACCGCGGCTTCACCCCGCCCGCGCGGCTGCGGCGGGTCGTCGTCACCCACACGGACGTAGGCGCGGAAAATTCGCCCGATCCGGTCGAAGGCGCCTACGTACTGCGCGTCGCACCCGCCGAGACGGTCGAGGTGACCACCTCCGTCGAGGTCTGCGCGACCGGGGTGGTGCGCTCGTTGCGGGTCCCGGTCGACCCGGTCAGGACCGCCGAACTGGCCGCCGCGCAGGCCGCGGTCGAGGCGCTCGACGGCGGCGGGGTGCTCCGGGGGCTGCGCCGGATCATGGCCCAGCGCGATCTGGACGCACTGCGCCGCGCCCACCGGGCGGAGGCCGAGCGCGACGCGGCCGGGTGGGCGGCGCGCTGCGCGCGAGCCTACGAGCCGTATGTACGCGCGTTCGCGGCCGACGACGCGACACCACCGCCGGCGTCCGCACCGGTGCTCGGCATCGGGCCGACCAACACCGCCGGGCAGGGCCACGCGTGGGCCCGCGCGGTCGAGCGGCAGCTGCCGGGGGTGCGCGCCGA
The DNA here is from genome assembly GCF_049739465.1 of Embleya sp. AB8. Classification (NCBI taxonomy): domain Bacteria; kingdom Bacillati; phylum Actinomycetota; class Actinomycetes; order Kitasatosporales; family Streptomycetaceae; genus Embleya; species Embleya sp. AB8. Next base: position 49,386 of record NZ_JBMHHY010000015.1, read on the forward strand.
GGCCGCCGCGCTCACCTCGGCCAACACCCTCGGTTACCCCAGCGATCAGCCGATCGGCACCGACGAGTGGCTCTCCACCCGCTGGCAACTGGGCCGACTGGCCCAGGTGTTGGACCGCTACACGCACGTCCTGGCGGAGTGCGGGATGCCCGCCTTCGGCCGGCTCGGCGGTTCGTGGGTGGACACCGACCTGGCCGAGCTGCGCGCCGCGGGTATCACCCTCGGGCTGGTGCTCTACGGCTCGGAGGCGCGCGACCCGGCGGCGCATCGGGCCCGGGTCGAGTTCTCCCCGTTCGACCCGCGCTACGAGTTGACCCACGCGTTGCAGGCCAAGGTGGACCGGCTGCTGCCGATCCTGCGCGAGCTGGACGTACCGACGTTCGTGGCCACCCCGGACCTGATCGCCGACGTGCCGAACGCGGTCTGGCTGCCCGCCGCGCTCGACCCGGCCGAGTGGCGGGCCGAGACGCCGCCGCTGACCCGCAAGCGTCCGGTGGTGGTGCATGTGATGACCAGTCCGTTCCTGCGCGGCACCGCGCGGATCGAGCCGACGCTGCGCCGGCTGCACGACATCGGCCTGATCGAATACCGCCGGATCCTGAACCGCCCGGCCGCCGAACTCCCGGCGCTGTTCGCGGACGCGGACGTGGTGCTGGACCAATTCGCCTGCGGCGCCTACGGGATGACGTCGTGTCGGTCGATGGCGGCGGGTCGGTTGACGATCTGCTACCTGCACGAGTCGGCGACCGAGCACCTCCCGGCCGACCTGCCGATCCGCGCCGCCGACCCGACTTCGCTCGCCGACGTACTGGAGCAGGTGGTCGCGGAACCGGACGCGGCGCGCGCGCTGGCCGCCCGGGGACCGGCGTACGTCGCCGAACACCACGACGGCCGGCGTTCGGCCCGCGTGCTCGCCGATTTCCTGGGCGTGGCGGCCGAGTGAGCACTAGCGTTCGAGGGTGGCAATCGACCCCAGCGCGGACGTGGACGCATCGGCGAGCATCGGCGAGGGCACCCGGGTGTGGCACCTGGCGCAGATCCGCGAGCACGCGGTCCTGGGCCCGAACTGCGTGATCGGGCGCGGTGCGTACGTGGGGCCCGCGGTGCGCATCGGGGCCAACGTCAAGGTGCAGAACCACGCCCTGGTCTACGAGCCGGCGGTCCTGGAGGACGGCGTCTTCATCGGCCCGGCGGTGGTGCTGACCAACGACATGTACCCGCGCGCGATCACCCCCGACGGCCGGCTCAAGGGCGAACAGGACTGGCGGGCCCAGGGCGTGACGATCCGTCGGGGCGCCGCCGTGGGCGCCCGCAGCGTCGTGGTGGCCGGCGTCACGATCGGCCGCTGGGCCCTGATCGCGGCCGGCGCGGTGGTCCACCGCGACGTCCCCGACTACGCCCTGATGGCCGGCGTACCGGCCCGCCGCATCAAGTGGGTGGGCCACGCGGGGGTGCCTTTGGTCGAGGCCGGGACGGACACGTGGCGCTGCCCGGAAACCGGCGAGCTGTACACCGAGCACGCGGGCGAACTGAGCCCGACGCCGCCGCGGGCCGGCACCTAGCCGACCCACGCCCGACGCGCGCGTATGGCGGGGGCCGCCGACGCGGTGCCGAACCGGCACGGCAGGTCACGGAAGCGGAACGGCAACCCGACCCCGGCAACCGCCCCACCCCCGAAACGCCATCGGCCGCCCCCACGCGCTCGGGTGGTGGGGGCGGCCGGTGGGGTGGGGGCGGGGTCAGCGTGGGAGGTTGCGGGCCATCACGATGCGCTGGACCTGGTTGGTGCCCTCGTAGATCTGGGTGATCTTGGCGTCGCGCATCATCCGCTCCAGCGGGTAGTCGCGCGTGTAGCCGTAGCCGCCGAGCAGCTGGACCGCGTCCACGGTGATCTCCATCGCCGCGTCGGACGCGAAGCACTTGGCCGCCGCGCCGTGGAAGGTCAGGTCCGCGTCGCCGCGCTCGGACTTGGCCGCCGCCGCGTAGGTCAGCTGCCGGGCCGCCTCCAGCTTCATCGCCATGTCCGCGAGCATGAACTGGATGCCCTGGAAGTCGGCGATCGGCTTGCCGAACTGCTTGCGCTCGCGCACGTACCCCTTCGCGTAGTCGAGCGCGCCCTGCGCGATGCCCAGCGCCTGCGCCGCGATGGTCACCCGCGTGTGGTCGAGGGTGCGCATCGCGGTGGCGAAGCCGGTGCCCTCCTCGCCGATGATCCGGTCGGCCGGGATCCGCACGTTGTCGAGGTAGACCTCACGGGTCGGCGAGCCCTTGATGCCGAGCTTCTTCTCCGGCGCGCCGAACGAGACGCCCTCGTCCGACTTCTCCACGACGAACGCCGAGATGCCCTTGCTGCGCTTGTCCGGGTCGGTCACCGCCATCACGGTGTAGAACTCGGACACGCCCGCGTTGGTGATCCAGCGCTTGACGCCGTCGAGCACCCACGAGTCGCCGTCGCGGACCGCGCGGGTCTTCATCGCGGCGGCGTCCGAACCCGCCTCGGGCTCGGACAGGCAGTACGAGAACATCCCGTCGCCGCGCGCCACCGCGCCGAGGTAGCGCCGCTTGAGGTCCTCGGACCCGGCGAGCATCAGCGGCATGGTGCCGAGCTTGTTCACCGCCGGAATCAGCGACGAGGACGCACACACACGCGCGACCTCCTCGATCACGATCACGGTGGCCAGCGCGTCCGCACCGGAGCCGCCGTACTCCTCCGGGATGTGGACCGCGTGCAGATCGTTGGCGCTGAGCGCGTCCAGCGCCTCCTGGGGAAACCGGGACTGCTCGTCGACCTCGGCGGCGAACGGGGCGATCTTCGCCTCGGCGAGGGCGCGGACCGACTCGCGGAGCATGTCGTGCTCCTCGGAGACACGGAAGAAATCGAAGTCTTTACGTCCGGCCACGGGTGCCTACCTCTCGGTTCAGGAGCGTGCAGCGACGATGAACTGCTTTATTACCGCTCAGTAAATAGCACTGATGTCCACAATAATTCAGCCGCACCCCCGGCGGGCGCGCAGCGGGACGGCCACGGTTGGGCGACGAGGCGCCGATCCCGGCGGATACGATCCATATCCCGCGCCATCCCCATCCCGCTCGACGAAGAAGTCAGGTGACGTACGTGGCACCCCGCATCACCGTGATCGGTACCGGCTACCTGGGCGCCACGCACGCCGCGTGTCTGGCCGAGCTGGGCTTCGAGGTCCTCGGGATGGACGTGGATCCCGACAAGGTGGCCACCCTCGCGAGCGGCCGGACGCCGTTCTGGGAGCCCGAACTCGAAGAGCTGTTGGCCCCGCACGTGGCCTCCGGGCGACTGCGCTTCACCACCGACATCGCCGAGTTGGCGGCGTTCGGCGACGTGCACTTCATCTGTGTGAACACCCCGCAGCGCAAGGGCGAGTTCGCGGCCGACGTGTCCTACATCGACGCCGCCGTGGACGCGCTCGCCCCGCTGCTCGAGCGCCCGTGCCTGGTGGTCGGCAAGTCCACCGTCCCGGTCGGCACCGCCGACCGGCTGGCCGTGCGGATCGCCGAGCGGGCCCCGGTGGGTGCCGCGGCCGAGCTGGCCTGGAACCCCGAGTTCCTGCGCGAGGGCTTCGCCGTCCAGGACACCCTGCACCCGGACCGGCTGGTGATCGGGGTGCGCTCGCAACAGGCCGAGGACCAGCTGCGCGAGGTCTACGCCACGCTGCTGGCCGAGGGTGTCCCGCTGGTGGTGACCGACTTCGCCACCTCGGAGCTGGTCAAGACCGCGGCGAACTCGTTCCTGGCCACCAAGATCTCCTTCATCAACGCGATGGCCGAGGTCTGCGAGGCGGCGGGCGCCGACGTCGAGCAACTCTCCGAGGCGCTCGCCTTCGACCCGCGGATCAACGGCCGCTTCCTCAAGGCCGGGCTCGGCTTCGGCGGTGGTTGCCTGCCCAAGGACATCCGCGCGTTCATGGCCCGCGCCGGCGAGCTGGGCGCCGATCAGGCGCTCACCTTCCTGCGCGAGGTGGACGCGATCAACATGCGCCGCCGGTTCCGGATGGTCGACCTGGCCCGCGAGCAGTGCGACGGCAGCTTCCTGGGCCGCCGGGTCGCCGTCTTCGGCGCCGCGTTCAAGCCCAATTCGGACGACATCCGCGACTCGCCCGCGCTCAACGTGGCCGCCCAGGTGCAACTCCAGGGCGGCGAGGTGACCGTCTACGACCCCAAGGCGATGGACAACGCCCGCAAGATGTACCCGGGCCTGACCTACGCGGACACCGCCTTCGACGCCGCCCGCGGCGCGCACGTGGTGCTGCATCTGACCGAGTGGGCCGAGTTCCGCGAGATGGATCCGGCCGAACTGGGCGAGATCGTGGCCGAGCGGCGCGTACTCGACGGCCGCAACGCCCTCGACCCGGTGCGCTGGCGCGGCGCAGGATGGACGTACCGGGCGCTGGGTCGACCCTGAGTAGCCGGCCCACCCCGGGGGCACACTCACCCGGCCGACGGCGCCGCGCCGTCCGCCGGTCGGGGGGCACCGCGAGCAGCGAGACAAGGACTGCGAGGTCATCAGCATGCCGTACGGCGACGAGGCCACGATCCGACGGATCCTCGACACCAACACGTGGGCGGTGGTGGGGCTCAGCACCAACTCCCACCGCGCCGCATATGGAGTAGCCGCGTTCCTCCGCCAGTGGGGCAAGCGCGTCGTGCCGGTGCACCCGAAGGCCGAGACCGTGCACGGCGAGCCGGGCTACGCCACACTCGCCGAGATCCCGTTCCCGGTGGACGTGGTCGACGTGTTCGTCAACTCCGAACACGCGGGCGAGATCGCCGACCAGGCGGTCAAGATCGGCGCCAAGGCCGTCTGGTTCCAGCTGGACGTGATCGACGAACGGGCCTACCAGCGGGTCCGCGACGCGGGCCTGGACATGGTGATGGACCGCTGCTCGGCGGTGGAACTCCAGCGGATCACCCTGACCGGCGCGAACCGGGCCTGACCCGAGGCCGCGGGGCCCGAGCACGCTCGTCGGGCCCCGTCCGACACACCGACTACGAACCGATCCGCTCGCGCAGCCTGCGGCCCTTCTCGGTCGCCTGCGCCTTCAGCTCGGCCTGGAAGTCGCCCATCCGCGCGAGCAGCGCCGGATCGTGCGCGGCCAACATCCGCACCGCGAGGAGACCCGCGTTGCGCGCGCCGCCGATCGACACGGTCGCCACCGGCACCCCGGCCGGCATCTGCACGATGGACAGCAGCGAGTCCATGCCGTCCAGGTACTTCAGCGGCACCGGTACACCGATCACCGGCAGCGGGGTCACCGACGCCAGCATCCCGGGCAGGTGCGCGGCGCCGCCCGCGCCCGCGATGATCGCCTTCAGGCCGCGCCCGGCCGCCTCGGTGCCGTAGGCGATCATCTCCTGCGGCATCCGGTGCGCGGAGACCACGTCGGCCTCGTAGGGGATGTCGAACTCGTCCATGACCTGCGCGGCGAGTTCCATCACCGGCCAGTCCGAGTCGGACCCCATGACGATGCCGATCACGGGCTGCGTGCTCATTCGGTGATGTCCCCTCGGAGGTAGTCGGCGGCGTGCCGGGCGCGCTCGCGCACGTCGGCCAGATCGTCGCCGCACACGGTGACGTGCCCGACCTTGCGGCCGGCCTTCACGTCCTTGCCGTACATGTGCACCTTGACCCCCGGGTCGCGGGCCATCACGTGCAGGTACGGGCGGTACATGTCGGGATAGTCGCCGCCGAGCACATTGACCATCACGGTCCACGGCGCCCGCGCCCGCGGGTCGCCCAGCGGCAGGTCGAGCACCGCGCGCAGGTGGTTCTCGAACTGCGAGGTCACCGCGCCGTCGATGCTCCAGTGCCCGCTGTTGTGCGGGCGCATGGCCAGCTCGTTGACCAGGATCCGGCCGTCGACGGTCTCGAACAGCTCGACCGCCAGGTGCCCGGTCACGCCCAGCTCACCGGCGATCGACAGGGCGATCCGCTGCGCCTCGATCGCGCGCTCCTCGGCCAGGTCCGGCGCGGGTGCGATCACCTCGCGACACACGCCGTCCACCTGGATCGACTCGACCACCGGGTAGGCCACCGCCTGACCGTGCGGCGAGCGCACCACACAGGCGGCCAGCTCGCGGCTGAACTCGACCTTCTCCTCGGCCAGCACCGGCACCCCGGCGGCGAACGGCACGGCGGCCTCCGCCTCGTCGCGGACGACCCACACACCCTTGCCGTCGTAGCCGCCGCGCGTGGTCTTGAGCACCACCGGCCAACCACCGATCTCGGCCGCGAACGCGGCGACGTCGGCCGGGTCGGCGACGATCCGGTTGCGCGGGCACGGCACGCCGATCTCGGCCAGCCGGGCCCGCATCATGCCCTTGTCCTGGGCGTGTACCAGGGCCGCCGGGCTCGGCCGCAACACGACGCCGTCGGCCTCGAGCGCGGCCAGCAGCGCGGGGGGCACCTGCTCGTGGTCGAAGGTGACCACGTCGCAGCCCTCGGCGAAGCGGCGCAGGTCGGCGAGATCGTCCTCGCTGCCGAGCACGACGTCGCCGACGACCTGGGCCGCGGATTCGGACGGGGATGCGGCGAGTACGCGAAAGCGGGCGCCGAGCGGGATTGCGGCCTGGTGCGTCATGCGGGCGAGCTGGCCGCCGCCGACCATGCCGACGACTGGGAACGTCACGGGGGAAGGGTACCGACCCGCCGCGCGCGCTCGTGGCGGTGGGCATTCCGGGCGCGGACACCGCGGCCGAACCCGGCCCGATCGAACATGTGCCACACGAGAGGGGAGACGCTCCGGTAAAGACTCCGCAACGGGAGGGAGACCGCGCGCCGATGCCGAGCGACCGCGGCGGCTACCCTCGTCGGGTGAGTCGTCATGCCGGTAGCACCCGCGGTGCCAGAGGAGCGTCCTTGACTTTGCCCGTCGGCGCCCCTCCCGACGCCCCCGCCGCACCGCCGGCGAGCCGGCTCGCGCGCTTCCGCTCCGAGGTGACCCAATTCCTCGTGGCGGGCGGGCTGGCCTACGCGGTGGACGTGCTCGTCTTCAACCTCGGCCTGTCGCTGGGGATGGGCGGGGTCGCGGCGAAGATCATGTCCTCGATCCCGGCCACGATCGTGGCCTACGTCGGTAACCGATACTGGACGTATCGACATCGCGATCGCACCGGTGTCGGCCGCGAGTACACGCTCTTCTTCGTGTTCAGCGCGATCGCGGCGGGCATCCAGGCATCGAGCGTGTTCGTCTCGCACACCCTGATGGGCTACGAGAGCAAGCTCGCCGACAACATCTCGGCGAACATCGTCGGTATGGCTCTGGGCACGCTGTTCCGCTTCTGGGCATTCCGTACGTGGGTGTTCAAGCACAAACGCGCGGACCCCACGCCGGTCGTCGAAGGTGGCATCTCGTGAAGGCGCTCCGGGCTTGGTACGACCGGGTCGGACACCTGCTGCACGAGACGCTGAAGTTCGGCGCCGTCGGCGGATTCGGCGTGATCGTCAACGTGATCGTGTTCAACCTGTGCCGTGATCATCTGGGCCTGGCCTCGGTGCGCTCGTCGGTGATCTCGACGGCGGTCGCGATCGTGGTGAACTACGTGGGCAACCGCTACTGGGCCTTCCGGCACCGCACCTCGGCGGACAGTCGCCGGGAGTTCGTGCTGTTCATGGTGTTCAGCGGGGTCGGCATGGCGATCGAGGCCGGCACGGTGGCCATCTCGCACTACTGGCTCGGCTATCCCTCGCTGCTCGCGGACAACGTCGCGAAGTACGCGGTCGGCCTGCCGCTGGGCACGCTGTTCCGGTTCTGGTCGTATCGCACATGGGTGTTCACCGGCACCCACGACGTGGACCGCAAGCCGGTCCGGGTGGTCGCGCCGCCGACCGCCGAGGACTCGGACGACGCGCCGGCCGGACCGGCCGGCGCGCACCTGGACACCGAGGCGGCGCGGCTGGTCGAGGACGAGAGCGAGACGTCCCGGACCTGAGCCCGCACCCCGTCCGGATGGACCGGGTCAGCGATGCGGGTCCGGATGGGCCGCCAGGAACACCGCGAACACCGGTGGGCGCTGCTGGAGCAGTTCCAGGCGACCGCCGTCGGCCTCGGCCAGATCCCGGGCCACCGCAAGCCCCAGGCCGGTCGAGTTGTGACCGCTGACCGCACGCTCGAACACCCGCGCGCCCAGCTCGTCGGGCACCCCCGTGCCCTCGTCCTCGACCTCGACCACCACCGACGTACCCGTGGTCCGGGTGCGGATGTTCACCCCGCCCGCGCCGTGCATCAGGGTGTTCTCCACGAGCGTCGCGAGCACCTGGGACAGCGCCCCGGGAGTGGCCACGGCGGTCAGCCCGCGTTCGCCCTCGACCCGGATGCTGCGCCCGGCCTCGCGGAAATTGGGTCGCCACTCGTCGATCTGCTGCTGGATCACGTCGTCCACGCGCACGGTGACCGCGGACATGTTGCGCGGGTCGCGCCCGCCGCTGCCGCGCCGGCTGCTGGTCAGCAGCCGCTGGACGACATCGGTGAGCCGCTCGACCTGGGAGAGCGCGATCGCGGCCTCCTCCTTGACGATCTCCGGGTCCTCGGTCGCGATGATCTCCTCGAGCCGCATGGACAGCGCGGTCAGCGGGGTGCGCAACTGGTGTGAGGCGTCCGCGGCGAGCCGGCGCTCGGCGGTGAGCATTCGGGCGATGCGTTCGGCGCTCTGGTCGAGTACCTCGGCGACTCGATCCAACTCGGGCACGCTGTACCGGCGGTGCCTGGGCCGGGGGTCGCCGGAACCCAGTCGCTCGGCGGTCTCGGCGAGGTCGGTCAGCGGTTGGGCCAGCCGGCGGGCCTGCCACACCGCCAGGGCCGCCGCCGCCGCGACGGCCAGCAGCGCGACGCCGAGGATCAACAACAACGATTCGCGGATCTTGGTGGTGACCCGTTCGCGCGGCTCGCCGACCGTGACCGAGTCGCCCATCTCACCGGGCACCTCTTTCGCGAAGACCCGGCCGCCGGGCTTCTCGCCGATCAGCAGCGGGGGCTCCCCCGGCAGCCGCACGATCGCGTAGCGATGCGGTTCGATCTGCCGGCGCAGCAGCGCCGCGTCCGAGTGTTCACCGGAGGCCATCCGCAGCTCGACGACCTCCAGGATGCGGGTCGCCTCGGCCTTGAGGCTGTCCCCGGCGCTGTTCTCGATCGCGTGCGTCTCGACGAACGCGAGCGGTACGCCGAGCACCGCCACGACGACCAGGACCACGCCGAGCGTGGTGTTGATGAGCCTGCGACGCAAGGTGGGTCCCGTCAGCTTTCCGAGGTCGGCTCTCCCGAACTCGGGCCCGGCCGGAGTCAGCTCTTCTCGAAGCGGAAGCCCACACCGCGCACGGTGGTGATGTAACGGGGGTTGCCCGCGTCGTCACCGAGCTTCTTGCGCAGCCAGGAGATGTGCATGTCCAGCGTCTTGGTGGAACTCCACCACGTGGTGTCCCACACCTCGCGCATCAGCTGGTCGCGGGTGACCACCCGGCCGGCGTCGCGCACCAGCACCCGGAGCAGGTCGAACTCCTTGGCGGTGAGCTGGAGCTCCTCCTCGCCGATCCAGGCGCGGTGCGAGTCGACGTCGATCCGCACGCCGTGCACCCCCTGGCCGACGTCGGCGGCGCCCCGGCGCAGCAGCGCGCGCACGCGCGCGAGCAGTTCGGCGAGCCGGAAGGGCTTGGTGACGTAGTCGTCGGCGCCGGCGTCGAGGCCGACCACGGTGTCCACTTCGTCGGCGCGCGCGGTCAGGACCAGGACCGGGAAGCCGTGTCCTTCGGCGCGCAGCCGACGACACACCTCCAAGCCGTCCATCCCGGGCAGGCCGAGGTCGAGCACGAGCAGGTCCACCCCGCTCTGCGCGGCGCATTCGAGAGCGCTTGGGCCGTCCTCGCGCACCTCGACCTCGTAACCCTCTCGGCGCAACGCACGCGCGAGTGGTTCGGAGATGGATGCGTCGTCCTCGGCGAGCAGTACGCGGGTCATGACCTTGATGTTACTGACGCGTGGGCGCGAGGTTGACGAGCTCCGGCCGACAGACCCGTGAGTGCGGGTGATCCGGGGTGATTTTTCCCTGATCGGGGGACTGTGCGAAGCGTCGGGACCGGGCGCGGGTCACCATTCGTCGTCCCGATGGCGGCGCCACGAGTAGAGCATCGCGGTCGCCGCCATGATCAGGATCACCACGCCGCCCACGATCAGCGTGATCGTGCCGGCGGAGATGCCGCTGCCGCCGTCCTCGCCGCGGCGTACCGCCCCGGCGTCGAGCCCGCTCGCGTTGCCCGCCTGCTGCGCGAGCCCGGCGGGGCTCTCGGCGCGCTGTGGCGGGGTCTGTACCGGCGTCTCGCCGGGCGCGAGGGGCGGGGAGACCCCGGGATCGGCCGGGTTGCCGGACGGGCCGTCCAGGGCCTTCGCGAGCGGGTCGACCTTGAGCGTCATCGCGGGCGGCGCGGGCGTGGTCGGGAAGCAAGTGGTGATCTGGTCGCCGAAGATGGCGGTACTGGTGACCATCTTGCCGGGGGCGATCCGGATGTCGCCCTTGGCGTCGAGCGGGACGGTGATCTCGCCCTCGTAGGGCGGCACCACGATCAGCGCGGGCGTACCGGGGATGTCGACCCGCATCCGCGGGCCCTGGAGCGTGAGTTCGCCGCTCGCGCCGTCGGAGAGCAGCAGCTGGATCGACGGGGTCAGCGCGGTGCCGGGGAACGGCAGCGGGCTGGTCGCGGGACTGCCGCCGAGGGTGACCTTGATCCGCACCTTGTCGCCGGGTCGGACCGGATCGCTCGGGCCGTCCAGGGAGATCTGTTGCGGGCCGTCCACGGCGGGCTGGTCCAGCGGGATGACGCAGTGCACCGGCACGGTCGACGGCTCCGCGGCACCGGCGGGCGGGGCGAGCACGAGGGCCGGGCCGACGGCGCAGCCCAGGGCGAGCGCGGCGCGCACGACGCGTGGAGCACGCGCGATGCGTGGAGCCGGGAGAGGCATCGGGTCGGGGTCCTTCTCGTGGGTGACGGAGGTGGGCGGGCGGCGGGCGTCGAGGGGCGGAATATAGCCGAAGGGTCCCCCGGCCGGGTGAGGAATGGCCGGGAGACCCTGCGCGTTCGGTTCGGTTCGGTTCGGTTCCGTCTCGTTCCGGTTGGTTCGGCTTCAGTGCGGGCGTCGGGCTACGGCGCCGGAGTGTCGCCGGGAACGGGTGTGCGGTCAGACCTGGTTGCGGATCCGCCGACGGTAGGGCACGAACAACATCAGCGCGATCGCCCCGAGTACGGCGGTCCCGGCCGCCATCGCGAACGCGGTCATCCCGCCCCCGGAGGCCCCGGTGTGCGCGAGGTCGCCGGTGGTGCCGCCGGTGGTGGAACTGCCGCCGTTGCTGCCGACGTTGCCCGTGGGGGACTGGGTCAGGGTGGGGGGCGGGGTGCCTGCGTCGCCCTTGGCCTTGAGGGTGGCCGATACGGCGGTCTTGGTGACCGTGCAGGTCGTGGTGGACTTGGCCTTGAGGGTGCCCAGCGTTGCGGTGGTGGAGATCTTCAGATCACCGGGCGAGAAGCTGAAGTCACCGCCGCCCCAGACCGAGAACTTGCCGGTGATCGGGCCGTCCAGGGTCAGCGGGTCGTTCGCGTTGACCTTGATCGCCTTCTCGGGTCCGGTCAGCACCAGAGGCTGCTTGGTCGATCCCTGCTCCACGTTGATGGCGAACGTGGGAACGAACGCGAGATCGATGTTCTCCCCCGGAAGGCTCGACGGCGCCTTGCCGACCAGGTTGTCCTTGAACTTGGCCGAGATATCGAGGTTGTCACCCTTCTTGGCCGTGCTGGGGACGGTGATGGTGACGCCGTAGGTCGCCGTGGAATCCGGGATCTCGACCGGGAAGTCCTCGACCTTCGTCTTGCACGCGTAGTCGACGTTCACCTCCTTGCCGTTGGGCGGCCCGGGCGGATCGTCCGAGGGCGGCGTGGAGGTGGAAGGCGATGCGGAGGTGGTCGGGGCGCTCTTGTCGACGTTGATGGTGGCGAACTTCGGTGACGCGTTCGGCGTGCACTCGACGTTGACACCGGCGGTGAGCGTCAGATGCGTCAGCGTCAGGTCGAGGTTCCCGTTCGCGGCATTCGCGGGCACCGGGACCTTCGCATTGAAGGGCGGCAGGATGATCGGTTGCCCCGTGACGAGGGCCGGCAGCTTGCCGTCCTCGCCGGTGATCTTCGTGGCACCGGTCGACGCACCTGCGGCACTGGCGTCCATCACCACGGAGAACTTCATCCCCGCGCCCAGGTCCACCGGCGAGTTGACGGTCTTGCCCATGTCGACCTTGATCACGGCGTCCTGCCCGGGCGCCACCTTGGCGGGCAGTTCCAGCTTGAACGACAAGTCCATCGTGGCGTCGGGCAGTGTCAGTCCCGTGAACTTGCAGGTCATGTTGACGTCGACAGCCGTCGACGCGGCCTGCGCGCTCGGGGCGAACACGAACATCCCGCCTCCGCCGGCGATCAGCATGCCGCCGATCGCCGTCATGGCGAGTCTTGTCTTGGCCTTGCTCATCAGGTTGTGCTCCCTTCGTCGGGGCGGGACTCACCCCGTCGTATTCGGTCAGCTGAGCGTGAGCGTCAAGGTCGCCGAGTAGCTCTCGGCCGACGGGTTCCGGTCGGGCAGACGCAGGGTCAGGTCCGCGCCGACGTCGAATTCACCCCCCGTGACGCTCGGTGCGGACGAGGTCGAGCAGAGGGTCGCCGTACGGCTCGTCTGGGCCCGGTTGCCGGGCTTCGCCGAGCTGGGATAGGGGCCGCGTCCCGGATGCGGCGTGCAGTACGGATCCCAGACGAGGTTGTGCGCCTCGATCCGGGTCCCGTCCTCCGCCCGGAAATCGGACATCGTGCCGGTGAGGGTCCAGCCGTTGCGCGACCCGCGAAAGTCCTGGACCAGCATCGGATTCAGCGTGCCCCTGGCAGTGCCACCGGTCCGGTCCACGGTGAGCCGACTCTGGCCCGCGTTGGGTGTGCTGACCGCCAGGACGCCCGGGTTGATGTTGCCGTCCACCCGGGCCGGGGACCGAGGTTGCTCGATCCTGGTGTCCCAGTCGAGGTCGCCGGCGCCCGGCGTGGCGCCGCCGCCGGTGCTGCCGCCGGCGGACCCGGTCCCGGGCGCGTCCGGGCCGGTCGAACCGACGCCGGGCACAGCGGTGTTCGCCCCGTCGCCGATGGCCGTCGGCGGCGGCCGGAAGCTGCCGCCGCCGCCCGGGCCCGCCTGGTCGGTGACGTTGGTGTGCGACGGGCCGAACTCGCCGCCGCCGGGCCCGTAATAGAACACGAGCACGGTGCCGAGCACCGCGCCGGTCGCGATCAGCGCGGCAAGTCCCTTGCCGGGGTGGGCGGTCATCGATCGCGCCCTCCGGACTCGCCGGCGCTCGTCCGGACCGGTTGCTTGCTCAGGTCGATCGGTTCGGCCGCGGCGCCGGCCGGGGTTTCGGCCGGCCGCCGGTTCGCCGCTCTGGATTCCGACGCATCGTCATCCGCCTTGTCCTCGGCGGACTTTCGGTTCTTGCCGGGCCTGGCGAGCAGCGACGAGGCGTCGGGCAGGCCGACTTCGCGCTCACGTTCGCCGGTCCGGCGGGCTCGTTGCTCGGCGATCAGTTCGACGATCCGCAGGAACAACCGCCACGCCGCGACGGGGACGACGATCACCAGGAGCGCGCCGAAGACGTAGACACCCCAGGGTCGGCCGACCTCCAGGGCCTGCTCGTCCACGATCTGGTTGTCGTACATCACCCGCCAGCTGAAGGTGCCGTGCTGACGGGGGTTCAGTTCCACCGGGAGCATGATGGTGGCCCGCTTGCCCGGCGCGATGGTGATGTGCGACTCGTAGTTGTCCCAGGTAGGGGCGTAGACCCCTTCGTAGAAGCCGATGCGGAAGGTCGGGTTGATGATCGGCGACTGGCCCATGTTGCCGACCTCTATGCGGAACCGGCGCTGCACCGGCGAGCCGAACCAGGTGAAGATCGAGTCCTCGCCGACCATCGCGCTGTCGATGAAGACCAGTCGGCCGGGCGTCTTCACGGTCGCCGGGAGCGGTGCGTACGGTGCGCCGTCGATTTCCAGCGGCACACTCGCGTCCTTCGGCGGGCCGTTCATGATCACCGCGATCCGGACCACGCACGGGCACGGGGACGGCGGGATGGCGGCGGTCAGGGTGATCGAGACACCGCCGCTCGCATCGACGGTCCCGCTCGCGGCACTGGCCGCGGCGCAGTTGACCGTGCCGCGCAGGCCGTTCTCGCCACAGATGCTCGCTTGGACCAGGGATCCGGGGGTCCAGTCGCCACCGACGACCGAGACCTTGTCCCCGGCCGCGACCTTGCCCGGGTCGATCGACGCACTCGGTCCGGCGGCGGGCGGCGGGTCCGCCGCCCGCGCGGGAGCCGTGCCGCCGAGGGCGCCGAGCCCAAGAAGCAGCACGGCGACCAGCGCGAGGGCGGCGGCGCGCGGGCGGCCGACTCGAACTGCGTGATGGACCCGGTTGGCCGGGATCAACGGCCGACCCCCGCGGAGTCGGCGGAGCCCTCGACGGCGGGCGCGGCGCGAGAAGGCGCGGGCGGCTGCTTCCCGTTCGGGGGTTCGGCGGGCCGGTCGGCGGTGGTGGCGACGGCGGCGGACTCGGCCTCGGCAGGCGGCTCGGAGCCGGCCGGCCGTTCGGTGCCGGGCTCGACCGGGTCGGTTTCGGCCGTCGTGTCGGGTTGCGCCGCGGCGGACGCGACTTCGGCAGGCCGGGCCTCGGCGGGCAACGTGGTGGTGGGCGTTTCGATGATCGGGTTCACACTGGGCAAGTCTTCGGCGGAAGGGGCCGCGGTGCCACCCTCGTTCGCTGCGGGCACAGCGTCGCCCGGCTCGGCTGCGGCGGGTTCGCCGGCACCCGGCCCGTCCTTGGCCGCCGTTGCCTCGGCCTGCTGCTCGGTGGCGGGCGCTTCGCTGCTCGGATTCGCGGTGGGCCCGCCCTCGGCGGAAGTGGCCGCAGTGGCCGTCGCGTTCGCCACGGGCGGCGCGTCGTGGGCCGACTCGGCCGACTCGGCTGCCGCGGAGTCGCCCACGGCCGCCCCGGCCTGCTCGGCCTCGGCGACGGCCGTCGTCGTACCCGAAGTCCCGACCACCGCATCCGCCTTCGCAGGCTTCGTCGGCGTCGGCGTCTCGGCCGGTATGGGCTCGCCGGACGTCTCGGCATGCGCGACGGCCGCACCGGCCGCCGCCGCAGGCTCCGGCATCGTGGTGCCGTCGGTCGGACCCGTCGGGCCGCCCGGCTTGGCCGGATCTGCGCCGCCCTTGCCCTTGCGGCCGTTGCGCCACACACCCCAGCCGACGCCGGCGATCAGCAGGATCGCGGCCAGCGTGAGCAGGCTCGGCCACGGCACCGCCGTGTAGGAGGCACTCGCACTGTCCTTGAGGTTCTGGTCCGCGACCACACCGTCGACCTTGATCGTGACATGGTCCAGACGCGGCGCGTCCTGCCACTCGACGACCTTCTCCACGGTCGAGCCCGGCAGGATCTCGGTGCCCTCGTCGGCCTTGCTCATCAGCTTGCGGCCGAACAGCCCCTCGGCCTTCAGGTCGAACTTCGGCCGCAGGATCACGTTGCCCCGGTTGATGATCCGGTACGTGATCCTCGCCGTGCTCGACCCGAAGAACTCGTGGAAGCCCGCGTCCCGCTTGACGTCCACCTTCTGGATGTCCATCGCGGGCAACGCGTCGCCCTGCACCCGCAGGTAGACCCGGGCGCCGATCTGGCGCTGGATGTTGACCTTGATCTGGCCCTGCTGCTGGGTGCCCTCGATCGCGGTGTTCAGCGCGACCACGGCGCCGGGGTGGTCACCGGGTGTCGCGTTCGGCGGAATGACGATGTTGAACGGGACGTTGCGCTTCTCCCCCGGTTGCAGGATCAGCGTCTGGTTCTCCGGCGCCACCTGGATCCAGGTACCGACGTCCTTCTGCTTGTCGGTGACCGTGCGCAGCGCGAAGCCGCCGTCGCGCGGCGTGTTGTACGCGTCCGCGCCGAACAGCTTCATGGTGAGCGGCGTCGGGCTCGTGTTGTGCAGCGTCACCACGTCGGGGACGGTGGTGCCGGCGGCGCCTTCGAGGAAGAAGTAGCGACGGGCGTTCTGGCTCGTGCCCTCCGGCACGTAGGGGTCGACCGACCATTCGCCGTTGCCCGCGGCCGACGCGGGCGCCGGGGCGACCAGTGTCAGCGACGCGAACAGCGTGGCCAGCACCGCGAACACGGTGGCCAGGGATCGGATACGGCCGCCTGGTCGGCGGATCGGGGGGGCCGAGGTGCCCGTCATCGGTGTCTCCAGCTGGTCTGTGTGCCGCGGATCGAATGGGCCGGCTTCGGGAGCGGATCCGAAGGGCCCGCGCTGTGTGCCTGGTTGTCGCTGGGACGGATCGGCCGAGTGCGGTGTGGGCGGGACGGGCCGGCTGCCCGCCCCACCCTCCGCTCTGCGTCGATCCGCAGCGGCCCGCCGCCGGCGGCCCGTGGGCCACGGATGGTTTTCCGTGGCCGATGGGCCCCTGGCGGCAAGGCCGTTCAGGTCTCCGCGCCGGAGCAGTCCGGCGCGGAGAAACTCGGTCAGGAGATGGAGATCGTGAGCGTCCCGCTGTAGTTGCCGGGCGCCTGGTAGGCCGGAACCGCCAGGCTCAGCCCCGCGTCGGCGGCGAACGTGCCGCCGGTGACCGCCGCGTTGGGCGCGGAGGCCAGCGTGGCACCGGTCTTGCCGATCGGACCCGCGCTGCCCGCCACGGCCTGGCTCGGCGAGCCCTCGCCCGGGGTGAGCTTCGGCGTCCAGGAGAACTTCTCCGCCGGGATGGTGCCGCCCGCGCCGTTGCCGAAGTCGGTCACCGAACCGGTCAGCGTCCAACCCGTGGCGCCGCCGCGGTAGTCCTTGACCGTCACCGTGTTCAGCGCGCCGGTCATGTTCTGCTCGGTGCCGTTCAGGGTCACGTCGGAGAGTTTGATCCCGCCGTTCGCCTGAGAGATCGTCAGGGCGCCGCCGGCGATCGTGCCGGTGAGGTCCTGCTTGAGCGTCCCGGCCGGGGGGTTGCCCCCGTCGACCGTGAACGGCGTGGCGGTGCCGAGCTTGCCCGTGGTGTCCTCGGACGCCGCGATCAGCGTGGTGTCCGCCTTGGTGACCTTCACCTTGGCGGTGAACTTGCCGTCGGCGCCCGCCTTGGCCATCACCAGACCGGGTACGTCCGGCTGGTGCGCGGCGTTGGTCGGGATCACGTAGACGTCGGCGCCGGGTGTGTAGCCCTCGCCGGCGACGGTGACCTCGGTGCCGACCGGCCCGTGTGTCGGGTTCAGGGTGAGCTTGCGCGGGTTGCTCGGGACGTCCGCCTTGACCGTGACATTGGAGGTCTTGGCCTTGTCGCCGACGGTGACCTTGAGCTGGTACGAGCCGTCCGCGACGGTCGCGCCGATGGTCGCCGTACCGGAGAGCGCACCGCTTGCCACGGTCAGCGCGCCGGTGACCTTGGTGGCATCACACGCGTTGCCGCTCGCGTCGCACAGTTCGACCTTGGGCGTCCCCGCCGGCCAGTTCGTCCCGGCGACGGTGAGGGCACCGCCGGGCTTGACCTGGCCGGGGGTGGTGGTCAGGGTCGGGTCGAGCGGCGGGGCGTCGGCGACCTTGTAGGACGCGACGACTCCATTGCTCCCGGTCACCTGGCAGGTGGCCGTGGTGATCTTGCTCGCCTGCCCGGGCAGGTAGACATCCAGGGCGAAGGTCTTGAGGGTCAAATCGATGGTGGTCCCCGGCGCGGCCTGCGGGATGGCCAGGTCGGCGGTGAACGGGGGCGGGTCGATGCCCTGGGTGGGGCCGATGTTGGCGGTGAACTGCGGTGCGGTCAGGGTTACTTCGCCGCCGGTGCTGAGCGTGAAGGTGTACTGGCCGACGAAGCCGATGTTGTTGAACGCGGAGTCCGGCCGCAACGGGTTCTCGCCCGCGTCGACCTTGGCCTGTACCGTTCCCGGCGCCGCGCCGGTGTCCGGTGTGAGCGAGACGTCGAACGTCTGCTTGCCGGTCTTGTTCCAGTGCAGGATCGGCTCGGTGCAGGTCAGATCCGGATTCACCGAACCGGCGAAGGCCGCCGGCGCGCCCGCCACCATGCCTGCGGTACCCGCGATCATCGCGACGCCCAAGGTCGCGACGACCTTCTTGCTGGGTTTGAACATGTGGTGCTGCTCCCTTCAGGGGGTTGCCACCAACCGCCGGGGGCGGGGTGGTCGAACACCACACCGGAGCGGGGTGCCGAGGAGCGTCGCACTACCGTGAGCCCGGCGCTCCGGTGCCGTACCTGGCGCGCCTCGCTCGAAATGGTTGCCACCCGGCCGAGGCGGCCGTCTCACTGCCCTGCAAATTGAAACCTGTTACAGATTCCGGCGTGCCATTCACGCGCGATCGCGTCGCATAGTCAATAGCCGCCGGGAAGCACCGAGGTCGGCCCTCCGAGGCTGGAGGACCGACCGTCCCGGACCACCGATCAGGCGTTGCGCGAGGACCGCACCCGACGGGTCGCGAGCAGCACGCCACCGATGCCGAGCAGGCCGACGGTGCCGCCGAGCAGGCCCATGGAGAGCGCGTCGTCGAGCGGGCCGGTCTTGGGCAGCGTGTCACCGGTGCCGGCGGTGGTGCCGGAGGTGGTGGAGCCGGACGTCGTGGTGGATCCGGAGGTGGTGGTGGAGCCGGAGGTGGTGGAACCCGAGGTCGTGGTGGAGCCCGAGGTCGTGGTTCCGGTGCTGCTGCCGCCACTGGTGCTCGCGGCCGGAAGGGTCACCGAGTACGCCGCCGGAGCAGCCGCGTCGGTGACGGCGCACGGGACGTTCAGCGTCAGCGGCGGGTTGATCACCTCGATCTTCAGACCGAACCCCTTGGGGATCAGGTCGAGCTTGCCCGCCGCCTTCGCCGGCACCGAGACGTTGGCCGCGAACGCGGGCACCTTGATCCCGGCCCCGGCCTGGAGGGTCAGGGTGGCAGCGGCGCCCACGGCGGTGACCGTCGCGGATCCGCCGTCGTACTTCGCAGTGAAGGTGACGGTCGGGGTGACCTTGACGCTGGTACCCAGCGGCGAGGACGCCGGGCTCACCCCCGGGTCGATGTTCAACTTGATCGACGAACCGGGCTCGGCGGTGGGCGGACCGGTGACCGTGAAGGCCTGCGGTCCGGTGACGGAATCCTTGTTACCCATCGCCGCCTTGACGGTGGGGTCGCTGAAGTCGCACTTGAGCTGCGTATTGACCGTCTCCGCGCCGGCCTGCGGCGCGAACGCCAGCATGCCGCCCGTCATGACGGCGAACGCCGCCAAGCCACCCGCTGTTCGCTTGATGGGCCTGCCCATATGGTGGTTCTCCCTTCGGGGGGATCTCTTGCTCATCGAGAAGTCCTGATCGAAACGGCCGGGGCGACACGCGCTCGGCAGGGCCGTTCCGGCGTGTCGGCCTGCACCGACCCGGCACGCGCCCCGACACATCGGGTACACGCGGTCGCCACACCCGACTTCCCCCTTTCGAGGCGCGGACCGGGCGGGAAACCGGACCACGCAAGCACCGGTGGGACACGCCTCGCGTGGCCTGGAGGAGGCTTCTCCGGGCGTGTCCGGGAGACATCGAGACTGTTCCAGTACTTGATGTCACGTCAGATCTTCGGGTGACGGTACGACAAGTGGCATGAGCGGACAACAGCGAAAAGCAGAAAATCTGCATCCGTCGGGCACGGTTCGATATCGCCCGGACCAGCGAAATCACTGTGTCGACAAGACGGTTGACAGGTCCCCACAAATTCGACACGTGTCGCGTACAAGCGGCTCGCCAAATGCCCCCAAACAATAAAACTCCGGGCGCCTGCGCATCCGCCGCGAGCGATCGGCGGCCGACTGTCGGCCACCGTGACACCCGGCCATGGCGAGCACGACGCCGCATACCGGTGCTCCGGGCACGGTCGGGCCGGCAAAACCCGAGCGCCGGCGCGACACCTACACGGGAATCTGACGCTCGGTCCGAGTCGAGTCACCGTCGGACACCGGGACGCCCTCCGCACCCCCACGAGGAGGGCGTCCTTCCGGTTTTCCGACCGTATCCCTTGACTTTGCGCAGCCGGTGAAGCGGAATGATCAAGCACGATTTCTGTAACACGTTCCACCGACCGGCCGGGGCCGCACTTCGCGACGGCACCCGCCCGGCCGCGCCTGCGGCATCGAACGAGCCCGCGCGGGCGTGTGTACCCGCCGACCGCGCGCACGGTCCCTCGATGTGGTGTTTCGGCTGCCCCGCCCACCCCGGCGCCGGCAGAGCGGTAACCGAGAGAAGGAACGCACCATATGTTCAAGGCAAACAGGCAACTCGCCGCGTCGCTCGGCGTCGTGACGATCGCCGGCACCGTCGGCATGGTGGCGCTCGCGCCCACCGCGCAGGCGGCGGACGTGGACTACACCTCGCACTGCGTGAACCAGATCGTCAAGGACCTGGTGATCCCGGACGGCAACCTGAAGATCGACCTGTCGGTGGCGCCCGCCAAGGCGCGCTACGACGTCGGCGAGGAGGTCACCGTCACCTGGACCTGGAAGTCGTACCCGAAGGCGCCGCCGGAGATCCCCGTCGTCGGCAAGGTGGACAAGGACTCCACGCTGCCCAAGGGCAGCGTCACCCTGGGCGGCGCGGCCGGCGGCGAGGTCGCGGTCGAGGGTCAGCGGATCAACCCGGAGACCGGCCCGGGCCAGGAGTTGGTGCTCACCAACATGACCGGCAAGGTCAAGCTGACCCAGGCCGGCGACGTGACGCTGACCCCGGGTCTGTACTCGACCTTCACCAAGGCGTTCGGCTTCGACGCCGAGACCAAGTGCAACCCGGTGAACACGGTCGCCCCCTCGGCCACCCTCAAGGTCGGCGCGGCCGACAAGCCGGTACTGGGCGCGCCCGCCACCGCAGTCGAGCCGGGCAGCGAAGTGGCCCTGACCGGAAGCAAGTTCGCCCCCGGCGCGGTGACCGCGACGCTGGACGGCGGCGCCGCCGGGATCGCCGGCTCCACGCTCGCCGCGGACGCGGCGGGCAACCTGACCGGCAAGGTCAAGCTCGCCGACACCGTGGCCAACGGCACGCACACCCTCGTGGTGACCGACAGCGCGGGCAACGCCGGTCAGGCCCAACTCCTGGTCCGCAAGAAGGTCGACCCGCCCAAGCCCGGCGACCTGACCCAGAGGCTCGACGGCACGATCACCGCCGGCGCGCTGTCCATCACCCAGCAGACGGGCGGCATCCGGCTCTCCGAGGTCGGCGTGAGCGCGCAGGACCAGACCATGACGGGCAAGCTCAACACCGTCACCGTCACCGACCTGCGCGGCGGCAACGCCGGGTGGACGCTGACCGGTTCGGTCACCGACTTCGCGACGCAGGCCGGCGAGAGCATCCCCGCCGACCACTTCTCCTGGAAGCCGAAGGCAACCAAGGCGGACGCGAAGTCCAAGGGCACCCCGGTCGCGGGCAGCGCGGGCACCATCGGCACGGGCGCGACCCTGGCCTCGGTCCCGCAGGGCACGAGCAACACCGGTGGCACCTTCGCCGCCGACGCCGACATCGACCTGAAGGTCCCGGCCTACCAGGGCGCCGGTGACTACAGCGCGACGCTGACCCTGTCGATTTCCTGACCGCCGACACCGGTTCACCGGGCCGGGGCGCCCGCCGCACTCCCTCACTGTGCGGTGGGCGTCCCGTCGCCCATTCCCGCCTGTCGAAGGTCTGTCGAACGTCTGTCGAGCACTCGTCGAGCACCCGGCGACCACCCGCCGCAGGCCCGCCGCGCACCCGTCGAAACCACGCACAAATCGTTGCCGCCGGAACGTGTTCCGCTGTTGACTTCGCAAACGCCCCCGGGCTCAATGGGAGGCGCTGTTTTCTGGAACAGGTTTCATCTGTAGGCATCAGCAGGACGACCGGGTGACAGCGGCGGGGTCGGGTGTCACTCCGCCGACGTCGAGTCGGCGCACGGCACCGAATCGACCGCCCCGCGCCGCGCGGGTCACCGACGGCGGCGGACCGGTCCCGGTGTGGTGTTCGACTGCCCGCTCCCCCGGCGGGCCAGGCAGGCATCCCGAGGAGGGACAGCACCACATGCTCAGACCAAGAACCAGGGAAAGTACTGGGTCCGGATTCCGCAACAAGCGTGTCGCCGGCGTACTGGGTACCGCCCTCGTGGCCGGTGCCCTGGGCGTGGGCGCGGGGGCGCAGTCCGCGAACGCGGCTCCGGTGACGTACAACGTGCACTGCGTACCGCCGAGCATCGGTGGCGGTCCGTTCGACTTCGACGCCCAGGTGGACCTGACGGTCGATCCGGTCAAGCCGAAGTACAACGTGGGCGACGAGGTCACCGTCACCTGGACGTGGAAGGACGCGGCGAAGAACCCGTCCTCGGTGACGGTGAACGCCGACGCGGTCAAGCCGCGCGGCAAGGTCCTGGTCTCCGGCGCGCAGGGCGGCGAGATCGCCATGGAGGGTCCGCAGAAGAACGCGCAGACCCCCGGCGGCGAGAAGCTGTGGCTCGCGCCGATGACGGGCAAGCTGAAGATCGCCAAGCCGGGCGAGCTCAACCTCTCCCCCGGCGGCTATACGAGCACCGCGAACATGTTCGGCAGTTGGGACACCCCGTGCACGCCGAACGGCACGCCGGGCGTGGGCACGACGCTCAAGGTCGACGGCGCGGTCAAGACGCCGACGGTCACCTTCGATCGCAACATCGTCCGGCCCGGTTCGGCCATCGACGTCACCGGGGAGAACTGGCCGGCCGATGCCGCCGGGGTCACCGTGCAACTGTGCGACCAAAACGGCAACGCCTGTGCACCGGAAGGGGCGTCGGGCTCCACCCTCACCGTCGACGCCGCCGGGAAACTGGCCGGCCAGGTCAAGGTGGCGGCCGAACTGCCGGACGCGATTCGCCAGGTCCGGATCGGCTCGGCCGGCGCGGCCGTCCTGGTGC
This sequence comes from Embleya sp. AB8, assembly GCF_049739465.1. NCBI lineage: Bacteria > Bacillati > Actinomycetota > Actinomycetes > Kitasatosporales > Streptomycetaceae > Embleya > Embleya sp. AB8. Next base: position 72,375 of record NZ_JBMHHY010000015.1, read on the forward strand.
CGATCTCGGTCGCCAAGGACGCGCTGCGCCACTCCGAACCGGTCAAGTACACGGTGCGCTACACCCCGGCCGGCGGCAACGGCCCGGTCTTCGACTGGACTCCCGAGATCGCGCTCTCGGTGACCCCGGTCAAGCCCTGGTACGAGATCGGCGACCAGGTCACCGTCAACTGGAAGTGGATCGGCTACCCGCGCAACCCCTCCAGTTGGGTCGTCGCGTTGAAGGACACGGTGACCCCCAGCGGCACCGTCAAGCTTTCCGGCGCGCAGACCGGCGACGTATCGGTCGGCGGGCCCAAGGGCAACCCGGCCACGCCGGGCGGGGACGTGCTCAAGGTCGGCGACATGACCGGCAGCTTCAAGATCACCAAGCCCGGCCGGATCGACCTGACGCCCGCCGGATACGGCATGAAGGTGATCACGATCGGGTCGAGCGGGGTGCCCGTCGGCACGCCGGCCGTCTCGCACTCGATCGCGGTGGGTCAGCCTGCGCAGGCCGATCTGATCGTCGAGCAGAACTTGCTGAAGCCGGGCGACGTGGCCAAGCTCTCCGGCGCGAACTGGCCGACCGGCCAGGGCAATCCGCAGGTCCAGCTGTGCCGGGAGGACGGCTCGGAGTGCACCGGTTCCGCGTTCGCCGCGAGCACCGGTTCGGTGGCCGCGGGCGGCGCACTCACCGCTCAGGCCACGCTCGGTCCGAACGTGGCACCGGGCAACTACCGGATCAAGGTCACCGTCGGGATCACCTCGGTGTCCGCACCGGTCACGGTGACCTCGGCGGTCGTGCTGCCGCGCGCGATCACCGCCACGCCGGACCGGGGACCCTCGGGTACCAAGGCGCACGTGACGGGGAAGAACTTCACCCCCGGCGCGCCGGTCGTACTGGAGACCCTGGACGCGGGCCTCGTCGCCACCGGTGACTCGGTGGAGGCCACGGCGGCCGCGGACGGTACGTTCGCCGTCGATCTGACGGTGACCAAGCCCGGCACCACCCAGATCCGGGCGGCGGAGAAGAGCGACCGCAACAAGATGGCGCTCGTCGCGTTCACCTTCGAGGGTGGCGGCGGTCCCATCGAGGAGCCCGGCACGCTGTCCATGACCCAGGCGGCGAACGGGGTCGTGCTCGCGGACATCCCGTTCTCCAACCGGGACCAGGCGATGACCGGTGCCCTGAACGCGGTCACCGTCACCGACGCCCGCAAGGGCACCCTGGGCTGGCAACTCACCGGTTCCGTCTCGGACTTCAAGGCCGACGGCGGCAACTCGCTGCCTGCGTCCGCGCTGTCCTGGACACCCCGATGCACGGTGGCCGACCCGACCTCGGCGAGCCGGGTCGTGACCGGTTCGGCGGGTACGGTCAACGGCGGCCTGCTGTGCAGCGCGGCGGCGTCCGCGGATCCGGCGCACAAGACCGGTGGCGTGTTCACCGCGAACGCGGGCCTGTCGCTCGCGGTCCCGGCGTACCAGGCGGCCGGCACGTACACGGGCACCCTGACGCTCACCGTCTCCTGACGACGCATCAGCCCGGCGCGGGGCGTTGCCCATTGCGGTGAAGCAAGCGGCACGCGAAAGGTGCACGAAGAAGGCGGGAACCACCGATCGGTGGTTCCCGCCTTCTTCGTGCGCCACCACATACGCCGCTTCGTCCACCCGCCCCCGGAATGCGCCGTCCCCGCCGGCCCGGCGCCTTTCGAATTCCGGCATCGAGGTACCGCCGGCGTCGATTGACGACTCCTGTACCTCGCGTGCCGTGCGGCACCAAATGAATCCGGTCGATCACCCTCGGAAATCCATTGCACGGTTCGACACGAGTCGTGATCTTGGTGACTCGTGACAATCCGACCGAGGTTCGATATCCAGTCGCGGTGAATTGCTCGAGCGGATTCCGGTGGCGGGTCCGAAATCGATCTCGCGGCACGTGTCGACGGCGTACATTCACCATTTCGCGAGGCCCGCCCGAACATGGCGAAGCCCGCCCCACCGGCACGGTGGGGCGGGCTTCGCCGAACGTCGACCGAGGTCGGCCGATCGATCAGTAGGCGAACGACTGCTGGGGGCCGCCCAGCACGCACGCGATCTTGTGGCCGGGGATGCCGGACACGGCGGAGACGTCGATCGAGACGCTCCAGTTGGTCGCGCTCGGGACGGTCGGCGTGCTGCCGGTGCCGAGCGGGGTGGTGAGCGTACCCGAGGTGATCGAACCACCGGTCAGGGGCAGCGCGCCCAGACCGACGGTCGACGGGCTGCCGGCGGCGATCGGGTCGTTGACGGTGCCGCTGTAGGTGAGCGGACCGCTGGTCGAGTCGAGCTTCGCGGTGGTGGTCAGCTGGTTCGCGGACACCGCGACGGGCATGTTGAGCTGGGTGACGAACCGCAGCTTGTGCGTCGCGGTCGAGGACAGGGTGCCGGTCACGCCGGTGTAGTCCGTCCCGAGGGACAGGTCCTTGCAGTTGTAGGTGGCCGAGGTCGAGCCGCCGGCGAACGCGTTGCCGCCGAGGCCCAGGGTGGCGGCAACAGCGCCGGCCAGACAGACCGAACCCAGGCTGAGGATCTTGGACTTCGACATTTCGGTGGTGCTCCTTCGATCGGTTGGGGACTGACGTGTCTCTCGCTGCACCCCTACCGGCTGGCCATAAGGGGTGTTCGAACCGAACTGGCGACAAGTCGCCGATAAAGAAGCAGTCGGGGCGTAACGCCCTCGCCGCAGCCAGAGTGAATCAAGCATTCCGGTAACAGTCAATGCCCATCTAGGGACTTTTCTTCTTGTCGACAGACTGACACGTGACGCATCACAAGCACCGTCGATCATGGCCGCCAAACCTGCGAAAGATCCCCGTTCCGAACATGATCTTGGTGACACGTGTCGACCTTTCCGAGGCCCGGATTTCCATTGACTTCTCTGAATAGCCATAGCTAAATAACGCGCGAAGACATAAGAGGATCCGACCCCGGACACCCGGACCGCGGCACGGGCCGCCCGGGACCCGCCAAGGGCCTCGCCGAACCCGGAGCGTGCCCTCCCGAACGGGAGCGCGACCCACGTAACTTCGAAAGGAGTCCGGTGCCCTCCAGATTCGCTCCACGAAAGATCACCGTCGCACTCGGCGCCGCGATCGCCCTCGGCACGACCGGTCTGGTCGTGCTCGCGCCGTCCGCGCAGGCCGTCGAGGTCGACTACCAGTCCCGCTGCGTGAACCGGACGCTCCCCACGCTGGAGATTCCCGACTCGACCCTGAAGCTGGACCTGGTCGTCACGCCCGCCAAGGCGACCTACCAGGTGGGCGACACCGTCAGCGTCGAGTGGCAGTGGAAGAACCACGCCAAGGTTCCCCCGAACCCGTACGTCAAGGGCGTGGACAAGGACTCCACGCTGCCGACCACCAATGTGCAGCTCGGTGGGGCGATGACGGCCAAGATCGAGCTGAAGGGGCAGCGGATCAACCCCGCCGCACTCGCCGGTGAGGATCTGGTCCTGACCAACCCCGTGGGCCAGTTCACCCTGACCACCGCGGGTACGGTCACCCTGACCCCGGCCGCGTACAACACCAGCACGATCGCGTTCGGCTCGGTCGAGTCGTTCACCGACTGCACGCCGCTGAACTCGGTGGCCGCCTCGCAGACGCTCACCGTGGAAGGTGCCTCGCAGGTCGCGACCCTGGCCGCCACCCCCGCCACGGTCGCCGCCGGTTCGCCGACCGCGCTCACCGGCAACAACTGGCCCGGCGGTCAACTCAAGCCCGAGCTGTGCAAGACCGACGGCACCGCGTGCGACCCGGCCGGGATCAAGGCCAACACGCTCGCCGTCGCGCACGGCGCGCTCACCGGCAATGCGACCGTGGCCAACTCGGTGGCGCCCGGCGACTACCTGATCAAGGTCAGCAGCGGCACCACCTCGGCGACCGCGCCGCTCAAGGTCACCCCTGCCGCGGTGCGCAAGACCACGATCAGCCCGGACCACGGCCCGGTCGGCACCAAGGTCACGATGACCGGCTCGGGTTACACACCGGGCGGCGGGGTCCAGTACTCCTGGTCCGACGACTCCGGGGTCCCGGACGAGACGCACTACGCCACCGCGGACGCGTCGGGCTCGTTCACCGCGACCAGCGAGATGTACTGCGACTGCTTCACCCAGCTCATGGTGACCGACTCGGGCGCGTGGGGCAGCAACCCCGTCGAGCACCTCCCGTTCCGGGTCACCGCACCGCCCACCGGCGGCCTCGAGCAGACGATCACCGGCGCCGTGACCCCCGGCGCGCTGACCATCACGCAGCAGGCCTCGGCCATCAAGCTGTCCGACATCACGCTCAACGGTCAGGCGCAGAACATGACCGGCGCGCTGAACCCGGTCACCGTCAAGGACTTCCGCGGCGGCGCCACCGGCTGGACGCTGACCGGCGCGGTCTCCGCGTTCACCAGCGCCGACGGTGGCAACATCGGGGCCGACAAGTTCAGTTGGACCCCGAAGGTCACCGCCGACCCGGGTTCGCCCAGCGTCGCGGCGCCCGGTAGCGCGGGCCCGATCGGCTCCGGCGCCACCCTGGCCTCCGCGCCCAACGCGGCGGTCACCGGCGGCACCTTCACCGCCGACGCCGGCCTCTCGCTCGCCGTTCCGGCATACCAGAAGGTCGGCACCTACAGCGCCACGCTGACCCTCTCGATCAGCTGACGCCGCCTCACCGCAGACCGGTCCGGCCCCGGAACGAATTTCTTCGTTCCGGGGCCGGACCGCTTTATCCGGCGATATTCGAATCATTGTTTGCGGGCGCCGATTCCACCGCCCGAAAGAAATGATCTTGGTGACACGTGTCAAGCCAGAAACCCATTGTTCACTCTTGACTTCTCGACCATTAGGAGATGAATTCTTTCCTGAACTCTCGACTTGCCGACCCAGGCCGCCACGGTCCTTCATGGCGGTTTTCTTCCACGCCGCGATCGACCGGATCGGTCGCACCCCCGACCATGGAGGAAGCACATGCGCGAAGCGCGCAGATCCACCACCGCGACCAGGACGGGACGCCGGCTGACCGCCGCGTTCGCCGGGACGGCGCTGGCGATCACGGGCCTGGCGGCACTCGCCCCGGCCGCCTCGGCCACCCAGATCAACCCCTCGGTGAAGTGCAGTCTGCCCGCCGGTCAGGGCACGGCCACCGGCGTGCAGGCGATGGACGTCAGCTTCTCGCCGGCCGTGGTCGCCCCGGGCGCGACCGTCACCGCGACGGTGACCCTCGGGCCCAGCCCGGCGACCAGCCCGATCTCCCTGACGGTGCCGACCACGCCGACCATCGACCTGGCGATGTCCGGCGGCGCCACCGGCACGGTGACGGTGGTCGGGCCGGAGTTCCAGATCCCGGTCCAGGCGAACACACCGATCCAGACCCCGCAGTACTCGGGCACCTTCGTGGTGCCGACGACCGCGGCCGGCCCGGTCACCTTCAGCCCGGTCCGGACCCTGACGTACACGAAGGTGCTCGGCTCCAACTACCAGACGCCGTGTGACATCACCTCGGGCAGCGGCGCCGTCGGCTCCGTCACGGTGACCGGCGGCCCCGGCACACCGGCCACGCTGGACGCGCCGACCACCGACGTGCGCCCGGGTACCGCCGTGCAGCTGTCGGGTGCGGTCTGGACGCCGAACGCGACCGCCAACGTGCAGCTGTGCGACTCCGCCGGCGGCAGCTGCAACCCCGCCGGCTTCACCGCGAAGTCCCTGGTGATCGACGCGGGCGGCAACCTGAGCGGCACCGCGACCCTCGCGGGCACCACCGCCGACGGCAGCTACCGGGTCAAGGTGCTGGACGGTACGAAGGAGGCCACGGCCCCGATCACCGTCAAGAAGTACGTGCCCAGCGGCCCGCTGCAGATCTCGATCACCCCGAACCGCGGCCCGCTGAACACGGTGGTCACGGTGTCGGGCAAGAACTTCCCGGCCAACACGACCGTCGCCTACGCGCTCACCGACTCCAGCGGCATCCCGGACGACTCCTACTACGCGACCAGCACCCCGGACGGGACCTTCACCGGCACCATCCCGATCTACTTCGACACCGCCGCCGCGGTGCTGGCCTGGACCGGCTCCTTCGGCAACGGCAACCCGTTCGCCTCGGCGCCGTTCACCGTCGCCACCGACCCGCCCACCGTGTCCGCCTCGCCGACCACCAGCCACCCCGGTGGCAGCGTCAAGGTGACCGGCGCGCACTGGACGCCGAACGCGACCGTCAGCGCCCAGCTGTGCAGCCCGAACGGCGCCACCTGCTCCGCGGCGCAGATCGCCCAGGGCCCCGGCACGGCGGACGCCAACGGGAACCTGAACGGCACGGTCAAGCTGGCCTCCTCGGGCATCGCGGACGGCCAGTACACGCTGAAGCTGACCGACGGCACCGGCACCGCGTCCACCCCGCTCACCGTCCAGCGCCGCTGGATCGAGCTGGACAAGACCTCCGGCCCGGCGGGCTCGTGGGTCAAGGTCTCGGGCCACGGCTTCGGCAGCTCGGCCTGGATCAACGTCAACGGCCTCAACGCCTCGGGCGGCAAGACCAGCGACTGGGCCGGCGCGTGGGCGCTGCCGAACGGCGACTTCTGCATCTGGATCTGGCTGACCCGCGGCGACGACACGGGCGTCATCGCCTCGGAAACCTTCCACCCCGACCGCAACGCGTCGACCCCGTGGACCGTCACCCCGTAACACAATGACCCGATAACGAAGTGGGCCGCATATCCGAGCGATATGCGGCCCACTTTCCTTTTCCACCACACCGATTGCCGACACACCCCACGCCGCCCGGAAATTACCCGGGCCGCCCCCGAAAGCAGAACAGTGTCCCGAATGCGAAGAATCGTGCCACTCCGGTCGATCGTCACCGCAGAGCATCCCGGGCGGCCTTCGCGACGACCGTCGCGGGGGCCGCTCTCGTTCGCCGGCCGAATCCGGAAATCCGGCCCGATACACCGTCAACCACCTTGATCCGGCCATGAATCCGCGCTCGAATCCGGGTGCGTTCGGCGGCGCCGTAAGTGATCATTGATCCTGCCAAAGATCGCGATGGTGACCACCTCGTCGGGTCGCTCACCCGACTCCCCTCGCCCTTCGGCCGCTGCCAACTCCGTACCCCGGCAAGGAGATCCGTGCGCCAACCAAGGCAATCCGCTCGTCGCATCCTGGCGAGCCACGCGACGGCGATGGTCGTCGCGACCACCGGGTTGATCGCCCTGGCCGCCACCCCCGCCGAGGCCGCCCCGGTGACGTTCCCGGAGAAATGCGTCCTCAACGGTCCGACCTCGGTGCCGTGGGCCACCGACGACGTCGGCGTCGACCTGACCGTCTCGCCGGCGAAGCCGGTCTACAGCGCGGGCGAACGAATCACCGTGAACTGGCACTGGCAGACCCGATCGTCGATCCCGGTCCCGCCCGGCCACGAATCGCTCAGCGCCGTCGCCCAGGTCCGGGTCGGCGGTGCCGAGTCCACCACTCTCACCCTGCGCGGCCAACCTCGCCGGCAACCCGAGGCACCGGGCGAGCGCATCGAACTCGACGACCTCACCGGCACGTTCGTCCTTCCGGACAGGGGCCCGATCACTTTCACGCCGGATGCGTACGGGATATCCGACGCGTGGTACTCCCCGCTCGGGCTGATCAGTTGCTCCCCCACCACCCCGCCGGCCGTCTCACGCACCCTGGAGATCGGCCCCGGACCGGCCCTGGACGTGTCCCCGGCCCGAATCGGCCCCGGCACTCGCGTCGAGTTCACCGGCGAGGGTTGGCCGGACGGCAGCGCGCGAGTGGAACTGTGCGTGAATCCGACCGACACGTGCGTCCCGGAATGGGTGGGATCCGCCGCCGGCAGTGCCCAAGGCGGGCACCTGTCGGGATCCGCGACGATCGCCACGCGTCCATCCATGCCGCTGCCGTCGGCCGGCTGGGACTCGAAGTTGTACCTGCGCGTCTGGGTGGGCAGGTACAGCGCCGCCCGGACCGTCGAAGTGACGCCGACCGACTCGACCCGGATCACCGGCTCGATTGCCCCCGGCAGCCTGACCCTCCGTCAACAGGCAAGCGCGATAAGGCTTTCCGACATCACCCTCGACGGCACCGCGCAGGCGATGACCGGCGCGCTGAACCCGGTCACGGTCACCGACGTGCGCGGCGGTTCGCTCGGCTGGACGTTGACCGCGGACATCTCCGACTTCACCTCGCCCGAGGGCGGCCGGATTCCCGCCGACCACTTCACCTGGAAACCGTCGATCCAGGCCGACCCGGCCTCCCCGAGCACTGCCGCCGCGGGCATCCCAGGTCGAATCGCGGGTGGCTCGACCCTGGCCTCCGCGCCGCCCGCGCCGCACACCGGCGGCACCTTCACGGCCGGCGCCGCGATCAGCCTGGCCGTACCCGCGTACCAAAAGCCCGGCTCGTACAACGCCACCTTGACCCTCTCGATCAGCTGACCCGACCCCGAAAACAGCCCCACAAAAACACCAAGCCCGCCCACCGAGCAATCGGTGGGCGGGCCCGGTGGGTTCTCGCGCGGCTACTCCGTCGCCGTCAACCGGCCGAGGGCCGCGTCGATCCTCGTCAGCACTCGCTCGCGGCCCAGTACCTGCAGCGACTCGAACAGGGGCAGGCCCACCGTGCGGCCCGTGACCGCGACCCGGACCGGGGCCTGGGACTTGGACAACTTCAGGCCGTGCGCGGCGCCCGCGGCCTCGACCGCGGCCTTGAGCGCGTCGACGTTCCACTCGGCGCCCGCGAGCTCCTCGCGCGCACTGGCCAGCACCTCGGCGGCGCCCGGCTTCATCGCCTTGGCCCAGGCCGCCTCGTCCTCGGCGGGCTGCTCCAGGAACAGGAAGTCCACGTACATCGGCACCTCGTCGAGCACCGTGATCCGGGTCTGCACGAGCGGCGCCACCTCGGCGAACACGGCCGGGTCGTACGCCTCCTTCGCCCACGGCGCCTTCGGCCCCAGCACCCACGGCTCGCAGGCCCGGACGAAGGCGTCGGCGTCCAGCGCGCGAATGTAGTCGGCGTTGAACGAGGACAACTTCTTGACGTCGAAGAAGGCCGACGACTTGTTCACGTCCCGCAGGTCGAAGAGCTGCTCCAGCTCCGCGTACGGCCGGATCTCGATGTCGTCCTTGGGGCCCCACCCGAGCAGGAACAGGTAGTTCACCAGCGCCTCGGGCAGGTAGCCCTCGTCCAGGTAGGACTCGAGCGCCACCTTGTCCCGGCGCTTGGACAACTTCTGCCGCTTCTCGTTCACGATCACCGGCAGGTGCGCCCACTGCGGCGGGGTCGCGCCCAGCGCCTCCCACAGCAGCTGCTGCTTGGCCGCGTTGGACAGGTGCTCCTCGCCGCGGATCACGATGGTGATCCGCTGGTCGACGTCGTCGACCACGTTCGCCAGGAGGAACACCGCCGAGCCGTTGCCCCGGGCCACCACGAAGTCCTCCAGGGAGGCGTTCGGGAACTCGGTGTCGCCGCGCACCAGATCGGCCACCACCGTGACGCCCTCGTCCGGGGTGCGAAAGCGGAGCGCGCGCCCGTCGCCCGCCGCCAGCCCGCGGTCGCGGCAGAAGCCGTCGTAGCCCAGGTGCTTGGAGCCGGTCCGGGCCTCCAGGTCCTCACGCGTACAGTCGCAGTAGTACGCGCGGCCCGCCTCGAACAGTTTCACCGCCGACTCGCGGTGCAGCGTCGCGTTCTGCGACTGGAAGTAGGGGCCCTCGAAGGCCGGGTCGGACGCGTTGATCCCGATCGCGGCGAGCGCGCTGATGATGCCCTCGGTCCACTCCGGCCGGTTGCGCGCCTCGTCGGTGTCCTCGACCCGCAGCACGAACGTGCCGCCGGCCTTGTGCGCCACGGCCCAGTTGTACAGCGCGGAACGGGCGCCACCGACGTGGAACATGCCGGTGGGAGAGGGAGCGAAACGAACACGAACCGAAGAGGCAGACATGTGCTCCAGGGTATCCGCCGCGCCGACCGGGTTCGCTCCGATATCCGGCTCGGCGCGGCACCGCACGTGCTCGGCGCATCACCCGCACCGGCCCGACCAGCCCTCAGCGCATCACCTCGGGAACGGGCATGTCCACCCACACCGTCTTGCCGGCGCCCTGGTGCACGACCACGCCCCAGTCCAGCGTCAGTCGCCGGATGATGTGCAGCCCGTGTCCGCCCGGTCGCGTTCCGGAGTGCGGCGCCCGGGCCTGCGGGGACACCTCGCTGCGGTCGTCGACCTCGATCCGGAGCAGTTCGCGCGTGCGCACGACCCGCAGTTCCACCGGACCACCCGCGTGCAGGCAGGCGTTGGTGACCAGCTCGACCGCGACGAGCAGCACGTCGTCGGACGTCAGCAGCACCTGTTGGTCCTGGGAGCCCGTCCATCCGTACGCGTGCAGCGTGTTGCGGATGAAGGTCCTCGACCGCGCCACCGCCCCCGCCGCGCCCTCGAACGGCAATCTCCGCACCTGGCGAAGCGGTGGGGTGGAAAAGCAGGCCCCCCCGTCGCCGGACGCCTGCGATCGCATGGCGCACATCTACTGGCTCACCTCGCTCACGCCGCTACGCGGTGATAGTTGCCCGCATCCCGCTGGAGGACACCAGAAGTCACGGGCTACTCTCCGACCGCCTCTGCCAGGGTCTCGTGGAAAGTGAACCCCTGTACCGCACCGGTGATCTCGAATACCCGCGCAACGGCGGGTTGAACGCCCACGAGGTGGACCGCTCCGCCCGCGGCCTGCGCGCGCAGCCGGGCGGCCAGGAACGCGTTCAGCCCGGTCGAATCACAGAAGTCCAGTGCCGAGCAGTCGATCACCAGGCGGACGCTGCCCCGGTCGACACACTCGAACAGCCGGTCGCGCACCGCGGTGGCACTGTCCACGTCGATCTCACCGGCGACCGTAACGATCGCAGAGGTGCCGTTGGTGCGCACGGACACCGTCAAGCCGCCCTGCATGCCAGCCTCCTGCTGCCTGCTCGTTACCCACCGAGTACTCCGGCCCGGGCACACGATAGACGACCGCCGCACCGCCGTGCGGTCGACCGACGACGAGAAGTTTTCGAGTGGATCGTGTTTGTCCTCCCCCATCCGGGTTAGGCGCACGGAGGAGATCCCGAAACGCGGAACGAGGGGGAGGCATGGCAGTACAGCTCGAAACCGAGACGCAGGTCCGGGGGCCGCAGCGGCCGTCGGCGATGGAGACCGGGGCAACGGAGCTGGATCTGTACGGACTCACCCACGAATTCGACCCGACGGAGCTCGACGGCATGGGCGCCGCCGACGCTCGCGCGCTCTCCAAGACGCTGTTTCACCGGTTGCACCGACTCGACGAAGGCACGCCCGAATACCAATACGTGCGCAACACCCTGATCGAACTCAACCTGCCCCTGGTCAGGTTCGCCGCCCGCCGCTTTCGCTCCCGCAGCGAACCGCTGGAAGACGTCGTCCAGGTCGGCACGATCGGGCTGATCAAGGCCATCGATCGGTTCGACATCGAACGTGAGGTGGAGTTCCCGACTTTCGCGATGCCGACCATCCTCGGCGAGATCAAACGCTTCTTCCGGGACACCACGTGGTCGGTCCGGGTACCGCGCCGCCTGCAGGAGCTGCGGCTGCGACTGGCCAGGGCCGCCGACGAGTTGGGACAACAACTGGACCGGGCGCCCACGGTCGCCGAACTCGCCGCGCATCTGGAGGTCTCCCGCGAGGAGATCGTCGAGGGCATGATCGCCTCGAACGGCTACAGCGCGTCCTCCCTGGACGCCCCCGGCGGTGTCGGCGGCGAAGGCGACGCGGCGATCCCGCTGGACCGGCTCGGCTCCACCGACGACGCGATCGACCTCGTGGAGAACCGGGAATCGCTCAAGCCGCTGATCGCCGCGCTCCCGCCGCGCGAGAAGCACATCCTGATGTTGCGCTTCTTCGGCGACCGGACCCAATCCGAGATCGGCGAACAACTGGGCATCTCCCAGATGCACGTCTCCCGGCTGCTGTCGCGCACGCTGGGCACACTGCGGGCCGGGTTGCTCACCGAGCACTGAGCACCGAGCCGCCCGCGAGCGCCGAGGGCAACCCCCGCTCCGCGCCCGGCCGTAGCGCACCGCGGGGCGGGACCCGAGCACCGATCGGATCCCGCCCCGCGTCCTGCCACCGCCCCCGGATCAGCCCGTCGGCGGCTCGAACTTGCGCGTCCGCCGCAGGCCGGCCGCCCGACCCTTGGCCGAGATCACCAGCGCCATCTTGCGCGACGCCTCGTCGATCATCTCGTCGCCGAGCATCGCGGCGCCCTTCATACCGCCGGCGGCCGAGGTGCACCAGTCGTAGGCGTCGAGGATCATCTCGGCGTGGTCGTAGTCGCCCTGGGTGGGCGAGTACAGCTCGTTCGCGGCGTCGATCTGGCCCGGGTGCAGCACCCACTTGCCGTCGAAGCCCAGCGCGGCCGAGCGGCCGGCCACCCGGCGGAACCCGTCCACCTCCTTGATCTGGAGGTAGGGCCCGTCGATCGCCTGGAGGTCGTTGGCCCGCGCGGCCATCAGGATCCGCATCAGGATGTAGTGGTACGCGTCGCCGGTGTCGTAGCCCGGCGGCTGCTCGCCGACCACGAGCGACTTCATGTTGATCGACGCCATGAAGTCGGCCGGCCCGAAGATGATCGTCTCCACGCGCGGCGACGCGGCGGCGATCTCGTCCACGTTCACCAGGCCGCGGGCGTTCTCGATCTGCGCCTCGATGCCGATCCGGCCGACCTCCAGGCCGACGGTCTTCTCGATCTGGGTGAGCAGCAGGTCCAGTGCCTTGATCTGGGCCGCGTCCTGGACCTTCGGCAGCATGATCGCGTCGAGGTTGGCCCCCGCGCCCTCCACGACGGTGACCACGTCGCGGTAGGTCCAGTGGGTGGTCCAGTCGTTGACCCGCACGACCCGGATCCGGTTCCCCCAGTCTCCGTTGTTCAGCGCGTCGACGATGGTGTGCCGTGCGCCCTCCTTCGCGAGCGGGGCGCAGGCGTCCTCCAGATCGAGGAACACCTGGTCGACCGGGAGTCCCTGCGCCTTCTCGATGAAGCGCGGGTTGCTGCCGGGTACGGCCATACAGGAACGGCGGGAACGCAAGCTACGCGATGTGGCGGCCATGTCTCTGGTCCTCCCAGTGCTGCGGATCGTGCGGTCAGGTTACCGACGGGTCACCCGCCGCGGACTATGAGGTGGCGCACGTTCGGCACCCGCGCGTTGTGGGACGCTGTGGCGCATGACGGACACCGCCGGCCCGCCGCCCGCCGCCGCGACGATGACGCCCGAGGAGCGCGCGCTGGTCGAGGAGGGCGCGCGCAAGTCGGGGTTGTTGTGGCTCACCGTGGGGGCCGCGCCCGCGCGCCCGGTCTGGCACACCTGGCTCGACGATTCCTCGTGGCTGGTGACCGCCCGCGAGGCGGGCACGGTCGAGCAGTTCGTCCCGGGCCTGACCGCCGCCTCCCGCGTGCTGGTCGACGTGCGCAGCAAGGACAAGGGCGGCCGGCTGCCCGGCTGGACCGCCCAGGTCGCCGTGGTCGCGCCCACCGAGCCGGCCTACGAGGCGGCCGTCCTGGCCCTGCACGCCACCCGGTTGAACGCGCCCGACGGCGAGGAACAGCCCGCCCGGTGGGCCCGCGAGTGCGACCTGGTCCGGCTCACCCCGACCGGCGCGGCCCGCCCCGGGCCGGCCGACGCCGGGCGCGCCGTGCCGATCGGCTCGCCCGCCGGCACGCGCGGGGCGTCCCCGTTCAACCTGTCGATCGGCCGCCTGCGCCGCCGCGGTTGAGCAGGCCCCGGCCGAGCAGCGGACCCGGCCGAGCAACCCGGGCACAGCGGACGTCGCGGCGGCTCGGGAGAGCGGCGGCTCAGGGGAACAGCACCGAATCGTTCCTGAGCCCGCCCGGCACCGGCGGCTTGCTCGGCCGGCCGATGTCCGAACGCCGGGTGCCACCGGTGCTCGGTGTGCCGTTCGTCGGCGGCTTGGACTGCGACGAGCCGTTGTTGCCGTTCGTCGGCCGGGGGCTCAGGTCCTTGTCCACCACGTCCTTGGGCTCCGGCGCGTGCAGGTCGACCCGCTCGCCGTAGCCCAGGAAGTCGAACGCGCCGGGCTGCTTCGCGTCCGCCGCCGCCTCCATCCGCAGCAGGTAGGGCGGGCCCTCGGTGGCCACCCAGATGGTGCCCCCCGTGCCCGGCGTCCGGTTCTCCAGGGCGATCGCCCGGTGGCCGTTGACCTGCCTGGTCGGGCCCTTGTCCAGCTTGCCCGGCTTGCCCATCAGCTTGTTGGTCAGCCGCTCGACGTAGGTGTTCTCCACGATGCCGCCGTACCTCTTGTCCCCGGAGGGCACCTGTACGTACTTGTCGTGGCCGGCCACATCCGCGCCCGTGCCGACGTTGGACCAGAACTTCGCGTCCCCGCGGAACCAGACCTGGTTCTGCACCCGGGTGACATCGGCCGTCGTACCGTCCTCGACGATCTGGCCCGCGCTGCCGATGGCGGTGAACCGCATGTCCACGGTGAACGGCTTGGCCGGCTTGCCCGCGCCGCCCGGGACCAGCACCTCGCCCTTGACGTGTACCGACTTGGCGCCCGCCGTCGCGGCCTGGGCGCGCTGCAGGATCGCCGCCGGATCCAGCGAGTCCACCTGATTGCCGAGCGGCGCACCCGCCGTCGGCTCGTCCGCCGTCGCCTGCCACGAGCGGTGTGCGGGCCGGCCCGCACTGCACCCGGCGGCCAGCACCGTGACCGATACCGCCGTCGCCACCACGAAGCCGCGCCGCACGTGATCCACCGTTGGGTTCCCTCGTCGTTCGATGTCTCGTTGGTTCACTGAGCCCATTCGCCGCCCGCCCACGTCGGCGTCCTACCGGAACGGTATCCCGGAGGCAAAAGCCGCCGCGTCAGTCGGTGCCGCCCGGTATCAAGTCCCCCGGCTTCTCCGTGGTCTTGTCCCCCGGCTTGCCGGTGGGCGGCTTGCCCGCCGGATCCTTGCCGTCGGTCAGCGTCCCGTAGTCCACCACCTCCTCCGCCTTGGGCAACACCAGCGGGAAGTCCTGGTTGTACTCGAACAGTTCGAGCGATCCGCCGCTGGGCGAGGGGATGTACTTCAGCGGGAACGGGGTCCCGCTCAACGCCACCCGCAGTTCGCCACCGCGGCCCCGGTCGGCGGCCACCTTGAGCGTCTCGGCGCCGCGTACCTTTTCCCGACCGTTCTTCTTGAGCTTGCCGTTGAGCCGGATCAGATCGGTGATCATGTCCTGCATCCGGGTGAAGCCGGACAGTCGCGCGTAACTGGGATCGGAGGGCGGCACCTTGACGAACTTGTCGCGCAGCGCCTGCGCCGACTGCTCGACGTCGGCACCGCCGCGGCCGTCCCGGCCCTGGTACAACCGGGCGTCGCCGCGCACGAACAGGTCCTGGCCGATCCGCAGCAGTTCGACGGTGCTGTCCGAGGTGACCACGGTGCCCACCCCGCCGTCGCGCTTGAGCCGCAGGTCGATCCGGAACTGCCGGTTCTCGATCTTCCACACGCCCTGCACGTGTACGGCGGTGGCCCCGGCCGCCGCCGCCTTGGCCTTGCCGGTGATGGCGTCCGCGGGCTCCGCGCCGAGCCCGCCCTCCGCCTTCGAACACGCCGTGCCGGCCAGGACACAGCCGGCCAGGAGGGCGATCGTGGTCTTCGTCTGAGGCAAGCGCACGGGCGGCACTGTACTGAGCCGAGCGGCGGGTGTCGTGATCGCGCCCGCCCGCACCGGTAGCCTGACCGCCTGGTGCCCACGCGAGGCGACCACGCGCGACGGCGCGGACGGCGACATACACATCGGCGTACACATCGGCAACGGAGGGAGCACGACATGGGTGCGTCATCCGGGCGGGTGTTCATCTCGCACCTCGCGGGCGTGGCCGTGTTCGACCCCAACGGCGACCATGTCGGCCGACTGCGCGACGTGGTGGTGATGCTGCGCACCGCCCAGTTGCCGCCGCGCGTGCTCGGCCTGGTCGTCGAGGTGGCCACCCGGCGGCGGATCTTCGTCCCGATGACCCGGGTGACCAGCGTGGAGACCGGCGAGGTGATCACCACCGGGCTGGTCAACATGCGCCGCTTCGAACAACGACCGAGCGAGACGCTCGTGCTCGCCGAGATGTTGGACCGCCGGGTGAGCCTGGCCGAGACCGACGAGGCGGTCACCGTCCTGGACGTGGCGATGGCGCTCGGGCGCGGTCGCGACTGGCTGATCGCCAAACTCTTCGTGCAAAAGGGCGCCGGCTCCGGTCTGCGCCGGCGGCGCGGCGAGACGATCACCGTGGACTGGAACGCGGTGATCGGCTTCGAGCGCCCCGAGGACCAGCAGGGCGCGGCGAACCTGCTCGCCACCTTCGAGCAGTTGCGCCCCGCCGACCTGGCGAACGTACTGCACAACCTCTCGGCCAAGCGGCGCGCCGAGGTGGCCGCCGCACTGGACGACGACCGACTCGCGGACGTCCTGGAGGAGTTGCCCGAGGACGACCAGGTGGAGATCCTCGGCCAGCTCCAGGAGGAACGCGCGGCCGACGTACTGGAGGCGATGGACCCGGACGACGCCGCCGACCTGATCTCCGAACTGCCCGAGGACACCGCGGAACGCCTGCTCGGCCTGATGGAGCCCGAGGAGGCGGAGGACGTACGCCGGCTGCTGACCTACGTCGAGGACACCGCCGGCGGCATGATGACCACCGAGCCGATCGTGCTCGACCCCGGCGCCACCATCGCCGAGGCGCTCGCCCACGTGCGCAACTCCGACCTGTCGCCGGCTCTGGCCAGCCAGGTCTACGTCTGCCGGCCGCCGACCGAGACGCCGACCGGGAAGTACCTGGGCACCGTGCACTTCCAGCGGTTGTTGCGCGATCCGCCGTTCACCCTGGTCGGCGCGGTGTTGGACACCGACCTGATGCCACTGCGCCCGGACACCCCGCTGGCCGAGGTGACCAGCTTCCTGGCCGCCTACAACATGGTCGCCGCGCCGGTGGTGGACGAGGACGATCATCTGCTCGGCGCGGTCACCGTGGACGACGTGCTCGACCATCTGCTGCCCGAGGACTGGCGCGAGGGCGCCATACACGGAGACGGGGGTGCGCACCGTGGCACGGGATAGCACGAGTACCGACAAGCGCCGCCGGCCGCGGTTGGACCAACCGCGCACCCCGGGGCTGCGCCCGCTGCTGCCCGCCTACGATCCGGAGGCGTTCGGCCGGTTCTCCGAGCGGATCGCCCGGTTCCTGGGCACCGGCCGGTTCCTGGTCTACATGACCGCCACGGTGGTGGTGTGGATCGGCTGGAACACGGTGCTGCCGGCCGACGTGCGCTTCGACGAGTATCCGTTCATCTTCCTGACCCTGGTGTTGTCCCTCCAGGCGTCCTACGCCGCGCCGCTGATCCTGCTCGCGCAGAACCGGCAGGACGACCGGGACCGGGTCAATCTGGAGCAGGACCGGTCCCGCAACGAGCGCAGCATCGCGGACACCGAGTATCTGACCCGCGAGGTCGCGGCGCTGCGGATCGCGCTGGGCGAGGTGGCCACCCGCGACTTCCTGCGCTCGGAACTCCAGTCCATCCTCAAGGAGTTGGACGAGCGCCGGGAGACCGACGGTTGGCTGATGGGCCGCGACGTCACCGACGCGCACCTGGGCCGCCCGCAGCAGTCGACGGACCCCGAGCAGGACTGAGCATTTCTATACGGTTGTATTAGTCACTCGTCCAAGACATTCGTCTATCCGCGAGTTAGCATCGCTGCATGGGACACCGCGAAGACTTGCTGGCCGGCGCCAAACGTTGTCTGTACGACAAGGGCTACATGCGCACCACCGCGCGCGACATCGTGGCCGCGTCGGGCACCAACCTCGGTTCGATCGGCTACCACTACGGGTCCAAGGACGCGCTGATGCAGCAGGCGCTCCTGGAGTCGATCGAGGGGTGGGGCGAGGAGCTGAGCGCCGCGCTGTTCGCCGCGGGCAGTGCCGAATCCGCGCCGCTGGACCGCTTCGAGGCGATCTGGACGCGCGTGATCGACCTGATGGAATCGCATCGGATGATGTGGGCGGCCAACTTCGAGATCATCGCCAACCTGGATCAGTTGCCGGAGATCAGACGTGTGCTCGCCGAGGCCCAGGACGAGGGCCGGTCCGGGCTCGTGTCGATCTTCCTGGGTGTGCCCGAGGAGGGCAACGAGCACCTGACCCGCACGGTGGGCGCGCTGTGTCAGGCGCTGCTCATGGGCGTGGTCAGCCAGTGGATGTTCGATCCGGACAATGCCCCCACCGGCCGCGATCTCGCCGAGGGCATGCGTACCCTCATGGCCGCGAAGCCGGTCGGCTGAACCGACCCGAGGACAACACCACGTGGGCCGGGACGCCCGCGATCAACCCCCGGAACGCGGACCCGATCCCGCCGATCGTCACCCCCGACGCGGTGGCCGGGAAGGTGATCAGCGCCGCCTCACGGTGCGCGTCGTCGGCCATCGCGCCGGTCAGCCCGCCCGCCAGGGCGCCGAACAGGGCCACCCCCGCGACCGCGGCGACCAGTTCCTTCGGCAGCCCCGCGAACAGCGCCACCAGGGTCGAGCCGAACATGCCGACGATCAGGTGGAAGACTCCGCACGAGACCCCCGCGACATAGCGCCGGCGAGGGTCGTGGTGCGCCTCGGGGCCGGTACGGATCGCCGCGGTGATCGCGGCCAGGTTGATCGCGTGCGAGCCGAACGGCGCGAGCAGCGTGGACACCACCCGGTCGAGCCGATCAGCACCCGATCGTTCGGCGCGTAGCCGGACGCGGCCAACACCCCCATCCCGGGCACCCGCCGCATCAGCCGGCCGAACACGCCGGTCACCCCGATCACGGTGATCAGCACGCCGGTGACCAGGAACGCGCCGATCGCCTCGGGATACGGGTACGAACCCAGGCTGGTCACCAGGAGCGCGGCGCCCGGGGTGGACCACGCGGTGACGATCGGCATCCGGGTGTACAGGCTCAAGCCCAGGCAGGTCAGCCCGCTGCCGATGGACAGGGCCCACACCCACGAACCGGTCCGCGCCTGGGTCAACCCGCCCGCGGACGCCGCCGACAGCACGATCACCAGCGGCCCGGAATAGGAGACCAGCACCGCGATCAGCCCCGCGAGCACGGCCGAGAACGACGCGTCCCGGATCAGGCCGGGTCTGCGCTCGGGGATGGTCGTCCCGGTGTCCGTCGTGGTCCGCATGCTCACCGGGCGCCCCGTCTCGGCTGATCGGTCGGCTCAATCGTGGTCGTAGACGGTGACCGGGACACCGCGCCCGCTCAACCGTTCGAGGATGAGCGGCTCCACTCCGGCCCAGGTGCCCCCGGCCAGGCCACAGCCGATGCGCGGCATGTGGACCGAGGCGCCGAGTTCCAGAGCCCGTTCGCCCAGCCCGGTCAGCGCCCGGTCGATCGCCGCGTAGCGCACCGGCGGCCCCTTGCTGCCGGTGCGCGTGCCGTGTTGGCCGATCAGGTTGGCCACCCACAGGTAGGTGTCCACCCGGACCAGCCGCAGCGCGCCGAGCCCGAAGTCGTTGTGCGCCCGCTCGCGATGCCACTTCCGATAGTCGGCCTCCGGCTCGGGCCACCGTTTGGACAGTGCGAGTACGAAGCCCCTGCCCCACCCGCCCCGGTCATTGCACACGTGCGCGATCACCTTGACGCCCTTGCCGAGCGGCGTGGTGGCGTCACCCCGGACGTACGTCACGGTCTCCATGCGGGGCACGCTAACCGCGCGCGCCCACGCCCCGGCACCCGTTTTCCGCGCGCCCGAGCGGCGCGGCGCCGGCTACCGCCCGAACAACCGGGCCGCGTTGTCGTGGCAGACCGCGCGCAGCCAGTCGTCGCCCAGCTCCAACCGGGTCAGCGCGTGCAGCGCCTCGGCGTAGTCGTACGGCATGTTCGGGAAGTCGCTGCCCCACAGGATGCGATCCGCCGCGTCCAGCAGCCTCGGCCGGTCGGCGGGCGGGAACGGGTGGTGCTCCTCGACGAAGTCGGTGAACGCCATCGTGGTGTCCAGATGCACGCCCGGGTAGCGCCCGGCCAGGTCCAGGAACTCGCCGTACTCGGGCATCCCCATGTGCGCCACGATCAGCCGCAGTCGCGGATGCCGGGCCAGCACCCGGGCGATCGGCTCCGGCCCGGTGTGCGCCCCCGGCACCGGCCCGGACCCGCAGTGCGCGACCACCGGCGTCCCCGCGTCGGCGAGCGTGCCCCACACGTCCTCGAGCAGCGGATCGGTCGGATCCCACCCGCCGACCTGGACGTGCGCCTTGAACACCACCGCGCCCGCGTCGATCGCCTCGCGCACGTACTTCGCCGCACCCGGCTCGGCGAAGAACGTCGCCGTATGCAGGCAGTCGGGCGTACGTTCGGCGAACTCGCGCGCCCACGCGTTCAGCCACACGGCCATCTCGGGCTTGTGCGGATACAACATCGAGGTGAACGCCGAGACCCCGAAACCGCGCAGCGTGGCGACCCGTTCGTCCTCGTCGAGGCGGTAGGTGATCGGCCAGGGCCGGCCGAGCAGCGGCCCGGCCGCGTCGAAGTAGGCCCAGACCTTGTCCAGCACCCGCTTGGGCATGAAGTGCGTATGCACGTCGAGCAACGACGTCAGACCCAGTTCCCGACGAAACTCGGCCACCCGCGCCCGTTCGGCCCCACTCGTCACGCGGCCACCTCCCCGTTCGGCTCTTCGGCTCGAAGATCGATGCTCTCAGAGGCTTCCGTCGGGGGAGTCGTAAGCTCACGGTATGGCTTCTGCAACCCTGCCCTCGGCGGACGACGTCCAGGATGCGCTGGCGACCGTCCAGGACCCCGAGATCCACCGACCCATCACCGAATTGGGCATGGTCAAATCCGTCGAGATCCACGCCGACGGACGGATCGACGTCGCGGTCTACCTGACCGTCAGCGGCTGTCCGATGCGCGAGACGATCATCAGCCGGGTCGAGACGGCGGTCGCCGCGCTGCCCGGGGTGACCTCGGTCGCGGTCGAACTCGACGTGATGAGCGACGCGCAACGCAAGGAGCTGGCGAGCAACCTGCGCGGCGGTCAGGCCGAGCGCGAGGTGCCGTTCGCCCGGCCCGGCTCGCTGACCCGGGTCTACGCGGTGGCCTCCGGCAAGGGCGGCGTCGGCAAGTCCTCGGTGACGGTGAACCTGGCCGCGTCGATGGCCGCGCAGGGGCTCAAGGTCGGCGTCGTGGACGCGGACATCTACGGCCACTCGGTGCCGCGCATGCTCGGCGCGGAGGGCAAGCCCACCCAGGTCGAGAACATGATCATGCCGCCGTCCGCCCTTGGCGTGAAGGTGATCTCGATCGGCATGTTCACCCCGGGCAACGCGCCGGTGGTCTGGCGCGGCCCGATGTTGCACCGCGCCCTGCAGCAGTTCCTCGCCGACGTCTACTGGGGCGACCTGGACGTGCTGCTGCTCGACCTGCCGCCGGGCACCGGCGACATCGCCATCTCGGTCGCCCAGTTGGTGCCCAACGCGGAGATCCTGGTGGTGACCACGCCGCAGCAGGCCGCCGCCGAGGTCGCCGAGCGCGCGGGCACGATCGCCGTGGAGACCCGGCAGACCATCGCCGGCGTGATCGAGAACATGGCCGGGCTGCCGTGCCCGCACTGCGGCGAGATGGTCGACGTGTTCGGCTCGGGCGGCGGGCAGCGGGTCGCCGACGGGCTGTCCGCGGCCACCGGCACCAAGGTCCCGCTGCTCGGCTCGATCCCGATCGACACCCGACTGCGCGAGGGCGGCGACACCGGCCGCCCGGTTGTCATCGACGCGCCGGAATCGCCCGCGGCCCTGACCCTGAGCGCGATCGCGGCCAAGCTGGGCGGTCGCGAGCGCGGCCTGTCCGGCCTCCAGCTCGGGCTCACCCCGCTGCGCAACTTCTGATCCCGGACGCCTCGTCGCACGTGAGCGCCGATCTCGGGCCCGCCCCGAGATCGGCGCCGGCCGCTCAGGAGTCCGGCATCGTGTACTTGTGCAGGTTCACCGAACGGGACAGGCCCAGGCCGTACGCGCTCGCCCCTCGCCCGTACACCCCGAGGTAGACACCCGCGCTCTCCCCCGCCAGCACCCACCCGTAGGCCGATTCCCGATAGCGAAACCGCGCGGGTACCCCGTCGACCGGGATCGCCAGGTCGGTCCAGCCCGGTCCGGGCAGGTTGTCGGACAGGTCCCAGGCGATGTTGGTCTGCTGGTCCAGCCACTCCGCCCGGGTCTCCCGGTCCAACTGCCACGGCCAACTGTCCGCGAGCAACGCCACCCCGGCAAGTGACGCCGCGCTCGCCTTCGAGGTCGCCTCCATCTGCCCGGTGCCGTCCCCGGCCGGTCGTTTGGGACGCTGCGGCACGGTCACCACGGACACGAACCGCCGGGGCGTGGGGTCACCGGGCCGCCGACTCGGCAGGTCGCCGTGACCGAGCGTGCCGTACTCGATCGTGCGCCGGCCCTTGCACACCGACGACAACCAACGCCGCCCGTTCCAGCCCTCGTCCAGGCCGTACCAGGGGAAATCCGCACCCAGGTAGTCCGCCAGCAGGTCGGGCTTGCCGGCCTCGTCGGCGGGCAACGCCTCGCCCGCGTGGCTGATTGTGTCCATGCTCCGCCTCAGGTCCTCTCGCGCGGCGCGACGGCGCCGCCGGCCGCCTCGGTATGCCATGCCCGGCGTCCACCTCCCCCGACGATCGCGGGTGGACCGATCATCCGATACATGTATCCGCCGAGTCACCGACCACACACCGCCCGTGTACTTCGGCTACATAGTGCCCGAATGCGCGCGCGACCCGGCACCGCGCGCGCCGGGGCGCAGCGGGGCGTCGGGCGCGCGGGGGCGGCGCGTCAGGTCGCGTCGGCGTCGTACGGCGGGCGCTCGCCGGGCACGACCCGGGAGCCGCCGGTGTCCTTGCGCAGCGAGGGACCGTCGGTGTCCTTGCGCAGCGACGGGCCGACGCTCTCCCGGCGCGGCGCCGGCGGGTAGGCCGCCTCCGGCACGTCCGGGTCGAACAGGTTGCCGCTCGTCAGGCCCTTGATGTCGGCGAAGTCCTTGCCGAGCGAGTCGCGCAGCTCCCGGATCCCCAGGTCGTCGTCGCCGTCGCCCATCAGGTTCTTGCGGACGAAGGTCTTCGGGTTCAGGTCCTCGAGGTGCATGTCCTGGAACTCCGGACCGAGTTCCTTCTTCAGGTCCGCCCGGGCCCCGGACGAGAACTCGCGGAACTTGCGAATGGTGCGGGCCACGTCGGCGATCATCTTCGGCAGCTTCTCCGGCCCGAAGATGACGATCGCGAGGATGACGAGCACGACCATCTCGGGTGCACCCACGTCGAACACCTGGACTCCACGAGATTGCGCGAGGGGGTTCGGTCGGCCGACCGAACCCCCTCAGAGTAGTCGTCGGCTCCCGGTGCGGAAGGTGCCGCCTGTCCCGAACCCTCCGTTTGGTGCCGATCGTCGAAAGATGTGATCACCCGGCCATGCGTACGTCATGTCCGGGTCATCCGGCTTGTCAGCCGGCTTCGAGGGTCATCTCCACCGTGCGCTCGGCCCCGTCCCGGTCGATGGTCAGCTTGGCCACCGTGCCCGGCGCCTTCGCCCGGATCGCCACGATCAGCTCGTTGGCGTCGTGCACCTTGCGCCCGTCGATCGCCTTGATCACGTCGCCCGGCTTGAGGCCGGCCTTCTCGGCCGGGCCGCCGGCCCGGATCGGCGGCGTGCCCTTGACGTCCTGCGGCGCGATCCGCGCGCCGTCGCCCTGGTAGGCGACGTCGAGTGTGACGCCGATCACCGGGTGGGACGCCTTGCCGGTGTCGATCAACTGCTGCGCGACCCGACGCCCCTGGTTGATCGGGATGGCGAAGCCGAGGCCGATGCTGCCCGCCTCCTGCTGCCCGCCGAACGGATTGCCCTGCCCGCCGCCGCCGGCCGAGCGGATCGCCGAGTTGATCCCGATCACCGAACCCGCCGCGTCGATCAGCGGCCCGCCCGAGTTGCCCGGGTTGATCGGCGCGTCGGTCTGCAGCGCGCTGATGTACGAGACGTCGCTGCCCGAGGTGCCCGCGCTGACCGCGCGGTCCTTGGCGCTGATGATCCCGGAGGTGACGGTGCCCTCCAGGTTGAACGGGGCGCCGATGGCGATCACCGGGTCGCCGACCTGGACGCCGTCGGAGTTGCCCAGCGGCAGCGGGTGCAGCCCCTGCACGCCGGAGACCCGGATCACCGCGAGGTCGTAGCCGGTGTCCCGGCCGACCAGCGACGCGGTGGTCTGCTGACCGTCGTTGAAGGTCACCGTGATCGTGCCGCCGGACGCGGCCGACTCGACCACGTGGTTGTTGGTCAGGATGTCGCCGGCCGTGTCCAGTACGAAACCGGTGCCGGTGGCCTCGCCGCGACCGGTCTTGGCGTGGATGTACACGACGCCGGGCAGCGTGCTGCCGGCCAGCCCGGCGATGGTGTCCTTGCCCCGGGCCGGCCCGGTGGGGGGCGGGTTGCCGAGGCGCACCTTGGTGTCGTGTCGATCCGCGACCCACGCACCGATGCCGCCGCCGATCAGCCCGGCCACGAGCGCGAGCGCGGCGGCCCACCCCACGAGCCGCTTCCCGTAACGCTTGCCGAGGTCCGCTGTGGGCCCACCGGCCCCGGTCATGTCCCCGGGGACCGGATAGCCGTACGGCACGGCCTGATAGGGCCCGTAGGCCGCCTGTGGGGCATACGAGGGGTGCGGCCCGTACGGCCCGTAGCCCGGCTGCCCGCCCACCGGCGCGCCGTACGGCCCGGGATGCCCGCCGACCGGCGCGCCGTACGGCTGCCCCGGCCACTGCGGCGCGACCGGCGGCGGCTGCGGCGGCGGTGCGAACGGGTCGTAGGCGGGATCGTCCGCACTGGGCAACTCGGCGGTCCCGTGCGCCACACCGGCGACTGCGTCCCGCCCCCCGGGCCCGGCCGCGCCGAACGCCGCCGGCTCCGCGGCGGGATCGCTCGGCGTCTCCTTCACCAACGACGGCCGATCCGCAAACGCCACGGGTTCGCCGTCACCGGCATCCCGTCCACCGAGACCCTCGGTCGGACCCGAAACGCCGTCCTGCGCCCGCACCTCGGCCGCCGACTCGCCGACCGGGCCGCCGGCGCCCGCGCCCCGCGAGCCGGCCTCGGCCGGCTGCCCGGCGAGGCCCTCCGCCTCGGCGCCGAGCACGGGCCGCACCTCGGTCGCCGACTCCTCGGCGGACTCGGCCCCGCCCGTACCCCCGATGCCGCCATCGCCGACGCGCGCCTCGCCGGGCGGGTCGGCCGAGGTCGTCGCCTCGGGGCGCGCGTCCGCTCCGGCCTCCGTGGACACGCGTGGGAAGGCCGCCGGTTCCACCTCGTGGACGCGCGCGTCGTCGCCTCGCGGCGGCTCCGCTCCCCCGCGGCCGTATGCGTCGCTCATCGTGTGCCTTCCTACCGCTCCCGGTGTGCCGGGCACCTGCTGCTTCTCCGACACGGCCACAGTCTGGCGGGTGTCGAGTGTCGATGGGTGTGCTGCCGGCCGCGCGGATCCCCGCCACGCCCCGCCGGCCGCGCGAACGCACCGCGGCGGGGCCGCCCGGCGGGACCGGACCCGCTCGGGCGCGCCGACCGACCGGCTCAGTGCCGGACGTCGACCTGCTGTACCGACACCGCCAGCGGTGTCCCCGCCAGCACCGGTACGGGGTGCCGAGGAGCCCTGGGCGGCAACGCGGTCGTACTCGCGGCCTGCTCCACGAGATAACGCTCCACGGCCGGAGCCGCGGGCCGTCCCTCGGTGCCGCCGCTGGTCCCGCCCGGCACGAACGCGCTGCTCAGCGCGACGGCCATCATCGAAAACGCGCCCGCGGCGGCGAACGTCAACCGCCGCCGGCTCACCGGCGGCCGCACCCGCTCGGGCATGTTGCCCGGTCGGCCGCCGCGCGGGCCGGTCCCGCGCGTCCGCACACGTGCCGAGGCCGCCGGTCGCCCGGCGGCCGGGAAGGTGAAACGATCCCCCGCCGGCGGCGGCGGAGGTTCCCCGGCCGACTCGCCGAGCGCGAGCAGGCGCGCCATCAGGTCCTCCGAGGGACCCGGCTGACGCACCTTGCCGAGCAGTTGTTTCACCTGGCGCTGTTCCTCCGCCGCCTCGCGACACTCCGCGCATTCGGCAAGGTGCGCCAGCACCTTCTCCCGGGCCTCGTGGCCCAGCTCGCCGTCCACATAGGCGGCGAGTTTGTCCTCGAGGTGGCTCATGTCCCCACCTCGCATGCCACACGTCGGGTCGCGGCGCGCCCCACCCGTGTGGCACTCACTACCCCCCTGCCCAAGCGGTCGCCGGGCTCACTGGTCACGGTCCCTCATCTCCGCACCGTGGTCCGGACCTCCGCAGCCGTCTCCTGGCCTGCCTTGTTCCGGGGAGCACGATGCCGCAGCGCCGCGCGAAGCTGGGACCGGCCGCGGTGGATGCGGCTGCGCACGGTCCCGAGTTTCACTCCGAGCGTGGTGGCGATCTCCTCGTACGACAGGCCCTCGATGTCACACAGCACGACCGCGGCGCGGAACTCCGGAGCGAGCGCGTCCAGCGCCTGCTGGACGTCCGCGTCCAGGTGGGCGTCGTCATATGCCTGCGCGGGAGAGAGCTCACGACCGGCGAGGCGTTCGCCCGCGTCGTCGCCCAGACCCTCGAAGCGGATGCGCTGACGGCGCCGAACCATGTCGAGGAAAAGGTTCGTGGTGATGCGGTGCAGCCAACCCTCGAACGTGCCGGGCGTGTAGCTCGACAACGATCGGAACACTCGGACGAACACCTCTTGGGTGATGTCGTCCGCGTCGTGCGGGTTGCCGCTGAGGCGGTAGGCGAGCCGATAGACCCGGGCGGAGTGGGTGCGGACGATGTCCTCCCACGACGGCGGGACCCATTCGGCCTGGGCTGGGCTGCTGATTGCGTTTGCGGCTTCGGCCACGTGATCCGGCATCGGCGACGCGTCGCGGGTACAGGATTGTTCCCCGCGGTGGTCGACCACTGCCACACCTCCTCTTCCGAGTAGCGCAACCACCATAAGCGTCCTGCCTGTTAAGCCCGGATAAGGGCGCCGGGCCCCGATCCCAACCCACCTGCGGTGCCGCGAGACCACGAGCCTCGTGTTCACCTGTCTTCCGAAGGGGCCAACGAACCGACCCCGGCCCGGGTTCCCCGATCCGCGCCGACCGCTTCCCGAGCGGTCCGCCGCACTCGTGCGGCGCTCCCCGGCCGGGTGGGTGACCCCTCGGTAATACCCTTGCGCTCAGGTGGCCGACCCGTCGAGACGCGTACGGGCGGTCGGGACAGAGGAGGAAGCCATTTCCGGCAATCGCCAGGCGAGCTGGGCGTTCGCGGAAGAGTACGTCGGCGAGGACGCCGTCCTCGCGGGCGCCCGCGCCCGCGCCCGGGAAGTCGGCGTGGTCCCGATAGGTCCGGGCGGCGGTGCCGCGCTGCGCTTCCTGGCCGCCGCGGTGGAGGCCAAGGCGGTCGCCGAGATCGGGACCGGGACCGGGGTCTCCGGCCTCTACCTGCTCCGCGGCATGCGTGCCGACGGGGTGCTCACCACCGTCGACGCCGACCCGGAGAACCAGCGGCTCGCGAAGGAGACCTTCACCGAGGCCGGCTTCCCCAGCGGACGCGCCCGATTCATCCCGGGCCGCGCCCTGGAGGTGCTGCCCCGGCTCGCCGACGGCGGCTACGACCTGGTGTTCTGCGACGGCGACCGGCTCGAATACCTGGACTATCTGGCCGAGGCGATGCGCCTGCTGCGACCGGGCGGCGTGGTCTGCTTCGACAACGCGCTGCTGCACGACCGGGTGGCCGATCCGGCGCACCGGGACGCGGAGACCGCCGCCGTGCGCGACGTGTTGCGGGTGATCCGCGAGCACGAGGCGCTGGTGCCCGCACTGCTCCCGGTCGGCGACGGGCTGCTGTGCGCGGCCCGGCGAGGCTGAGCCCGAGCGCGGGCGGGGCCGACCGCGACCCGGTCCGGAGCATGCCGACGGCCCCGGTACGGACATGAGTCTCCATGTCCGCGCCGGGGCCGTCGCATCACGACTTTCGTCGAGGGCGTCGCCCCTGGGGGTCAGCCCACGGCGTTCTTCAGCGCCTCGCTCAGGGCGCCGGCCTCATCGGCCGACAGCTCGACTACGAGCCGTCCACCGCCCTCAAGCGGAACGCGCATGACGATGCCCCGCCCTTCCTTGGTCACCTCGAGCGGGCCGTCGCCCGTCCGCGGCTTCATGGCCGCCATGCTCGTTCCCCTTCCTGCATATCGACGCACCGGTGCTCAAACCGGCCACCGGTCTTCGAGAGCATTGATCAGGGACCATTATCCCGCATCGAACGGTGGGGTGAGCAACATCGGGTCCCGTCGACCTCTCGAACCCCGTCCGTACGGCGCGGAATGAGCCGGTCCGTCCCGGCTCGAAATCGAGCTGACACACCGTCAGGGCCGGGCGTCGGCCCGGCCGCTCGGTCCGGCATGCTGTGCACATCCCACCTGCGGCGATGCATCTGATGTGGAGGCAAGTCATGACCGACAAGGCCGAGAACGTGCGCTACGAACTCGTCGACGGAGTCGCGACCGTCACGCTGGACCGGCCGGACGCGATGAACTCGCTGGACGAGCCGACCAAGATCGAATTGCGCGACGCGATCCTGCGCGCGGCGGCGGATCGACACGTCCGGGCCGTCCTGCTGACCGGCAGCGGTCGGGCGTTTTGTGTCGGTCAGGACCTGAAAGCGCATATTCGCCAATTGGCGACAAGTCCCGAGGCCACCTTCGCGACCGTGCGCGAGCACTACAACCCGTTGGTGACCGCGCTGGCCACGATGGCCAAGCCGGTGGTCGCGGCGGTCAACGGCGTTGCGGCCGGAGCCGGCGCGGCGATCGCGTGGGCCTGCGACTTCCGGATCATGGCGGACACGGCCGGGTTCAACACCGCGTTCGCGGGCGTCGCGCTGACCGCCGACTCGGGCGCGTCCTGGACCCTGCCGCGCCTGATCGGTCAGGCCCGGGCGCTCGAACTGCTGATGTTGCCGCGCACGATCAAGGCCGCCGAGGCGCTCGAACTGGGCCTGGCCAACCGGGTCGTCCCGGCGGATCAGGTCGCCGACACGGCCCTGGATCTGGCCCGCCGCCTGGCCGAGGGCCCGACGGTGGCGTTGGCCGCGCTCAAGGAGTCGGTGGCCTACGGCGCATCACACTCGCTGGTGGAGACGCTGGCCAAGGAGGACGAACTGCAACTGCGCGCGGGCAGCTCCGAGGACCACAAAATCGCGGTGGCCGCGTTCGTGGCCAAGGAGCAGCCGAACTTCACCGGCCGCTGACCCGGTCGCCGCACCCGGCCGCACCCAGCGGCAGGCGCACCCGGCTTCCCGACCCCGGCCCGCGTCGGCGCGCGGGCGCGTGGGCGGCGATCGGGCCGGGGAACCGAAAGCGTCCGCGCCCGGGTTCCCCGACCGACGCCGTGCCGGGTGATCCCCGGCGCCGTGGCCGCGGGCACGCCCCACCGGTTCCCGGCCCCGGCTCGCGCCCGACGGAGCGTGGGCCGGGGCCGGGCCGACGAACGCCCTCGCATCCTCGGCCGGGGCGGCGCCGGGCAACATCCGGTGCCGTCGCGGCAGGTGTACGCCGGTTCGCCCGGCCCGGCCCGACCGCGCGGACCGCGATCCGACGGACCGCGATCCGGCAGCCGTACGCCGCCGGTGCCGGGTGTGGCGTCCGGCTCGACGCTTCGTCTCGTCGTACCGGGGACCGGGTGCCGAAGGCCGGGCGCCGGGCCAGGGCGTGTCCTCAAGCCCTAGCGGGAGACGCAGCCCTTGAGGTGGTCGTTGACCAGGCCGCACGCCTGCATCAGGGCGTAGGCCGTGGTCGGGCCGACGAATCGGAAACCCTTGCGCTTGAGTTCCTTGGCCAGCGCGGTGGACTCGTCGGTGACCGCCGGTACGTCCGACAGGGCCTTGGGCGCCTTTCGCCGCCCGGAAGGTGCGAACGACCAGACGAGCGCGTCCAGACCGCCCTGGAGGGCCTGCGCCGCCTGTGCGTTGGCGATCGCCGCGTCGATCTTGGCCCGATTGCGGATGATCCCCTCGTCGGCGAGCAGCCGCGCCCGGTCCGTGTCGTCGAACCCCGCCACCTCGGCGATCGAGAAGTCCGCGAAGGCGGCCCGGAAGCCCGGCCGCCGACGCAGGATGGTCAGCCAGGACAACCCGGACTGGAACGCCTCCAGACACAGGCGCTCGTACAGCTTGTCCTCGCCGTGCACGGGGACGCCCCACTCGGTGTCGTGGTAGACCCGATAGTCCTCCGGGCCGGTGGCGCCCCACGGGCAGCGCAGCAATCCGTCCGGTCCCGCGACCGGACCGCCGACGACGGTCACGATTTCGGGTCGCCCTTCGCCTCGGCGGACGCGGCGTCCGCGTCGGCGGCTGCGGCGGCCTCGGGGGTGACCTCGGCGGCCGGCGCCTCGGGCTGCTCCGCCGCGTCCGCCCCCGGGTCGGCGGCGATCTGCGGGCCGGCCTCGGTCGGCTCGGCCGCGGCGGGCTTCTCCAGGGACAGCGTGGTACCCGACGCGCGCGGCGGCGGGGCGACCCGACCGGCGCCGAGCGCACTCGCCCCCGCCCCGGGCGCCGCGCCCGGCACGGTGACCGTGACGCCGGCCGGCATGGTGCCGGTGATCTTGTACTCCAGCTCCAGGATCCGCGCGTCACGCGCCGCGAGTTCGCCGGTGAGCCGATCGAGCACCAGGTCGACCTCGCTCATCCGGTAGCCGCGAAAGACCACGGGGAACCGGATGTGGTCCACGTCCGCGCTCGTGAGCGGGCGGTCGCCGGGCATCCGCAGCTCGGGCTGCTCGCGGTAGGCGTCGGGAAGGGAGCCACCCGCCCCGAGCACGACCGAGGCGATCACGAGGATCACCCCGGTCACCACGACAAGCTGGATCCAGAACACGGACGGCTCCCCTTCGACGATGGTGCAGCTGCTGGGACGGGTGTCCGCTCCGGGCCGCTTCGGGAAGCCCCCGGGTCGTCGCACGGGACGATCGTGCCACGATCAGGGGGTCAGGTGGCACGTGCAGGGCGTGGTGGGAGAGGTCGACGGGGTGACGACGCTGAGGCTGGGACGACGGGAGTTCGGTGGCGACGAGTTGGTGATCATGGCGATCATCAATCGGACGCCGGACTCGTTTTTCGACAAGGGTGCGACGTTCGACGATCGACCCGCCCTGGACGCGGTCGAGCGCGCGATCGCCGAGGGCGCGGGGATCGTGGACATCGGCGGGGTCAAGGCCGGCCCGGGCGCCGAGGTGGACGTCACGGAGGAGATCCGGCGGACCGTCTCGTTCGTCGCCGAGGTGCGCCGCCGCCATCCCGACGTGGTGATCAGCGTCGACACGTGGCGGCACGAGGTGGCCGAGGCGGTCTGCGCGGCCGGCGCGGACCTGATGAACGACGCGTGGGGCGGCGTGGACCCCAAGCTCGCCGAGGTGGCCGCCAAGTACGACGTGGGCATCGTGTGCACGCACGCCGGTCGCGCCCGACCGCGCACCCGGCCGCACCGGATCGGCTACGTGGACGTGATGGCCGACATCCTGGACGTCACGGTCGGCCTCGCGGAGCGGGCCGCGCGCCTCGGGGTGCGGCGGGACGCGATCCTGATCGACCCCGGGCACGACTTCGGCAAGAACACCCGGCACTCGCTGGAGGCGACCCGCCGACTCGGCGAGATGGTCGACACCGGCTGGCCGGTCCTGGTATCGCTGTCCAACAAGGACTTCGTCGGCGAGACGCTGGACAAGCCGGTGAACGAGCGCCTGCTCGGCACGCTGGCCACCACCGCCGTCAGCGCGTGGCTGGGCGCCCGGGTCTACCGCGCGCACCAGGTGGCCGAGACCCGCCAGGTGCTCGACATGGTGTCCTCGATCCACGGCATCCGACAGCCCGCCGTGGCCCGCCGCGCACTGGCCTGACCGGCGCACGTACAACGGCGCCCGCGCCCCGTGGGGATGGCACGGGCGCCGAAACGTCGCCCGCACGCGGCGGAGCTCCCGCTCCGTACCCGTCAGGTGGCGATCGCTCCGCCACCACCGGCGCGCCGCTCGGCGGCGGCCTTGTCCGCGCGGGACTCGGCCTCGATCTTCGAGCACTCCAGGTCGGCGTCCCGGATGATCCGCACCGCCTCGTCCACGTCGTCGGTGATCCGGATCAGGTCCAGGTCGGCCGGCGACGCCTTGCCCTGGGCGATCACCACGTCGCGCACCCAGTCGATCAGGCCGGTCCAGTAGTCGCGGCCGATCAGCACCACCGGGAAGTGGGTGACCTTGCCGGTCTGGACCAGGGTGAGCGCCTCGAACAACTCGTCCAGCGTGCCGATGCCGCCGGGCAGCACGATGAAGCCCTGCGCGTACTTGACGAACATCGTCTTGCGGGCGAAGAAGTAGCGGAAGGTGATGCCCCGGTCGACGTACGGATTGAGCCCGGCCTCGAACGGCAGCTTGATACCCACGCCCACGGATTGCCCGCCGGCGTCCCGGGCACCCTTGTTGGCGGCCTCCATCGCACCGGGGCCGCCGCCGGTGATCACCGCGTAGCCGGCCTCGGCCAAGGCCCGACCGACCCGCTCGCCGATCACGTACTCGGCCGACCCCGGCTTGGTCCGCGCGGACCCGAACACACTGACCGCGCGCCCGAGATCGGCGAGCATGCCGAACCCGTCCACGAACTCGGTCTGAATCCGCAACACCCGCCACGCCTCGGTACCGAGGTGTCCCATGCCGGGGTGCTCTTCCTCCACCTCACTGGGCGAGGCAAACTCGGGCGGCTCCTCCGGAGCAAATCGCGCATCCATCCGGCCACCCTGCCACGCCGAACCAAAACCCGATCGCATTTACGACGGGATCACCCGCCAAACCCCAAACCCGAGCCCAGGAAGGAGCGCGGGAGCGGGAGCGGGGGCCGGGAGCGGGAGGCGGGAGCGGAAGGCGGGAGCGGGGGCCGGGAGCGGGAGGCCGGGAGCGGAAGGCGGGAGCGGGAGGCCGGGAGCGGAAGGCGGGAGCGGGAGGCCGGAGGCGGGAGGCGGGAGCGGGAGGCGGGAGCGGGGGCCGGGAGCGGGAGGCGGGAGCGGGAGGCCGGAGGCGGGAGCGCGCACAAGGACCCTGCCAGGGCCGGCCAAGCAACCATCCGTGGGCACGACAGAACACGCGCCGCAACCAGGTCGGCGGCGGGCTGTATTCGCCGGGCTGGTGCGGGGTGGCCCTGGGTCGGTTCGGCGGGGCGGGGTCGTGGTGGTGGCCGCCGTCTCGTCGTTGCACGTCCCCTCCGGGGCCGGGTTTTGCTTGGTGCTTCGCATCCGTTGTTGCCCGTCCACTACGTGGCCGTCACTGCCCGGGACGGCTTTGCTGGTTCGTGGTCGGGGGCGGTTGGCCGCTTGGCGTCGTGATGTTGGGCCGGTGCGCGGTGGCCCCGGGTCCGTTCGGCGGGGCCGACTCGTGACGGCTGCCACCGCCTCGTCGCTGCACGTCCCCTCCGGGGCCGGGGTCTTTGCTTGGTGCTCCGCATCCGTTGTTGCCCGTCCACTACGTGGCCGTCACTGCCCGGGACGGCTTTGCTGGTTCGTGGTCGGGGGCGGTCGGCCGCTCGGGCGTCGTGATGTTGGGCCGGTGCGCGGTGGCCCCGGGTCCGTTCGGCGGGGCCGGGTCGTGGCGGCTGCCCGCGTCTCGTCGTTGCACGTCCCCTCCGGGGCCGGGGTTTTTTCTTGGTGCTTCGCATCCGTTGTTGCCCGTCCACTACGTGGCCGTCACTGCCCTGGTCGACTTCCTCCGACTCGCGGTCGGGAGCCGTTGTCCCGGCGGCGGCCCCCGGCGGTCGGTGGCCATGCCGCGTCTCGCAGCCCCTCACGGCTCCCGCCCTCTCCTCGGGCCCGAAAACGGATCCCGACGAGACTCCCAAGGCTCGAGACGAAGCGCGACCTGCGGTTTTACCCGGCACCCGCATCTGCGCGGGCCGGCGAGTGCGGGTTTCGTGCTCCCCGAGCCGAAACCGAGGCACGACAAGGCAGAAAAGGCCGCGCACCCCGCTGGAAAACCGAGCACCGGACACACACCCGACCCAAGACCCCGACCCTGCGGCCCACATGCACACCGCAACACCCGCCACCCAAACCCAGCAAGGCCCGAACGCCTGCGCAGCGGCCGACCCCCCCCCCGACGCCCCACGCACAACCGCCCCCGACCACGAGTCAGGGGATGCCGACCAGGGCGGTAACGGCCACGTAGTGGACGGGCAACAACGGATGCGAAGCACCAAGAAAAAACCCCGGCCCCGGAGGGGACGTGCAACGACGAGACGGTGGCCAGCCGCCACGACCCGGCCCCGCCGAACGGACCCAGGGCCACCACGCCAGCAGCCCAACACCCCGACGCCCAAGCGGCCAACCGCCCCCGACCACGAACCAGCAAAGCCGACCAGGGCAGCAACGGCCACGTAGTGGACGGGCAACAACGGATGCGAAGCACCAAGCAAAGACCCGGCCCCGGAGGGGACGTGCAACGACGACACGGCGGCACCCACCACGACCCGGCCCCGCCGAACGCCGTCACTCGAAGCCAAGCAGCCCGGCCGGCGTTTGAGGCTGCCTCGGCCGAAGGCCGGGTAAATCCAGCCCGGCCGGCGTTTGAGGCCAAGTAGCCTGGCCGGCACTTGAGGCCACCTCGGCCGAAGGCCGGGTCAAACCAGCCCACCCAAGCGCGCCTGAGGCCACCTCGGCCAAAGGCCCGGTCACCCAGCCCGGCCGGCGCTTGACGCCAACCCCAGCCCGGCCGGCGCTCGAGGCCAACCCCAGCCCGGCCGGCGCTCGAGGCCAAACCCAGCCCGGCCGGCGCTAGAGGCCAAACCCAGCCCGGCCGGCGCTAGAGGCCGACAACCCCTACCCCAGCCAGTGCAGCAACCGCTCCTCGGCCGCTCCGATCAGGGCGATTTCCACGTGTTCGTCCCGCTTGTGGGCCAGGTTCGGGTCGCCCGGGCCGTAGTTCACCGCCGGGATGCCGAGTGCGGAGAAGCGGGCCACGTCCGTCCAACCGAACTTGGCGCGGGGCTCGGTGCCGATCGCCGTCACGAAGGCCGCCGCCGCGGGGCGGTCCAGGCCCGGGAGGGCGCCTTCCGCCGCGTCGGTACGGATCACGTCGAAGCCGGCGAACACCTCGCGCACGTGCTCGGTCGCCTGCTCGACGGTGCGGTTCGGCGCGAAGCGGAAGTTGACCGTCACCGCGCACGCGTCCGGGATCACGTTGCCCGCGACGCCGCCCTCGATCCCCACCGCGTTCAGCCCCTCGCGGTATTCGAGGCCGTCGATCACCACCCTGGCCGGCTCGTACGCCTGCAACCGGGCCAGGATCGGCGCCGCCGCGTGGATCGCGTTCTCGCCCAGCCACGAGCGGGCCGAGTGCGCGCGCGTCCCGGTCGTGCCGATCCGCACCCGCAACGTGCCCTGGCAGCCGCCCTCGACCGCGCCGCCCGTCGGCTCCATCAGCACGGCGAAGTCCGCGACCAGCCACTCGGGGTGGTTGTTCGCCAGCCGCAACAGCCCGTTGCGCGCGGCGTCGACCTCCTCGCAGTCGTAGAACACGTAGGTGACGTCGCGATTGGGCGCCGCCAACCGCGCGGCGAGCCGCAGCTGTACCGCGACGCCGCTCTTCATGTCCGACGTGCCGCACCCGTACATCAGCGGGCCCTCGATCCGGGCCGGCAGGTTGTCCGCGATCGGCACGGTGTCCAGGTGGCCCGCGATCAGGATCCGCTCGGCCCGGCCGAGTTCGGTGCGCGCGACGACCGAGTCCCCGTCCCGGAACACGGTCAGATGCGGATACGCCCGCAGCGCCGCCTCGACCGCGTCGGCGAGCACCTTCTCGTCGCCGCTGACGGAGGGGATGTCGACGAGTTGCGCGGTGAGCGCTGCCGCGTCCTGGGACAGATCGAGCTTCACGGTCATACCGCGCAGCCTATCCCCGCCCCGGACGCGGCAGTTCGCCACACGATCCGGTCAGTCCCGCTTCAGGCGCTCGACCCCCGCCGCCACCCGCTCGTCGGTCGCGGTGAACGCGATCCGTACGTGCCGGTTGCCCAGCGGACCGTAGAAGTCGCCCGGCGCGACCAGGATCCCGCGCGCGGCGAACCAGGCCACCGTGTCCCAGCAGTCCTCGTCGCGCGTGGTCCACAGGTAGAGGCTCGCCTGCGAGTGCTCGATCCGGAAGCCGGCCGCCTCCAGCGCGCCGCGCAGCGCCGAACGCCGCGCCGCGTAGCGGGCCTTCTGTACCGCCACGTGCTCGTCGTCGGCGAAGGCAACGGTCATCGCCGCCTGCACCGGGCCGGGCACGATGTGCCCCGAGTGCTTGCGTACCGCGAGCAGTTCGCGGATCACCGCGAGGTCGCCCGCGACGAAGCCCGCCCGGTAACCGGCCAGGTTGCTGC
The DNA here is from genome assembly GCF_049739465.1 of Embleya sp. AB8. Classification (NCBI taxonomy): domain Bacteria; kingdom Bacillati; phylum Actinomycetota; class Actinomycetes; order Kitasatosporales; family Streptomycetaceae; genus Embleya; species Embleya sp. AB8. The sequence continues at coordinate 108,875 of NZ_JBMHHY010000015.1, forward strand.
GCTTGGACAACGACTGCACGGCCAGCAGGCCCTCGTGCGAGTCGCCGCACACGTCCGGGTGCAGCACCGAGACCGCCTGGGTGTCCCAGCACAGTTCGATGTAGCACTCGTCGGACACCACCAGGATGTCGTGCGCCCGGGCCCACTCGACGATCGCCCGCAGTTCGGCGGCCGAGCGCACCGCGCCGTGCGGGTTGGCCGGCGAGTTCAGCCAGATCATCCGGACACCCGAGGGATCCGGCAGCGTGCCGTCCACGACCGGCAGCGGGGTGGCCCCGGCCAGCCGCGCGCCGACGTCGTACGTCGGATACGCCAGCGCCGGGTGCGCGACCGTGTCGCCCGGGCCCAGGCCGAGCTGGTTGGGCAGCGCCGCGACGAGTTCCTTCGTCCCGATCACCGGCAACACCGCGTCCGGGTTCGCACCGGTGACGCCGAGCCGGCGGCGCAGCCACGCCGCGATCGACTCGCGCAGCTCGGGCCTGCCGTAGACGGTCGGATATCCCGGCGAGTCGGCGGCGGCGCACAGCGCGGCGCGGATCAGCTCCGGGGTGGGGTCGACGGGCGTGCCCACGGACAGGTCGACCACGCCGTCCGGATGGGCCCGCGCGGTCGCCCCGAACGGCTCGAGCCGGTCCCACGGGAAGACGGGCAGCAGGTCGGTGACACGACGCGCCGGCCGACCCCGCGCGGCGGCGGGGTCGGCGGACGCTTCCGCACCGTTGTGCGAAAGGGTCACGACGCTCTACTCGCCGGTCTGCTGTGGCGGCAGCGCGGCGATCAGCGGGTGGTCCTTGGCGATCAGACCCATCTTCGACGCGCCACCGGGAGAACCGAGGTCGTCGAAGAACTCCACGTTCGCCTTGTAGTAGTCCTTCCACTGCTCCGGGGTGTCGTCCTCGTAGAAGATTGCCTCGACCGGGCAGACGGGCTCGCAGGCTCCACAGTCGACGCATTCGTCCGGGTGGATATACAGCGCACGCTCACCCTCGTAGATGCAGTCGACGGGGCACTCCTCGATGCATGCCTTGTCCTTCAGGTCGACGCAGGGCTGCGCGATGACGTAGGTCACGTCGGGTTCCTCCTCATGCGGGCGGTACAGGGTGCGCGGGAGCGCGGCAACGTCGGTGCCCACAACTAGTATCGCGGTGGGCCGGGGCCTACTCCTAGCAGGTGGCCCTTACCCGTAGGTCGGGAACGGGTCGGCAGACATGGGCGGACGAGGTCAGCACGGATCGGGGAAGCCGGACAGGTGAAGAGGATCACACCGCGAGATGTGGGCAGACGCGTGTCGGTGCGCCGCACGTTGTCCCTGGAGGACGACGGGGCGACCTTCGGAGACGTCGTGGGCGAGCTCGTGGACTGGCGCGACGGTGTGCTGACAATCACCCGCAGGGACGGCAGTATCGCCCGAGTGGCCGAAGCCGCCATCGTGGCCGCCAAGGTGGTCCCGCCGCCGGTGCAACGGCTCACCCCGACCCGGCTGCAGGACGTGGCCGGCCGGTCCTGGCCCGCGCCGGAGACCGCCGTCCTCGGCGAGTGGTTGTTGCGCGCGGCCGGCGGATTCACCCGCCGGGCCAACTCGGTGCTGGCCCTCGGCGAACCGGGCGTCGAGTTCCCGGAGGCACTCGATCGAGTGAACAACTGGTACCGCAAACGTGGCCTGCCGACGCTCTTCCAGGTGACCCACGACGACCCGTTCGACCGGTTCCTGGACGCGGCCGGCTGGCCGGCGGAGGGCCACGCGCTGATGCGTACGGGTCGGCTGGTGCGCGCGGCGGACGTGCTGCGCGACGTGGACGCGAGCGCGGTCCGGGTGGACGGCGTGCTCACCGACACGTGGTTGTCGCTCTACCACCACAGCGCGAGCGCGAGCGGCGGCGCCGCCGAGCGCCACGTGCTCCAGGGCCCGCCCGGCACGCTGTTCGCGACCGTCACGGACCCGGCCTCGGGCACGCCGATCGCGATCGGGCGGGTCTGCGTACTCGGTCGGTACGCGGGCTTCGCCGCGGTGGAGGTGGATCCGGCCCATCGGCGGCGCGGCCACGCCCGGGCGATCGTGAAGGCGCTGACCGATCGGGCGCTGGCGGGCGGCGCGGTCACCGGGTGGCTCCAGGTCGAGTCGGACAACCGGCCGGCGCGCGAGCTCTACAACGCGCTGGGGTTCACCGACCACCACGGCTACCACTACCGCCGGTCGCCGGCCCCGCCGCGATGAGCACTCCCGGATCGCCCCGCGATCGGTTCGCCGCGGTGGTGCGGGCGGGCGACGTGGATCTGGCCGAGGCCGCGTTGCTGATGGGGGTCGAGGTGGATCCGGCCTTCGACCCGGCCGCCGGGATCGCCGAGTTGGACCGGCTCGCGGCGGCGGTGCGGGCCGAGGCGGGGGATACGTACGATCCGGCGCGGGCGGCGGCGGCACTGGCCCTGGTGCTGGGCGGGCGGGCGCGCTTCTTCGGGCAGCAGTCGGACTACGCCGACCTGCGCTCGTCGCTCCTGCACGAGGTGCTGCGCCGGCGCCGGGGGTTGCCGATCCTGCTGTCCGTGGTGTGGATCGAGGTCGGCCGGCGGGCCGATCTGCCGGTCTACGGCGTCGCGTTGCCAGGACATTTCGTGGTCGGGATCGGGGATCCGGACGGCGAGTTCGAGTTGGCCGACCCGTTTCACGGCGGGGTGCCGTTGTCGGTGTCCCGGGCCCGCCGGCTGGCCGCGGAGGCGGGTGGGCAGCCGGGCGATCCGGCGCTGCTGCAACCGGCCCGACCGACCGCGATCCTGCTGCGGGTGCTGAACAACATCCGAGCCTGGGCGGCCCAGCCCGAGCGCGGCATCGAGGGCGCCTGGACCCGGCTCTGGGCGGTCGAATTGTCCCTGCTGCTCCCGCGCCATCCCGCCGCACTGCGTCACGAACGCGGCACGCTGCTCGCCAAGACCGGCCAATTCGCGGCCGGCGCCCGGCAGTTGGCGGAATACGCCGAGCTGGTCGAACGTATCGACCCGAAGGTCGCCGAGGCGGTCCTGGCGGAGGCGAAGGCGGCCCGAGCCCGGCTGAACTGAACCCGAACGCCACACCCGCGACCCGGCCGGCCGGGATGCCCACCGCAGCGCCCGAAGGTTCGGCGAGGAGGCCATCCGCCGGATCGGCGCCGGTCTCGGCGACGATGCCCTCGCGGCCGCACCGGCCGACGAGCGCGCCACGGCAGCCGGCCGCACCGGCCTCCCGGCCCCGTGAGCCCGGCACGAGCAACACATCGCGCCGAACGATCGACGCGCAGCCCACCGGCCGATTCCCGGGCCGGCCCGCCGCACGCGGCGTACGCACCGATCCCCCCGGTCGCGTCCGCCCGGCCCACCCCGACGCGGCCCAATCCGGCCCGCCTCAGCCCGCCAGGATCCGCGCGAACGCGTCCGGCTCCTGGGGTATCCCGCTACAGGTCGGGTCGGCGCCGGTTTCGCCGGTGGGGCCTTCCGCGCACGGGCGGTCGCGGGCGGCGGACCACCAGGCGATCCGGCCCAGGTGCGTACGGCGGGCGAAGTCGGCGAAGCGGCGGGCGTCGTCCAGGGTGAATACCTCCCCCGCGACGTCGTTGCGGCCGATCATCACCGTCACCGACACCCGCCGCCAGGCCTGCTCCTCGGTCAACTGCGGCCACACCTCGCGGATCTGCCCCTGCACGGCGTGCGCGGCGTCGGTCGCGAACCGGCCCATCCGCCCCTCCGGCCGCGGTGCCACCGCCGCGCCGTAGTTCAGCGCCTTGACGTTGACGTAGGACACCGCCACCTGCTGTACAGCGGCGTCCCGCAGCAGCGCCTTGGCCTCGTCGCCCAGGCCCTGGAGCGGATCCACCGGCAGCGAGTAGCCGACGTCCACGCTCTGCCCGGCCGCCCGCGCGCCCTCCTGGAGCAGCCGCAGGGCCGCGTTGCGCCGCTGGACCACGTCGGGGCGGACCAGCGCGCGGCCCTCGATGTCCAGGTCGAGCGCATTCGTCCGGGTCGCGGCCAGGACCTGCCGGTAGGCGGCGACCAGTTCCTCGGGCGTACCGCAGGACACGGCCAGATCGGTGCCGCCGGCGCTGCCGAAGGCGACCCGGGTCGACCCGCCCGCGTCGCGCAGCGCGGCGATCCGGGCGGTGATCGCGGGATCGTCGAGCCGGGTCACCCCGCCCCACATCGGCCGACAACCGCCGCCGTCCACCACGTAGGCCAGCGTGCGATCCTTTCCGCCGACCGTCCCGGCGCGTGCCGGGTCGAGCGTCATGTCCAGGTAGGGCGCCAGGTGTTCGACCGTGCCGGAGCCCGGCGCCGCGGTCGTGCTCGGCCCGCTCGCGAGCGGCGGCGTCGGGGGCGAGGCGGGTCCGCTGCCGTGCCCCGCGCCGGAGGGCGTCGCCGGCGCGGTGGGCCGCACGGTGCCGCCGGTCGGGCCCGTCGCCGGCCCCGACCCGGTGGGGGTCGGCCGGTCGCCGGGCCTGGTCGGGGTGGTCACGCCGCACGGCTTGTCGTTGATCGTGCAGGCGATCGGCCCGTCACCGCGGGCCGGCTCGTTCGCGGTCGGCACGCCGGCGCCGTCCCGGCGGACCTCGAAGCCGACCACGATGCTCTCGCCCGGGCGCAGCGCCTTGTTCCAGTTCTCGTTGCGCACCGTGTAGCGGCCGTCGGCCGGGTCGAGCCGGCCGTTCCAGACGTTGGCGACCCGGGTGCCCACCGGCAGGTCGAAGCGCAACGTCCAGCCCTTGACGGTGTCCGAGCCGGCGTTGCGCAGGACGTACTGACCGCTGTATCCGGTGGGCCACGAACCGGTGCGCACGTAGTCGGCGCGCAGCAGGTCGTCGTGGTCGGCCGAATTCCCGGACAGGGCCACGATCAACGCGGCGGGCAGGGCGGCGAGCGCGGCACTCGCGGCGGCCCAGCGGATCCGCTCCCGGCGCGGCCGACCGGTGCCCGACTCGGGACCGCTTGCCCGGTGCGACCCCATGCCCACTCCTCCGACGTCCTCGCCGGCGGCACTCGGGTCACCGGGCACCAGGACTCTACCGGCCTGGGACCCCACGTCCCATCGATCTTGATCCCGCTCCCCCGCGGGCCGGCCTGGTGCTCGTCACCACGTGTCACAGCCAGCCGTTGCCGTGCGCGATGCGTACCGCGTCGGCCCGGTTGCGGGCGTGCGTCTTGCCGATGGAGGAGGACAGGTGGTTGCGCACGGTGCCCTCGGACAGGTGCAGGCGCGCGGCGATCTCGGAGACCGTCGAGCCGTCCGCGGCCGCGCGCAGCACGCCGCGTTCGCGGTCGGTCAGCGGGTCGGCGCCGACGGAGAGTGCGGTCGCCGCGAGCGTCGGGTCGATCACCCGCTCGCCGCGCAGCACGCGCCGGATGGCGTCGGCCAGTTGCGCCGCCGGCGCGTCCTTGACCAGGAACGCGTCCGCGCCCAGTTCCATCGCGCGGCGCAGATAGCCGGGTCGGCCGAAGGTGGTCAGGATGACGATCCGGCAGCCGGGTACCGCGCGCCGCAGGTCCGCGGCGGCGGCCAGGCCGTCCTGTCCGGGCATCTCGATGTCGAGCAGCGCCACGTCGACGCCGCCGGCGCGCACCGCGTCGACCACCTCGTCCCCGCGCGCGACCTGGGCGACGACACGAATGTCCGCCTCCAGGCCGAGCAACGCGGCCAGCGCCTCGCGCACCATGGCCTGGTCCTCAGCGAGCAGCACGTTGATCACGGGCGGAACGTTAGCGGGTCACCTCGGGGGCAATCAGCCGGTCGGTGTCCTTTCCGGGGCGCACCGGGACCGAAGCGGTCAACCTGAACCCGCGCTCCCCGGCCGGCGTACCGATCCGCACGCTGCCGTCCACCTGTGCGAGCCGTTCGCGCAGCCCGGTCAGCCCGTGGCCCTCGGGGCCCGCCGAGCCGCGTCCGTCGTCGGCGACGTCCAGGCTCCACACCGGGCCGGTGCCCAGCTCGACGGTGCAGCGCCGGGCGCCGCTGTGCCGCATCGTGTTGGTGACCGCCTCGCGCAGCACCCACGCGAGCACCGCCTCGGCCTCCGGGTCGGAGCACACCGGCCACTGCTCCGGCAGCACGGTCAGCTCGATGCCCACCGCCCGGGCCGCGATCCGGGCCCCCGCCAGTTCCACCGCCAGCGTCGGCCGCCGGTAGCCGGCCACCGCCTCGCGCACGTCGACCAGCGCCTGCCGGCTGACCCGCTCGATGTCCGCGACCTGCTCCGCCGCGCGGTCGACGTGCCCGGGCAGGAAGCGGCCGGCCAGCTCGCTCTTGAGGGTGATCAGGGACAACGAGTGGCCGAGCACGTCGTGCAGGTCGCGGGCCATCCGCAGGCGCTCCTCGTTGGCCGAGAGCCGGGCCACGATCTCGCGGGCCTCGCGCAGTTCGAGCAGCGTCTCCATGAGCCGGCGCATGCCGATCATCAGCCCGCCGGTGAGCACCGTGATGAAGGCCAGCACGAGCAGATTCGCCGCGGCCGTGCCGAGGAACGCGCCGAGCGCGAGCCCGGACAACACGCAGCCCAGGGTCGCCCACATCGACTGCGGCAGGCGCAGCCCGGCGCCGACCGACACCGACACGTAGACCATCAGGCCCAGCCAGTTGTCGTCGAAGGTCAGGATCAGCCCGACCGACACCGCCCACAGCACCAGGCAGCTCCATTGCCGGTTCCGCTCGGTGTCGAGCAGCAGGTGCAGCACCGGCTTCACCCGCCCGAACTGCCCGTCCCAGCCGACCCCGCCGAACACCAGCGCGATGTAGCAGACCACCACCACCAGCAGCCCGCACCCGCCCACGATCAGCCGCACCGGCCCGTATCCCCCGGTCGCCAGGTCGTGCACGACCGGGGTCAGGAAGAACAACCACAGCAGCGACCAGGACGTACGGATCGCCTGCCCGCGCCTGCTGTCCCGCCGGGTGGGCTCCGCCGAGAACATGCCGTGTCGTTCCTTCCTGGCTCGCTCGCGCCGACCGTCCCGGGTCAGGCCGCGACCTTCTGCTCGTCGCGACGGTAGCGCCACGCGGCGAGCGCGGTGAACGCGACCAGATACCCCGCGAGCACCACGATGTCCGACATCCGCGGATGTTGCCCGGCCAGCACCTGCCAGCCCAATTGCCCGTAGCGGTAGGTCGGCATCACGTGTCCGATGTCCTGGAGCACCTGCGGGAACCCGGTCAGCGGCACCCACATCCCGCCGAGCACCGCCATGCCCAGGTAGACCAGCATGAACACCGGCTGGGCCGAGTCGGGCGCGACCAGATAGCCGAGGCCGATGCCGAGCACGGCGAATACGAACGAGCCGAACCACAGGGCGAGCACGATCACGCCCCACTGCCAGGCGTCCATCCGCACCCCACGCAGGAAGCCGGTGCACAACACCAGCACGATCGCGGGCAGGCTGACCACCGACGCCGACACGAGCTTGGAGAGCACGTACTGCCGCCCGGTGAGCGTGGTCAGCCGCAACTGCCGGGTCCAGCCGCTCTGTCGCTCCGCCGCGATCCGCTGCACCCCCGCGCTGAGCGTCGCGCCGACCGCGCCGAACGAGGCCATCGAGACCATCACGTACTTGGCGACGTCGGTGCCGTCGACATCACCCGACTGGCTGCCGAAGATCAGGTACATCGCGACCGGGTACGCGAGCGTGAAGATCAGGTACCGGCGGTTGCGCACCATCCGCAGGACTTCCAGCTTCATCAGGGTTCTCATGACGCGATCTCCATGCCTTCCGCCTCGTCCGCCTGCTGGGTGATGGCCAAGAACGCCTGTTCCAGGCCGAGTCCGGCGACCTCCAGGCCGCGCGGCCGAAAGCCCGCGGCGTAGATCGCGGCCACCGTCTCGTCGGCGTCGGTGCTGCGGATGCGTACCGTGTTGCCGCTCAGGTCCAGCTGCGCCAGCCCCGGCAGCGCGCGCAGCGTGGGCTCGTACGTCTCCACCGGCCGATCCAGGTCGAAGGCGATCCGGCGCAGCCCGGCGCGCGCCTTGATCTGGGCCGCGCTCGCGTCGGCGAGCAGTCGGCCGCGGTGCAGCACCAGGACCCGGTCGGCGACGTTGTCCGCCTCCTCCAGGTAGTGCGTCGCGAACAGCACGGTGCGGCCCAGTTCGGCCTGCTCGCGCATGCTGATCCAGAACCGCTGCCGGCTGTCCACGTCCATCCCGGTGGTCGGCTCGTCCAGCACGATCAGGTCCACCTCACCGGCGATCGCCACCGCGAAGCGCACCCGCTGGGCCTGCCCGCCGGACAACTTGCTCACGTTCTTCCCGACGAGGTCCTCGATGCCCGCGCGGCGCAGCACATCGGCCTGCGGCAGCGGGCGCGGGTGCAGGTCGCGGGCCAGCCGGACCATCTCGCCGACGGTCACGTCCGGCATCAGCCCGCCGGTCTGCAACATCGCGCCGACCCGACCGTGCCGGATCGCCTCCTGCGGGGTGCCGCCGAACAACGCGACGGTGCCCTCGGTGGGTCGGCCCAGGCCGAGCAGCAGGTCGAGCGTGGTCGACTTGCCCGCGCCGTTGGGGCCGAGCAGCGCGACCGTCTCGCCCTGGTGCAGTTCCAGGTCGAGCCCGTCGACGGCGCGCAGGTCGCCGAAGGTCTTGCGCACCCCGCGCAGCGCGACGACCGGCGCGGTGCTGGGTTTTCCTGCCGTGATGGTCATGCCCCCAGGGTGGCCGAGGCGGCCCGGGCGGCGAAGTGGGAAACCTCCTGATCGGGCCATGACAGATGTCACGGGCGCCTACCGTGGCAGGCATGGTGCGACTGACCGATTCCCAGACCGGCACGTCCGAGAGCGTGCTCGCCTCGATCGGCAGGCGGGTGCGCGTCGCGTATCCGAGCCGCTCGTTGCGCGCGGCGATCCTGGCCGACACCTTCCGTCGGGTCGCGGGCCGGCATCGACTGACCGTGACGATCCATCAGCTGCCGTATCGGGCCCGGGTGGCGGACGCGGCGGGCTACGGGCGGTACAACATGCCGGTGCCCGCCGACGGGCAGCCGGACGGCGCGATCGACCTGTACATCGGCGAGCACGGCGACCAGGGTCCGCGCGCCCGGGTGTACGTCCTGCATCCGGCGGCGGTGGTCGAGGTCGCTCCCCGGCGCCCGGTACCGCACCCCGAGGACCCGCTGGCGCTGCGGCTGATCCTGCTCTCGCTGGCCGCCGACGAACCGCTGCGCGCGGATGCGAAGGGCTACCACGGCGCGGCCGAGGCCGAACGCACGCTGGCCGAGCTGCGCGAAGCGACCGCCGAGTGCGCCGAGTCCCCGTCCGCGGCGCTCCCGGTCGAGGCGCTCGGGCCGATCCACGCCGCGCTCGACGACGACCTGGACACCCCGGCGGCGATCCGGCTCCTGGTCGAGCTGGCCCGCGACCGATCGGTGGCCCCGGGCGCCCGGTTCGAGGCGCTCGCGCACGTGGACCGCTTCCTGGCCCTGGACCTGTCCCGAGACGTCGGCCGCTTCCGGGACTGACGACCCCGCCGCCGGACGGGCACGCCCCGTCCGGCGGCGGGCTCTAGTCGTCCGAGACGCGCACCGGCAGGCCACCCGCCGGCGGCGAGTCCGCGGTGCGGCCCTGGCCCTCGCCCTCACCACCACCGGTGCGATCACACGTGATCTTGTCCGCCGGGTCGTACTTGGTGTGGAACTTCTCCCGCGCGGTCTCCTTGCCGCCCTGGATGAACACCCGGGTCACGTCGATCTTGAACCCGTCCGACGCGGCCTGCTCCACACACCCGGCCGACTTGTCGACCACCGCCTTGGGCTTGACCACGTCGTACTTGCTGCCGGGTTCGGCCTTGATGTCGTCGAACCGGCGGGTGCCCAGCATCGTCACGGTCACCGTGGAGTCGGTGTAGCCGGCCTCGAGGTAGACGTTCTTCCCCGAGTCGTTCTGGAATTTCAGGTCCAGCGCGGGCCAGGCCACGGTGGCCTCGCGCCCGGCCGGGTAACGGTCGATCCAGAAGCTGTGCGGGCGGTGCATGACGTCCTTGAGCCCGGCGAAGAAGACCGCGTTGAACGTCGTGGTGGCCACCTGCGAGACGCCGCCGCCGAAGTCGGTCTGGAAGCGCCCGTTGTTGATGATCGTGCCCTTGGCGAAGCCGTTCTCCGCGGTGCGCTCGCCCACCGTCTGGTTCAGGCTCCAGGTGTCGCCGGGCTTGATCACCGAGCCGGTGATCAGATCGGCGGCCCGGTGGATGTTGGTCAACCGGTAGGCGGCGTAGGGGTAGTTCGTCGTGTAGGTCGACATCACCTCGGTGATGCCCAGCTTGTTCGCCGCCTCGGTGGTCAGTTGCGGCTCGACCGGACCGAGGCTGACCTTGGCGGTGCGCGCCGCGCCGGTCTTGGCCAGCACCGAAAGCAGTGCGTCGGCCGCGGTGGCGCCGGAGACGCCCTTGCCGGCCACGGACGGCACGACCGACACCTTGGCGCCGGCCTGAAGTTTCCCCTCCACCTTGAACGTCGCGTTCTTCGGCTTGTCGCCGACCGAGGAGAAGGTCTGGCCCAGTTCGTCCTGGAGCCCGTTCACGTCGATCTTCGGCTGGAGCTTCCCGCTGCCGTCCGGGACCATGGTGAGGTATTTGGCCAGCACCGCCGGGGTCAGTTTGAGGCTCTTGTTGCCCGCCGTCAGGGTGACCGGGCCGGACATCGCGGGCACCGCGAACTCGCGCATCGCGCGGTCCACTTCGGCCTGACTGACCTTGGGGTCGGCGGACTTCGTGGGCAGTGCGACCGGCCCGTTGCCGTGCAGGAAGGCCGCCTCGACCAGCTTCACCGCGGCGGGGGTGTCCAACACCTTGCCCTTGCTCGGCGGCACCGCCGCGGCGGTGCCGCCCGCGAAGGAGATCCCGCCGTCGAGCTGCGCGCCGCCGGCCTCGGCCGCGAGCGCCTCCAACTGGGCACCCAGCTTGACCGGATCGAGCACCGTCCGAGGCGACGTCTCCCGGGTCTTCCCGAACATCGCGGGCACCGAGGTCAGCGGGTTCATCCGGCCCTTGGACGCCTCGCTGACCGTGGCCCGGGCGTCCAGGAGCAGCCCGGCCGGCGCCGGATCGAGTTGGAGTTGCTTGCCCGCCAGGGTGAGTTGGATCGGCTTGGTGGTGCGGTCGCCGAGCTTTTGTTCGAGCGTACGCACGGCTTCGTCGCGGGACTGGCCGCCGATGTTGACGCCGAGCACGGAGGTGCCGCGCGGCACCCCGCCGCCGGCGTAGGCCAGCGACGCGCCGTAGACGCCGCCGAGCACGGCGAGTCCGGCCGCGCCCGCGATCAGCGCCTTGGGCTTGCGGCGCCGGGGTCGGGCGGGCGGGGCGGGTGCGTCGGCGGACCCGTCCCCGGGGCCCTCGGGATGCCCGGCGCCGGTCTCGACCGCGTGCGCGTCGGTCGTCCCGTACTGCGGGAAGCCGTGGTCGGCGGCGTCCTGTTCCTGCCGGGTCCGGTATTCGTACGGCCCCTCGGAGTCGCCGTCCTTGGTCCAGCGCGGCGCCTCCTGCGAGGGCAACGGGGCCTGGCCGCGCAGCACTACCGGCGGGATCGGCCGCGACCCCGGGATCTTGATGCTGACCCGCGTGGTCATCGTCTGATCACCGGACTCGCCGGACTCGCCCGATTCGGCGGCCGATTCGGTCGCCGTCTCGGCGCCGGCCGCCGCAGTGGGCCCGGTCGGCGGGGAGCCGGCCTCGGGGGTGCCGAAGCCGGCCACCAACCGGCGCCGGCCGACCCGCGCGGGCAACGCGCCGGACTCGGCCGGGGTTTCCGCCGCCGGCCCGGCCGACTCGCTCGGGTGAGCGAGCGACTCGGCCCCGGACGGCGGACCGTAGCCCGCGTCGTCGAGCCCCGCGGCCGGCCCACCCGCGCCGTGCCGGCCCGAGGGTCCGCCCGCCGCGAGGGGTCGAGCCTCCCGGGGCCGGACCGGGGTCTGCCCCGACTGCCCGGGCACGAACACCGGCGGCGCGTCCGAGAACGGCACCGGGCCGGGCGCGGTCGTCCCGTCGGCGGTCAGGCTCCGGGCGCCCGAGGCGCCGGGAACCCGCTGCGGCAGCCCGCCCGGCCCCGGCGGCGGCGGGGCCTCCTGCCGAGGCGGGGCCACTGCGGGCGGGACATCGTCGTCCGCGCTGGGCCACGACGAACCACCCGGCGGCCCCGCGACGGGCGCGGGGCGGGGCGGTTCGTCGTCGAACCACGACGCGAACTCGTCGTCGTCCCCGAACGGATCGGGGGGTGGATGCGGAGACGACGCGGGCGCGGCGGATCGCTCACGGGCAGCGGGCGCGGCCGGCGACGGTCGGCCGACCCGTCCGAAGAACGGATGCGGATCACCGCCGAGTTCGTCGCGGCGCGGCTGCGCGCCCGGGTCGTCGGGCGTGGGGGGCTGGTCGTTACTCACGAAGAACGAGCTCTCCGACAGCTGAGGGTTGCGTGGCGGCGCACGGCCGCCCCCGCCCGGGGTCGGACGGTATCCAGGAAAGTGCGACGACGGTGCGTTGACACACGCCGCGTGCGGATCGTGACACGGCCCTCGGGGGATTTTTTGCTCCCCACCGAAGGCGAGTGGACGAACTCGGCCACCGAGGTTGCCCGGTACGACGGGCTAGAGGAGTCGGTCGCGACGACCCCATGGACAGGGCATGACACGCACCGCACCTCGGCAAACACAATACTGCGCTCCTGCCACACCGTTACCCCGCATCGGCGCATCCCGTCGGCACGCACCGTCGGCAAGCATGGCGGGGCAAGGGGTTCACCTCGTCCGCGTCTTCACCGATTCACCCGAAAGAAGGACGGGCTTGAGACCGCCCCAGGGGTAAGTGGCGGCCGCGACACCGAAGATGGTGCCACCGAGCAGAAAAATGTACGACAGGAATCCGCTGACGAAGATCCAGTCGCCCTCCGGCTTGGTCCAACTCGCCAGCCACAGAACGGTCAACATCCACCCGGCGACCGGCACCGCGGCCCCGGCCTTCGACTTCAGCAGCGAGCCGCCCGCGACGAACAGGCCGCCGCTGCCCGCGAGCGCGACGATCAGCCCGGCGGGCGGGTACGCCGCCTGGGTGAACGCCCCGATGAAGGCGACCACCACGCCGAGCGGGAACAGCACGACGTATGCCGCGATGCGGCCGACTCTCTCTGGCACGAGGGCTACCTTACGGGCGCAGTCCGGCGAACAGGTCGTCCTCGCGGCCGTCCGGGCCGGTGGGCCCGAGGTCGCCGCGAACCAGTCGATAGTGCTCGACCGACATGATGCTCTGCCCGATGTTGTTGGACAGCGCGAAGAAGCCGTCCTCCACCGAGACCTGGGTCGGGTACGCCCGCAGCGCGTCGAACTTCGCGCCCACCCAGTCGCCCGCGTCGACGGCCGTGGTGACCTGGTCGTCGTCCACCGCGAACGGGAGTTCGTCCACCTCGACCGCGGTGAACGGCACGTCCTGGCCGGCCTCGATCATCCGCTCGATGCCGGCCTTGAGGATCGACCGGGGCATCACGTTGTAGTAGATCTTCGCGATCGTCCAGGACTCGCCCTCGCCCTCGGCGTAGGTCGGGTCGGCGGCCAACTCGGCGGCCCGCAGCGCCACCCGGTGTGCCTGGATGTGGTCGGGGTGACCGTAGCCGCCGCGCTCGTCGTAGGTGGCGAGCACCTGCGGGCGCACCTCGCGGATCACCGGCACCAGATGCGCGGCGGCCTCGTCCACATCGGCCTGCCAGAAGCAGTCCGGCCGCTCGTTGCTCGGCACGCCCATCATCCCGGAGTCGCGGTAGCGACCGGGACCGCCCAAAAAGCGCTGGTCGGCGATGCCGAGCACCTTCATCGAGTCGGCGATCTCGGTCATCCGGTGCGGCCCGAGCGCGTCCTCGCGATCGGCCGCCAGGTGCGCCAGCTCGGGCACCAGGATCTCGCCCTCCTCGCCGAGTGTGCAGGTGACGAGCGTGACGTGCACCCCCTCGGCCGCGTACCGCGCCATCGACGCGCCGTTGTTGATCACTTCGTCGTCGGGGTGCGCGTGCACGAGCAACAGTCGCAGCGGGGCCTCGGCAGTGCGTTCGGTCATGCTCGACAGCCTACGCAGCCGAGCCGGGTGCCCCCGGCGCCCCCCGTCAACGCGCGGGCATCGCGTGTACGGCCACCAGGTAGTCGCCGCCGTCGACCCAGGGCTCCCGGTCCCACCCGGCGTAGCGGGTGCGGCGCACCAGCCCGGCCGCCGCGCACGCCGCCTGGTACTGCTCGGCGCCGATCGTCGCGCCCACCCCGTCGGGGCCGCCCGCCAGGCTGAACCCGGCGACCAGGATGCCGCCCAGCCGCAACATCGCGGCCAATGCCCGCACCACCTCGGCCTCGGTGCCCGGGGTCAGGAAGATCATCACGTTGCCCGCGGCCACCACGAGGTCGAAGCTCCCACGACCGCCCAGCGGCAGCGGATCCAGGTCGGCGAGGTCGTCGAGCACCCAGGTAAGCCCGGGCGCGGCGGCTTCGGCCTCGGCCAGCATCGACGCGTCCAGATCGACGCCGACCACCTCGTGCCCCTGCCGGGCCAACTCGATGGCGACCCGACCGGTCCCGCACCCCGCGTCCAGGACGCGCGCGGGCTCCGGGAGCAGCGCCGCGCAGAACCGCGCCTCGCCGTGCAGGTCACGCCCTTCGGCGGCAAGCCGACGAAACCGCTCGGCGTACTCGGGCCCGCGGGTGCCACCGGTATTGGCCAGCCATCGATTGGTCATGACAACCGAGCCTACAAACCCGGGCCACGATCCAACGGGCGCGCACAGGAGGCAATGCGATTCGGAAATGAATCCCGTTCACCACGCCGGCACTGCGCCGTCCCGGGGGCGACCCCCGGACCCCACGCCGCCGAGACTCGCTCAGAAATGAATCCCGTTCACGACGCCGGCGAAGCTGGTCCCCGCATCGCGGATCGACGGGGCCATCGACGTCGTCGACAGATAGAAGCCGAGCAGGGCGCAGATGATCGCGTGCACCGGCTTCAGCGAGGACTTGCGGACGAAGAACAACACGGTGACACCGAGCAGCAGCACGGCGGAGACGGACACCACCACAGTCACGCACCTCCTGTGCGCAAGGGGGCCCTCGGCTTGCTCGGGGAAGCCGGCCTGTAGGCCCAAAGGGACATGTCTACACACAGACTGTAAATCAACGGTCACGAAGGGCGTTCACTCGTTCAGCGGGCGCGAGGTGGTGTTCGTACTGCCGTCCGCACTCTCCCCGACTCCCCTCCCCGTGTCGGCACCGCCCCCGTACGCTGTGGCGCATGAGCTCGGAGATCACATTTCCCCGGCAATACGCCCGCACGCAGCGCTTCACCCAGGGCGCTCCACGCGGCTTCGGCGTCGCCGCCGGCCGGATCACCTTCCTGCGGTCCAAGGCCGCCGACGACTCCACCACCTGCCTGTGGGTGCTCGATCCGGACACCGGCACGGAACGCCTGGTGGCCGACCCCTCGGTGCTGCTCGGCGGCGCGGCCGAGGATCTGTCCGCCGAGGAGCGGGCCCGGCGCGAGCGCAGTCGCGAGGGGGCGGCCGGCATCGTCGGTTACGCGCTCGACAGCGCGGGCGACCTGGCCGCTTTCACCCTTTCGGGCCGGCTGTTCGTGGTGTCCCTGTCGGCCGACGCGGCCCCGCGCGAGCTGACCGTGCCCGGTCCGGTGATCGATCCGCGCCCCTCCCCCACCGGGACGCACATCGCCTATGTGGCCGCCGGCGCGCTGCGTGTGGTGGCCGTCGACGGCTCGGCCGACCGCGCGCTCGCCGAGCCCGACGGGGACGAGGTCACCTGGGGTCTGGCCGAGTTCATCGCGGCCGAGGAGATGTCCCGCTTCCGGGGCTACTGGTGGGCCCCCGACGGCTCGGCGCTGATCGTGGCGCGCGTGGACAACACGCCCGTGGACCGCTGGTGGATCAGCGATCCCGCCAACCCGGCCGCCGCGCCGAGCGAGGTGGCCTATCCGGCCGCCGGCACCCCCAACGCCGAGGTCACCGCGTGGCTGATCGGCCTGGACGGCACCCGTACCGAACTGGCCTGGGACCACGCCGCCCACCCCTACCTGGCGAGTGTGCACTGGTCGGCGGGCGGCGATCCGCTGCTGAGCGTGCAGCCGCGCGACCAGAAGCAGTTGCGCACCCTCGCCGTCGACCTCGTCGCCGGGACCACCCGCGAGCTGCACACCGAGACCGACGATGTGTGGATCGACCTGGTCCCGGGTGTGCCCGCCTGGACGCCGGACGGTCGGCTGGTCCGGTTGGTCGACGCCGACGGCGCGCGTCGTGTGGTGGTCGCCGACAAGGAGCTGACCGACCGGCGCCTGTTCGTCCGGGCGATCCTGGACATCGCCGACGAGGACGTGTTGATCACCGCGTCCGCCGGGACCGACGCGAGCACCCCCGAGATCGGCGAGGTCCACGTCTACCGGGTCGCCGCCGACGGGGTCACCCGGGTGAGCACCGAGCCGGGCGTACACACAGCGGTGCGCTCGGGTGCCACCACCGTCCTGGTGTCCAGCTCCCTGGAGCGGTTCGGGGCCCGGGTCACCGTGCTCCGGGACGGCGCCGGGCTCGCCACGATCACCTCGTACGCGGCCACCCCCGTGCTCACCGCGCGAGTCGAGCTGCTGCGCGCCGGGGAGCGTGGCATCCCGTGCGCGCTGCTCCTGCCGACCGGGTTCGACCCGGCGTCCGGCGAGCGGCTGCCGGTGTTGATGGACCCGTACGGCGGCCCGCACGGCCCGCGGGTACTCGCCGCGCACAACCCGCATCTGACCTCGCAGTGGTTCGCCGACCAGGGCTTCGCGGTGCTCGTCGCGGACGGCCGGGGCACGCCGGGCCACTCGCCCGAGTGGGAGAAGTCGATCCACCTGGACCTGGGCCCGATCAGCCTCCAGGACCAGGTGGACGCGCTGCACGCGGTGGCGGCGGAGCGGCCGTGGCTGGACACCACGCGGGTGGGCATCCGGGGCTGGTCCTACGGCGGCTACCTCTCGGCGCTGGCCGTGTTGCGCCGGCCCGACGTGTTCCACGCGGCGGTGGCCGGGGCGCCGGTCACCGACATGGCGCTCTACGACACGCACTACACCGAGCGCTACCTGGGCGTGCCCGCCGAGCAGCCGGCCGCCTACCGGCGCAACTCCCTTGTCACCGGTACCGAGTTGGGCGAGGTCGCGGCCGGCCGCCGGCCGCTGATGCTGGTGCACGGCCTGGCCGACGACAACGTGGTGGTGGCCCACACCCTGCGGCTGAGCAGCGCACTGCTGGCGGCGGGTTATCCGCACGAGGTACTGCCGCTGTCCGGGGTCACCCACATGACGCCGCAGGAGCAGGTCGCGGAGAATCTGCTGCTGCTCCAGGTCGACTTCCTGCACCGCGCGCTGGCCCGACCCGCGAGCGACTGACCCGCCCCCGACCCGACCGGGCCCGCACTCCGCACGGAGTGCGGGCCCGGTCACGTTTTCCGGGCAACCTCGTCGGCGTTGGCCAGCACCGCGTCCAGCAGGCCGGGGAAGCGCTCGTCCAAGTCGCCTCGGCGCAACATCAGATAGCGGTTGCGGCCCGCGATCCGCACCCGGACCACGCCCAACTCGCGAAGCGTCTTCTGGTGGTGCGAGACCGTCGACTTGTGCAGGCCGCGCAGTTCCTCGGGCACCTCGGAGCAGGAGTGCTCGGCGTCGTCCGCGTAGAGCTCGACCAGTCGCAGTCGGGCCGGATCGGCCAGCGCCCCCAGCACGTCGCCCAGCCGCAGCTGCCCGGTCGTGGGGTGCGGCAGATCGCGTTCGGTCATGCCGACTCACCTCCCTGCGTCGATCCTACGATCCCCGCCGATCTTCACCGCGCCCGCCGCGTCGTCCCGGCATCGAATGCTTTGATTGTTTGACAACCATCATTCTAACTGCTTCGGTTTGACTGACATCAAACAATCAACCGGTTCCGAAGGTGGTTCCATGCGGCTCCTCGTACTGGCGCTCGGTTCGTTCGCCATCGGCATGGACGGGTTCGTCTTCGCCGGCATCCTCGGCGACGTCGGCACCGACCTCGACGTCTCCACGGGTGCCGCCGGCCAACTCGTCACCGTCTTCGCACTCGGCTACGCCGTACTCGCGCCGCTGCTCGCGGCGGCCACCGGGCGCTGGCCCCGACGGCGGGTGGTGCTGACCGCGATGGCCCTGTTCAGCGCGGGCAACGTGCTCACCGCGATCGCCCCGAACTACGGTGTGGCGCTGGCCAGTCGACTCATCGCCGCCGCAGGGGCGGCGATGTTCCTGCCGAACGCGGCGACCAGCGCGGCGGCCCTGGTGGCGCCGGAGCGCCGGGCCCGGGCGCTCGCGGTGATCTCCGGCGGGAACAGCGCCTCGCTCGTGCTCGGCGCACCGTTCGGCACCTGGCTCGGCGGGGCGCACGGCTGGCGCAGCACCATGTGGGTGATCGCCGGACTCGGGGTGCTCGCGGTGGTCGGCATGGCGGTCAGCCTGGGCACCGTCCCGGCCGGTCCCGTGCCCGGACTGCGCGACCGGCTGCGCCCGTTGACCGATCGCCGGGTCCTGCTCATCCAGTCGGTCACGTTCGTCACCTTCCTCGGCGCCTTCACCGCCTACCCCTACCTCGGCGACGTGCTCGCCTCGGCCGGCGCCGGACACGGCGGCCCGCTCGCCTGGGCGCTGCTGGTCTTCGGCGTCGGCGCGGTGGTGGGCACCACGCTGGCCGGTCGGATGGTGGACCGCTTCGGCGCCGATCGCACCGTCGTCCTGGCCGTGGTCGGCATCACCGCGTCACTGCTGCTGATGATCCTCGCCCGGCACTCCTACCCGGCCGCGCTCGTGGTGCTGGTGTTGTGGGGCATCACCGGCTGGCAGATCGTGGTGGCCCAGCAACACCGGCTGATCTCGCTCGACCCGGCGAGCGCGGCGGTGACCGTATCGCTCAACGGCGCGGGCCAGTTCCTCGGCGTCTCGCTCGGCGGCGCACTCGGCGGCGCGACGGTGGCCCCGCTCGGCGGCGGCGGGCTGACCGCGCTGGCCGCCGGGATCGACGTGCTGGCCTGCATGCTGGTCGTGCTCTCGGTCCGTCTTGTGGTCATCCCCGATCGCACGCGCACCGCGCCCGCCCGGCCCGAGCAGCCCGCGCCGGTCGTCGCGACCGAGGCCTGACCCGGCCGGGACCACCCCACAACGCGCCGGCGCCCGCCGTTCCCCGATCGGGAAGCGGCGGGCGCCGGTGCGTCGGTGCGCGGTTCAGCTCGCGCCGACGATGTCCTTCTCCTCGGCGAAGTGGCACGCGCTGTCGTGCGCGCCCTGGCCGGAGAGCCCCTTCTGGATCTGCAGCAGCGGTTCCTGCTCGGCGCAGATGTCCTGCGCCTTCCAGCACCGGGTACGGAACCGGCAGCCCGACGGCGGGTTCGCCGGCGACGGCACGTCACCGGTGAGGATGATCCGCTCGCGGTGCTCGCGCCCGTCCGGGTTGGGCACCGGCACCGCGGACAGCAACGCCTGGGTGTACGGGTGCGTCGGGTGGTCGTAGATCTGCTCGTCGGTGCCGATCTCGGCGATCCGACCCAGGTACATCACCGCGACCCGGTCCGAGATGTGCCGCACCACGGACAGGTCGTGCGCGATGAACAGGTAGGACAGGCCCAGTTCGTTCTGCAGCTTCTCCAGCAGGTTGACCACCTGCGCCTGCACCGACACGTCCAGCGCGGAGACCGGCTCGTCCGCGATGATGATCTCCGGGTTGAGCGCCAGGCCCCGGGCGATCCCGATGCGCTGGCGCTGGCCGCCGGAGAACTGGTGTGGATACCGGTTGATGTGCTCCGGGTTCAGCCCCACCAGGTCGAGCAGTTCCTGCACCCGCCGCTTGCGGTCGCCCCTGGGCGCGACCTCGGGGTGGATGTCGTACGGCTCGCCGATGATGTCGGCGACCGTCATCCGCGGGTTCAGCGAGGTGTACGGGTCCTGGAAGACCATCTGGATGTTGCGGCGCACCGCCTTGAGCGCACGACCGGACAACTTCGCCAGGTCGTCGCCCTTGTACAGGACGCTGCCCTTGGTGATCGGCTCCAGGTTCATCAGCAGTCGGGCGACCGTCGACTTGCCACAGCCCGACTCGCCGACCAGACCGAGGGTCTCGCCCTTCATCAGGTCGAAGGTCACGCCGTCGACGGCCTTGACCGCGCCGATCTTCTTCTGGAAGAGGATGCCCTGGGTGATCGGGAAGTGCTTGACCAGCCCGCGCACCTGAAGGATCGGCTCGCCCTGCGCGACCGGCTGGACGGCCTTGTGCAGCTCGGCGTTGGTCGCGCCGTTCGGGGACTCAGCCACGGACTTCTCCCTCCATCACGGTCTCCCAGAAGTGGCACGCGCTGCCCCGACCGACCGAGATCTCGTGCAGCGGCGGAATGTCGGTGCGGCACACGTCCTGCGCGTACGGGCAGCGCGGGTTGAACGCGCAGCCGGACGGGATGCGCATCAGGTTCGGCGGCAGACCCTTGATCGCGTAGAGCTCGCGACCCTTGTGGTCCAGGCGCGGAATCGACTCGAGGAGACCCTTGGTGTACGGGTGCGTCGGCTGCCGGTACAACTCGCGCACCGGCGCCTGCTCGACGATCCGGCCCGCGTACATGACCGCGATCTTGTCCGCGACGTCGGCGACCACACCGAGGTCGTGGGTGATCAGGATCAGGCCCATGTTGCGCTCGCGCTGCAGCTCCGCGAGCAGGTCCATGACCTGGGCCTGCACGGTCACATCCAGTGCGGTGGTCGGCTCGTCCGCGATGATCAGCTCGGGGTCGAGCGCGAGCGCCATCGCGATCATGATGCGCTGACGCATACCGCCGGAGAACTGGTGCGGGTAGTCGTTCACCCGGTCCTTGGCCGCCGGGATGCGCACCTGGTCCATCAGCTCGATGGACTTGAGCTTGGCGTCCTTGCGGGACATCCCGCGGTGCACGGTGAACATCTCGGCCAGCTGGAAGCCGACCGAGTACACCGGGTTGAGCGCGGAGAGCGCGTCCTGGAAGATCATCGAGATCTTCTGGCCGCGGATCTTCCGGCGCTCCTCCTTGGACATCTTGAGCATGTCCTTGCCGTGGAAGCGGATCTCACCACCGGTGATGTGCCCCGGCGGCATGTCCAGGATGCCCATGATCGTCTGCGCGGTCACCGACTTGCCGGACCCGGACTCGCCGAGTACCGCGAGCGTCTCGCCGGCGCTGACGTCGTACGAGACACCGTTGATCGCCTTGGCCACACCGTCGCGGGTGCGGAACTCGACGTGCAGGTTGTCCACTTCGAGCAGTGGCCCGGCGCCGGCCCGGTCCGATCCCTCGGGCTTGTTCTTCGTGTCGGTCTTCGTCACTTGTCTGTCCCCTCCCTCAGCGGAGCTTCGGGTCGAGGGCGTCGCGCACCGCGTCGCCGAGCAGGATGAAGCTGAACACCGTGACCGAGAGGAAGATCGACGGGAAGATCAGCTGGTACGGCGAGTCGCGCAGCGCGGTGGTCGCGGAGCTGATGTCCGCACCCCAGGAGATCTCGGTCGGCGGCAGGCCGATGCCGAGGAACGACAGCGTGGCCTCGGTGGCGATGAACGTGCCGAGCGAGATGGTCGCGACCACGATCACCGGGGCGATCGCGTTCGGCAGCACGTGTCGACCCAGGATCCGCGGAGTGCCGGCACCGAGCGCTCGGGCCGCCACCACGTAGTCGGACTTCTTCACGGTGATCACCGAGCCGCGCATGATGCGCGCGATCTGCATCCAACCGAAGATGCCGAGCGCGGCGACCACGGTCCATACGGTGCGGTCCTTGAACGAGCTCATGAACACCAGCGCCGCGAGCAGCAGCGGGATGCCGAAGAAGATGTCCGTGACCCGGGCCAGGATCGAGTCGAGCCAGCCGCCGAAGTAGCCGGACAGCGCGCCGATGAGCCCGCCGATGACCACGATCAGCGCGGTCGTGGCGGTGCCGACGATGATCGACGCGCGGGCACCGAACACGGTGCGGGCGTAGACATCGCAACCCTGGACGTTGGTACCGAACCAGTGGTCTCCCGACGGGTCCTGATTGGTGTCCAGGATCGGGCAGTGCCGCGGGTCGATGTCGGTGAACACGCCCGGGAAGAACGCCATGAAGAGCAGGAACAGGAGCAGCACACCCGAGATGTAGAAGCTCGCACTGTGCCGAAGCTCGCGCCATGCCTCGCCCCACGCCCCGCGGGGTTTGTCCTGGCGCCCCTGAACGTCCGGCGCGGCGTACGCGCCGCGCTTCTCGAGGGTGTAGCCCTCTTCGTCCGCCAACATCAGACCGGGGTTCTCGATCGAGCCGAACTGAGCCTGTTCCTGGCTGCCGGTGGGCAGTTGTTCGCGCTGCTGCTTGTTCATGTCAGGCATACCGGATCCTCGGGTCCAGGACGGCGTACAGCAGGTCGACGAGCAGGTTCATGACCAGATAGATCATCACCAGCGCCGCCACCGCGCCGACCACTGTCGCGCTCTCGTGCTTGGTGACCGCGAGGTAGATCAGCCGGCCGACGCCGTCGACGTTGAAGATGCCCTCGGTCACGATCGCGCCGGCCATCAGCGCGCCGAGGTCGGCGCCCAGGAACGTCACCACGGGGATGAGCGAGTTGCGCAGCAGGTGGCGGGTGACCACACGGTGCCGCGGCAGGCCCTTGGCGGTGGCCGTACGCACGTAGTCCGCGCGCAGGTTCTCCGCGACGCTGGTTCGGGTCAACCGGGCGACGAACGCCAGGGACAGCGAACCGAGCACCATGCCGGGCAGGAGCAACTGGCTCCAGGTCGCGTCGCCCACACTCGCGGTGGCCTCGAAGATGCCCCACTCGGAGCCGAGCCAGAACTGCGCGACGGTGCCGAGCACGAAGACCGGGATCGAGATGACCACCAGCGTGCCCGCGAGCACCAGGGTGTCGGCGATCTTGCCCCGGCGCAGGCCGGACAACAGACCCAGGCCGACACCGATGACGACCTCGATCGCGAACGCGATCGCGCCGAGCCGGATCGACACCGGGAAGGCCCGCTTGAGCTCGTCGGCTACGGGACGGCCGTTGAAGCTGGTCCCGAAATTACCTTGGACGAGGTCTTTGATGTAGTACCAGTACTGCGTGATCAGCGGGTCGTCCAAGTGGAACTCGGCCCGCTTCTGTCGCACGAAGACAGGGTCGGCACCCTTGTCGCCGAACATGGCCGCGATGGGGTCGCCACCGAGCTGGTACACCATGTAATAAATCAAGAACGTGGTCCCGATGAACACCGGGATCATCTGGAGCAGTCGCCGTACGACATATCGCCCCATGCCAGCCTCCTGCTGTCGTCATCGGCCCGAAGCGGGGGATCGGACCCGGGCCGGCGTCGTGGATCGCACGTCACCGGCCCGGCCCGTCACCGCCAAGATCCGGCCGCACCGATTGCGGTGCGGCCGGACCGTGGTCGGTGCCGGGTCATGTCCGGATCACTACTTGACGGTGACCTCGGTCCAGACCGGGTTGCCGTACGGGTCGATCATGACGTTGGAGACGTGGGTCGAGTAGCCGCCCTTGGTCACGTAGTACCACAGCGGGATCGACGGAACGTCCTTCGCCATCTGCTTCTCGGCGTCCTGCCAGAGCTGAATGGCCTGGGTCGGGTCCGAGGCAGCCGCCGCGCGCTTGGCCAGGTCGTCGAAGGTCGCGCTGGAGTAGCCCGAGTCGTTGGACGCGGCACCGGTCAGGTAGACGTCCGAGAGGAAGTTGTCCGGGAACGGGTAGTCCGCACGCCAGCCGGTCCGGTACGCGCCGGTCATCTTCTTGGCCGTGATGTCCTTACGCGCGACGCTGAACTCGGGGTACAGCTTCGGCTCGCACGAGCCCTGGCCGATGACCTCGTTGATGCTGTTGCAGACCGCGGTGACCCATTCCTTGTGCGGGCCGTCCGCGTTGGTGGCGATGGTGAGCTTGCCACCGGGGATGCCGCCACCGTCCTTGACCAGCTGCTTGGCCTTGACCGGGTCGTACTTGGTCAGGTCGCCGGTGATGTCCTTGCTGTAGCCGGGGATGTTCGGCGCCAGCCAGTCGGTCGCGGGCTGCTCGGCACCCTTGTAGATCGCCTTGACGATGCTCGCCCGGTCGATCGCCATGGAGAGTCCCTGACGGACCTTCTCCACGCCCGGCTTGCCCCACCCGGCGTCGTACAGCGGGAAGCCGATCTTCTGGATCGAGAACTGCGGGGCCTCGATCGCGCGCTCGCCCAGGTCCTTCTTGAAGCTGCCGATCGCCGACGTGGGGATCTGGTCGATCACGTCGAGCTTGTTGTCGCGCAGCGCGGTGTAGCCGGCGTCGTACGTCGTGTAGTACTGCAGCTGCACGCCGTTCGACTTCGCCTTGTCGTCACCGGCGTACTTGTCGAACTTCTTCACGGTGAGCGACTTCTTGTGGTTCCAGCCGCCGTTGGCGGTGTCCAGCTGGAACGGACCGTTGCCGATCGGCGCCTCGCCGAACTTCGCCGGGTCCTTGTAGAACTCCTGCGGCAGCGGCGAGTAGACCACGTAGCCGAGGCTCGCCTTGAAGGACGAGTACGCCTGGACGAGCTTGATCGTGAACGTGGTGTCGTCCACGACCTTGAGGCCGGTCAGCTCCTTGGCGGTGGGCGCGCCGTCCTTCGGGTGCAGCGCGTCGAAGCCCTCGATCTTCTCGAACCAGCTCGCGTTGATCTGCTTGTTCGTGGAGAGGGCGCCCCAGTTCCAGGCGTCGACGTAGGACTTCGCGGTGACCGGCTCGCCGTTGTGGAAGGTCCACCCGGGCTTGATCTTCACCGTGTAGTTGATCGAGTCCGTGCTGTCCACCGACTGCGCCATGGCCGCCACGGGCTGGCCGGTCTTCGAGTCGTAGGTGTACAGGCCGCGGAACATCAGCTGGAGGGGGTAGAAACCACCCGTCTCGTTCGAGTTCGCGGGCTGGATCGGGTTCTGCGGCTCGGTGCTGTAGGCCGAGTAGTAGCCGGCGGGCAGGCCGTTGTTGCTGCCGCCACCACCACCGGAGGTGGCGTTGCCCTTGTCCTTGCTACCGCTGTCGCTGCTGCCACACGCAGTCGCGGCCAGGCCGAGAACGGCCACACCAACGACCCACTTCACGCGCGTTGTTCCGCGCATGGGTTGCCTCCTCATGGAATCACTACCGAAGTGAAGTGCAACGGGGCGTCCCAATGGGAAGCATCCGTCACAGCTGCTCGTAGAGTCGGCGCCCCCGAGCGCGTGACCAGGTTCCGAGCACAAGCGGATCTACTATCCGTCACCGATTGGCTGCGACCAATCCCCTACAGGTTTCAGTTTGATCACGTAAATCTGTGATCATTCTCGAAACCCAGACATATGAGACCAGTAATGAAGCCGTACCAAACGGACACCGTGTACCGCTGCCCGGAGCATACAGTCCGATGAACGAACACCCATAGGACGCCCCTACCTCGTCTCACCAAGCGAGAAACGCTACGCAGCGTGACGGCACTCGCCCGGCCGAGACGGTGCGGGTCGGCCGTCCCGGTACGGTTCAACGCGCGTAGCTGACCAGCAGGAAAGCATGGGAAACGGGATGCCGCCAAATCGCCGGCATCCCGTTCCCACCTGCGGTATACACCCGCGGTCGTCACTCCGGGTCGGTGCTGATGCCCGCCTCGAGCGCCGCCTCGATCCGCTCGTCCGGCATCTCCTCCTCCGCCTTCGCGGTCGCCTCCAGCGGACCGGGGAAGTGACACGCCACGCGATGACCCGCGAGCAGCGCCTCGACCTCGATCAGCGGCGGCTCCTCGCTCGCGCACACGTCCTGGGCCTTGGGACAACGGGTGCGGAACCGGCAGCCGGACGGCGGGTTGATCGGGCTGGGCATGTCGCCGAAGGCGTGCACCCGGGTCCGATTCCCGCTCTTGTCCGGATCCGGCTCCGGCACCGCGGCCAGCAGGGTGTGGGTGTAGGGGTGGTGCGGGTTGGTGTAGAGCGACTTGCGGTCGGCGATCTCGACGATCTTGCCGAGGTACATCACCGCCACCCGCTGCGAGAAGTGCCGGACCACCGCGAGGTCGTGCGCGATGAACACGAACGCGATGCCCAGGTCCCGTTGCAGGCCCTGGAGCAGGTTGACCACCTGCGCCTGGATCGACACGTCGAGCGCGGAGACCGGCTCGTCCGCGACGATCAGCCGGGGCTGCAGCGCCAGCGCGCGGGCGATCCCGATCCGCTGCCGCTGGCCACCGGAGAACTCGTGCGGGAAACGGTTGTAGTGCTCGGGGTTCAACCCGACCCGCTCGAGCAACTCCTGGACCCGCTTTTTCCGGCCACCCTCGGGGTTGATCCCGTTGACCTCCATCGGCGAGCTCACGATCGCGCCGACCGTCTGCCTCGGGTTCAGCGAGGAGTAGGGGTCCTGGAAGATCATCTGGATCTGGCTGCGGATCGGGGCCAACTGCTTGCGGCCGGCGTGCGTGATGTCGTTGCCGTCGTAGTGGATGGTGCCGCCGGTGGGCTCGAGGAGCCGACTGATCAGCCGGCCGGTGGTGGACTTGCCACACCCCGACTCGCCGACCAGACCCACACTCTCCCCCGGCGCCACCGACAGGTCGATCCCGTCCACCGCCCGTACGTTGAGCATCTTGCGGCGCACCACGCCGCCGCCCTTGACGGGGAAGTACTTGACCAGTCCCCGCACGTCGAGCAGCGCTTCGCCGGGCGACTGCGGCGCCGGGTCCGGGGCCGGCGCCGGGGACTCGCTGATCGTCTCGGTCATCGTCGTTCTCCTGCTTTCTACCGTCGGCCGGGCTTCGGCGATCAGCCGAGCAGCGGGCGGACGTCGTCGATGAAGATCCGCTGCTTGTCCTCGGCGCTCAGGTGACAGGCCGACCCGCGACCCTCGGTCACGGTGAGCACCGGTCGCTCGGTCGAGCACCGGTCCCCGCCCACCGTGTCGGCGTAGTCGCACCGCGGGTGGAACGGGCAGCCCGGCGGCGGCGCCAGCAGGCTCGGCGGCGTGCCACGCACCGGCCGCAGCGGCAGGTCGACGTCACCGGAGAGATTGGGCATCGAGGACAACAGTCCCCACGTGTACGGATGCCTCGGGTTCTTCAGCACCTCGCGCACGGTGCCCTTCTCCACGCTGCGCCCGGCGTACATCACCAGCACGTCGTGCGCCATCGACGCGATCACGCCCAGGTCGTGCGTGATGAACAGGATCGCGGTGCCGAACTCGTCCTGCAGGTCGCGCAGCAGGTCCAGGATCTGCGCCTGCACCGTGACGTCCAGCGCGGTGGTCGGCTCGTCGGCGATCAGCAGGTCGGGGTCGCACACCAGGGACATCGCGATCATCGCGCGCTGGCGCATACCGCCGGAGAAGTGGTGCGGGTAGTCGTTCACCCGGGTCTTCGGGTTGGGGATGCCGACCCGGTCGAGCATCTCGATCGCCCGCGCGTGCGCGTCGCTGCGATTGGCGCCCAGATGCCGCCGATACGACTCGGCGATCTGCTCGCCCACCGTGTAGAACGGCGACAGCGCGGTCAGCGGATCCTGGAAGATCATCGAGATCCGCCGCCCGCGCAGGTCGCGCAGCTTGCGCTCGGGCATCTTGACCAACTCGTGGCCGTCGAAGCGGATCTCCCCGCCGATGGTGGTCCGCTCGCGGTTGTGCAGACCCAGGATGGTCAGCGAGGACACCGACTTGCCCGAGCCGGACTCGCCGACGATGCCCAGCGTGCGGCCCTTCTCCACGTCGAAGGACAGCCCGTCCACGGCCTTGACGATGCCGTCGTCGGTGCGGAAGTGCACCCGCAGATCGCGCACCGACAGGAACGCGTCGGCGGAGGAGGCCGGTTGCCCCGCGCTCGGGTCGGCCGCGCCGACCGGCTGATCGGCGGTGGTGTCGGTACTCGCGGCCATGTCCGGCTCCTCGGCCCCTGCGGCTGGTGATCGGTGACGCGAACCCACTGGACGCCGCCCCCTCACGAGAGCCGGACCCGGGGATCGATGACGACGTACAACATGTCCACCGCGAGATTCGCCAGCATCGTGAAGCTCGCCGCGATCACCACGACGCCCATCATCATCGGCAGGTCGGAGTCGGTCACCGAGGTCACCGCCAGCATCCCGATGCCGTGCAGACTGAAGGTGCTCTCGGTGATGATCGTGCCGCTCATCAACACCCCGATGTCCACGCCGAGCACGGTGACGATCGGGCTCAGCGCGCCGCGGAAGGCGTGTTTGAGGTAGACACTGCGACCGGACAGGCCCTTGGCCCGAAGTGTTCGCACATAGTCCTCGGACAACACGTCGACCATGGTGGATCTGGTGAGGCGGACGTACATGGCCATATTGATGGTCATCAGACAGATCCACGGCAGTAGCAACCCCGAGGCCCACTGCACCGGATCCTCGGTGAACGGGTGGTACTGCGGCCGATCCAACCAGCCCAACTGCTGGACGAAGACATAGATGAAGACCGGGCCGAGCACGTAGATCGGCGCCGAACCACTGAGCAACGCGAACCCGGTGGCGGCCTTGTCGGTCGCCTTGCCCCGGCGCATCGCGGCCAGGACCCCCAGGCTGATGCCCAGCGTCATGAACATCACGATCGCGCCGATGGCCAGCGACACCGTGGTGGGGAAGCGGTCGGCCACCGTGTGCGAGACGTTCTGGTTGTTGGCGAACGAGTAGCCCAGGCACGGGAAGTTGCAGGTCTTGTCGCCGATGTTGCGACCGGTGAAGATCCCGGACAGGAAGATCCAATACTGCTCGAGGATCGGTTTGGTCAGGCCGAGGTTGTGCTTGACCGTCTCGCGCATCTCGGGTGTGCAGTTCTTGCCACACGACAGGCGGACGACGGAATCGGTACCCGAGGCCGCGAAGAACAGGTAGAACGTGATGAGGCTGACGACAAGCAGGATCGCCGCTACGCCGAGCAGCCGCCGGACCAGGAATCGAAGCATGAGGCTGGGCTTCCTCCGCGATGTGCCCCCGAGGACCCGAGCCGGCCGGTGTGGTCGGCTCGGGTCCCCGGGGACCTGACGGCTACTTGATGAAGACGTTGTTCAGGTTGATCGCGCCGTAGATGTTCAGCGCGGCGCCGCCGATCTGCGGGCCGTACACCAGGCGGTGACGCATGTAGGTGTACGGGATGGACGGCACGTCCTGCATGATCTTCTCGTCGAGCTTCATCCACTCGACCGCCTGCGCGTTCGGGTCGGAGATCTTCAGGATGCGGTCGATCTCGGCGTCGACGGCCGGGTTCTTGTACTTCGAGTAGTTCGGCAGCTTGTCCTTGACCTGCCGGCTGTCGTACACGGGGGTGTACACGGTCGAACCGGTCGGCCAGTCCGCCGCCCAGCTGGCCCAGTACAGGTCACAGGGAGTGTCGACCATGCCGATCGTGTCGTAGTACTCCTTGTCCGGGATCTCCTTGCGCTCCATCTGGAAGCCGGCCTTGCCGAGCATGTCCATGATCGGCAGCGCGCGTTCCTGCTGGACCTTGGTGGTGGTGATGCACAGCACCACCTTCTGCCCGACCTTGCCCGCGGCCTCCAGCATCTGCTTGGCCTTGGCCTGGTCGCCGTCCGGCGGCAGACCGTCGAACAGGCTCTTGTACGGCGCGTAGCCCAACTGCGTGGGCGAGGCGATCGTGGTGGCGAAGTCGCCGGACATCGGGCCGCCCTCGGCCAGCCGGGCGGACTGGCGCGGGAAGGCGGTCAGCATCGCCTTGCGCACATTGACGTCGGTGATCCGCAGGTTGTTGATGTCCCAGCGGTTGGTGAACGGACCCACGCCGTCGGTGACCCGGTTCTTCAGCGCCGGGTCGGTGGCGATCTGCTGCGCGAAGTTGGCGTCCGGACGCTCGTTGAGCGTGAACGCGGAAGCGTCGCTGCCGGCCGCGGCGGTCAGTCGCTGGAACTGGGTCGCCGCGGGGATGCCCATCTCGAGCTTGAACGAGTCCACGTACTGGTGCCGGACCGCGTCGGTGTTCGGGTCCCAGTTGGGGTTGCGGTCCAGGATCAGCTGCTTGTCCGGCTCGTGCGAGGAGATCTTGTACGCGCCGCTGGCGAACGGCTTGGTGTCGATGCCTTCCTTGGTCTCCTTGGACTTGGGCATCGGCGCGGTGGTGCCCATCGCGGCGGCGAACGGGAAGTCCGCCTGCGGGGAGGTCAGATGGAAGATGATCGTCTTCGCGTCCGGCACTTCGATCTTGTCGTTGCCCAGCTCGGCGCCGTCGAACGGGCCCGGGTAGGTGTCGAAGTAGTTGTCGGTGCCGGCCAGCCAGGTCTGGATCCAGGTCGGACCCTCGTTCCACGCCTTGAAGAACGTGCGCTCGACGCCGTACTTGACGTCGGCGGCGACGATCGGGGAACCGTCCTCGTACTTGAGGCCGTCCTTGAGCGTGTACTTCCAGGTCTTGCCGCCGTCGGTGGTGGTGCCCGGGTCGGTGGCGAGGTCGCCGACGAGGGTGGTCTTGTCACCCTCGATCTTGTACGTGGTGAGTCGGCGGGTGACCAGCTCGTCCACGGTCATCAGGTTGCTGACGTAGGCCCGGCCCGGGTCCAGGTGCGAGAAGCCGGTGCGGTTGAGGACGCCGGCCACGCCGCCCTTCTTGGCCCCGGGCACCTCCGCCGCGGGGCCCTTCGAATCGGCCACCGAGCCGATGATGACGGACGCCGTCTTGGCGGAGGGTTTCGCGGTGTTGTCCTTCTTGTCCCCGCTGCCGCTGCTGCACGCGCTGGCCGAGGCCGCAAGGGCCCCTACCGCGCACAGCGCGACGATTCGGCGCTTCCCCGTCGTTGTCATGTGATCCCCTCATCCAGAAAACCGTTCACCGGGCCCAGGTGCCGCGGCGGGTGGGACGTACGCAGGAGCGGTTGCGCGGGCTCCGAGGTCACGGCGCGTGGGTCGAGCGCGCGCGGACCTCGGCCGGTCATCGGTTCGACTTGGGGTCCAGCGCGTCGCGCACCGAGTCGCCGAGCAGGTTGAAGGCGAGCACGAAGATCACCATCGCGATGGCCGGGAAGGCCAGGTAGGTGACGTCGCTCTGCATGCCTTCGAAGCCCTTGTTGATCATCCGACCCCAGTCGGGGGTGGGTTCGGTCATGCCGACACCGAGGAAGGACAGCGCGGCCTCGGTCGTGACGTAGGTCGGCAGATCGAGCGTCGCGATGATCAGGATCGGGGTCCACAGGTTGGGCAGGAGTTCCTTGAAGACGATCCGGCGGGTCCCGGCCCCGCTGACCTTCGCCGCCTCGATGTACTCGCGTTCGCGCATCGACAGCACCTGCCCGCGCAGGATCCGGGCGATCCGGGTCCAGCCGAACAGGGACAACACGACGATCAGGGCCGTCGCCCGCAGCGTCGTGGGCGTCGTCTCGCGCTCGCTGACGAACAGCGCGAGCACGATCGGGGTGAACGCGATGAAGAACAACTGCGAGGGCATCGCGAGCAGGGTGTCGATCACCCGACTGATCACGTAGTCCACCTTGCCGCCGAGGTATCCGGCGGTGATGCCCAGCACGGTGCCGACCACGGTGACGATGAGCACCACGATCACGGCGAGCAGCAGCGAGGTACGGATCCCGTACACCAGCTGCATCAGCACGTCCCGGCCGACCGCGGGCTCGATGCCGAACCAGTACTCGCTCGACATGCCGCCGTTGGCCGCGATCGGGGCCCCGACCTCGTTGAGCAGACCCGGGTGAATCTGCCCGTAACGGGTGTACGGATCCTTGCCGTAGAGCTTTTCGATCAAGGGTGCAGCGAAAGCGATCAAGAAAAAGAAAATCACGATCGCCGCGGATATCACACCGCTACGATCCTTGCGGAAACGCCGCCAGGCGAGCTGGCCGGGCGATCGCCCGACCACCTCTTGCGGTGCCGCCGCGACCCCCGCTTCGGCGAGCGAGGAGTCGGACGTTCCCGGATTCGGGGATCCTCCCGCCTCCGGGACCAGCTGGGGTTGCATGGTCATGACTGCAAATACCCCCGAGTCGCGGTCGGGTGCGACCGGATTCCGTTTGGTTTGGTGGCCGCACGGACTCTCGCAACCCAATTACCCAAACGTCAAGAGGACAGTCAGACTAAACCGGAGTGCGAAAGATATTCGCCATTCATGTGCGTTCGAAGTTTCGAACCAGATCGATTTTTGTTCGAAAATGTTACACGCATTGGAAACATAACGAATATAATCGGGCAAAGATATCGACTTGGTCTCAGCATGCGAAAAGCCGGTGACCTGCGGGTTCGACCGCAGGTCACCGGCTTGTTTCGGGTCGTCCGAAGGCGACCGTCAGGCGCTCAGCGCTTGGCGCGCGACGCGGAGCGGCCACGCTCCTTCTGGTCGAGCACGACCTTGCGGATGCGCACCGTCTCCGGGGTCACCTCGATGCACTCGTCCTCGCGGCAGAACTCGAGGGCCTGCTCGAGCGACAGCCGGCGCGGCGGGATCAGCTTCTCGGTCTCGTCGGAGGTCGACGAGCGCATGTTCGTGAGCTTCTTCTCCTTGGTGATGTTGACGTCCATGTCGTCGGCGCGCGAGTTCTCGCCGACGATCATGCCCTCGTACACCTCGGTGGTCGGCTCGACGAACATCTGGCCGCGCTCCTGCAGGTTCATCATCGCGAACGGCGTCGCGACACCGGCGCGGTCGGCCACCAGGGAGCCGTTGTTGCGGGTCCGGATCTCGCCGAACCAGGGCTCGTAGCCCTCATGCACGCTGTGCGCGATGCCGGTGCCGCGGGTGTCGGTGAGGAACTCGGTACGGAAGCCGATCAGCCCGCGCGCCGGCACCACGAACTCCATCCGGATCCAGCCGGTGCCGTGGTTGGTCATCGTCTCCATGCGGCCCTTGCGCGAGGCCAGGAGCTGGGTGATCCCGCCGAGGTACTCCTCCGGCGAGTCGATGGTCAGTCGCTCCACCGGCTCGTGGATCTTGCCATTGACCTCACGGGTGACCACCTGCGGCTTGCCGACGGTCAGCTCGAAGCCCTCCCGGCGCATGGTCTCCACCAGGATCGCCAGGGCCAGCTCGCCGCGGCCCTGCACCTCCCACGTGTCGGGCCGCTCGGTGGGCAGCACGCGCAGCGACACGTTGCCGACCAGCTCGCGCTCCAGGCGGTCCTTGACCAGGCGGGCGGTGACCTTGTGGCCCTTGCCGCCCTTGCCGACCAGCGGCGAGGTGTTGGTACCGATGGTCATCGAGATGGCCGGCTCGTCCACCGTGATCAGCGGCAGCGGGCGCGGGTCCTCGGGGTCGGCGATGGTGTCGCCGATCATGATGTCCGGGATGCCGGCGATGGCGATGATGTCGCCGGGGCCGGCCGACTCGGCGGGCTTGCGCTCGAGCTGGTCGGTCATCAGCAGCTCGGTGATCTTGACCCGCTCGATGGTGCCGTCGTGCCGGCACCACGCGGCCTGCTGGCCCTTGCGGATGGTGCCCTGGTGCACCCGGCACAGCGCGATGCGACCGAGGAAGTTGGACGCGTCCAGGTTGGTCACGTGCGCCTGGAGCGGCGCGCCCTCGTCGTACTCCGGGGCCGGGATCGAGTCCAGGATGGCCTGGAAGAACGGCTCCAGGCTGTCGCTGTCGGTCGGCACGGTGCCATCGGTGGGGCGCACGAGCGTGGCCACGCCGTCCCGCGCGCACGCGTAGACGATCGGGAACTCGATCTGCTCCTCGGTCGCGTCCAGGTCCATGAACAGCTCGTAGGTCTCGTCGACGACCTCGGAGATGCGCGAGTCGGGACGGTCGACCTTGTTGATGCACAGGATGACCGGCATCTTCGCGGCGAGCGCCTTGCGGAGCACGAAGCGGGTCTGCGGGAGCGGGCCCTCCGAAGCGTCGACGAGCAGCACGACACCGTCCACCATCGACAGTCCGCGCTCCACCTCTCCGCCGAAGTCGGCGTGGCCGGGCGTGTCGATGATGTTGATGGTGACCGTGGGGCCACCGTCCTTGGGGTGATAGGCGACGGCGGTGTTCTTCGCGAGAATGGTGATGCCCTTCTCGCGCTCCAGGTCGTTGGAGTCCATCACCCGATCGTCCATCTGGTGGTGGGCACTGAACGTGCCCGCCTGCTTCAGCATGGCGTCGACGAGGGTGGTCTTGCCGTGGTCGACGTGGGCGACGATGGCGACGTTGCGGATGTCATGGCGCGTGGGCACGGCTGCGTGTCTCTCGGCTTCAGTCGGGGATGCTACGGACGGGCCGGCGACCGCGGGCCTCCTCAGCCGCACGATGGGCATCGCGCGAACCGGCCTGCCTCCTCGGCGCCAAGCTCAATCGTACGGGGAGGAGCGTCCCCCGCTCGGTCCCGGCGCCCGCCGGCCGCCGTTCGAGGGCTCCACAGGGCACAATCCGTAGGTGTGAGCGAGTCTGGCGAGTCCTTCAACGAGCGCATCCGCAAGCGGTGGTCCCGGCGCGCCGCCGACCGGGCGGACGGGACCTTTGGGCCTGTTCCGACCGATATGGGGGCCGACACACCGCCCCTACCGTCCGATCAGGGCACCCCGGCGGGGCGAGCCCGGCTGCTGTACGAGCGGGCCACCGAGGCGTATCGCGACGGCGATGTGGCCATGGTCGAACAATTGGCCGATCTGATTCCGGACGAGCCGGAAAGTGAGCCCTATCGCACTTTCGCGCGCGTGCAATCCCTCGAGGCACATGCCGACGACGCCGCCGCGGCGGCGGTGGCCCGCGCCTATCTGGACCGGATCGGCCCGAGCCACCCGGCCTGGGACACCGCCCGCGCGTTGTTCGGCGAGGTCATGGTGCAGGCGCTGATCATGGGCACGGTGCCGCTGGCGGACAATCTGGCCGCCGCCGAGGAGGCACTGCGCAAGCCGGGCGATTCCTATCAACACCGCTCGGGCGCGACGATTCGCCTCGAAGCCGAGGACGACGAACCACTCCTGATGGTGTTGCACGGAAACGCCACGAAGGCGGTACGGGCCGCCAAACGTCTGGTGACCACCGAAAAGCGGGCATCCCGCGCCGGGCACGCCGACGCATTGTGCACGTTCGCGCTGTGTGTCTGCGCGGCCGGCGACATCGAATCGGCCCGCGAGGCACTCGTCGAGGCGGAACGGGTGTTGCCCGGCCGACCGCGAATCGCCGCGACCCGCGCCCGGGTGGAATCCTCTCCGGCCGCCACGATGCGCCTCGAAGATCGTTAAACCTCGATTTCCGCACACCCGCGAAGATCATTTAAACGCCGTTCCCGCTGATCACCGGAATTCGATCTTGATTCGACAAGATCGAATTCCGGTGATCTTTTGTTCGGCCATCGTCTTTTCCCGATCTGTGACCCACCAGATTCGCGAAACACTTTCCATCGATTGATCGTTCGCGCCAGACTGCCGACGTTCCCACCTCGGGAATCAATGGCAAGTCCGCAACACCGTCCCCATCCCCCGGCCCCCGACGACGTGGCGCCGGAAAAGCAGGAGGTGAGCGCGATCTTGACGACTCGGGCGCAAGAGGACCTGGCTCTGGCGAGGCGCAGGCTCGACGAACTGGCGCGCGCGGTGCGTGGGCTGCGCCGCACGCTCGGCGACACGTACGGGGTGCGCCGGCTCAGCGACGACGTGGAACGGGCCAGGAGCAGCCTCGGCTTCCTGGCCGAGACGATCGCCGAGGTCGAACCGGTGGTCGAGCCCGTCCCCACGCCGGTCGAGGTGATGTCCGATCTGCCCTACGACCCGGGCCTCTTCGCGGACGCGGACGACGAAGGTGTGGGCGGCATGCGGCCGCCCCGCCGGACAGGAAGGTGACGTCTTGGCTACAGGGACGACGGGACCCGCCGGCAGGACCGGCACCAACGCGCCCGGCCGGGCGCGGATCGGCGCGCGACATCTGCGCACGGACCGCTGGTGGCTCTCGCCCGCGCTGACCGTGGCCATGTTGTCCGCGTTCATCGTCTACTCGACCTGGCGCGCGTTCGCCAACGACGACTACTTCGCCGAGCCGTACGTGTCGCCGTTCTACTCGCCGTGTCTGGCAGCCAAGTGCGAGAGCATGCCGCTGAGCGCGAACGCACCGCTGTTCGGCGACTGGTGGGGGCTGTCCCCGGCACTGCTCGTGCTGATCTTCCCGCTCGGCTTCCGGCTGACCTGCTACTACTACCGCAAGGCCTACTACCGGGGCTTCTGGGCCTCGCCGTCGGCGTGCGCGGTCCCCGAGCCGCGCGGCTCGTACTCGGGCGAGACCCGGTTCCCGCTGGTCCTGCAGAACATCCACCGGTACTTCTTCTACTTCGCCACGATCGTGGCGGTGATCCTGTCCTGGGACGTGCTGATCGCGTTCCGCGACGAGGACGGCGCCTGGGGGCACATGGGCCTGGGCACCCTGGTGCTGCTCGCCAACGTGCTGCTGATCTGGGCGTACACGCTGTCCTGCCACTCGTGCCGGCACATCGTCGGCGGCAAGCTCAAGCACTTCTCCAAGCACCCGGTGCGGTATCGCTTCTGGGGCTTGGTCAGCACCCTCAACGGCAAGCACATGCAGCTCGCCTGGGCCTCGTTGGTCAGCGTCGGGCTCGCCGACCTCTACGTCTACCTGGTCGCGAGCGGCGC
Source organism: Embleya sp. AB8 (assembly GCF_049739465.1). NCBI lineage: Bacteria > Bacillati > Actinomycetota > Actinomycetes > Kitasatosporales > Streptomycetaceae > Embleya > Embleya sp. AB8. The sequence goes on from NZ_JBMHHY010000015.1 coordinate 145,417, forward strand.
CTTCGACGATCCGCGGTTCTTCTGATTCCTCGCGCATGGCTTTGCGCGCATCACCTCGCCCCAGCCCAGTACAGGAGTGGCAGTCGTGTCGGAAGTGGAACGTCATTCGTACGACGTGGTCGTGATCGGCGCGGGCGGCGCCGGGTTGCGGGCCGCGATCGAGGCCCGGATGCGCGGCATGCGCACCGCCGTCGTGTGCAAGTCGCTGTTCGGCAAGGCGCATACGGTGATGGCCGAGGGCGGGATCGCCGCCTCGATGGGCAACGTCAACTCGCAGGACAGCTGGAAGGTGCACTTCCGCGACACGATGCGCGGCGGCAAGTTCCTCAACCACTGGCGGATGGCCGAGCTGCACGCCAAGGAAGCCCCGGACCGGGTCTGGGAGTTGGAGTCGTGGGGGGCGCTGTTCGACCGCACCGCGGACGGCCGGATCAGCCAGCGCAACTTCGGCGGCCACGAGTATCCGCGCCTGGCACACGTCGGCGACCGGACCGGTCTGGAGCTGATCCGTACCCTCCAGCAGCAGATCGTCGCGCTGCAACAGCAGGACGAACGCGAGTTCGGGGATCCCGAGGCGCGGCTGAAGGTCTTTCAGGAGTGCACCATCACCCGCCTGTTGACCGTCCCGGACGCCGGTTCCGAGACCGGCAAGCGGATCACCGGCGCGTTCGGCTACTGGCGCGAGTCGGGTCGATTCACCGTCTTCGACGCGCCCGCCGTGGTGCTCGCCACCGGCGGGATCGGCAAGGGCTTCAAGGTGACCTCCAACTCGTGGGAGTACACGGGTGACGGGCAGGCGCTCGCGCTGCTCGCGGGGGCGCCGCTGATCAACATGGAGTTCGTCCAGTTCCATCCGACCGGGATGGTCTGGCCGCCGTCGGTGAAGGGGATCCTGGTCACCGAGTCGGTGCGCGGGGACGGCGGGGTGCTGCTCAACTCCGAGGGCAAACGGTTCATGTTCGACTACATCCCGGACGTGTTCAAGGAGAAGTACGCCAAGTCCGAGGCCGAGGGCGACCGTTGGTACACCGACCAGGAACACAACAAGCGCCCGCCCGAGCTGCTGCCCCGGGACGAGGTGGCGCGCGCGATCAACTCCGAGGTCAAGGCCGGGCGCGGCTCGCCGCACGGCGGGGTGTTCCTGACCGTGGTCGGCCGGATGGCCGGCGGCACGGAGGAGATCCGCCGCAAACTGCCGTCGATGTACCACCAGTTCAAGGAACTGGCCGACGTGGACATCACCGCGGAGGCGATGGAGGTCGGGCCCACCTGTCACTACGTGATGGGCGGGATCGCGGTGGACCCGGACACCGCCGCGACGCCGGGGGTGCTCGGCCTGTACGCGGCCGGTGAAGTGGCCGGCGGCATGCACGGCAGCAATCGGCTCGGCGGCAACTCGCTGTCCGACCTGCTGGTGTTCGGCCGCCGGGCGGGCGAACACGCGGCCCGCTACGCCGAGGAGATCGGCGAGGCACGGCGCGAGGTCGCCCGGGAACAGCTCGACGCGGCCGCCACCGAGGCGCTGGCGCCATTCGCCGTGGAGAGCGCGGAGAACCCGTACACGGTCCACCAGGAGCTCCAGCAGACGATGAACGACCTGGTCGGCATCATCCGCAAGGAAGGCGAGATGGCCGAGGCGCTGACCCGCCTGGAGGAGCTGAAGGCCCGCGCGGCCAAGGCCGGGGTCGAGGGCCATCGGCAGTACAACCCGGGCTGGCACCTGGCCCTGGATCTGCGGAACATGTTGCTGGTGTGCGAGTGCGTGGCGCGCTCGGCCCTGGAGCGGCAGGAGAGCCGCGGCGGGCACACCCGCGACGACTTCCCGGCGATGTCCGCCGAGTGGCGCCGGGTGGTGCTCGCGTGCTCGATCGTCGACCCGACCGCGGAGCACCTGTCGGTCGAACTGACCCGGAGCGAGGCGGTGCCGATGCGCGCCGACCTGCTGGACCTCTTCGAGCGCGACGAGCTGACGAAGTACCTGACCGACGCAGAGCTTCCCGGGAAGGACGGCTGACTGTCCGATGTCCTACAAGGCGGACTTCCGCATCTGGCGCGGCGACACCGACGGCGGCGAGCTGCGCGATTTCAAGGTCGAGGTGAACGAGGGCGAGGTGGTCCTGGACATCATCCACCGACTCCAGGCCACCCAGGCGCCGGACCTCGCGGTGCGCTGGAACTGCAAGGCGGGCAAGTGCGGTTCGTGCAGCGCGGAGATCAACGGCCGGCCGCGGCTGCTGTGTATGACCCGGATGAGCACGTTCGCGCCGGAGGAGGTGGTCACGGTCACCCCGATGCGCACCTTCCCGGTGATCCGCGACCTGGTCACCGACGTGTCGTTCAACTACGCCAAGGCGCGCAAGGTGCCCTCGTTCACCCCGCCGAAGGGGCTGAAGCCGGGCGAGTATCGCATGCAGCAGGTAGACGTCGAGCGCTCGCAGGAGTTCCGCAAGTGCATCGAGTGTTTCCTGTGCCAGAACACCTGCCACGTCATCCGTGACTTCGAGGACAACAAACCGGCCTTCTCCGGCCCGCGCTTCCTGATGCGGATCGCCGAACTGGACATGCACCCGCTGGACGTGGCGGACCGGCAGCAGGCGGCCCAGGAGGAACACGGCCTGGGCCTGTGCAACATCACCAAGTGCTGCACGGACGTGTGTCCGGAGAACATCCACATCACGGACAACGCGCTGATCCCGATGAAGGAGCGGGTGGCGGATCGCAAGTACGACCCGCTGGTGTGGCTGGGGAACAGGATCAGGCGCCGGGGATCCGGGGACTGACCGGTCGGGTGGCGGCGTGGGGCCGGCCGAAAATGGTCGGTCGAGTTGCGGCTCAGGGCCGGCCGGACGGCGTCGGTCGGCCCAGCGCCTCGCCCAGGGCGACGGCCAGTTCGTCCATCCGCGCGACCGGGACGCGCTCCGCCGGCGGGCGGCCGAGAAAGGCGAAGGCACCCGGGCCGCGCAGCTCGGCGGCCAGGTCCGGCGGGCGCGGTACGACGTGGAAGTGCACGTGCGCGAAGCCCTCGCGCTCGGCGAACTGGGCCACGTAGGTCCTGGCACAGCCGGTCACCTCCCGCAACGCCCGCGCAAGCGCCACCTGCCAGGTCCCCAGCACCGCCGCCTCGGCCGCGTCGAGCTCGGCGATCGACACGACATGCCGCCGGGGCACGAGCACCAACCACCCGGACAACGCACTGTCGAACGCATGCGCCACCCGCCAGTGCGCATCGGCCGCAACCAACTCCCGGGGCGGCAACTCGGCGAACCGGGCTTCTTGTTCACAGGGGTGACAGCGGGGGTGGGTGGTGGGCATGGGGTCCTGTCCGGTGCGGTCGGCTGTGCTCGGCTGTCGCCCGTACGTGAGGGGATCGCCAAGGATCGATTCCGTTGTTGGACGAAGCGATCACGATCTCGAAGCCGGTGAGTTCGGGGACCAGGGGGTGGATGGTGCGCGGGTAGGTCTTGCCGGCGGTCTCCTCCGTACGCCAGGTGCGCCGCTTTCGAACGAAGGCATCCTCCGGCCGCTTCAGGTCCGCCAACCGCTCGGCCCACTGGACCACCAAGGCCGCGATCAGGTCGCGCAGCAGGGTCGTCTTGCCGGTTCCGGGTGGTCCGTTGACCGCGTAGAGGCCGCGGCCGTCGCCCTCCCCGAGACTCTCCAGGATGCGGTTCACCGCGAACTGCCGGCTGAGCACCAGCGGCTTGTCGGCATCCGTCGGCCACCGGCCCAGGGGCATGCTCGACGGCTGCACGCTCTCCAACACGATCTCGGGCAGGCGCCGCACGTCAAAGCGGTTCATCGCATCCAGATCGGCCTCGGCCCGCAGGTAGTCCAGCAGCGCGGTGCCGGCCTGCCCGGCCTCGAGAACACCGGCGACCCGTTCCAGATCGTCGGCGTAGAAGCTGTTGAGGAAAACATCACCGCCCGCCTCATCCGCATGCCGGGCCGCGACCTGATGGCTCTTGACCCGGATCGCGTTGGGCTGGAGAACCTCGGCGTGGCCGAGCTGCTCGGCCACCCAGCGGGTGATGGCCGCCAGGTCATACACATCCAGGACCTTCGTGCCCACCTCCGGCGGAGGTCCCGCCGGCTCCGCCGCGCGCCGGTCCGCTTCCCGCACCTCACCGCTGCCCGGAGGTTGGCCGGATGTTGCGCTGTCACCCGGGGTGCGGTCGGTGAACCGGGCAGTAGCGGAATCGATCAAGTCACCGCCGACCTGCTCGATCACCTTCGCGGCCGGCACCCCCGCCACCGGACCCGGCCCGGCACCCACCGCACCGGTCACCGCCCCGAGCCCGCCCGTCGCCGCACTGAAGACGAGGCGGGACATCAGCCCCGCGACCGGGCCGAGCCCCGACTGCGGCGACGCAGAGCCGGCCACGGACCGGCGATCGACTTCGATCCTCCCGTCGCCGAGGTCCAGCAGCCGTTGCAGCAGCTGCGTGCTGTCCTCGTCGAAACCGGTCAGCCATTGGTCGCTGTGCGGCCCTGGGTTCAGGGTCTGCCCGATCGCCCAGGCACACGAGGACAGGGTGACACTGTCCTTGATCAGCAGCCCGTCCTGGTTCACGGTGAAGCAGAGCATGGCGCTGTCGCCGCCGATTCGGCCGTCGAAGTCCTGCTCGGACTCCGGAACACGGAACGCCCGTAACAAGACGTCACGTACCTTGTCGACCGCGAAGATCCCTGCGTAGACCGTGTGTTGCCACACGAGACCCGGCCGGGACCCGGCCCGACTCACGGCGGAGCCGGGCTCCCGGGGCAGCGGCCGATCCGGCCCCACGGCGAAGAGGTTCTTGCGTGGATTCACCGGATCGACCTTCGGCGGGGAGAAATACTCCACGGCCCGCCAATAGCGCAGGATCCGCGCTTGACGCTGCCGCTCAGCCCTCGATCGATTGACGGCCCCCATCCGTCCCCCCTGTGATCGTCGATCCACGGGCACGGTAACAGAGCCGGGGATGCGCAATCTTTGGATGCCGTTGTCGCCACCCAACTGCGGACGTACAATTTCTTGTACCTACTGGAGGAGTCGAGCCATGAAGACGATGACCTACTCGGAGTCCCGTGCTCGCTATGCCGAGGTGCTCAACGCGGTCGTGGACGACCGCGAGGAAATCGTGATCACTCGGGCGGGACACGAGCCGGTGGTCATAGTCTCGTTGGAGGACTACGAGGCCCTCAAGGAAACCGCCTACCTGCTGCGCAGCCCCGCGAACGCCCGCCGCCTCCTGGCCTCCATCGAGGAGCTGGAGAACGGCGGAGGGACCGTACGGGAGCTGGTGGACCAGGAGTGAAGGTCGTCTTCGCCTCCCGAGCCTGGGAGGAATACCTGTGGTGGCAGGTCCAGGACCGCAGGATCCTCAAGCGCATCAACACACTCGTCGCCGACATCGCGCGCAACGGCAACGAGGGCATCGGCAAGCCGGAGCCGCTCAAGCACGGGTTCCACGGCTACTGGTCACGCCGGATCAACGACGAGCACCGCCTGATCTACAAGCTCACAGACGACTCGATCCTGATCGCCCAGTGCCGCTACCACTACGAAAGCTGAGCGGGCGACGCGAGTCGTCGGTCGAGCCTGGGGCGGCCCTACTCCGGCAGCGGCAGCTCGAACCACACCGTCTTCCCGTGGCCCGATTTGCGGCTGCCCCAGCGTTCGGCGAGTTGGTTGACCAGTTGCAGGCCCCGGCCGCCCTCGTCGGTGTCCTCCGCCTCGCGCATGCGGGGCAACGTGGTGCCGGCGTCGGCGACTTCGCACAGCAGGGCGCGGCCGCGCAGGAGCCGTAGCCGGATCGGGCCCGCGCCGTAGCGCAGTGCGTTGGTGACCAGTTCGCTGACCAGCAACTCGGTGATGTCGACCAGCGCGTCCAGGCCCCACTCGGTGAGCGTCTTGCGGCTCAGCTCGCGGGCGCGGGAGACCACCGCCGGTTCGGCCGGCAGCCACCAGGACGCGAGCGAGTCCTCGGCGAGTGCGTCCAGGCGGGCCACCAGCAGGGCCACGTCGTCGAAGCCGGGCTCCTCGTGTACGTCCGCGACGATCTTGTCGGCCGTCTGCTCCAGCGTTCCCGGCGGCCCCGCGACCGCCGCGCACAGCAGTTCGATGCCGGTGTCCAGCGAGCGGTCCCGGGTTTCCACCAGGCCGTCCGTGTACAGGACCAGCGTGCTGCCCGACTCGACCGCGAAATCGCCCTGCTCGAAGCCGAGTCCGCCCACCCCCAGGACCGTGCCCGGCGGGTTGTCGACCACCCGCGGGCGCCCGCCGGGCGGCACCAGGATCGGCGGCATGTGGCCCGCGCTGGCGAACTCGCAGGTGCGCGCCACCGGGTCGTAGACCACATAAACGCAGGTCGCGTAGTGCAGCTCGCCGAGCCCCACCACGATGTCGTCGAGATGTCCGAGCACCTCGGCCGGCGGCAACTCCAGGCCCGCTAGCGTGCGCACCGCCGTGCGCAACTGGCCCATCACCGCCGCCGCGTGCACCCCGTGACCCATCACATCGCCGACCACGAGCCCGATCCGGCCGCCGGACAATGGGATCACGTCGTACCAGTCGCCGCCGACCTCGGTCACCGAACTGCCCGGCAGGTAGCGGTGCGCGACCGCGATCCCCGGCAACTCCGGCAGGTTCTGCGGCAGCAGGCTGCGCTGGAGCATCACCGCGGTCTCCCGCTGGTGGTGGTAGAGCCGCGCGTTGTCCACCGACACGGCCGCGCGCGAGCCCAGTTCGGTGGCCAGGGTGAGGTCGTCGGGGTCGAAGGCGGGCCGCCCCTCGCCGCGTGCGAGCAACATCGTGCCGAGCACCACGCCCCGGGCGCTGAGCGGGACCACGATCATCGTATGCAGGCCCAGCGCCCGGGCCGCCGCGGCCCGGGTGGGGTCGTGGATCAGCTCGTCGTACATCTCGTCCTGCACGTTGCGCATCAGGTACGAGCCACCCGTACGCAGACAGCGCCCGAACGTCGAGTCGGCGGCGTAGACCAACGTGCTGCCCTGGTGCAGCAGTTCGTCGGTGTATCGCCCCGGACGCGCGCCGCGCGAGGCCACCCGTTGCAGCCGGGCCTTCTCGGCGTGCGCGCCGGGCGGGATCTCCTCGCCCCGGGCGATCGCCTCGAGCAGATCCACCGCGGCCAGGTCGGCGAACCCGGGCACCACCGACGCGGTCAACTCCTCGGCGATCCGGGGGATGTCGAGCGTGGCGCCGAGCCGGGTGCCCGCCTCGTTCAGCAGCGCGAGCCGCTTGCGCGCGGCGTCCACCTTGACCATCGCGTAGTGCCGCTCGGTCACGTCGATCAGCGAGCAACTGATGCCCAGGATCCGGCCGCCGGGCGCCTCCAGGCGGTTGTACGACATCGACCACACGGTGCGCGGGCTGCCGTCGGTGGGGATCGGCCCGAAGATCCGCGAGTCGACCACCGGTTCGCCGGTGGCCAGCACGCGCTGCTGGATGGTGCGCACCCGCTCGGTGTCCATCCCGGGCCGGACCTCTTCGAGCCGGCGGCCGATGTGCTCCTCGGCGGGCAGCCGGTTGATCGCGGCGAGCGCGTCGTTGACCGCGACGTAGCGCAACTCGGCGTCGAAGATGCCCACGCCGATCGGGGACTGGTCGAACAACGCCTCGCGGATCGCCAGATCGGCCTCGACCTTGTGCACCACCGCCGAGTCCATCGAGGTGATCAGCACGAACCGGTTCCCGGCCAGGTCCTCGGCGAAGGCCGCGCGCGATTCGACCGAGCACAGCGTGCCGTCGCCGCGGCGCATCGTGTACGAGCCGGCGAACACGTCCATGCCCGCGACCGCGTTCGAGGTGGCCGCCTGCTGTTCGGCGGTGAACGGCGGATGGATCAGGTCGATCGCGTAGGCGCCGAGGATGTCCTCGCGCCGATAGCCGAAGAGTTGCTCGGCGGCGGCGCTCCACATCACGATCCGGCCGTCGGCGTCGAGCACCCAGGTCGCCGACGGGACAAGATCGAACAACGATCCGGGCGCCGTCGACCGTCGGGCCGGGTCCCCCGGACTCCGGTCGGCTTCTCGGCGCTGCTCCATGGACGGCGGATTCCTTTGTCGCTGCTACTGCGGACCGTTTTCCCGGTTGATCACGATCTCAAGCTCGGCCCTCGGGCGGGTGCCGGTCGACCCTATGTGCGTATTTGCCCGCGTTGCGCAGCATTTCGTCACCCGTCCTCCACGACCGTCACCGACCCCCGCGTCCGCAGTTCCCCGGCGACCAGTTCCGCCGCCGGTCGATCCGCCGGCAGCCAGTCGAGCCCGGCCACCGCGCCGGCGTCGAGCCAGCGCAGCGCCGAGTGGTCCTGGAGCGGCGCCGGCTCACCCGACACCAGGTCGGCGAGCCAGACCCGGAGCACGTAGCCTTTCCCGAGCGGCCACGCACCGGGCAGTCGGCGCACCGGTCGCACGGTCACTCCGAGTTCCTCGCGGCACTCGCGAACCAGCGCGGCGGGCTCGCCCTCGCCCGGTTCGACCTTGCCGCCGGGGAACTCCCAACCGCCCGCCAACTCGGCCGGGGCACTGCGGCACGCGGCCAGTACGCGTCCTCGATGGAGGATCGCGGCGCCGACGACGATGCGGGTCCCGGTCATGGCGGACAACTCTACGTGCCGAGGGGGCGGCGCAGGAGGCAACCTTTGTCGGTTCGTGAACGTCTGACTTCGGGGACATGCTTCCCGAATGAGCCGGATCCGGACCCGGATCACCGAACGAGTGGGGCGACAGTGGTGCGATTCCGGTGCGCGGGCCTGCGGTTGAGCCGCGTGCTCGCGATATTCGCGGCGGTCGTCGCGGTCCTCGCGGTGTTCGCGCTGGCCCGGATGACGGCCCGGCAGAGCACCCCGTCGGCGGCCGGTTCGGCCGCCGCGGACACCGGCTGCAACGGCCGGGACCGGCAGGGTTGGGTGAGCGTGCCGGTGTCCTTCTCCGGCGAGACCTACCGGGTCCAGGCCTACCTGCCGCAGAGTTACAACGGCGCCGACCCCCGACCGCTGGTGCTCAACCTGCACGGCAGCAACAGCACCGGCGCGGCGCAGATGGCGCTCAGCGGGCTCGGTGCCACCGCCGAGCGCTACGGCTTCGTGGTGGCGATCCCCGAGGGCGGGCTGAGCTACCCGGGGACGACCGGCGGGCGGGCCTGGAACATCCCGGGCGTGCCGCTCTACGGCGGACACCCGGCCGCGGTCGGCGGACGCGACGAGGTCGGCTTCGTCGGCGCCACGCTGGACGCGCTGGATCGTTCGTTGTGCCTGGACGACAAACGGGTGTACGCGACCGGCTTCTCCGGCGGCGCCCGGATGACCTCGCTGCTCGGCTGCACACTCAGCCGCCGGATAGCCGCGATCGCGCCGGTCTCCGGGCTGCGCGCGGACGGCACCGACGGCGCCCGGCCCGCGCCGTGCCGACCGATCCGGCCGATGCCGGTGCTGACCTTCCACGGCCAGGCGGACCAGGCCAACCCCTACGAGGGTGGACCCGCGTCGCGCTGGACCTACACCGTGCCCGAGGCGGTGCGGCGCTGGGCCGAGATCGACGACTGCGCGAGCAAACCGGTACGCACCAAGGTGTCCCGGCACGTCGAGCGCACCGCGTACCCGGACTGCGGGGGCGACGCGGCGGTGATCCTGTACACCCAGTCCGACGCGGGCCACACCTGGCCGGGCGCGGCGGGCACCGAGGTACGCGGCTTCGGCCGGATCAACCAGGAGATCTCGGCCAATGAGCTGATGTGGGCGTTCTTCGCCAAGTACTCGCTGTAGCCCGGTACTCGCGCCGGCTCCGGGATTCACCCCTGCGGGTGTCACGACACCGGTCGCAACCGGTCGAAGCCGCGCATGAGCGCGCGATGCGCCGGGCGCTCGACGAGCACCGTGAGCAGCCAGCCGAGCCCGATCGCCACCGCTGTCAGGGCGAGCAGTTGACCCGTCGCGCCGACGCCGTGGTCCTGGAGTCGGCGCATCACCACGTAGCCGATCGACTGGTGCACCAGGTAGATCGCGTAGGTGATGCCGGCCGTCCACTCGAAGAGTCGCGCCACCCACCTTGGCAGGAAGCGGTCCCAGTCCGGGCCGAGCGCCGCGGCGCAGATCGCCGCGATGCCGAGGGCCACGCCGACCGTCCAGGACACCTGCCGGGTCTGGCACAGATGCGCGAACGTACACGCGCCGAGCAGCAGCACCGCGTGCACGCCGTGGATCCGCCGCCGCGACCACAGATGCACCCCGATGCCGGCGGCGAACAGGTGCACGCGGTAGAGCCCGAACCCGTCGTAGAGGGTGCGGAACGCCTCCGACTGCAGGTGCAGCCGGATCGGCAGCAGGAACAGCTCGACGAACAGCACGAGCCACAACGTGCGCGCGGTGCCGTCGCCGTGCGCCCGCCGCCATCGCCACAGGGCGAAGATCGCGGTGAACCACAACAGTTGCAGCGGAATCGTCCAATAGGCCGCGTCCACATAGGTGTACGACTGCGGTTTCCAATTCCACAACATGGCCAGGTTGGCCCACACGTCGCCCAGGGTCGGCGCGTACCAGCCGGGCGGCGCGCACAGCCGCAGGAACAACGACGTGCCCAGCACGCCGACCAGGAACGCGGGCAACATCCGCGCCATCCGGCCGACCCACCAGCGGACCACGTCACCCTTGCGCAGCGAGACCGCGGCGAAGTAGCCGGAGACGACCAGGAGCAGGCTCGCCCCGATCTGGTACGGAAAGACGAACGGACGTGCGACCAGTTCGGGGTGCCACTCGCGGGCCAGGTAGGTGCCGTGGAAGAGCAGCACGAGCGAGACGAACGCCACCCGCAGCAGATCCCAGCTGACCCGGCGCCGTTTGACCGGCCCCCCGACGGAGGACGTGTCGTGCTCGGGCCGTTCCGCTGAGCTGAAGGGCATCCGACGTCTTCCCGTGGACGGCGTGGGCGGGTCGGGGCGCGACACCCTGGGGGCCGGCTCCGCCCAAGGACCCTATTACGCCTGCTTTGCGTCGCGGACCCCGGTGGATCTTCGTGGCCCGCCCGTACGATGGACTCATGTCGCCAACCAGCCGCGTCCTGCTCGCCGCCCCCCGGGGCTACTGCGCGGGCGTCGACCGAGCCGTCGAGACCGTCGAGAAGGCCCTCGATCTGTACGGTGCGCCGGTATACGTGCGCAAACAGATCGTGCACAACAAATACGTCGTCGAGACGCTCGAGAAGCGTGGCGCGATCTTCGTGGACGAGACGGCGGAGGTGCCCGAGGGCGCCACGGTCGTCTTCTCCGCACACGGCGTGGCTCCGGTGGTGCACGAGGAGGCGGCGGCCCGGTCCCTGCGCACGATCGACGCCACCTGCCCGCTGGTGACCAAGGTGCACAAGGAGGCCGTGCGCTTCGCCGAGGAGGGCTACGACATCCTCCTGATCGGTCACGAGGGGCACGAGGAGGTGATCGGCACCGCCGGCGAGGCGCCCGATCACATCCACCTGGTGGACGGCCCCGAGGGCGTGGCCAACGTCGAGGTGCGCGACCCGGCGAAGGTGGCCTGGTTGTCCCAGACCACGTTGTCCGTGGACGAGACCGTGGCCACGGTCAAGGAGCTGCGCAAGCGGCTGCCGCTGCTGATCGACCCGCCGAGCGACGACATCTGCTATGCGACGCAGAACCGCCAGGTCGCGGTCAAGCAGATCGCCGCCGAGTCGGACCTGGTGATCGTGGTCGGCTCGACCAACTCGTCCAACTCGGTGCGGCTGGTCGAGGTGGCGTTGGAGGCGGGCGCGCGGGCGTCGTACCTGGTCGACTACGCGGAAGAGCTCAAGGACGAGTGGTTGGCTGGGGTCGGCACGGTCGGCGTCACCTCCGGTGCGTCGGTGCCCGAGGTGCTCGTGGACGGCGTGCTGGCGTGGCTCGCCGAGCGCGGGTTCGCCGACGTGCACATCCACCGGTCGGTGGAGGAGCGGCTGCAGTTCGCGCTGCCGCAGGAGTTGCGGCGGGATCTGCGCAACGCGTGAGCGCGGTTGGGTGAGCGCGGTTGGGTGAGTGGGGCCGGTCCGGGTTCGGGCCGGCCTCCTTTTGGTATCCGGGCTCGGGTGCGTTTCGGATGCGGGTTCTCGTATGCGGGTTTCGGATGCGGGTTCAGGTGCGTGCGGCCATCCGGTGGCGGACCAGGGCCACGGCGGCGGCGAGCGCGGTGCCGCCCCACAGCAGGCCGGCCTTGAAGGACAGCGCGGTGACCAGGTCCAGGCCCACCCTCGCGAGATAGCTCTCGTTGGTGTCGGCGCCCAGGAACGTACTCACCAGCACGATGGTCGCGGCGAACCCGATCGGGGGCACGATGATCGCGGCGATCCAGTCCTGGATCCGCACCTTCCAGGCGACGAGGGCGGCGCTGAGTACGAACGCGAGGCCGAATACAAAGCCCAGTCGATCGGTGACCAGCTGGTCGAGCAGGCCGCCGAGCAGCGTGCCGCCGAAGCCGAACACGGCCGCGCCGGCGGCGGTGAGGCCGGGGCCGGTCGGGCGGCGGGCGGCGGTGCCGGCGCCGTTCGGCCGGCGGGGCGGGGCTGGGCGGCCGGGGCGGGCCGGGCGGGCCGCCGGGCGGGTCGCGGCACGGTCTCGGGCCTGGGCGCGGTCGGCGGGCGATCCGGCGCCGGACGTCGACGCGGACCCGGGCGGGCGGCGCCGCGCCGCGTCACCTCGTCCGGGCGCCGGCACGGGAGGCCGTTTCGGTGGGTTCCGGGTCGGGACGGGACCCGCTCCCGTTCGGCTGCGCTGTTCCATCCACCCAAGGTATTGCCGCATCACGGTCAAAACCGTCCAAGAACACGAAAAACCTCACTCGCCCGTGTCGCGCCGTCCGTGCGATCCCTGCCCCGATCGTCGGGGTTCATGAGGGAGGACGCCGGCACGGGCACAATCGGTGGCATTCGCGGGCGACCAATTCCCGAACCGGTGCCGGAAGCGGTGCCGGAGGCGGTCCGTGGTCGCCGATCACCGATCACCGCGGGGCGCCGCTCTCCAGCATGTCGACGGTGCGGACCAGGTCGTCCGAGGCCAGTAGTCGGACCGGGATTTCGCGCGAGGCGGCGTACCAGCGCAGGTCGACGGCCAGATACGGCAACATCTCCTTGTCCAGGAAGTTGATCGTGTGCTGCTTCTTGTCCCCATCGCGCATCGCGCAGCGCGCGACCGCGTAGCCCGGGGTCTCCCCGCCGCCGCCCTTGAGCTTGAGATCGACCGAGGCGATCTCCTCCCAGCGCAGGCCACGGGTGCGGAACAGGCCGTGGAAGACCAGGCCGTGGGGGCCGATGGACAACTTGCGGTACTGGTACAGCGCGTAACCGAGCAGGACGAACAGGCTCAGCCCGCCCCAGATCCCGATGGACACCGGCAGCGACAGTCCGAGGTCGCCGATGTCGAGCAGGCCGAACGCGACCGGGAGGAACGCGGTGACCAGCAGGACCCGCATGGGCTTGGACTCCCACAACACGCCGTCGATCAACTGCCTGCGGTTGTGATTGGTGGGCAAGGTGCTCGCGGTGCTCGAAGTGCGGCTCATCGATGTCCCCGTCGTTGAGGGCGTGGAGGGCGTGGAGGGCGTTGAGTGTGTTGAATGCGTCCGTTGCGGATCGACGTACGAAACCAGGGATGCTACTGGCCACAGGCCACCACCTACACTTTCCACAGGCGCTGGTATGTCCGCTGCGCGCCACACCGATCGCCGAGAAGCCAGGGAATCCAGTTGTCGCTCACCATCGGAATCGTCGGCCTGCCCAACGTCGGCAAGTCGACGCTCTTCAACGCCCTGACCAAGAACGACGTGCTCGCGGCGAACTACCCGTTCGCGACCATCGAGCCGAACGTGGGCGTGGTGGGCGTACCGGACCCGCGTCTGGACAAGCTGGCGGAGATCTTCGGGTCGGCCAAGAAGATCCCGGCGACGGTCGACTTCGTGGACATCGCGGGCATCGTGCGCGGTGCCTCCGAGGGTGAGGGCCTGGGCAACAAGTTCCTCGCCAACATCCGCGAGTCGGACGCGATCTGCCAGGTCATCCGGGTCTTCACCGACCCGGACGTGGTGCACGTCGACGGCAAGATCTCGCCGGTCGACGACAAGGAGATCATCGAGACCGAGCTGATCCTGGCCGACCTGCAGACGATCGAGAAGGTGCTGCCCCGCCTGCAGAAGGACTCGCGCCTGCAGAAGGACAAGATCGCCGTGGCCGCCGCAGTGGAGAAGGCCAAGGCGGTACTGGAGGCCGGCACCACGGTCTTCGCCGCCGGCCTCGACCCGGAGCCGCTGCGCGAGCTGCACCTGCTCACCGCGAAGCCGTTCCTGTACGTCTTCAACGTCGACGAGGACGAACTGGTCAACGAGGAGCTCAAGGCCGAACTGCGCGAGCTGGTCGCGCCGGCCGAGGCGATCTTCCTGGACGCCAAGATCGAGTCCGAGCTGATCGAACTGGACGAGGCCGAAGCCCTGGAACTGCTCCAGAGCCTGGGCCAGCAGGAGTCGGGCCTGTCCATCCTGGCCCGAGTCGGCTTCGACACCCTGGGCCTGCAGACCTACCTGACCGCCGGCCCGAAGGAAGCCCGCGCCTGGACGGTCGCCAAGGGCGCCACCGCCCCCGAGGCCGCCGGCGTGATCCACACCGACTTCCAACGCGGCTTCATCAAGGCCGAGGTGATCGGCTTCGACGACCTGGTCGACACCGGCAGCCGCACCGAGGCCCGCACCAAGGGCAAGGCGCGCATGGAAGGCAAGGACTACATCATGCAGGACGGCGACGTGGTGGAGTTTCGGTTCAACGTCTGACCCACCGCACGCACCCGATGGGCCCGCCTCCGAGGAGGCGGGCCCATCGTCGACAAGCTGATCGACGACGTCCGCCGCGACCCCTTCACCGGGCTCGGCAAACCCGAACCGCTGAAGTGCCACTTGCCGGGGGCTTGGTCGCGACGGATCGACGACGAGCACCGCCTCGTCTACCTCGTCACGAACGAGGAGATCATCATCCTCGCCGCTCGGTACCACTACTGACCGCCGGGTTGACCGTATCGGACGGCCGGTCCCGCGCCGGGGAACCGTCAGCTCCGCGGCTTTTCGGAGACTTGCGGTTCAGAAGGGGTCGTACTCCGTCGAGTCCGAGCCCTTCGCGGTCACCGTGCTGGATGGGCGCTGGATATTCTGACGTGGAGTCAGTGGTGATCAGGTCTCGTAAACGGTGGAGCGATGCCCCACGTGAACGACCCAGACCACCAGTTCCCCCTTGTCGAGCGTGTAGACAACGCGATAGTCGCCGACTCGCAAGCGGCGACGCTCGGGCTGGGACACGAGCGCGGTGGTGTTGAAGCCGAGGGGATCGGCCTCCAGCTCGGTCAGCTTGGTCAGGATGCGCAGTGCCATGTCGCGAGGGATCTTCCGGAGTTCGGCCTGTGCCTCGGGCCGGAAGACGGTCCGGTACTCACTCACCGCGCGCCAGCGTCTCCCTCATGATGTCCTCGATCGGGACGCCGGGCGCCTGGTTGGCCATACGTTCGTCGATGATCCGGTTGATCTCGCGCTCTTCCCATTCCTGGTACTTGTGCAGCACCTCGATGGAGACGACGGCAGCGACCTGCTTGCCCCGCCGGGTGATCACGGTGGGCACGTCGTCGCGGTCCGCGCGCTCCACGACTTCCGCCAGGTGTGCCCGCACGTCGCGGATGGACTCTATGGGCAGCGGCTGCGTCATGCGCCCAAGCGTACCGAGTGTCCCATGTGTACACCACTGCCTGGAGTCGAACCCCTGGTTTTCCCATGCCAGGAAGGTGTGGGGAAAACCGATACGCCGTCACCCGACACCGCGGCGGGGCACAGCGGGGCGACGCGCGCGGCGGTCCCGGTCGTGAGGAGTGGCTACGAGACGGCGATGATGCCTCCGCCCAGCGCCGCTTGGCGGATTCGCCGCGTCAGGTCGAGTTGCTCGCGCAGCAGGTGCTCGTGTGCGTCCAGCCGTGCCATCGAGTCGGCGATCGCCTGCTGCGTCGCGAGGTCGGGCAGCACCACGGGCAAATCACCGAGTACGTCGAGAGAGATGGTCTTCATGCTCATGCTTCCCGTGGAGTGGGATTCCAGCCAGCTCCGCGCCTGCCGACCACGCAGGTATGCAGCGAAGTAGTCGGCGTCGAGCCCGGTGGGAGGACGCAGCAGGAAGCACCCGGTGCCGCACACCCACCCCTCCTGTTCCTCGCGCACGACGGCGGCTCGCCCCAGCTCGCCGCGGCGCGCCAAAACGACATCGCCGGGTCGGAGGCGAAAGCGCTTCAGCTCCGTAGCCTGTCGCTCGCTGACGCGTCTGATGCTCGCGGTGCTGAAGCCGCTCCCGGTCAGGTCCTTGGGCATCACGACAGGAACGCCACCGGCATCGACGTAGTGATCGGCGCGGATCAGACTTCCCGATGGTCCCGCGAGGAGCAGGCCCGGGGCCGGGGCCTCGAACACTCCCTCCACGGTGCCCTTCACGATGCGCCAAAGCGGCACACACGGGGGCTCGGTCTGGCTATGGGCTGCGCGCTCGCTCAGGTCGAAGCTCATGCTCAGGCGGGGGGTCGCCCCGGCTGTCGTCTCGGCCTGCCGCACCAACTCGTCGAGCAGGCGACGGGTGTCCTGTGCCGCGGCCGGTCGCTCCTGTGCCGGCGTCACGTACAGCCGGGGATCAAGGGGACAGCCGTCGTTCCCCCGGATCTCGGCGTACGGGACCGAGCGGGAGAATCCGGGTTCGTCCGCGGTCGCGCGGGGAGACGCCAACCACGCGTGAAACCGGCTGACGATGCGTTCCCTCTCCGCCGGGCCGAGCACACGCGCCTGACGCGAAGCCTGCGTACCGAGCCGGCTTGCGTCGATGAAGAGGACGGAATCGGTTTCGCCGGTGGGCACGTGGCGGGATTTGTCGCGAGCGAGCAGCCAGAGGTGCACTGGAACGGTCGTGTGGGAGAAGAGATTGGCCGGTAGCGCGACGACGGCCAGGAGTGCGCCTCCGACCAGCATCCTTTCGCGGATCTCCGCCTCGCGACCGCGTGCGGATGCCGCGCCCGACGGCATGATCAGGGCCGCCTTGCCCTTTTCGCTCAGTCGGGTCCACGCGAGCTGGAGCCAGGCGAAGTTCGCATTCGACTCGGGCGGTGGTCCGAAGGGCCAGCCGAGGTGTTCAATGCCTTGGACGCGCTGATTGAACGGCGGATTGCACAGCACGAAGTCGGCCATTCCGTTGCCCAGGCTCCGGAACAGCGCCCCGGGATCGGAGGCACGCACCAGGGGCCGGTCGATTCCGTGCATTGCCAGGTTCAGCATGGCCAGGTTGGGGTTGCGGTGATCCATGGCGTAGCCCTCGAACGAGGCGTCACCGGCGTGGCCCTGCTCTGCGATGTGCTGTGCGGCGGCGAGAAGAAACCCCCCGGTGCCGCAGGAGGGGTCCAGCACGCGATCGCCGGGCTGGGGAGACACCGATTCGGCAAGCAGCCGCGTGAGGCCACGCGGCGTGTAGAACTCGCCCGTCGGAGCGGCGCTTTCGGCAACGTAACGTTCCAGGAGCAGGCTGCCGACTTCGCCAAGTCCGACCTCGGCAACCGTCGGGGGCGGTTGGAGCGCGGAGAGAAAAGCAGCCACCCACGGCAGATCGCCCGTTACCTCGTCGCCGTCGGAGAACACGCTCTCCAGATACTCGACCGTGCGCGCGGGAAATCGTTCGTGCCTGGCGGCGAGGTGGAAGGCGGCGCGCAGGTCCCTCAGCGGTGGGTACCCGAGGGGCGCTTCCGCGACGGCTCTCGTCCATCGTTTGACGAGTTCGTCCCCCGGTTCGCTCGCCGAGTCGATGAATCCGGCGAGCACCAGGATCGCGAGCATCGCGGTGAGGTCGCGGTCCGTACTCCGGCCTCGCTGAAAGGGTGCGTACGCCCGCCACAGTCGGTCGACAACAACCTCTGCCGCAGGGCTCTTTGCTTCTGTGCTCTCCACTGAAACTCCTCGCTCGGGGCGTCTCACTTCAGCCGGCTGATGACGTACGCAGCCGCCGGTACGAACATGAGCAGGCACAGACGCAGCGTCGTTCCCGTGCTCTGCATCGCCTTCCCCAGCAGATCGAAGAACGCCTTCATTGTCCTCGGTCCCCTCGCTTCCTTCTTGTGCGCAGTAGTGCTGCGCATTACTGGCGTGTTGCCATTGGCGTGGACTGACTCCGAAACTCTGCATGGAGGCGCCGTCGCAAAAGGGAAGCTAGCAGCCTGGGGCGGTTGGCGCGGGGGTCCGCGACGCCGCACTTCGGACAGGGGACTTCATGCGCAGTACGACTGCGCAGAGCACGCCTCGAGTTCTCGCTGCTTATCGGACGGGGGCGAGGCGTGACGTTGGGGAGTTGACCGCACGGGAGGGCATCGGATGTGATGCAGGTCACAACCACACGTCGGCCGAGCAGGCGACAACCGCCGACGCCGGGCGGCTTCGTGATCGGCGCGGACTTCGTCGGGCCCGTGCGCAGCCCTTGTTTCGCGGCGTCGACCTCAGGCCGGTCACGTGCCGAGCAAGCCCTGCGTGAATGTTGGGATTTGCCCCGCATGCGGACAGCGACTGTTGGCGATTCGAGACGCCGAGGACGGTGGGCACTGGCGGCGTCAGGGCCCACCCGTCGCTATTCGTTCAGCCAAGTTGCTCGGCGGGTCAGGCGGTCTTGATGGATCCGAGCATGGCCGACCACGACGCGGAGTCGATGGTGATGTGGCCAAGCGAAGGATCCTTGGAGTCCTGCACGCCGACCCCTTCTGCCAAGAGCGCCGACTCAACACACTGGCCTTGATTGCCGCTGTACGACGACGTACGCCAAGCGCCGAGTGGGGCAGTAGGCGTGATCACGATTGGTACTCCATAAGTAGTTCAGACAGCCACAGGAGGGATTCGGCTGGTGAGAGCGCAACCGACTTGGCTAGATCGTAGCGACGCTCGTACTCGTGCACTTCACTCTCCCGGTGGAGTAGCGAACCACGGTCCATCGTTTCCACGTAGGCCGACTCCCCGCGGTGTGGAGTCGTGAGCAAAACGAAGCCGCCGTTCATGCAGGCGTGGATTCCGACCTTAAGTACCTGTATGACGACGTTGGGTAGCTGCGCCACGTCAATCAGGTGGGCGATCTGCTCCCAAGCAGGGTCTTTGCCCAACCCGGCAACGCCGCAGACGGCAGCCTCCGTCACTACGACCCACACCTGCGGAGGATCCGGTCGAGTCAAAATCTCCCGGCGAGCCATTCTGTCGGCGACTCGATCCTCAATGGGCACCCTTGCGACGTCCAACGGGCGCGCCGCCTCAAAGAGCGCTTTGGCATACGCCTCAGTCTGCATCAATCCCGGCAGAGCCTGAACGTCGAAGAAGCGCAGCCGCTTTGCTGAGCGCTCCGCGTTCAAGTAGCCCTTGAACCATGATGGCGAGCCCGGCGCTTCCTGCTCGATCAGTCGATGGATCCGCCGCAGGAGACCTTCGGCACCGACGAGCGGGTCCACCGCCCGGGTGAAGTCGGTCGACGGCCTCCTGTCCCCGCGCTCGATCATGAACAGCAGAGACGGTGTGCAGTGTCCTGCCTCGGACGCTTCCTCAGGGCTTACCCCTGCGGCCTTCCTGAGTCTCCGCAGCTCACAGCCGTACAACTTCCTGGGATTGTCTGGTAGTTCACCATCAACGGGCACGTCGACTCCGATCACTGCACGGTTTCTGGGTGTGTACCGTGCACGTCTTCAGATCGTAGGCCCGACCTGTCGATGATGTCTCTCAGAGTGGCCGATTCCCCACCCTCTGTTCAGCACATCGTCGTCAGGAGTAGTCCATGGGTGTAAGAGAGGGCGTGAGCCGGATGACCTTGAGCGTCTACCGCCTCTATCCCGATGGTGAACGCGAGGACATCAAGCCTTCTGCGGACTTCGAACTGGGCGACGCCTCAAGGTGGTTGCCGCAGGTTCGAAGCGCTTCGCCTGGCGAGCCGCCTGCGCCGGCAGAGCCCGCGTAGGCCCGTCCGGCGCGGAGTTGGCGATGGCCGAAGTCCGACTCGCACGCGGGTAGTCCGCGGTCGGGCGTCGCGGGCGGGCGTACGCCGTCGTGCATAAAGTCCCGTGTCGACGTGGG
Organism: Embleya sp. AB8; assembly: GCF_049739465.1. NCBI lineage: Bacteria > Bacillati > Actinomycetota > Actinomycetes > Kitasatosporales > Streptomycetaceae > Embleya > Embleya sp. AB8. Next base: position 165,540 of record NZ_JBMHHY010000015.1, read on the forward strand.
CCTTTCGGAAACAGGAACCCCCACGACAGCACGGGGTACGACCCCTCTCCGCGCAACCCCGACGCGCCGGGAGAGGTAGGACCGGCCACCCGCCGGTCGGGAAGACGGGTGCCGTCTTGGCGGCGCCCACCCGCGTACGGCCGATCCGTGCGCGGAAGGGGGCAAGGGGCAAGTCGGCAACCTCCGTTCACAGTTGGTCGATCACCCCTTGCCCCGTCCCACCCGGAGGCGGAAGGCCCTTATGCCATCCGGGGGTTCGGGCTCAGGCACCGGAGGGACGCACGGTGAATACCGACTCGACAACTTGGGAGGTACGACGATGGGTGAGCACGAAAAGCCCGGTGACGAGGGGGAGGGCAAGACCCCGCAACGCGAAAAGGATGGCCAGTGGCCCCAGGACAAGCCGGTCCCGCCGAACGGCCCGAAGGACCCGAAGGGCAAGGACAGGTGACGGGCACCCGTCCCGTGTGGGATCGCGTGTTCGCGGACACGCCCCGTCGCCCGTACATCCCCGCCGTGCTGTGGGGAGACGACGACAAACAAATCGACCGCGACAAGGACCCGGACGCGTGGGAGGACGCCGTGGCGGCGGACGTGCCTCTCGTCACCCAGATGGACGACGGCACCGACAGCGGCGACCTGATTCCCACATCGTCGGCGTCCATGCCGTCACTTGTTCGACACATGCTCGAACTGCTCGACCTGCGCACGGATCACCACATCCTTGAACTCGGCACGGGCACCGGATGGTCGACAGCACTGTTGGCCACTGCGCTCACGGGCGGCCGGGTGACGTCGATCGAAGTGGACCCGCTCGTCGCGATCCAAGCCCAAGAGTCTTTGCGTGGCCGCGACTTGGCACCGACGTTGATCGTCGGGGACGGGTTGCAGGGGTTCGAGGAAGACGCGCCGTACCATCGGCTCATCGCCACGATGGCAGTGCAGCGGGTTCCGTACGAGTGGGTCGAGCAAGTCAAGCCCGGCGGGGTCATCGTCACGCCCTGGGGCACGCCCTACAACAACAGCGGGCTGCTGCGCCTGGTCGTCAACGAAGACGGCACGGCAAGCGGCCGGTTCGTCGGGAACGTGGCGTTCATGTGGGCCCGGTCGCAGCGTCGCCGGTTCGACACCCGCAGGTTCGTGGGCGACGTCATCCCGGACCCGAAGACGCACCGGATTCGGCACACCACGGCGGACCCACGTCCCTTGCGCGAGGAACACGCGGACTTCGCGATCGGGCTTCGGCTGCCCGAGGTCGAGCACCGCAGGTTCTTCGGAAGAGGCGACCGGGCCGAGGAGTTCACGGCCTGGTACGCCGATGGCGCGTCGTGGGCATCCATCGACTACAAACCGGACGCGGACTCGTACGAGGTCAACGAGTCCGGATCGCGTGATCTGTGGGCGGAGATCGAGGCCGCCTACGCGGCGTGGCGGGCGCAGGGCGAACCTCCGCGCGAACAACACGGCGTCACCGTGACCCGCGACGGTCAGTGGACGTGGCTCGACGGGCCGAACGGTCGGGTGGATGTCGGGCCGACGTCGGGAAACCGCGAGGTCCGCGACTGATGAGACCGCCCCGGTGTGTGGTGAATCCCCCGCGCGCCGGGGCTGCAAGCCCCTCCCCCAGCTCGTGCGGGTGAGGGAGTCGGCGTGACCGGATGGCCCCGGTGACGCGCGGTGGGCGTAGGGGGTGGGGGTCTACCTGGCAGCGGACCCCACCCCCTGCGTGCCCCGACAGGAAGGACACGTACTCACCATGACATACCAATTCGGCTGGACGCGCGGTGTTTCGGCGCACGCGTCGAGCATGGATCGTGTGCCGGAGGAACAGCCGAGGTTGCTCGTCCGGGACACGGACGTGATACCCGGATCGCACGCCGATGCCTCCTCGCTCGCCCCTCTCCCGATGACGCGTCCGCGTTCGCGCCGGTGGTGGTGGTTGGCGCGGTGGCTTCGGGCTCTGCGGCCGGGTGGACGGGGTGTGCGGTGACGGCGCGGGAGCGGGTTTTCCGGGTGGCGCGCCGAGGGCTCCCGCGTCGCCCGAAATGGCGTGACACCAGTACACGCGTGTGTGCTGCGGGTTAGCATCGGGCTCGATCGGGGGGTCGGCGCTGAGGAGTTCGGTGCGTCGGGGTCGCCGCGGGGTCGTGCGAAGGGGCGGAACGTACCGATGCCTTATACAGCCGAGATCAGTCGGACCAATCCCGGGTGTTTTCTCTTTCTGGTCGATCAGTCGGCGTCGATGAGCGATTCGATCGGCGGTGACGTGCCCGGGCGGCGGGCCGATGTCGTGTCGGACGCCATCAATCGGCTGCTGACCGAGCTGTCCGTCAAGTGCGCCAAGGAAGAGGGCGTGCGGGACTACTTTCATGTGGGCCTGATCGGCTACGGCCACACCCAAGTCGGGTCGGCCTTCGGTGGGCCGCTCGCCGGGCGTGATCTGGTCCCGCTCGGCGAGGTGGCGAACGGGCCGGCCCGGATCGAGAGTCGGACCGAGAAGATTCCGGACGGGGCCGGTGGCCTGGTCGAGAACACCGTACGGTTCCCGGTCTGGCTCGACCCGGTGGCCAACGGCGGCACGCCGATGACCCGGGCCCTCGAACACGCGGAGCGGCTGGTGGGGCGCTGGGTGGCCGAGCATCCGGGAGGCTTCCCGCCGATCGTGCTCAATCTGACCGATGGCGCGTCCACGGACGGCGATCCGACCTCGGCGGCGGGCTCGCTGGCCTCGCACTTCACCGCCGACGGCGCGGCGCTGCTGTTCAATCTGCACGTCTCGGGCACCGATGGCCGACCGGTGACCTTCCCGGACGGCGACGAGGGGCTGCCGGACGACTACGCGAAGCTGTTGTTCGGGATGTCCAGTGTGTTGCCGGGACACATGCGGTCGTACGCGGCTTCCCAGGGCCATCGGATCGGCGAGGCGGCCCGGGGCTTTGTCTACAACGCGGACATCACCTCCATCGTCGAGTTCCTCGACATCGGTACCAGAGCAACGGAACTGCGCTGACCGGGCGGGCACTTCCGGTGCCGCCCGAGATCCGGACGTTCCTGGTGCCCAAGACCGGCAGCAGCGAGGCGGAGTGCGAGGACGCGGCGTACGTCTGGTCCGCCGAGGACGCCGGCGGTTGGTGCGGGTTCGGGTGGGAGCCGGGGCGGTTAATCTCTGGGCATGGCTCTCACCACTTCCGCCGAAGCGCCCCTGCCCGTGGCCGAGATCTCTCGGTTGATCGGTGGGTGGATCGATCGGCTCGGGGCGGTGTGGGTCGAGGGGCAGATCACTCAGCTCAGTCGACGGCCCGGGGCCGGCGTCGTGTTCATGACGTTGCGCGATGCCGAGCACGACGTGTCGATCTCGGTGACGTGCTATCGGAAGGTCTTCGACGCGGTCGGCGACATCGTCACCGAGGGCTCGCGGGTGGTCGTACACGCGAAGGCGGACTGGTATCGGGCGCGCGGGACGTTGTCCCTGCGGGCCGCGGAGATCCGGCCGGTGGGGATCGGCGAGTTGTTGGCCCGGCTGGAGCAGCTCAAGCGCGCGCTCACCGCCGAGGGGTTGTTCGATCCCCGGCACAAGCGGCCGTTGCCGTTCCTGCCGCACCGGGTCGGCCTGGTCTGCGGGCGCGCCTCGGCGGCCGAGCGGGATGTGCTGGAGAACGCCAAGCGGCGCTGGCCGGCCGTCCGGTTCGCGGTGCGGAACGTCGCGGTGCAGGGGGTGAGCGCGGTGACCCAGGTGGTCGCGGCGGTCCGCGAGTTGGACGCGGACCCCGATGTGGACCTGATCGTGGTGGCCCGGGGCGGTGGCAGTGTCGAGGACCTGTTGCCGTTCTCCAGCGAGGAGTTGGTCCGGGTCGTGTTCGCCTGCACCACCCCGGTGGTGAGCGCGATCGGGCACGAGCCGGACACGCCGCTGCTCGACCTGGTGGCCGACTTCCGGGCGTCCACGCCCACGGATGCGGCCAAGCGGATCGTGCCGGATATCCGGGAGGAGCTGCATCGGGTGCACCAGGTGCGCGATCGGGGGCGGTTGGCGCTGCGGGCTCGGTTGGATCGGGAGTATCAGGGTCTGCGGGCCGCCCGTTCGCGGCCGGTGCTGGCGGACCCGCAGCGGATGGTGGACCTGCGGGCGGAGGAGGTGGCGGCGCTGGTGGGTCGTTCGCGGCGGACGTTGCGGCACCTGCTGGACCATGCCGCGAGCGACCTCGCGCACACGCGTGCTCGGGTCGTGGCGCTTTCGCCTGCGGCCACGTTGGAGCGTGGCTACGCGGTGTTGCAGCGGGCGGACGGGCACGCGGTACGGGATCCCGCGGAGGTGGCGGCGGGCGAGCAGTTGACCGCGCGCGTGGCGGGCGGGCGCTTCGACGTGGTGGTGGCCAAGGACTGAGCCCACGGCCCGGTATCCGGGCCGGCCGTCCACAAACGCCGGACGGGCTGGGGGCGTCGGCCCACCGATCAGCCCGTCCGGCGCTTGAGGACGAGTGGACCGCGGCGATATTAGGCTGACCGCATGAGCGAGCAGCAGACCGCATCCGGGCCGGACCAGGCGCCGGCTTACGAGCAGGCCCGTGACGAGCTGATCGAGGTCGTGCGCCGCCTGGAGACCGGCGGCATCACGCTGGAGGAGTCGTTGGCCCTGTGGGAGCGCGGCGAGCAGCTCGCCGTGGTCTGCGAACAGTGGCTCGACGGCGCGCGGGCCCGCCTGGACGCGGCGGTCCGAGCCGAGCGCGAGGGCGAGGACAGGGACGGGAACGGAGACAGGGACGAGGGCGTCGAGTCGGACGGCTGACGCGCGAGGCGCGAGGCGCGAGCCGCGAAGCGAACGGCGCGAAGCGAACGGCGGAAGGGGCGCTCCCGGCTGGGAGCGCCCCTTCCCGATCACCGCGTCAACCGCCCGCGACGATCGTCCCTGCGCGAACTGCTAACTACTACTACTGCTGCGCCGGCAGGATCCAGACCACCGCGCCGGAGTTGCCCGGCAGCGGGAGGACCGGCAGCACGGTCACGCCGTAGGCCTTGTCGAAGCCCGGGTTGCCCGTGCCCAGTTCGGAGCCGTGGAACAGCTTGCCGAACGCGTCCTTGTCGAGCGAACCGTCCGCCTTGGTGACCTTGGTCGTGTACGGCGCCTTCGCCGGGACCACGGCCGAGCCGTAGCGGTCCTTGGGCAGCACGCGGCCCTTGTAGAGCTCCGTGCCCGGTGCCCAGCCGACCGTGTCGGTGAACATCGTCACCGGCGCCTGGGCCGGGAACGAGCTGCAGTACGACGTGCCCAGGATGCAGTCGGTGAACGGCGCCGTCTTGACGAAGCCGAACGCCGCGTTCGCGGACTGCGACCGGCTGCCCAGGTTGCCGAACACGTTCTTCGACTCGATGCCCGGGGTGTTCGGGTCGGGCTTGGGGAACTGCGCCGCGGCGTCGCCGCTGAAGCGCAGCGGGTCCGGGTGCGAGTCGACGATCAACAGCTCACCCTTGGGACCCCACGAGGGCCCGTTGTTGATGTTGAAGTTGACGCCGTTGTTCTGGTACTCGTTGTCGCGCAGCCACACCAGCATGCCCGGCGCGTTGTACGGGACCCGGTTGGTCTTGCCGTTCGGGCCGTTGGTGTACGCGTACTTCAGGCCCTCGTCGAAGCCGGACAGGTTGCGCCACTCCAGCAGGTAGTACTGCTCCCGCTCGAAGGTGCCGCTGGTCCGACCCCAGCCGTTGCCCTTGGTGTTCGCGTTGGTGCCCTTGATCGCGGTCCAGCCGTTGTCGCCGTTCTCCACGTCGTCCGTCCACACCGTGGTGGCGCCGTTGGTCAGCGAGAAGTCGTCCGCGAACCAGCCCTTCTCCATGAACGCCGCGTCGGTGTTGTAGTCCAGGCGCAGCTTGATGTTCTTGCCCGCGTACGGGGTCAGGTCGACGCTGTCGTGCCGCCACCCGTCGCTGGAGCCGGTCAGCCCGCTGGTCTTGCGGAACGTGGCCAGGTTCTTCTGCGGGTCCGGGTAGTCCGGCGGCGTGCTGACCAGCTTGCCCGACTCGTCCTTGACCGCCATCTGCTTCCAGGTGGCGCCGTTGTCCGTGGAGACCTCGAGGAAGCCGAAGTCCCAGTCCTTCTCGATGACGTAGTCGTTCCACATCCAGAACTTCACGTCGGAGCCGACCGGCACCGCGATGTCGCGTTCGATCCGGGAGTCGGACCAGGTCTGGTCCTGGCCGGAGTACCACATGTTCTTACCGCTGTGTGGTGTCCCGACGTTGACCTGTTTGTTCGGTAGGTTCACCCGGACCCCGCGTGAGGTGCCCTTGGGTGTCTTGGCGGCCTGGCCCAGGGTGGCCACCTTGGGCCGGTCACCGACCTTGACGACGTCGGGGGTCAGCCAACCGAGCGTGTACTTGTCCCAGATGCCCATGTGCGCGGGCTGCGACTGGAACAGCGGTCCGGTGTGCGAACCGGCGGACATCAGGTCCCAGAAGTTCAGGTCCGTCTGGCCACCGCTGAAGTTGTCGTACAGGTCCGGCAGGCCGAGGTCGTGGCCGAACTCGTGGGCGAACACGCCCACTCCGGAGTCCTCGGGCTGGACGATGTAGTTCGCGATCTTGATCTTGCTACCGGGGACCTGGTGCCCGAAGAGCACGGTGCTCGCGTGCGCCCAGATCGAGTACGTGCCCTCGGCACCGCCACCCGCGGACTTGTCCTTGCCCGCGTGCACCAGGACCAGGTGGTCCACCACGCCGTCGGGCTCCTGGGTGTTGCCGTTGTGGTTGGCGTCGCCCGGGTCTTCCTTGTCGTAGTCCGCCCACGGGAAGTTCGGCTGCGCCTTGGCCAGCGCGTCCACCGCGTCGATCGCGAGCTGCTGCGCGCCGAGCGGGTTCTGCGGGCTGCCGCTGTTGTCCTGCTGCGCGTTGCCGCAGCGGGCGGCGCCGTACCAGGCCTCCGAGTGCGGGACCTTGATCCACGGGGTGGCCTCGCCGGAAACCGAGTACTTTCCGGCCGACATCTCCTCGTACATGTTGCGCATGGTCTGGCCCGCGAGGCTGATGCCCGGCTTGCCGTCCGGCCCCGTGAGGTCGGTACGCATGCGCTCGGTGATGCCCTCCTTGGTGTAGAGCATCTTGTTGTAGTGGGTCTGGTCGAAGTTCGGCACCCACTGCGTGTTGTTGTCGTTCGGGTTCAGCGCCGGGTTGGGCAGTTGATTGTGCAGCGGCCCGTTCTTCACCGTGCCGGGGGGCTCGGTGACACACGTCGGGTCCGAGACACTGGTCGGGCGCTGGAACCCGGAGAAGTCGTCGTTGGCCTGGTCGTTGAACTCGACCAGGATGGTCAGCAACTTCGCGTTCTGCTTGGCGTCGACCGGCTTGCCGGTGCGCTCGGCCTTGATCTCGGCCGGGCTCTTGCCGGTGCGCCCCGCCTCGGCCTCGAGCTCCTTGAGCTGGGCCGCGGCGCGCGGGTTGCCTTCGGAGTTCTTCTTCTTGGTCGCGGCGTTGCGTTCGTTCGCCGCCTTGAACGACGCGGCCTTGGCCGGGTCGTCGGGCAGCGCGCTGGTGTCGACCGCCGCGTCCACCGAGTTGACGTAGTGGTCTTCCGGTCCCGGATTCCACACCGCCGGGGCGGAGCTCACTCGCGTCGCCGACGTCGAGGGCGCGGCCGTGGCGGCGAGGCCGGTGATCGCAAGCGCGGAAACGGACAGCAGCGCCACTCGGCGTTTGACCCGCCGGACGCCGTTCGGAGGCGTCGGGCCCCTCCGAGGTTTCGCTGGACTCAACGTGCTCCCCTTTCCGACCGGGGGTGACCCCCGGACGCAAAGCGACGTCGCGCGGGATCCGATCAAGCGCACACGACGTCGGGACGGTTCGGAAGCTCGGCGGACACGTGGCGGCAACCATCGGGTCACGAGAGTGCCGACGCATGTTCGACCGGGCTTCCGGACCCTAGGGGCGGAAGCGCCGGGCGGGGCAGAGGAGGACTCGTGGTCTTTATAAAACCTTTACAAGCCCCTGTACAACATGCGCACTCGGCCGCCCGAGTCATGCCGATACGTCCGGCAAATCTGCCGGCTTTCGGCTCAACCGGAGGCGGGTCGCAGGGATACGGCGAGAACGGTCAAATCCTCGAAAGTCGCGTTGCCGGTGACCATCGTGGTGACGCCTTCGTGCACCCGGACCAGCGAGCGATACTTGGGCCCCTCGTACGCCTTCCACTGCTCACCGGACACGTCCCGGTTGCCCACGAGTTCGCCGCGCTTGCCCTTGTCCCGGACCAGTTCGTCGGTGAAGCCGTTGGACTGCTCGAGCGCGGCGTACTTGTCGTTGGGGTTGATGAACCCGATGTGCCACTTGGTCGCGTTGGGGTCCTGCCCCTGGTAGTCCACCGAGGTGGCCCGCCACCGCTGCTCCAGCCCCTGGGGGGCGAGCAGTTGGTACGGGGCATAGCGGGCCGCCTGCCGGAAGGACGGCTCGTAGGCCACCCGCCGGACCGGATCGCCCTCGCTGTGCGGAGCGACCAGGAACAACGCGCCGACCACCAGGCCGCACGCTCCCAGGGAAAGAACCATGTCCCGAACGGTCTGCCGACCCGACTTCTGCGCCACGGGAACATGGTCGCATTCCCGGCCGGCTCGATGTGCACGGCCTACCTGCACCGATAACACCGCCCACCGATAACATCGGGGCAATCCCGTTGGAACCAGTCCGGACCCGGGGCCGCGCAATCGCCGTGCCACCCGCACCGAAGGCTCACGGCTCCGGGGGATCAGGGCACCCCTCGTGGTTACGGACCGGTTCCCCTACAGGAAGGCCCGCCAGATGACGGACCAATCTGTACCTCCGCAGCTCGAAGTCGCGCCGGAAGCCCCGGATCGCAACCTCGCACTCGAACTCGTCCGCGTCACCGAGGCCGCCGCGATGGCGGCCGGCCGGTGGGTCGGTCGGGGCGACAAGAACGGCGCGGACGGCGCCGCCGTCAAGGCGATGCGCAGCCTGATCCACACCGTGTCGATGAACGGCGTGGTGGTGATCGGCGAGGGCGAGAAGGACGACGCCCCGATGTTGTTCAACGGCGAGCGGGTCGGCGACGGCTCCGGGCCCGAGTGCGACGTCGCCGTGGACCCGGTGGACGGCACCACGCTGACCGCCAAGGGGATGAACAACGCGGTCGCGGTGATGGCCGTGTCCGAGCGGGGCAGCATGTACGACCCCTCGGCCGTGTTCTACATGGAGAAGCTGGTCACCGGTCCCGAAGCCGCCGACGTGGTGGACCTGACCGCGCCGATCGCGGAGAACATCCGCCGGGTGGCCAAGGCCAAGCACAGCGCGGTCGAGGACGTCACGGTCTGCATCCTGGACCGGCCCCGACACGACTCGATGGTCAAGGAGATCCGCGAGGCGGGCGCCCGGATCAAGTTCATCACCGACGGCGACGTGGCCGGCGCGATCATGGCGGCCAAGGACGGCACCGGCGTCGACCTGCTGCTCGGCATCGGCGGCACGCCGGAAGGCATCATCGCCGCCGCCGCGATCAAGTGCATGGGTGGGGTGATCCAGGGCCGCCTGTGGCCCAAGGACGAGGCCGAGCGGGGCAAGGCGCTGGACGCGGGGCACGACCTGTCGCGGGTGTTGCTGACCGACGACCTGGTGCGCGGGGACAACGTCTTCTTCGTGGCGACCGGGATCACCGACGGCGAACTCCTGCGCGGGGTGCGGTATCGGGCGAGTACGGCGCTGACCTCGTCGCTGGTGATGCGCTCGAAGAGCGGCACGATCCGGCAGATCGACAGCCAGCACCGGTTGGCCAAGTTGCGGGCGTACAGCGCGATCGACTTCGACCACGCACGTTAGCCGTACGCGTTGGCCGTACGGCCGGGGTGATTGACCCGGCCTTCGGCCGAGCCGGCCTCGAACGCCGGCCGGGCTGTCGGATGGCCCGGTCGGCGCTTGTGCTCGCGCTTGTACTTGTGCTGGTGCCTGTCCCACTAATAGGCGCGGTTTTTATACCTGTTTGTGGGGATCCTCCTTGAGCACCGATCAAGGAGGCCCCGGATGAGCGCGCCGCGTGGCAGACATGCCAAACCCGCCGGAGGCAGCAGCCCGGCGGCGACCGAGGCCGCGCCCCGGCTCGGGCTGATCCTGGTCGGGCTGATGCTCGGGATGCTGGTCGCCGCGCTCGATCAGACGATCGTGTCGACCGCGCTGCCGACCATCGTCGGCGACCTCGGCGGGCTCAACCACCTCTCGTGGGTGGTCACCGCGTACCTGCTCGCGTCGACCGTGAGCACCCCGCTGTGGGGCAAGCTCGGCGACCTGTTCGGGCGCAAGAAGCTCTACCAGGCGTCGATCGTGATCTTCCTGATCGGCTCGGTGTTGTGCGGCATCGCGCAGGGCATGGTCGAGCTGATCGCCTTCCGCGCCATCCAGGGCCTGGGCGGCGGCGGGTTGATGGTGCTGTCCCAGGCGATCATCGGCGACGTGGTGCCGCCCCGTGAGCGCGGGCGCTATCAGGGCCTGTTCGGCGCGGTGTTCGGGGTGACCTCGGTGGCCGGGCCGCTGCTCGGCGGGTTCTTCGTGGACAACCTCACCTGGCGCTGGGTGTTCTACATCAACCTGCCGATCGGGGCGATCGCACTCGCGGTGATCGCCGCCGCGCTGCACACCAAGGAGGTACACACCCGGCCGAGCATCGACTACCTCGGCATCACCCTCCTGGCCGGCGGCACCACCTGTCTCGTACTGCTGAGCACGTTCGGCGGCACCACCTACCCGTGGGCCTCCGCGCAGATCGTCGGACTGGGCGTCGCGGCGGTGGTGTTGCTCGCCGGCTTCGTCGCGGTCGAGCGGCGCGCGGCCGAGCCGGTGCTCCCGCTGCGGCTGTTCCAAAACCGGATCTTCTCGGTGACCGCGGGCATCGGCTTCATCGTCGGCTTCGCGATGATGGGCGGACTGAGCTTCCTGCCGCTGTTCATGCAGGTCGTCAACGGCGCCACGCCGACCCAGTCGGGGTTGCGGCTGCTGCCGATGATGGGCGGTCTGCTGGTCACCTCGATCGTCAGCGGCCAACTGATCACCCGGACCGGCAAGTACAAGATCTATCCGATCGTGGGCACCGCGGTGATGGCGGTCGGGATGTTCCTGATGTCGCGGATGGACGAGTTCACCACCAGCGCCGCGTCCTCGCTCTACATGCTGGTCTTCGGCATCGGCCTGGGCCTGGTCATGCAGGTCATCGTGCTCGCCGTGCAGAACTCCGTGCCCTACGCCGAACTGGGCGTGGCCACCGCCGGTGCGACCTTCTTCCGCTCCATCGGCGGCTCGTTCGGCGCGGCGATCTTCGGCACCATCTTCAACAACCGGCTCTCGGTGCACCTGGGCGAGGCCGCCGCGCGCGGTCAGGGTCTGCCGCCGGGCGCCACCGCGGGATCCTCCTCGGCGATCAACCCGGCCGACCTGAACAAACTGCCGCCGGCCGCGAAGACCGGCTTCATCCACGCCTACGCCGAATCGTTGCAGACGGTGTTCCTGGCCGCCTCGGGCATCGTGCTGTTCGCGTTCCTGCTGTCCTTCCTGCTGCGCGAGGTACCGCTGCGCGAGGCGACCCGCGAGACCGAGCGCACCCCGCTGATGTCGCCGACCTCACGCAGCTCGGTGGACGAGATCGAGCGTGCGATGGCCCAGATGGTGCATCGGGAGAACGGCTGGTCGCGCTACGAACGGATGCTCGAACGCTCCGGCGTGGACCTGTCGGTGCCGTGTGCGTACGGGCTGGTCCGACTCGATCAGCTGGGTCCGATCTCGATCCCCGACCTGGCCTCGCGCATCCGCGAACCCGAGAACCGGGTCCGCCGGTATGCCGACGAGCTGACCTTCGCCGGGTACATCGAACGACTCGGCGAGGGCACCATGCAGTTGACCGCCAAGGGCCACGAGGCGCTGGACGCGCTGGTCGAGGCCCGGCGGCAGATCCTCACCGAGGTGATGGCGGACTGGTCACCCGAACAGTCCGAGGAACTCACCGCGTTGCTGCGCAAGCTGGCCCGGCTGACCACCGACACCCCGCGCGATCACATCGTCGGCGAGGCGGACAAGCACCCGAGCCGACCCGGGGTCGGCGGGGTCGATCGGGGTCTGCCGGACCGGCCGACTCAGTGATAGGCGCGGCGCCTGCGGACCGCGCCGTGTTCGTTGGGGGTCAGGCCGCCGCGCACGCCGATCTGGTTGGTCTCGGCCAACGCGCCGGCGCGGCATTCGAGCAGGACGGAACAGCGCGCGCAGACGCGCTTGGCGTCCTCCTCGCGGGCGAGACGAGCGACGACGGGCTCACCGGGATAACCGAGAAACACTTGCCGATCCCCCGTGGCGCACGCGCCGGCCGACGGGGGTGTCCAGCTCGCGGTGTGAGCGCCGCGGATTGTGTCCATCCGTTCCGTCACGCTGCTCTCCTCATGTCGGGCCGTGACATCGGGCGGTGACAGTCGCCTACCCGGGACGAACCGGCGCATGCGCCCCATTGCGACAAGGCGACGACAAGTAACCACAAGGAAACGTCAAGGAAGTCCGGGACGGGACGGGGGTGTTGGCCGGCCCACCGAGGCGAGCCGGCCACCGGCCACGAGACGCGGTTATGCCTTGCCGCCCCGAGTCGCGCCGATCTGCAGGGTCGGCTTGGTGACGTCCGCAAAAAAGTCTTCGCCCTTGTCGTCGACCACGATGAAGGCGGGGAAGTCCTCGACCTCGATCTTCCAGACTGCTTCCATGCCGAGTTCGGGGTATTCCAGGACCTCGACCTTCTTGATGCAGTCCTGGGCCAGCCGGGCCGCCGGGCCGCCGATGGAGCCCAGGTAGAAGCCGCCGTGTGTCTTGCACGCGTCGGTGACCTGCTTGCTGCGGTTGCCCTTGGCGAGCATCACGTACGAGCCGCCCGCGGCCTGGAACTGCTCCACGTACGAGTCCATCCGGCCTGCCGTGGTCGGGCCGAACGAGCCGGACGCGTAGCCCTCGGGGGTCTTCGCCGGGCCCGCGTAGTAGACCGCGTGGTCGCGCAGGTATTGCGGCATCGGCTGCCCCGCGTCGAGCAGTTCCTTGATCTTGGCGTGCGCGATGTCGCGCGCGACCACGACCGGGCCGGTCAGCGAAAGCCGGGTCTTGACCGGGTACTTGGACAGCTCGGCGCGGATCTCGTGCATCGGCCGGTTGAGGTCGATCTGGACGACCGCGTCGTCCAGGTCCTCGTGCGTGGTGTCGGGGAGGTACTTGGCCGGGTCGGTCTCCAACTCCTCCAAAAACACCCCCTCGGCGGTGATCTTGGCCAGCGCCTGCCGGTCCGCCGAGCAGGACACCGCGATCGCCACCGGGCAGGACGCGCCGTGCCGGGGCAGCCGGATCACCCGCACGTCGTGGCAGAAGTACTTGCCGCCGAACTGCGCGCCGATGCCCATCTGCTGGGTCAGCGCCAGCACCTCGGCCTCGAACTCCACGTCCCGGAAGCCGTGCCCCAGCGGCGAGCCCTGGCCGGGCAGCGTGTCCAGGTAGCGGGTGGAGGCGTACTTCGCGGTCTTGAGCGCATGCTCGGCGCTGGTCCCGCCGACCACGATCGCCAGGTGGTACGGCGGACAGGCCGCAGTGCCGAGCGAGCGGATCTTCTCGTCCAGGAAGCGCAACATGCTCTGCGGGTTCAGGACCGCCTTGGTCTCCTGGTAGAGGTAGGACTTGTTGGCGCTGCCGCCGCCCTTGGCCATGAACAGGAACTTGTACGCCTCGCCCGGCGTCGCGTAGAGCTCGATCTGCGCGGGCAGGTTGTTCCCGGTGTTCTTCTCGTCCCACATGGTCAGCGGGGCCATCTGCGAGTAGCGCAGGTTCAGCTCGGTGTACGCGTTCGCGATGCCGCGCGACAGGTGCTCCTCGTCCCGCCCGTCGGTGAGCACGTGCTGGCCGCGCTTGCCCATCACGATCGCGGTGCCGGTGTCCTGGCACATCGGCAGCACGCCGCCGGCCGCGATGTTGGCGTTCTTGAGCAGGTCCAGGGCCACGAAGCGGTCGTTGGCCGAGGCCTCCGGGTCGTCCAGGATCCGGGCCACCTGGGCCAGGTGCCCGGGGCGCAGCAGGTGCGAGATGTCGCGCATCGCGGTGCGCGCGAGCAGCCGGATCGCCTCCGGCTCGACGTTGAGGAACCGCCGCCCGCCCGCCTCGAACGTGGACACGCCGTCGGCGGTCAGCAGCCGGTACGGCGTGGTGTCCTCCCCCAGCGGCAGCAGGTCCGTGTAGGCGCTGAAGGAGTTCTCAGGGGCGGACATCGTGATCCTCACTAGGGCTCGGGACGAAGGCGGTGACGGGGCCGCCGTCCAGAGTAGAACGCCGCCAGCCGGTCACGGCTGCGAGGTGGCTCCCGGCGCCGGGCCCACGAACGCCGCCGGAGCCGGGGCGTCGGCCGCGCTCGGCTCCGGCCCGCCGTCGGCCCGCTCCGCCCGCATGCCGAGCACCACCCCCGCGCCGACCAGGAGCGCGCCGCCGAACTGCCCGAGCGTCGGCGCCCCGGTGCCCAGGGCCAGGCCGGACAGCGCCGCGGTCACCGGCACCAGGCCCATGAACAGCCCGGCCCGCTCCGGCTCGATCCGGGCCAGCGCCGAGTACCACAGCAGGAACGCCCCGGCGGTGAGCGGCAGCGCGAGGTAGCTCAGCGCCGCGAACTCGGCGCCCGAGGGCATCCGCAGCAGCGCCGTGCCGTCCACGCAGATCCCGACGAGCAACATCTGCGGAATCGCCATCGCGGTCGCGTAGGCGGCGATCCGCCAGGCCCCGAGCCGGGGCAACAGCGGCACCGCGATCAATGTGAAGCCCAGCTCGCAGAGCGCCACCCCGCACGCGAACACCAGCCCGAGGGCCGTGCCGCCGCCGAGCCCCTGCACGATCGCCGCCCCCGTGACGACGATCAGCGCGGCGCCCAGCACCGTTCGATTCGGCCGCCGGCCGCCGAGGGCGGGCGCGACCAGCACGAGCAGCAGCGGGGTGGCGCCCAGGATGCTGCCCACCGTGGCCGGGTCCGCCCGATCGAGGGCGGCGAACAGGCACAGGTTGAACAGCGTCTGCCCGCTCAGCGAGAGCAGCCCGAGTCGGGCCAGCTCGCGCCGGGTCGGCCGGAGCAGCGGAATCCGGCGCACCCGAAGCACGCCGAACAACACGAGCGCGGCCAACGCATAGCGGAGTAGTTGACCGCCGGTGACGGGATAGTCCCGCAGTACGGCGGAGACCCCCGCGGCGGCGCCGATCAGCCCCTGTGCGGAGGCCGCGCAGACCATGCCGACGGAGCGGGGGGACATCGAGGATGGCTTCACGTGACGTAACGTTAGGAAGCCGGTGGCTCCCTGGGCAGAGCCACTTCCGGGCCGAAAAACCGGACCACTTCCGAACCACTTCCGGACCGCTGCCAGATCACTCCGGATCGTCTCCGACCCGGTTCGACCCACCGCCGACCCACGCCCGGCCCAGCGCTTGCCCACCCCCACCCACCTCCGGGCCGACGACGGCCCACGACGAACCCACGACAACCCATCGCCCCGACGACAGGCCACCCCGTGCGCGAACTCCTCGTCCACCTGGACCGCTCCGCCGGTCGGCTCGGCGCCCAGGTGCAGTCCGGACTGCGGGCCGCGATCCGCTCCGGACGGCTGCCCGCCGGCTTCCGGATGCCCTCCACGCGCGCCCTCGCGGAGAGCCTGGGCGTCTCCCGGGGCATGGTCGTCGACGCGTACGAACAACTGGTCGCCGAGGGCTACCTGACCTCCCGACCCGGCTCCGGCACCCGGGTCACCACCGCCTACACCGCCCCGCACCCGGCCCACCCCGCCGACCCGGTCCCGGTCGGCCCGATCACCCACGACCTCAAGCCCGGCGTCCCCGATCTGGCCGCGTTCCCGCGCGCCGCGTGGCTGGCCGCCACGCGCCACGTGATGGCCACCGCCCCGCACACCGCGCTCGGCTACCCCGGCCCGTCCGGGGCGAGCGAACTGCGCGTCGCGCTGGCCGACTACCTCGGCCGGGTGCGCGCCGCCGAGGCCCGGCCCGAGCACATCGTGGTGGTCGACGGCGTGGCCCAGGGCCTGTCCCTGGTGTCCCAGGCGCTGCGCCGACTCGGCCGGGACGTACTCGCCGTGGAGGACCCCTCCAGCGACCGACAGCGCGGCATCTTCGACACCCACGGGCTGACCGTCGCCTACGCCCGCACCGACGCCGAGGGCCTGGACGTCGCGGCGTTGGCCCGCACCGGGGCCCGCGCGGTGCTGGTCACCCCCGCCCACCAGTACCCCACCGGCGTGGTCCTGTCGCCTCCGCGCCGCGCCGCCCTGGTCGACTGGGCCCGCGCGCACGACGGGTTGATCGTCGAGGACGACTACGACGCCGAGTTCCGCTACGACCGCGATCCGGTCGGCTGCCTCCAGGGTCTGGCGCCGGATCGGGTGGTGCACCTGGGTTCGACCAGCAAGGCGCTCGCCCCCGGGATGCGGCTCGGCTGGGCGGTGTTGCCCGCGCCGCTGATCGAGCGGATCCACGACCTCAAGACCAACGCCGACCTGGGCTCGGCCGTCCTCCCCCAGCTGACCCTGGTCCGGATGCTGGCCACCGGCGCCTACGAGCGCCACCTGCGGGCGATGCGCGCGCACTACCGGGCCCGCCGCGACGCGGTGGTCGAGGCGCTCGCCGAACACCTCCCGGCCGCCCGGGTGCACGGGGTCGCGGCCGGCCTGCATCTGTGCGTCGAACTCCCGCCCGGCGCCGACGAGTCGGCCACCGTACGGCGGGCCGCGGCGCTCGGCGTGCGGGTGGAACCGATGGCCGCGCTGCGGGCGTTCGCGCCGGGACCGCCCGCCCTGATCGTCGGCTACGCCGGGCTGTCCCCCGACCGGCTGCGCGAGGCGGTCCGGCTGCTGGCCCGCGCCGTACTCCCGGCCGCCGCCCACCCCGGTTAGATTGATTGTGTGGACAACAGCCCAGAGCGTCGATCCCAGCCGGCCGTACCCGAGTTGCGGGCGTCCGACGCCGATCGCGACCGCTGTGTGAACATCCTGCGGGACGCGCTCGCGGAAGGCCGGTTGACCGCCGAGGAGCACGAGGAACGATTGGACGCCGCGCTCGCCGCGAAGACGCACAGCCAGTTGGAGCCGCTGGTGGCCGACCTGCCGGTGCCCGGCGTCGGCCCGATCGTCTACCGGCCCGCGCCCGACTCGGTCACCGTGCCCGACCGACCCGCCCGGTCCAACATGTTCGCGTTCTGGAGCAGTTCCACCCGCAAGGGCCGATGGCGCACCGGCGAGAAGCTGAACGCGGTCGCGGTGATGGGCGGCGTGGACATCGACCTCACCGAGGCGGTCTTCGACGGGCCCGAACTGGTGATCAATGTCTTCGCGTTCTGGGGCGGCGTCGACATCCGGATCCCGGAGGGGGTCACCGTCCGCGATCACGGCATCGGCATCATGGGCGCCTTCGACGTGCGCGAGCAGTACACCGACGATCCACACGCGCCGGTCGTGGTGATCAAGGGGGTCGCCGTGATGGGCGGCGTCTCGGTGCGCGTCAAGCGCCGCAAGGACCAGCACAAGCGCGCGATCGACGACGACTTCCGGCGCGAACTCGGCCCCGACCGCTTCGGCCCCGACCGCTTCCGCAAGGACCCGGGCTGAGCGGCGCACAACAGCGGCACGGCCCCGGCCCGAGTTCCGGACCGAGGCCGCGCGCACGATTCGCCGTCCCGACGACTCGATAGGCGTCGTTCAGTAGGCGTCGTACGAAATCACCGAGTACGGCAGCGGCACCGAAGCCCCCGCCGTCCACCGCTGCCCGGCTGCCGGGCCGGCCGGCTGCTGGGTGATCGCGCCGGTGCCCGCCGTCGGCGCGGTGGCAACCAGCCCGGAGACCCGGCTGACCAGTCGGCCGGCCGCGTCCACGTCGAAGCGCAGGTTGTTCAGGTAGGCGCCGTGCGCGTCGTCGCAGCGCCAGATGCCCAGCCCGGCGCCGGCCGCCGTGGCCCCGCGGTTGTCCAGGCAGAACGCCGGGTCCTTGAGGCTGTGCACCTGCCCGGTGGCCGGGTTGCGCCACCACTTCTGGTTGGTGTTTCCGGTGCAGTCCCAGGCCAGCACCCCGGACCCGGAGGCCATCGTGCCGCCGTCGACGTCCAGGCACTTCGCACTGCCGCCCGCGACCTGCTCGGCGAAGCGCACCGACTGCCCGGGCTCCTTGACCCAGCGCTGCCCCGCCGAACCGTCGCATCCGGCCAGCACCAGCTTGGCGCCCAACGTCGCGTCCGCCGTCGCCGGCGCGACGCACAACGTCGGGGTGTCGACCGGCCGCAGTGTGCCCGTCGTCTCCACGAAGCGCTGGTTGCCGCCGCCGTTGCAGTCCCACAACACCAACGCGGTGCCCGAACTGCGGCCCCCGCCCAGCGGATCCACACACCGGTCCTGGCTCAGCTCGGTGTGCAGCGACTGGTTCGCCGCGTCGTACCAGAAGCCCTGGTTGCGCCCGCCGTGGCAGGCCCACAGGTCCACCGGCGTGTAGTTGCGCGACGAGAACCCGTACGCGTCCGCGCACAACCCGGTGCCCTCGTTGCGCAACTGCCGGAAGTCGGCACTGAGCACACCCTGGTACAACACGGGCGTCCCCGTACTTGCCGAATCCGCGCAACCGGCCTGACTCCAGCCGGAGTTGTAGAGCTGCGTCAGACACGACGCGAAGGCCAGATGCCCCCGGGCGTTCGGGTGGAAGCTCTGCCGCGTGGTATTCGGGTCGAACACGTTCGGATTGGCGAACCACAGTCCGCGCGCCCACGTGTTGTCCATGCACACCTCGTGGCCGTGGAACAGCCGCGAGTTGTCCAGGTAGGTCACCCCGGTGTTCGCGGCGGCCTGGCGCTCGGCCCGTTCGAAGATCGGCACCGCCTCGTTGCGCCCCCACGCCGCGTCGCGCAGGTAGCCGAGACACCCACCGCCGTACCAGCCGGGGAAGTTCGGGTTGTCCTCGACGTCCGGGGAGATCGGCGACGGGTAGCCCATCAGTACGAGCCGGTAGTCGCCACTCCGGTAACCCGCGTCCGCCATCGTGGTCTTCAGGTCGCGGACGGTCTGCTCGACCTTGGGCCGCATCGCGTCCGCGCGCGCCTGCCAGCCCGCCTGGTAGGTGCCGTAACACTCGCCCTGGAAGAACACCCGCCTGGTCACACAGTCGGTCATGGTCGGCCCGAACTGGATGTCGTCGTTGGCCCCCGCGACCAGCAGGATCAGCTGTACGCGCGTATTGCGCGCCTTGATCGCCAGGTTGTCCGACTGCACCAGTTCGTCGGCGTACTGCTTGTTGCCGCCGATTCGGATATTGCCGGTGGACGCGCCCGAGCAGGCGACGTTGTAGGTCACGTCGGCCGGGATCCCGGTCTTGTGGATCGCCGAGTCGGGCGAACGATGGCACCAGTTGTCCGGCCCGTCGGTGCCGGGTTCGTACACCCCGACCCCCTCGCCGGCGATCTCACTGTCGCCGAGCGAGATCAGCGAGGTCTTGCGCTCGGCCAACGGCCGGACCCCGGTGCTCCCGTACAGCGCCTGGGCCTCGCTCTGCCGGATCGCCTCCAGTTGCGGGGACAGGGCGGTGGCCGCGGGCCCCGCGGGGGCGGCGACGGCCGACCCGTTCGCGGTCAGGCCGCCGGCCAGACCCACCACGGTCGCCAGGAGCGCCACCGGTAACACCTTGTTGCGCACACGCTCGAATGTGGACATGCACCCTCGCCTTCATGGCTTGGAAGGAACACGCACGAGCCGCCCAAGGGGGATCTGGGCACTGTGGAGCGAAAGAAAGCTACCGGTGGGTAGCGGGGAATTGAAGGGACTTGTCGGACAGGCTTGCCGCCCGGCCGGCCGGATCCGCGCCGGCGACGGCCCGCCGGGCCGGTTGCCCTATCGTGGTGAAGCCGGGGGCCGGCCGTCCGCACGCACTCGACAGGTGATTGCCATCAGCACTCGTACCCCGACGTTGTCGCAGCTCAGAGCCTTCTCCGCGGTGGCCGACCACCTGCACTTCCGGGATGCCGCCGCCGCGGTGGGCACCAGCCAGCCCGCGCTCTCGGGGGCGATCGCCGCGCTGGAGGAGACGCTGGGCACCCAGCTGGTCGAGCGCACCACCCGCCGGGTGCTCCTCACTCCGGCCGGCGAGCGGGTCGCCCGGCACACCCGCCGGGTGCTCGACGCGCTGGCCGATCTGGTCGACGAGGCGGAATCGGCCCGGCGCCCGTTCACCGGGCCGCTGCACCTGGGCGTGATCCCGACGGTGGCGCCCTACGTACTCCCCGCGCTGCTCCGCCTGGCCCGCGAGGAGTATCCCGACCTCCAGCTCTACGTACACGAGGAGCAGACCGGCTCGCTCCTGGACGGGCTGACCGGCGGCCGACTGGACCTACTGCTCCTCGCGCTGCCCTCGGGAATCGCCGGGGTCGAGGAAATCCCGCTCTACGAGGAGGACTTCACCCTGATCGTGCCCGAGGGCCACCCGCTGGCCGGGCGTACCGACGTACCCCGCGCCGCCCTGCGCGGCCTGGACGTACTGCTCCTGGACGAGGGCCACTGCCTGCGCGACCAGGCGCTGGACGTATGCCGCGAGGTGGGCGCGACCGAGGCGGGCGCGACCCGCGCGGCGAGCCTGCCCACCCTGGTGCAACTGGTCGCCGGCGGCCTGGGGGTGACCCTGCTGCCGCAGACCGCGATCGACGTGGAGACCAGGCCGGGTTCCCAGCTCGCGGTGTCCCGGTTCGCCGCGCCCGCCCCGTACCGGCGGATCGGCCTGACCATGCGATCCAGCACGGGCCGGGGTGCGGAGTTCGCGGACCTCGCGGTGGCGCTGCGCCGCGCGGTCGGCGGTCTGCCGGTGCGCGTGGTGCGCTGACCGCTGCCGCTCGGGGTGGAGACCGGCCGGCCCATATCCGCGGGTACGGGTCACCCATGCGGCGAGCATCGCCCCGCGCCGCGTGGCGGCCGGCCTCCCGGCGCGCGTGGTGCGCCGAGCGCGGCCACCGACGGTGGATCGACGCTCAGCGGCCGAGCCGATTGACCTTCCAGAAGTCGACCAGTTGCAGGAACGTCGAGTCGGTGACCACCTTGACCAGCTGCTCGTTGCTCACCGCCGGGGCCGTGTTGCTCTTCGCGTCGGCAAGCAGCGCGAGCGCCACGCCGACCTCGTGGTAGTTGAACACGGTCGTCGGCGTCGCCGGGCCCACCGTGCCCTCGCGCACCGAGGACCGGCCGAAGACCGAGATCGGCGTACCGTCCGGGAGCTTGCCTTCCGTGCAGCCGATCTCCGAGATCTTGCTCCCCTGCCCCACGCTCATCTCCGCGCACGACCCGTTCGGCTGCCCGGCGGGTGACCCGCCGTCCCGGCCGACCGAAGGCCGCTGCGAGGGGGCGGCGTTCGCCGCGTCGGCGGGCGGCACATCGACCCGGAAGGTGATGGTGTACGTCTTGTCGCCGGACACCAGCAGATAGTCCTGCGGGCCGTCGAGCGGCACCCGGATCTCGCCCGCGTTCGCCGGCAGCAGCTTGCTCAGTACGTCGGCGACCTTCTGCTTGAAGGCGTACCGGAGTTCGGTCTGCTCCCGAGTGAGCTTCGGCGGCTTGGTTCGATCCCCGGGCTTGGCCGTCTCCGTGACCTGCACGGTCGGATAGGCCTTGGTCGGCGCGGCGAGCGGCTGGTTCGCGGGCCAGTTGGCCGGGACCAGCGGGAGTTCCCCGGTGCTTTGCGAACTGCCCGCCCCGGTCGTCTCGCTGCCGCCGCCCAGCGGCGCGAGCAGCAGCGTCGGCACGGCCACCGCCGCCACCGAGCCGAGCACCGCGGCGCCGAGCACGGCCCGCGAACGCAGCCGCCGGCGCCGCCCCTGCCGCACCGCGCCGGGCACCAGGTCCGGCAGCGGGGGCAGTTCGGCCGTGGCCCGGTCCAGCACCATGCGCAACTCCCGATCCGCACTGTCTTCACGCACCATGACGATCCCTCAGCTTTCCGTCGCGTACAGGTGGAGGTCTCCGAGTTCGGCCCGGAGCTTGGCCATCGAACGGGCGCACTGACTCTTGACGTTGCCGGTGCTGCAGCGCAGCAACGTGGCGACGCTCTCCACGCTCAGGTCCTCCCAATAGCGCAGGATGACCATCACGCGCGGCTTGGGCGGCAGCGTGGCCAGTGCGGCGAGCAGGGTCAGGCGCAGGTCCGGGGGTGGCCCGAGGTGCGCCGTTCCGGCGCCCAGTTCGTGCGCGGCGCGCTCGCGCCGGCGGCCCCGCTGCTCGCTCAGGAAGGTGCGGCTGAGCACGGTCTTGGCGTAGGCGTCCAGGTTCTCCGCGCGGCTTGCCCGCTTCCAGTGCTGGAACAGCTTGGCCA
The DNA here is from genome assembly GCF_049739465.1 of Embleya sp. AB8. Taxonomy (NCBI): domain Bacteria; kingdom Bacillati; phylum Actinomycetota; class Actinomycetes; order Kitasatosporales; family Streptomycetaceae; genus Embleya; species Embleya sp. AB8. The sequence goes on from NZ_JBMHHY010000015.1 coordinate 187,899, forward strand.
GCGTGGTCTGGGCCAGGTCCTGCGCCCGATCGGCGTCACCGCACAGCAGATACGCGGTGCGATAGAGCTGATGCTGGCGCGCTCGCGCGTACTCCTCGAAGTCTCGCTGTCCGGCTGTCGGCATTCGGCCTCCTCGATGTCACCCCGTTCAGAGCAGCCGAGGAGGAAAAGGGTTGCAGCCGAATTCGGGCAACCGGGAAAACGCCTCGGGCCCGACCGAGGTCGGACCCGAGGCGGGGTGGCGAACGTTGCCGGGCGCGGCGCTAGGCGATCCGGGCGTTGTCCGCCCAGTCGTCCGGCAGTTGCGGCAGTGGCCAGGCCGGGTCCGGGCGCCAGTTCTCCCAGCCCTGGTCGAACGGCGCGCCCCAGGCCCGGATCGCCTCGACGGCGGCCCGCCCCTCGGCCTCGATCGCCGCCACCTGCTCGTCGGTGAGCCGGCCCGCCTCGCGCGCGGCGGCCAACTCGTCCTGGTCCTTGTACTCCCAGCGGCGGTCCGGGGTGACCCACACATCCAGCACGTGGTCCTCGGTGTCCACGCCGCCGGACCACCGGGTGCGCGGGCGTTCGAGGTTGACGTACCAGCCGGAGAAGCGCCAGTCGGCCTGCCAGAACAACCAGACCGACCACGGCTCACCGGGCCGGGCCAGCATCAGTACGCCGGTCCCGGTCCACTCCACCACCGACGGGATCCGGCCGAGCCGGAATCTGCGTTCGATCGGCGCGGTCCGAATATCCGATCCGTCCGGCAACATCGGCTTGACCCGCGAGGTGCCCCCGGCGAGCCACACCGCGAGTTGCTCGGGCTCGTCCCGGACCACGGTCACCGGCCGGCAGTCCAAAACCTGGTCGCCACGCAGATAACGCCAGAGCACCTGGTCCCCTGGTGACCAGGTGCCGGGCGCGGAACGGGGGTCTTCGAAGTGCTCGTGCATACGCAATATGTTGGACATGACCTTGATTTACCCAGCGCCCGTAACACCTGACCGTGAGTCATGTTACGAGTGGACCATGGTGCGGAGAACATCACGCGCGGGTGGTCACGGGTGCGTCATCCCCAACACGTCCAACGCCGTGTCCAGTTCGGCCTCGGTCAGCCGGCCCGCCGCGATGTGGCCGCGTTCGATCACCACCTGGCGGATCGTCTTGCGTTCGGCGAGGGACTGCTTGGCGATCTTCGCGGCCTCCTCGTAGCCCAGGAAGCGGTTCAGCGGGGTGACCACCGACGGGGACGACTCGGCGTATTCGCGCATCCGCTCGACGTCGGCCTCGATGCCCGCCACCGTGCGATCGGCCAGCACCCGGGTCACGTTGGCCAGCAGGCGGATCGATTCGAGCAGGTTGCGGGCGATCACCGGCAACATCACGTTGAGTTCGAAGTTGCCCGCCGCGCCGCCGAAGGCCACCGCCGCGTCGTTCCCGATCACCTGCGCGACCACCTGGCCGACCGCCTCCGGGAGTACCGGGTTGACCTTGCCCGGCATGATCGAGCTGCCCGGTTGCAGGTCCGGCAGCCGGATCTCGGCCAGCCCGGTGCGCGGTCCCGAGCCCATCCAGCGCAGGTCGTTGACGATCTTGTTCAGGCCGACCGCGATGGTGCGCAACTGGCCGGACAGCTCGACCAGTCCGTCCCGGGCGCCCTGGGCCTCGAAGTGGTCGCGGGCCTCGGTGAAGGGCAGCCCGGTCTCCGCCGCGATCTCCGCGATCACCCGCGCCGAGAACCCGGGCGGGGTGTTGATCCCGGTGCCCACCGCCGTACCGCCCAACGGCAGTTCGACCACGCGCGGCAATGTGGCCCGCAACCGCTCGACGCCGTAGCGCACCTGCGCCGCGTAGCCGCCGAACTCCTGCCCCAGGGTCACCGGCGTCGCGTCCATCAGGTGCGTGCGTCCGGACTTGACCACGCCCGCGAACTCGCCGGCCTTCGCCTCGAGGGTCGAGGCGAGGTGGTCGAGCGAGGGGATCAGCCGGTGGGTGACCGCGAGCGCCGCCGCGATGTGGATCGAGGAGGGGAACACGTCGTTGGACGACTGGGACGCGTTGACGTGGTCGTTGGGATGTACGTCCCGCCCGAGTCGCTCGGTCGCCAGCGTGGCGACCACCTCGTTCATGTTCATGTTGGACGAGGTGCCCGAGCCGGTCTGGAACACGTCCACCGGGAACTGGTCGGCCCAGCGGCCGGTGACGATCTCGGCGGCGGCCTGCTCGATCGCCTCCGCGACGTCCTGCTCCAGCACGCCCAGTTCGGCGTTGACCCGGGCCGCCGCGCCCTTGATCCGGGCCAGCGCCTCGACATGCGCGGGTTCCAGGCGCTGCCCGGAGATCGGGAAGTTGGCCACGGCCCGCTGGGTCTGCGCGCGCCATTTGGCGGCGGCGGGCACCCGGACCTCGCCCATCGAGTCGTGCTCGATTCGGAATTCGTCGGACGGTTGTTCCGTGGACGGGTCTGCGGTCGGTGCCGGCTCGGACATCGCGTTGGCCTCCTGGATTCGCCTTCCCTTGCCACAACGGCACGCGGACTCGGCGTTGTTCCTGGTTCGTGACCGGAGTGGGTGTCTACCCGATCACCAGGACATGCAACGTGCGCGGCCCGTGCACACCCGTCACCCGGGCCAGTTCGATGTCACTGGTCGCCGACGGGCCGGAGATCCAGGTCTGCGGGCGGCGCGGATCGAGCCGGGCGATCGCCTCCGGCACGGTGCCCACGATCTGGTCCGCGCGCACCACGCACAGGTGGTAGTCGGGCAGCAGGGTGAGCGCCCGGCGGCCCTGGTCGGCCCCGGTGTCCAGGACGATCGTGCCGGTCTCGGCGATCGCCAGCGCGCAGCCGGTGGCCACCGCGCCCAGCTCGCCGAGCTCGTCGTTGGTCAGCGCCGGCGAGTCCACCACCAACTCCACACCGAGCCGGGTCAGCCAGGCCAGCTTGATCCCGGCGGGCACCACCAGCCGTGCCACATCGGCCCTGCGCAACAACTCGCTCGCGCCGAGCAGCAGATCGCGGGTCGCGTGCACGCGCACCACCACGGCCCCGTAGTCCGCGACCCGCTCGGCGAACCGCCCGACCACATCCATCCCGGCCGGCCGCTCGCGCCGATACGCCCGACGCACCGGTGGCGGCTTGGGCCGGTCGTCAAGGGCGGTGTACAGCCGATCCAGGATCACCGTACGGGCCTCGCGATCCGCCTCGTAGCGCTCCACCGTCATTCCTCCCGACCACCCTCGGTGCGCTTGTACCAGGACCGGAACGACTCGGCGGGCGGCGCCGGCGCGTCGCGGTCGGCGAACCACGCGCCGACCGGGCCGGTGAACCGATTGGGCAACGGGACCCGGCCGATCACCCCGTGCTTGACGAAGTGCGCCCCGACGCCCGCCACGTGCTGCGCGAAGCCGATCCGCCACGGCTTCTCGAAGGTCCACCGCGCGGCCGTCATCCCGGCTTCCTCGGCCCGGTCGTGCGGCCCGCGTCGCCCGTCCACCACCTTGGCCCGCAGGTGCACCAGCACCTCGGGGATGTCGATCCGCACCGGGCACGCGTCGAAGCACGCGCCGCACAGGGAGGACGCGAACGGCAACGACGCGGTCTGCGCGTCCACCGGATGCCGGCCGATCCCGCGCAGCTGCGGCACCAGGATCGCGCCGATCGGGCCCGGGTAGACCGACCCGTACGCATGCCCACCGGTCCGCTCGTACACCGGGCACACATTCAGGCAGGCCGAACACCGGATGCAGCGCAGCGCCTGCCGGCCGACCGGGTCGGCCAGTACGTCCGAGCGGCCGTTGTCGAGCAGGATCAGGTGGAACTCCCGCGGACCGTCGCCGGGGGTGATGCCCGTCCACATCGAGGTGTAGGGGTTCATCCGCTCCCCCGTCGCACTGCGCGGGAGCAGTTGCAGGAACACCTCCAGGTCGGCCCACGTCGGCAGCAGCTTCTCCACGCCCAGCACGGTGATCAACGTCTCCGGCAGGGTCAGGCACATCCGCCCGTTGCCCTCCGACTCGACCACGCACACCGTGCCGGTGTCGGCGATCGCGAAGTTGCCGCCGGAGACGGCGACCTTCGCCCGCAGGAACTTCTCCCGCAGATGCAGCCGCGCGGCCTCGGCCAGCGCGGCCGGATCGTCGCTCAGGTTTGCCGGCGCCGGCCGGCCGACCCGGCCCATCTCGCGGACGAAGATCTCCCGGATCTGCGCCCGGTTGCGGTGGATCGCCGGTACCACGAGGTGCGAGGGCAGGTCCTCGCCGAGCTGCACGATCAGTTGCGCCAGGTCGGTCTCCCACGCCTGGATGCCCGCCTCGGCCAGCGCGTTGTTCAGCTCGATCTCCTCGGTGGCCATCGACTTGACCTTGACCACCTCGGTCGCCCCCTCGGCCCGGACGATCCCCACCACGATCGCATTCGCCTCGGCCGCGTCCCGGGCCCAGTGCACGGTGCCGCCGGCCGCGCGGACCGACGCCTCCAGGCGTTCCAGGTGGGCGGGCAGCCGGGCCAGCACGTCGTCCTTGATCGCCTCGCCGGCTCGGCGCAGCAGCTCCCAGTCGGGCAGTTCGGCGACCACCGCGTCCCGCTTGGCCCGGATGGTGTGGGTGGCCTCGCGCAGATTGGCGCGCTGTACGTCGTTGGCCAACTCGATGTGCGCGGCCTCGGGGAACGGCGGCATGCCGACGAAGGTGGGTTCCCTGCGTACCGGTGGCGCGGTCATCGGGTCGCCGCCGAGCCGCGGGCCGGTCCCGCGCCGAGTGCGGACGCGCCGGATGCCGTCGTGCCCCACTGCGCCGGGTCCGGTGCCGACGCGCCGCCCAGGCCGGGCTGGTACGGCGGTACGTCCGGCAGGGCCTCGGTGCAGGCCAGGATGTCGGCCAGGTGCAGCACCCGGATGCCCGCGTGTTGCCGGGAGATCAGCCCGCCGATGTGGGTCAGGCACGAGTTGTCCCCCGCGCACAACACCTGCGCCCCCGACTCGAGCGCGGCGCTCACCTTGTCGCCGCCCATCGCCACCGAGGTCTCCGCGTTCTTGACCGCGAACGTGCCGCCGAACCCGCAACACTCGTCCGCGCGCGGCAGGTCCACCAGGGTCAGTCCGCGTACCGCGCGCAGCAGTCGGGTGGGCCGATCGCCCACCCGCAGCAGCCGCAACGAATGGCAGGTCGGGTGATAGGCCACGCTGTGCGGGAAGTAGGCGCCCACGTCGGTCACGCCGAGTACGTCCACCAGGAACTCGCTCAGTTCGTACACCTTCGGCGCCACCCGCGCGACGCCGGCCGACAGCGCGCCGCCCGCCCTGCGGGCCACCGTCGCGTGATACTCGCGCACCATCGCGGTGCACGACCCGGACGGCACGATCACCGCGTCGTAGCCCTCGAAGGCGGCCACGAACGAGCGCACCAGCGGCACCGCGTCCCGGCGATAGCCGGAGTTGAAGTGCATCTGCCCGCAGCACACCTGGCCGTACGGGAACTCCACGTCGTGTCCGAGCCGGCGCAACACCCGGACCACCGACTTGCCGGTCTCCGGGAAGAGCGTGTCATTGAAGCACGTGACAAATAGGGCAAGGCGCACAATTGACCTCCGCGATCGACTGTACGAATGTCCTCCGGCAGCCGCCCGGCCAAACCCGCCGCGCGTCCGGTCGTGTGACGCAGCGTCGACGCGGGCTCGGGAAGATCGGACAGCGGGGACCTTGGACCCGACCTGCGTCGTTGCACCACGTAGGGTCTGCGCATGAGTCTCCGGACGGCAATCGGCCGGCCCTTCGCGGTCGCGCGTTCGCGGTTGACCACCCGTCGGTCCCGCATCGTGGCCGGCGTCCTCGCGCTCGCGGTGGTGGTCGGCGCGGTGCTCGGCGTCGGCGCCCTGGCCCGCGACGACGCGGCGGCGCCCGTACACAACACCGAGCAGCGGATCGAGGTGGCCGCCGGTCCCGGCGAGCCGGCCCGCCTCGGCATCGACACCACGCTGTTCCTGCCCCCCGGAGTGCACGAGCGGGCGCCCGCGGTGCTGCTCGCGCACGGATTCGGCGGCAGCAAGGCCGAGTTGCGGCAGGACGCGGAGGCGCTGGCCCGTTCGGGGTATGTGGTGCTGACCTACTCGGCGCGCGGCTTCGGCGGCTCGCAGGGGCAGATCATGCTGAACCAGCCCGACTACGAGGTGGCCGACGCGCGCGCGTTGATCGACTGGCTCGCCACCCGGCCCGAGGTGCGCCTCGATGCGGCGGGCGACCCCCGGGTGGGCGTCGCGGGCACGTCCTACGGCGGCGCGCTCGCGCTGCTGACCGCGGCCTACGACCCGCGTGTGGACGCGATCGCGCCCCAGCTCACCTGGCACGACCTCGCCGACGCGCTGCTCCCGAACGCGGCGGGCGGCGGGCCGGCCGACGGGGTGTTCAAGAAGATGTGGGCCGGGCTGTTCTTCTCCTCCGGGATCAGCCCGCTCGGCGGGCTCGCCCCGGTCGACGCGAACACCGGCTGCGGCCGGTTCGCCCCGCAGGTGTGCGCGATATACCGCGAGGTCGCGGTCGGCGGGAAGGCCACGCCGCAGGCGATAGAGCTGCTGCGCCGGGCCAGTCCCGGCTCGGTGGCGGACCGGATCGCGGTGCCGACCCTGCTGGTGCAGGGCCAGAACGACTCGCTGTTCCCGCTCGACCAGGCCGACCGCAACGCCGCCGCGATCGCGCGCAACGGCGCGCCGGTGGAGATGGTGTGGACGGCCGGCGGCCATGACGGCGGCCGGCCGCAGACCGCGATGGTGCGCGATCGGGTCACCGCGTGGTTCGACCGCTGGCTCAAGCCCGACCGGGCCGCGCCGAAGGCCGACGCGCCCACCGCGACCGGGGCGTTTCAGGTCACCCGCGCCGGCGGCGTGGACAGCGCGACGCGCGAGCAGCGGCTGCGCAGCGCGGACACCGACCACTACCCGGGCCTGAACGGCACCCGGCAGCGCACCGTCCCGCTCGCCGGGCCGGAGCAGACCGTGGCCAATCCGCCGGGCGGCGCGCCGACCTCGGTGTCCGGGGTGCCCGGACTGGGCCTGCTGGCCGGGAACAGCAGCGTCGGCAAGCTCGCCGCGGGGGCGGGCGACCTGGGCGGGATCGCCTTCGACCTGCCGGGGCAGAGCGCGTTCTTCCAGAGCGAGCGGTTCGACCAGGGCATCCGGATCACCGGGTCGCCCACCGCGCGGGTGCGGGTCTCCGGGGCGGACGACATCGTGCTGTTCGCGAAGTTGTACGACGTCGCGCCGGGCGGCGGCACGGTCCTGCCACACCAACTCTCCGCGCCGATCCGGGTGTCCGGGGCGGCCGGCGGGCGGGACGTGGAGGTCCGGCTGCCCGCGATCGACCATCAGGTGGACTCGGGGCACCGGTTGCGGCTCGTGCTCACCGCGACCGACCTGGGCTTCGCGTCGCCGGACGCGCCGGCCGGCTATCGGGTCGCGCTCGCCGGGCCGCTGAGCCTGCCGTCGGTACCGGGGCTGCACGTGCCCTCGACCGGCTACCCGTGGTGGACGTGGGGCCTGCCGCTGCTCGCGGCGGCGATCGCACTGGCCCTGCTGCTGATCGGGCGGCGTCGAGCGGCGGCTGCCGCGCCGGATCCGGCGTTGGCCGAGGTACCGCTCCAGATCCGCAACCTGACCAAGCGCTACAAGGGCGGCAAGTTGGCCGTCGACGACCTGTCCTTCCGGGTGGAGGCGGGTCAGGTACTCGGACTGCTCGGGCCCAACGGCGCGGGCAAGACGACCACGCTGCGGATGTTGATGGGGCTGATCCATCCGGACGGCGGCGGGATACGGATCTTCGGCCGAATGGTCGGCCCGGGCGCCCCGGTGTTGTCCCGGCTCGGCTCGTTCGTCGAGGGTCCGGGCTTTCTGCCGCACCTGTCCGGGCGGGAGAACCTGTCGCTGTACTGGCGGGCCACCGGCCGCCCGCACCAGGACGCGCACTTCGACGAGGCGCTGGAGATCGCCGACCTGGGCGAGGCGCTCGACCGCAACGTGCGCACCTACTCGCAGGGCATGCGCCAGCGACTGGCGATCGCCCAGGCCATGCTCGGCCTGCCGGACCTGCTCGTGCTGGACGAGCCGACCAACGGGCTCGACCCGCCGCAGATCCGGGCGATGCGCGACGTGCTGATCGGCTACGCGGCCACCGGCCGCACCGTGGTGGTCTCCAGCCACCTGCTCGCCGAGGTCGAACAGACCTGTACGCACGTCGTGGTGATGCACCGGGGCCGGTTGATCGCGTCCGGTCCGGTCGAGGAGATCGTCGGCAACGGCAACACGCTGGTGATCGGAACCCCCGTACCGGACCTGGCGATCGCCACCCTGAAGGATCTGCCGGGCGTCGGCTCGGTGGAGCCCGAGGAGGGCGGCGTACTCGTGCACCTCGCGGGCGCCCGGACCTCGGAGCTGGTGGCCGAACTCGTCGGCGCGGGCGTCGCGGTGGACCGGGTGACCGCGCGCCGCCGCCTGGAAGACGCGTTCCTGACCCTGATCGGGGAGTCCTGATGACCCGTAAGCTCCCCGAACTGCCCACCGACGAGGGCGCGCACCCGATCCCGGGCGCGGCCCACGCGCACGGCTACCGGCCGCGCCACACGCTGCCGATCCGGGTCGAGACGGTGCGCCAATTCCGGCGTCGGCGCACGGTGTTCATGATCGGATTGTTGCTGGCGCTGCCGTGGATCCTGGTCGCCGCGTTCAAGATCGGCGGCAGCCCGTCGGCGGACGCGGTGCCCACGCTGGTCGACGTGGCGACCAGGAGCGCGCTGAACTTCACCGCGTTCACGTTGTTCGTGTCGACCGGGTTCCTGCTGGTCGTGGCGGTGGCGCTGTTCTGCGGCGACACCGTGGCCGGCGAGGCGAGTTGGTCCTCGCTGCGCTATCTGCTGGCCGCGCCGGTGCCGCGCGCCCGGCTGTTGCGGGTCAAACTGGTGGTCGCGCTCGGCTACAGCGTGTTGGCCCTGGTCCTGCTCCCGCTGATGTCCGTGATCGCGGGCACCATCGCGTTCGGCTGGGGGCCGCTGGACCTGCCCTTGGGCGGCGCGCTGCCCACCGGCGAGGCGCTGACCCGGATGTCGGTGATCGTCGGCTACGGCGTGATCGCCCAACTCGTGGTGATGGGCATCGCGTTCTGGCTCTCCACCGTCACCGACGCGCCACTGGGCGCGGTGGGCGGCGCGGTCGGCCTGGTGGTGGTCTCCAACATCGTCGACGCGGTCACGGCGCTGGGCTCGTGGCGCGACTACCTGCCCACCCACTGGCAATTCGCCTGGGTCGACGTCCTACAACCCGACCCCCAATGGGACGGCATGCTCAAGGGCACCGCGATCTCGGTGTCCTACGCGGCGATCTTCCTGGCCCTGGCCTTCCGCCACTTCGGCCGCAAGGACATCGTCTCCTGAGCCGCGCTCCGCGCCTCTCGAAATACGTCGTCCACTCCCGGCGGGAGCACGTGGCCGGACGCCGCAGGGCTGCTGCGTCTTCTTCGAGTGTCGTCATGCGCTTGCGGCTTCCGGCAGGCACTCGGCCGGGCACCCTGGCCGAGCGCCTGGCGGTAGGGGTGGTTGCCGCGTTGTCGTGCTACGTCGGCGTCGGCCCGACGTCCACCCGGCCGTTCGGTCCGTCGAGCCACGTCCACTGGCCATCGCGGGTCACGGTGACCCCGTGCTGTTCTCGCGGGGGTTCACCCTGCGCGCGCCACGCGTCGTAGGCGGCTTCGATCTCCCGCCACAGATCACGCGGTCCGGACTCGTTCACCTCGTACGAGTCCACGCCCGGCTTGTAGTCGATGGATGCCCACGACTCCCCATCGGCGTACCAGACCGTGAACTCCTCGGCCCGGTCGCCCCTTCCGAAGAAGGTGCGGTGCTCGACCTCGGGCAGCCGAAGCCCGATCGCGAAGTCCGCGTGCTCCTCCCGCAAGGGACGCGGGTCGGTCATGGTGTGCCGAATCCTGGCCGTGTCGGGGTCCGGGATGACGTCGCCGACGAACTCCCGCGTGTCGAAAGGCCCACGCTGCGACCTGGCCCACATGAAGTTCACGTTGCCCATGAAGCGACCCGACGCCGTGCCATTGCCGTCCACGAACAGCCGCAGGAGACCGGAGTTGTTGTAGGCCGTTCCCCAGGGCGTGACGATCACACCGCCGGGCGCGGTCTGCTCCACCCACACGTAGGGCACACGCCGAACGGCCATCGTCGCAATGAGCCGGTGGTACGGCGCGTCTTCCTTGTGACCCTGCAATCCGTCGCCGACGAGCAAGGTCGGCGCCAAGCCGCTGCTACGCAAGGACTCTTGCGCCTGGATCGCAACAAGCGGATCCACCTCGATCGACGTGACCCGGCCACCCGTCAGCGCGGTGGCCAACAACGCTGTCGACCATCCGGTCCCGGTGCCAATTTCGAGGACGTGGTGATGCGTGCGCGGGTCCAGCGATTCGAGCATGAGCCGAACGAGTGACGGCATGGAGGCGGACGACGTGGGGATCAGGTCGCCGCTGTCGGTGCCGTCGTCCATTTGGGTGACGAGCGGGACGTCCGCCAGAACGGCGGCATTCCACTGGTCGGAATCGGTGTTGCGGTCGAGCGGTACGCCATCGAGCCACACCGCATCAGGGATGTACGGGGCACGCGGAACGCCCCTGAAGACCGCATCCCACGCGGGGCGGGAGCCCGTCACTTGTCCTTGTCCTTGTCCTTGTCCGGGTTCGTCGGGTCGTGCGTCGGAATGGGCTTCCTCTTGTCCCACTGACCATCCTGATGCGGCTTGGGCATCTTGCCGTCCCCGTCATCGCCGGGCTTGCGGTGTCCAGCCATCGTCGTGCCTCCCAGCTGTCGACTCGGTATTCATCGAGCGGGCGTCCGTCCGGCTTGCGCTTCATCGACGCCGTTACGGAACTCTCGTTACACACAACGGCGCCTCCGCACACCGAATCCACTTGGCGCCGAATCTAGCGTCTTGAAATCCGCCCGAGGCGCGGATTCACGTCACGGAATAAGCTCACGGTCCGGCGTGCCTCACCGTGCCCGAAACTCGGCGGCGAGCGACTCCAGCCAGGCTCGAACAGGCGAGCCGAATATGGCATGTCGTTCGAACCCGGCAAACGTTTCCAGATGCAGCGAGATATCCCTCGGGTCACGCATGACCACCAGACCACCGAACGTCTCGGCCGTCGCCAAACGTTCGTCGTAGACGGTGAACGTGTTGAGGGGTCCGTCCGGAAGCACTCCGGTCATGGGAATCACGCCCAGGCGTAGATTCGGCAATCGGGACAGGGAGATCAGGCGATCGATCTGCACCGCCATGACCGGAGCCGGGCATAGCGGCCAGCGCGCCGCAGGCTCCGTGATCAGGAATGTGAACGACTTCGACTCGTCGTAGAGAATCGACTGGCGTTCGAGTCTCCGCGCGATCGCCAAGGCGTGGTTCCCGGCTCCCATGCTTGCCTTCGCATACTCCGGCGTGTGCAGAAGTCCGGTCAGCATCACCGGCAGGAAGTAGCGCAGAGCAGTCGCGGACGCCTCCAGAGCCGCCAGGTCCCGTTGGCGATGCTGGAGCCCTCTGCGCAGCGAGGAGCGAACATCGTGGAACTCGGTGTTCGCCAGGCGCGCCAACGCGAGCAGTTCGTCCGCGAGATCCGCCGGTACACCGAGAGCGTGAATGATGCGATCCACATCGAGCACGCTGGGCAAGGTCTTGCCATTCTCGATCTTGCTGACCTTGCTTTGGCTCATGTTCGCCCGCAGGGCCAGCCGATCGCCGGTCAGTCCCGAGTCCAGGCGCAGGGTTTTGAGCGCCTTTGCCAGGTCGGCGCGGCGATTACCCGATTCGGCCGGCTCGATCAATCAGGCTGTCCGATAGTCCTCGAACGGGACGGCGCCCGCCAAGGCCAGATCGCGGAGTGCGACGTACTTCGCGATATCCGGATCGGTGAGAAGTTCGCGTCCGATCTGCGTGCCGTCTTCGCGATATTGCAGGCTGACGACGTGTTTCTCGTCCAGCATCCAAAAGTCGCCGGCGCTCAGCAGCGGGTGTTCCGGGGAATCCGTCACATCGAGGATCCGGATGTCTTCGCCCGCCTGGACGTTGAACGCGTAGGCCCAGTCGAATTCATAGCGGATGTAATCGGTGAGCGGGCGCGTGAGCACATGCACACGGCCGATGGTTCTCCCGGTGGCCCGGAACTTGGCGACCCGATCCAGCCAGGTGTAATGGAGATCCGGCGGAGGCCGCTCGCCGGCCAGGAAGCGTCGAAACTCGTCCTGCTCATCGTGCATCGCATAGACCGGCAGGGTTTCGAGCCGGAACGCAGAGCGCTCGTAGGTGTCGAAGAACTCCGGCCAGGCCCTACCCGTCAATCGCACGCGCGGCCTCCAGAAATACCCTCAACGGGATCTCCACCAATGCCTCGTTCGCCGCCGGCTCGACATTGTCCGCGTCGGTGATCGTGTACCCCTGGACCGCGACCGTCCCTCGGTCGGTCCGGTAGACGGTCGGGCAGTCGTCCTTGCCGCAGTTCCCGTTGCCACTGACCTTATCGAGCTGCACAGCCGAACTCCTTCGCCGTGGTTGCCGCCAGGCTATGGACGCTCGGGGCGGCGCAGCAAGGCATCATGGCCGGCATTCCCGTTCCGGAATTTGTTGCCCCTCACCGACCGGATCGGGATCTGTTGCGGGCGACCTTGGCGCAACGCACGCGCGGCATGGGGGCAAGGCGAGCGACGGGGGTGTCGGCGTCCGATTCCTCGGCCCGGTCCAGGACCGAGCACCTCGGCCGCGCAGATGCGCGAATACGCCAAGTCGTCCCGCCCACCCGTGAATCGGGGGCCGCGGGGGTCGTGTTGTGTCGTTCTCGACCGCCTGTAGGCGTTAGCTTCGCGAGATGAGCCGTGCAGGGGACTTGCGTACCGAAGCCATCGAAGGCGTCCTTGACCGGGTCGAACGCGGCTTCGGAACGCGGTTGGAGCCGGCCACCGTGCTCCGTAAGCGGCGCTCCATCGGCGGCGCTACCAGTCGGGGTACGTGGGTACGTATCGAGCGTCGTCCACTGGCGCGAATCGATGGCCAGGGCTGGAACGGGATCGAGGCTGCGGCTGTCCTGGAGGGTGTTGCCCAACCAAGATGGCTCGCAGGTATGTCGTGGCGGGATCCCAAGGCGCCAATGATGTGGCGGGCGGACGAGACCGAGTTGCTGACCGCGCGGCCGGTGAAACCGGGTGGGAGGCTTCGGCTCGATCCGCTGTTGCCTGATGAATGGTGGCAGTCGCTCAACACGTCACTTGATGCCTTGGCGAAGCAGAGGACGACAAGGGTGGCGACCCCGGACACCGTGACGATCACCCAGGATCTGGTCTCGAAGACGATCCGAGAAGCATTTGCGCAGCCCGTCGACACGACGGTTCGCACGTGGCTGCCGGCACACGCCGACTTCCACTGGGCCAACCTGACATCGTCGCACCGGTGTTGGATTCTGGACTGGGAGGATTGGGGTATGGCTCCCCGCGGCTTGGACGCCTCAACGCTGTGGGGCACCTCGCTTGCGGTCCCGCAGTTGGCCGAGCGCGTACGCCGTGAACGTCGGGCGGACCTGGAGAGTGTTGAGGGCCGGGTAATGGCCCTGTTCTTCTGCGCCAAGGTAGTCGGCGGGTATGGCGACCCGGCCGACCCCTTGTACGAGCCCGCCCGCCACGAGGCGACCCGACTGATCCAAGAACTTCAGGTCCCCTGCTGAGCCCGTGCCCGCAGCCCGGCACGATAGGCGGAGAGCCTTTCCGTGTCGGGGGTGCGCGTCAGCGACCCGACAAGGGCTCGCAGGTGCTCGACAGGGCGCCCCGGCCGAGCGCCTGCCGGTAGGGGTGGTGGCTGCGTTGTCGTACTACGTACGCGTCGGCCCGATGTCCACCCGGCCGTTCGGTCCGTCGAGCCACGTCCACTGGCCATCGCGGGTCACGGTGACCCCGTGCTGTTCTCGCGGGGGTTCACCCTGCGCGCGCCACGCGTCGTAGGCGGCTTCGATCTCCCGCCACAGATCACGCGGTCCGGACTCGTTCACCTCGTACGAGTCCACGCCCGGCTTGTAGTCGATGGCCGCCCACGACTCCCCATCGGCGTACCAGACCGTGAACTCCTCGGCCCGGTCGCCCCTTCCGAAGAACGTGCGATGCTCGACCTCGGGCAGCCGAAGCCCGATCGCGAAGTCCGCATGTTCCTCCCGCAAGGGACGCGGGTCGGTCAGGGTGTGCCGAATCCTGGCCGTGTCGGGGTCCGAGATGACGTCGCCCACGAACCGCCGACCGTCGAACTTCGAGCGCTGCGAGCGGGCCCACATGAAGTTGACGTTCCCCACGAACCGGCCCGATGCCGTGCCGTTGTCGCCCACGATCAGCCGCAGGAGGCCGGAGTTGTTGTACACGTTCCCCCAGGGCGTGACGATCACCCCGCCGGATGTGGTCTGCTCCACCCATGCGTAGGGCACGTGTCGTACCGCCATCGTCGCAATGAGCCGGTGGTACGGCGCTCCTTCCTTGTGCCCTTCGAGCCCGTCACCGACGACCATGGTCGGCAGGGTCGTCCGGCAGTGGTCTTTCAGGGTCTTGCGAGCGGCGCCCGCGACCTGTTCGTCCACTTCGACGGTGGTCACGCTGCCCTCGGTCAACGCGGCGGACAAGAGCGCGCTGGACCAGCCGGTTCCCGTGCCGAGTTCGAGGACGTTTTGATCCGTGCGAGGGTCGAGCTGTTCCAGCATGAGCCGAACGAGTGACGGCATGGAGGCGGATGACGTGGGGATCATGTGTCCGACGTCCGTCCCGTCATCCACTTGGGTAACGAGCGGGATATCCGCCGCTACGGCATCCGCCCACGCGTCCGGGTCCACGGTGCGGTCGATCCGCGCATCGTCGTCCCCCGCCCACACCACGGCGGGGATGTAAGGGCGGCGGGGTGTGTCCGCGAACACACGATTCCACACGGGCCGGGCGCTCATGTGTCCTTGTCCTTGTTCGGACCGTTCGGCGGGATCGGCTTGTCCTTCGGCCACTGCCCATCCTTCTGCCGTTGGGGGGTCTTGCTGTCTCCGTCCTCGCCCGGCTTTTCGTGATCACCCATCGCCGTACCTCCCAGCTGTCGAGTCGGTATCCATCGTGTGTGCGTGCGCCCGGCACGCGGTCCGGAACACCCGTATGGGGTACGGGCCTTCTGCTTCCGGCGGACCGTCCAGGTCCTGGCGCGTCACCTCCGACCGGGTTCGCGCGTCGTGTCCGCTGTGAGTCGCGACATCGGCGCTTCCCACTCGGGGAAACAGCGCTCATGCGGCCGGCCGACGGTGGGGCGGGGCAGGGGGTCCGACCAACTGTGAACGGAGGTTGCCGGCTCACCCCTGCCCCCTTCCGCGTACGGATCGGCCGCACGCGGGTTGGGGTGCCGCTGTGACGGCACCCGTATATGAGCCCCGATGGGGCTGGTTCAGTCGTCGGAGCGCGTGGGCACGGGAGTTCGGTCAAGGCTTGGAGCGGTTCGGCGCGTCGATGCGCCGGACACTGTCGGCGAGCATCTCCCAGATGCTGCCGCCGCCGAGTGGTATCACCCTGAGTCGTTGGTGTCCGGTGGGGAGGGTGATCGCGCAGAGCACCTGCCCTGGAGGCCGGACGGCCTGGTGGGCATCGTCCACGGGCTCCACGTAGTCACCCTCGCGATACCGAACGACGTATGGGGAACCGGGGTTCGCTTGCCGAGCGGTCGCCGGTCGAGCAGGCTGCACGTCAAAGTCCTCCCTCAGGTTGATTGCCGACCGATCGCGAGTCAGGAACTTCGCCCTTGTCGGCCGGGCGGGCGCGGGATCCGATGGACCTCGTGCTCCCATCGAATCCACGGCACCGAGTGACCCGGCGGCTGGACGATCACGGGCGTCCATCGGGTCCCCATGCCTCTCTCTGGTCGGGATGCAGCACCAACTGGTCGCCAGGCACCACGAATCGGAACGGCACCACCCACCAACCACGCACCCGGTAGTGGATCCCGGCCGGATGCTCGATCACGCCCAACACCCGGCAACGGGGCACCTGTTGGTAGACGGGTTCGGCGGACCCTTCCGCGACGGTGTGCGCCCACCCACGACGCCCGACCACGTACTGCCCACGCCTGAAACGGACTTTGGCCTCATCCTCGGCCATCGCCAACCCCACGCCGGGACCGCGCTACTCGGGCGTTGCCGGCGTCGGCGGTTCGCCCTGCAGCCGACTTCGAGTCTGCGGCAACCACCTTGAGGCGTCGCCCAGTTCGAAATCCGCAGGAGCCTTGATGTCCTCGCGTTCACCATTCGGGTAAAGGCGGTAGACGCTCAGCGTCATCCGGCTCACACCCTCCAACACGCCCATGAAGTGCTCCTCACGACGATGTTCCGTGTGCAGCGACAGCAGGCCGATCTGCCCCACTGTGACTGAACTGCTACCGAGTGAACACCTTTGGGCCTACCTTGGGAACGGGGCAGGGTTCAGCAGTGGAATCTGAGAAATAGGTGCGCAATGCCGGCTGCGAAAGATCTGGACCCGGAAGCCTCGATGTGGGACCTCTTCGGCGCCCACCTGCGATTTCACCGCAAACTCGCAGGCATGACCCAGCAGAAGCTTGGGGGCGACTTGCATTCAACAGGGTCATTTGTTGGACAGATCGAGACCGCCGAACGCCGGCCCAGCCTCGAGTTCGTCGCCGATATCGATCGGGCCCTCGGCGGAACAGGTCTATTGATCGCCACTGCCTTCCATGCGTATCGCCTGGCGGAAGGGCAGGGCTGGTTCGAGACCTTCGCGGAGTCCGAACGGCAGGCGTCCCGCATCCGTACCTTCCAGCCACAGGCCATCCCCGGGCTGCTCCAGTGCGAGGAGTACATCCGGGCCCTCCTGCACAAGGCCAGGTTTCCGCCGGCGGCCATCGAGTCCGGGGTTGCACGGCGACTCAAGCGAAAGCGCCTGCTGACCAAGACGGATGCGCCGCAATACTGGGCCGCTGTCGACGAGGCCGCCCTCCTCCGCCTGAAGCATGATCCACAGGTAGCCGGGCCGCAGCTCGCGCACTTGCTGGAGGTAGGCGAGTTGTCGAACGTAGTGCTCGAAGTGGTCCCGATGGACTGCGGCTTGCACCCTTGCATGGATGGCCCATTCGTCCTGCTCTCGATTCCCGGCCGCGGTGAGTGCGCTTACGCAGCAGACGGCATGGTCGAGGGCCAGATGATCACCGAAGGCCACGTAGTCGCAGAGATGCAGCGTCGATACGATCTGTTGCGAGCCGAGGCTCTTTCCCCCTCGCGTTCGCAACGGCTGCTGCGAGACCTCTTGGAGAGCACATGAACAAGGCGCGTCCTCAGTCCTCCGGTTGGCGGAAGTCGAGCTACAGCGGCCAGAGCGGCCAAGAATGCGTCGAGGTGGCGCCATTCGATGGCGTCGTTGGTACCCGCGACTCCAAGGACCTCACCGTCGGCCACATCACCATCGAACCCGCATCGTGGTCAGCCTTGATCGGTTCCATCAAGACCGCCTGATCCGCCGAACAACCTTGGTGAACAGCGGGCCCTGCCGCCGACAGGGCCCACCTTCGTTGACACAAGGTGCTACAAGCAGCCCGACCGCGTCGGCAACGGTGCCCCTCTCCAGCGTCAAAGTGCGCTGGCAAACGGCGAGTTGACCCACGACGAAGCCGGATCGTCCCCGCAACGCAGGGCCATTCGCCGACTATGCGTGGCGACCCGGCACCACCCATTCCCTCGGGTCGCCGTCGGGCCGGCGGGCGGATTCGCCGGCGAGGTCCTGGAACCCGGCAAGGCGGTTGCGGACCGAGTCGGCCACGTAGTCCTCGATCGACGCGGCGAGCCCGAGTCCGATCAACGCCCGCACCCGCTCCACCGCCTCCGGAGACAGGTTGACCCGGACCTCGGCCCCGCCGCCGCGGGTCGGTTCGATACTCATCCGAGGGACGGTAGCGGCACCCACCGACACCCCGGGGCCGACGCCAGTCAAGGGAGGCAACGCCAGAGCCGACCAGGTGGACGATCACGGCGGGCCCGGCCGACGCAGCGCGGCAGTCGGGATCCTTGGGAAGCCTGAGCAGGCAATCCGGCCTCAGTAGCGCGGCATGTTCGGGATCGCCTTTTCCGCGAGGTCCACGAGTGCCTCCACCTTCGTCAAGTCGGCTGCCACCTCCTCCGGGGTGACTGCGGGAGCCTCCGAGGACCGGTATTCGACTTCGTTGCGCCGGGCGCGCATACGGCTGAAAGGCCGCAGCACGGCTCCGAGCGGCGGATCAAGTTGTGCACGGAGGGCCTCGTAGATGACGGCATGACCCCCACGACTGGTGGCACGCAGTCCCTGATTCTGCAAAACCGCGGCCAGTGCCCTGCGCGCGGCGTCATAGGCCAACGTGTACGCGCCCTCCGGGTCCGTGGCCGACAACTGCCGTGCGGACCGGACATGGGTACGCGCCCGGGCAAGCTCCGCCTCGGCGGCCTCCTGGGAGGCTGGCACACGTTCCAGTTCGCCACTTCCGATAAGGGCGTCGACGGTCGACCGCCCTTGATTCCAACGTGTCACGGGGCCTCCGGGGCCAAGTTCAACCGGACCAGCGGGCGTTCGCGAACGCTGGTGAGGAACGGGTCGTCCGTACGCGCCTCCCACGACGCGACGGAAACCCGATGGATGTTGACCTCCCGATGCAGCCGGCGGGAGACCTCTTCGGCGAGGTCGAAGAGCGCATCGGCGTCGGGATCACCCACGACCAGGACGTCGACATCGGCGGGTGGCGGACCCGGCTCGCCCTTGTATCGCGCGGCCCAAGAGCCGTAGATATATGCCTGCCGTACGCCATCGAGGCCCGCCAACGTCTCGGTGAGCAGCGGCATCGGGCCGAAGGAAGCGGCTATGAGATCGCTCAACGGGTGAAACAACGGCGTGTCCGTGCGGGCCCTGACGAGGCGACTGCGTCCCAATCGCCGATCGGACAGGATGCCACCATCGACCAACCGGACAACCTCTCGCAGAACCGCCGTAGCGGACACCGCGAGGTCGGTGGCCAACTCGGTGACGGTGTACTCGCGTTCCGGGTGCAGGAGCACGAGTGCGAGCAACTCGCCTTGCAGTTGCGATCGCAGTATCGGAAGCAGACTCGGCAACACTTTCATTGGACGCAGGATATCATGCGCCCAGCGAAAGTAACACTACGTAATCGCATCGACGCGGACCCCCATGTCGGCCACCTCGCCGTCGAGCCGGCATCGTGGTCGGTCCTGCTCGGCGCGATCCAGCCGGCGTGATCCAGCCGGGTCGGGCCGGTGTGGCTCGATCCCGGATGCACTGATAGCCCATGCCTATCAGTTCATGATCGAAGTCTTATTTCCCCGATCAGTTGGACTGTGACACGGTTGCTCGCGTACGTCCAACCGGGATGGTGATCCTGCCCTCTCGGCCCCCGCACGGAGGAGACCCAGTGCTTACTGTCGGTAACCAGTTCCCCGAGTACGACCTCACCGGCGTCGTGTCGCTGGAGGCGGACAAGGCCTTCGAGCAGATCACCAACAAGTCGTACGACGGCAAGTGGCGCGTGGTGTTCTTCTGGCCGAAGGACTTCACCTTCGTATGCCCGACCGAGATCGCCGCGTTCGGCCGGCTCAACGAGGACTTCCAGGACCGCGACGCGCAGCTGCTCGGTGTGTCCGTGGACTCCGAGTTCGTGCACCTGGCCTGGCGCAAGGACCACCCGGACCTGACCGACCTGCCGTTCCCGATGTTGTCGGACCTCAAGCGCGAGCTGTCCTCGGCCGCCGGTGTGCTCAACGCCGACGGTGTCGCGGACCGCGCGGTCTTCATCATCGACCCGAACAACGAGATCCAGTTCGTCATGGTCACCGCGGGCTCCGTGGGCCGCAACCCCGACGAGGTGCTGCGGGTCCTGGACGCGCTGCAGACCGACGAGCTGTGCCCGTGCAACTGGCAGAAGGGCGGCGAGACCCTCGACGCCGCCGCGCTGATGAGCGCCTGATCCATGGGTCTCGACGTACTGAAGGCCGCACTGCCCGAATACGCCAAGGACCTCAAGCTCAACCTGGGTTCGGTGGTCGGCAACTCGAAGCTGCCCGAGCAGACGCTCTGGGGCACCGTGCTGGTGTGCGCGATCGCCACGCGTAGCCAAAAGGTGCTCGCCGAGCTGGAGCCGGAGGCCAAGAGCCGGTTGTCCGCCGAGGCGTTCAACGCCGCGAAGGCCGCCGCCGCGGTCATGGCGATGAACAACATCTACTACCGGTCGATGCACCTCATCGGCGACCCGGAGTACGGCAACCTGCGCGCCGGGCTGCGGATGAACATCATGGCCAACCCGGGTGCGCCGAAGGCCGACTTCGAACTGTGGTCGCTCGCCGTCTCGGCGATCAACGGTTGCGGTCGGTGCCTGGAGTCGCACGAGCAGGTCCTGCGCAAGGAGGGCGTGCCCCGCGAGACGATCCAGGAGGCGATCAAGATCGCCGCCGTGATCCACGCGGTCGGCGTCACGCTGGAGACCGAACAGAGCTGAACAGGGCTGAGCCGGGCCGGGCGCAGGGCTGAGCACGCCCTGACCTCGCCCACCGGCGAACAACCTCACGAGAGCCCGTCCCCACCACCCGGGGGCGGGCTCTCGCGTTGTGCCCGAACCCCGCTCACCGCCCCGGCCGCGACGACCAACTCACCTGCCGGGACCGGATCGTCCACCGGCACCGGATCGCCCACCGACCCCACGTGGCCCGGCACCACCGCGCCGCCCAACGCACCCGGCCCACCCGCCGCCGCGGCCGAACTCCCCCGGCCCGCCCCGGAGTCCCCGGCCCACCTCGCGGCGCACCCGCGCGGCCCGCCCGCCCCGCAACCGCCGACCCACTCCGCATCGCACCCACGCGACCCGCACGCCCCCAAATCGCCGCCCCGCCTCGCCGCACCCTCACGCCGCCCGCATCCCCACCAGCGCGACCTCGCGGTAGAGCCCCACCGCGTCGCGCACCCCCATCCCGCGATGGATCCGGCTCCCGGTCGAGATCGCGGTACGCAACACCCGCTGAGTGAACAGCGGATCCAGGTCCGGATGGAAGTCCCCGGCCCGAATGCCCGCCGCCAGCGCCCGGGTCCAGGTGTCGGAGACCTTGGCCCGCTGGGCGGCCAGTCGGCTCGCCGGGAGTTCGTCGCCGCGTACCTCGTTTATCGCCAGGACCGTGGACACGCCGTGGTAGGCGTGCGCCTCCACGGTCCGCCCGATCAACCCGGCCAACCGGTCCACCGGTTCCGGCTGCCCGGCGGCGTCCTTGTCGAAGGCGGTGCGCAGATCGCAGAGGAACTCGCCGAGCAGCTCGTCCAGCAACTGCTCCTTGGAGCCGATGTGATGCGCGAGGCTGCCCACCGGCACACCGGCCAGGTCGGCGATCCGGCGCACCGTGGTCCCCGCGTAGCCGTCCTGTTCGAACAGCAGGTTCGAGGCGATCCGGATCCGGGTGCGCGCGTCGGTCCGGCGCGGCGCCTCGGCCATCCGCCGCTCGGCCTCGACCCGGACGTCCTCGACCGGCCCGACCCGGCGCAACGTCGGCGGCGCGTCGCGAGCCGGGCCCAGCAGGTTGCAGATCCGCTGCGACGCGTAGCGCCCGGGGAGCACGATGCCGCGCACGAACAGGTCCACCAGGCGCCCGGCCGCCGCGTCCGGGTCGTAGCGGCCGTTGGGCCGGTACCACTGGGCCATCCCCCACACCGCCGACTGCAACATCAGGGACAGCAGTACGGGATGCAGGTCGCGGCGCAGGCTGCCGTCCTCGACGCCCCGGCGGAGCACCCGGCCCCACAGCGTGGACGCCTCGACGGTGCGCTCGGACAACCAGACGAAGCCCTCGCTGCCGGAGAGCCGGCGGGATTCGCCGACCACCACGATCGCCGCGTCCGGGCTGTTCCCGATCACCTCCAGGCTGTCCCGCAGCAGCCCGCGCAGCGTGTCGATCGGGTCGTCGCCGCGCTCGACCGTGGCCCGCTGGCGGGTCATGATGTCGGCGAAGAAGCCGTCCAGGACCTCGAGCAACATCGCTTCCTTGGACGGGAAATGGTGGTAGAGGCTGCCCGAGAGCATGTCGGCGGACTCGGCGATCTGCCGCACCGTGGTGCCGCCGTAGCCCCGTTTGGCGAACAGCGCACAGGCGTGTCTGATGATCTCCGCGCGTCGATCCGCTCGCGGCTTGATGTGACGCTCCGCACCCGCTCGATCGCTCAACACGGGGCAAGCGTAGTACGCCTGGGAATCCCATGCGGAATCTCACGTTCCGGTAGTCCCTTTCAGCCCCATCACTCCCACCCGCAACCACCATATCCTTGACTTAGTCATACACCTGAGGCAGGCTGAACTCAGGTTGAACTCAGGCTGGATCACTGCGACATCAGCGCGACATCAACGCGACTTCAGCGCCACATCACCGCGACACCAACGCGTCGCCACCCGTGGCCCGGCCCCGAGGACCGGCCACTCAGGACTCGCTAGGAGCGACCCCATGGGCAACCCCGTCATCGTCGAAGCCGTGCGCACCCCGATCGGCAAGCGCAACGGCCGGCTCGCCGGCCTGCACCCCGTGCAACTGCTCTCGGCCGTGCAACGCGGGCTGATCGAGCGGGCCGGGATCGACCCCGAGCTGATCGACCAGGTGATCGGCGGTTGTGTCACCCAGGCCGGCGAGCAGTCCGGCGACATCGTCAAGCACGCGTGGCTCTACGCCGGCCTGCCGCACCGCACCGGGGGCACCACGATCGACTGCCAGTGCGGCTCGGCCCAGCAGTCGGTGCACCTGATCGCCGGGTTGATCGCGACCGGCGCCATCGATGCGGGAGTTGCATGCGGCATCGAGTCGATGAGCCGCAACCCGCTCGGGCACACCGCCAAGCCGGGCCAGAAGTCCAAGCCGGAGGACTGGGCGGTCGACCTGCCCGACCAGTTCACCGCCGCCGAACGGATCGCCCGCAACCGCGGCATCACCCGCGCCGACGTGGACGCGCTGGGGGTCCGCTCGCAGGCCAACGCCAAACGGGCGTGGGACGAGGGCCGGTTCACCTCGCAGGTGATCCCGGTCCGGGCGCCCGTACTGGACGCCGAGGGCAAGCCCACCGGGGAGAGTGTCCTGGTCGACCGCGACCAGGGGCTGCGGGACACCACCATCGAGAGCCTGACCCGGCTCAAGCCGGTGCTGCCCGACGGCATCCACACCGCCGGCAACTCGTCGCAGATCTCCGACGGCGCCGCCGCGCTGCTGATCATGGACGAGGACAAGGCCCGCGCACTCGGCCTGCGTCCGCGCGCGCGGATCATTGCGCAGGCGATGGTCGGCGCCGACCCGCACTACCACCTGGACGGCCCCAACGACGCGACCGCGCGGCTGTTCGCCCGCTCGGGGATGTCGATGTCCGACATCGACCTGTTCGAGGTCAACGAGGCGTTCGCGTCCGTGGTGCTGTCCTGGGCCCAGGTACAGAAGGCCGACCTGGACCGGGTCAACGTCAACGGCGGCGCGATCGCGCTGGGCCACCCGGTCGGCTCCACCGGCGGCCGACTGCTGACCACCGCGCTCTACGAACTGGAACGCACCGACCGGCAGTTTGCGCTCGTGACGATGTGCGCGGGCGGCGCCAACGCGTCCGGCACGATCATCGAGCGGATCTGACGGCGGATCCGACCGACGCGACGAACTCAACAGGCGCGACAGGAGCGCCAAACGACCGAGCCCCGCACCGCGTCGCCGCGTGCGGGGCTCGATTCGAAGCCGGGGAGACCAAGAAGGCTCGGCCCGAAGCCAAGGAAGAACTCAGTACGAAGAGCTCAGTACGAAGAGCTCAGTACGAAGAACTCAGTACCACTGGTGGCTCTGCCAGAACGACCACGCGCCACACGGGCTGCCGTAGGTGCTGTTCATGTAGCCCAGGCCCCACTTGATCTGGGTCGCCGGGTTGGTCCGCCAGTCGGAGCCGGCCGAGGCCATCTTGCTCGCGGGCAGCGACTGCACCAGACCGTACGCACCGGACGAGGAGTTCGTGGCGTCGACCCGCCAACCGCTCTCGCGCTCGACGATGTTGCTGAAGCACTGGTACTGGGTCGAGCTCATCATCGACTTGGCGATGGCCTGCGCGTCGGCGGCGGACGCCGACACCTTCTCCACCGCGCCGCGGGTGTCCGAACGGGACGCGCGCTCCTTGGCCTTGTCGGCAGCCGCCTTGTCCGCGGCAGCCTTGTCCGCAGCCGCTTTGTCGGCGGCGACCTTGTCGGCCGCGGCCTTGTCCGCAGCGGCCTTGTCCGCGGCTTCCTTCTCGGCCTTGACCTTCGCGGCCTCCTCGGCCTGGACCCGCTGCGCCTCGTCGTAGGCGGCGGTCTGCGCGTCGGCCTGGTGGGTGATCCCCGTGCTCAGTTCCTGCGCCTGCGGGGCCGCCGGAACCTCGAGAAGCTTCGTGCTGCTCGCTTCGTCTACCGTCTGGGCGTCGGCGGACGCGGAAACGCCCGTGCCACTGAATCCGACCACGGCGCCAACGGCCGTGACAGCGGTGGCGGATGCCACGGCTATCCCCCGAACCGAGATCCGGCTCACACACGTTCCTTCCGACAGGCGCGCACCGCGCGAACGCGGCGTACGAGTCCAACCCCCGGTCTTCCCGCGTCCCTCGGCGAGAGCGCTTCGGCCCGTGCGGCGCGGCCGGTGGTTTTCCCGGCGCGGGCAATGGGCGGCGTACAGCGACTCAAGTGTCGAGTTGTCGGGCGGCGCTGTACGCGGAGGTCCTACAAGTCCAGCAGCCTGCCTCAGCCAAACATTCGGAAGCAATTTCCACGGGCGTGGCGAACATCACAACTCCCACAATCGCCAAGCCTTTTCCATTTCCCACACAGACCGTTTCCACCCGGAATATGCGGACACGGCAAACACGGCAAAACCCCGCCGCCGACATCTCGAAGCAGTCGAGACATCGACGGCGGGGTCGCCTACGAGGTGCGCCCACGGGATTCGCCGAGCACTCCCCCGCACGTCCGCTCACCAGGCATCCGTCAGCCCGGCAGGTCCTCCAGCATCTCGGTCACCAGGGCCGCGATCGGCGACCGCTCGGACCGGGTCAGCGTCACGTGCGCGAACAGCGGATGCCCCTTGAGCTTTTCCACCACCGCGACCACTCCGTCGTGCCTGCCGACCCGAAGATTGTCCCGCTGCGCGACATCGTGGGTGAGCACCACCCGCGAGTTGCTGCCGATCCGCGACAACACGGTCAGCAGTACATTGCGCTCCAGGGACTGCGCCTCGTCGACGATCACGAACGCGTCGTGCAACGACCGACCGCGGATGTGGGTGAGCGGCAGCACCTCCAACATCCCGCGCGCGACCACTTCTTCGATCACATCGGCCGTGGTGACCGCGGAGAGCGTGTCGAAGACCGCCTGGGCCCAGGGGCTCATCTTCTCGTTCTCGGTGCCGGGCAGGTAGCCCAACTCCTGGCCGCCGACCGCGTAGAGGGGCCGGAAGACCATCACCTTGCGGTGCTGGTTGCGCTCCAGGACCGCCTCCAGGCCGGCGCACATGGCCAGCGCCGACTTGCCGGTGCCGGCCCGGCCGCCCATCGAGACGATGCCGATCTCCGGGTCGAGCAACAGATCCAGCGCTATCCGCTGCTCGGCACTGCGGCCGTGCAGGCCGAACACGTCGCGATCGCCGCGCACCAGCCGGACCCGCTTGTCGGCGGTGACCCGGCCGAGCGCCTTGCCGCGCTCGGAGACCAGGACCAGGCCGGTGTGGCAGGGCAGGTCGACGGCCTGCTCGATGTGGGTGCGGTCGTGTTCGAAGAGGGCGTCGATGTCGGCCGAGTCGACCGTGAGTTCGGCCATCCCCGTCCAGCCGGAGGTGTTCACCAGTTCGGCGCGGTATTCCTCCGCGCTCAGCCCCACCGCGGAGGCCTTGACCCGCATCGGCACGTCCTTGGATACCAGCGTCACATCGTGCCCCTCGGCCATGAGGTGCCTGGCCACCGCCAGGATTCGCGAGTCGTTGTCGCCCAGCCGGAATCCGGGCGGCAATACGGTCGCGTCGATGTGATTGAGCTCCACCCGCAGGGTGCCGCCGGCTTCCCCGATCGGCACGGGCGCGTCCAGGCGCCCGTACTGCGTGCGCAACTCGTCCAGCATCCGCAGCGCGTGTCGGGCGAAGTAGCCCAGTTCCGGGTGGTGCCGCTTGGCCTCCAACTCGGTGATCACGACGACGGGCAGAACCACCTCGTGCTCGTCGAACTTCAAGAGCGCCGACGGATCGGCCAGGAGCACGCTGGTGTCGAGGACATACGTCCGGTGCTGCGGAGCACGGCGTTGGATCGTGGCCACGGAGTGCCTCGCCCCCTCTCAGGGCACGCGCACCGTGCGCCCTGATCGCTCGGAGTCCGGGCCCCGGCCCGAAGGCCGGGTGCCCGGCCCTCCTGTCGCCGTGAACAGTGGAGCTTGAAGTGCACGGAAGGGCCTCCCGGGCAGGTGACGGGGTGTCACCCACATATCGCACCGGCCCACATGATGTGCGCCGGCCCGACGGGGTTATTCCCGTCCGGGGCCCCTCCAACACAAACCGGATGATCACACACCGGTGGAACGCCGGGTCCGGACAAGCCGGCTGACGAGGCGTCAGGCGCCGTAGCGGCGGTGCCGGGCGGAGTAGTCGCGCAGCGCCCGGAGAAAGTCGACCTTGCGGAAGTCCGGCCAGAAGGCCTCGCAGAAGTAGAACTCCGAATGCGCGCTCTGCCACAGCAGGAAACCGGACAGCCGCTGTTCACCCGACGTTCGGATGACCAGGTCGGGATCGGGCTGGCCGCGGGTGTAGAGGTGTTCGGCGATGTGCTCGACGTCGAGCACTTCGGCCAGTTCCTCGATCGAGGTGCCCTTGCCGGCGTGCTCCTGAAGCAACGAGCGGACCGCGTCGGCGATCTCGTGCCGGCCGCCGTAGCCGACCGCGACGTTGACGAACACCCCGGTCAGGTCCGCGGTCTCGGCCTCGGAGCGCTTGAGCACCTCGCGCGTGTGTACGGGCAACAGGTCGAGTGCGCCGACCGGGTGCACCCGCCAGCGGCGCGCGGCGGCCAGGTCGCCGACCGCGTTCTCGATGATCCCCATCAGGTCGGCCAGCTCGTCGGGCGGCCGATTGAGGTTGTCGGTGGACAGCAGCCACAGGGTGACCACCTCGACGCCGACCTCTTCGCACCAGGTGAGCAGTTCGTGGATCTTGTCGGCACCCTTGCGGTGTCCCTCGGCCACTTGTGCGCCGTACGCCTTCGCCCAGCGGCGGTTGCCGTCCAGGATGACGCCGACGTGACGCGGTATCACCGTACGGTCGAGCGACGCCTCGATGTGCTTGCCGTACGCGCCGTATGCGAGGTCCCGCAGGCCCATGTCCACCTGCTCCTCCGTCCGTGATCACCCGCGCCGAAAACCCTACTCCCGTCCGACGCCCCTCGATGTCACACGCGGCGGAGGACGGGCGTGAAGATGCGGTGAAGGTCGGCTTCGCGGCGGCGTGTCGCGATTGCCGCGCGTTCGCCCCGAAGCCGGCGACCGGGTGCGGTCCGGCGCGGATCCGGCGCGGCGGGAATCCGGTCGAAACGCCGAGGGCCCGACGGGAAGGGATCCCGCCGGGCCCGGAGCGTACCGGTATTTTGACGTCGAGTCAGCTCAGCCGGCGAGTCGTGCGACCAGCTTGTTGTACTCGTCCCACAGCCCCTGCGGGGTGTGCGAGCCGAACTTCTCCAGGTGCTCGGGAACCAGCCCGGCCTCCTGCTTCCAGATCTCCCGGTCCACCGTCAGCAGCAGGTCGAGTTCCGCGTCGGTGAGGTCGAGGCCCTTCAGGTCCAGGGACTCGCGGGTGGGCAGTACGCCGATCGGGGAGTCCACGCCGTCGGCGAGTCCTTCCAGGCGCTCGACGATCCACTTGAGCACCCGGCTGTTCTCGCCGAAGCCCGGCCAGACGAACTTGCCGTCCGCGTCCTTGCGGAACCAGTTCACGTAGTAGATCTTCGGCAGCTTGTCGGCCGAGGTGGCCTTGCCGATGTCCAGCCAGTGCGCCATGTAGTCGCCCATGTTGTAGCCGCAGAACGGCAGCATGGCGAACGGGTCGCGGCGCAACTCGCCCACCGTGCCCTCGGCGGCGGCGGTCTTCTCCGAGGCGACGTTCGCGCCGAGGAAGACGCCGTGCTGCCAGTCGAAGGACTCGGTGACCAGCGGCACCGCGCTGGCCCGCCGGCCGCCGAAGAGGATCGCCGAGATCGGCACCCCCTTCGGGTCCTCCCACTCGGGCGCGATGGTCGGGCACTGCGCGGCCGGGACGGTGAACCGCGCGTTGGGGTGGGCGGCGGGGGTCTCCGAGTCCGGAGTCCAGTCGTTGCCCTTCCAGTCGATCAGGTGCGCGGGCGGTTCCTCCGTCATGCCCTCCCACCAGACGTCGTTGTCGTCGGTGAGCGCGACGTTGGTGAAGACCGAGTTGCCCCACATGGTCTTCATCGCGTTGGCGTTGGTGTGCTCGCCGGTGCCCGGCGCCACCCCGAAGAAGCCCGCCTCGGGGTTGATCGCGTAGAGCCGGCCGTCCTCGCCGAAGCGCATCCAGGCGATGTCGTCGCCGACGGTCTCCACCGTCCAGCCCGGGATGGTCGGCTGGAGCATCGCCAGGTTGGTCTTGCCACACGCGGACGGGAAGGCGGCGGCGATGAACTTCGGCTCGGCGCCCGAGGGAGGCGTGAGCTTCAGGATCAGCATGTGCTCGGCCATCCAGCCCTCGTCACGCGCCATCACCGAGGCTATGCGCAGCGCGTAGCACTTCTTCCCGAGCAGGGCGTTGCCGCCGTAGCCCGAGCCGTAGGACCAGATCTCCCGGTCCTCGGGGAAGTGGGTGATGTACTTCTCGCTGTTGCACGGCCACGGCACGTCCGCCTCGCCCTCGGCGAGCGGTGCCCCGACGGTGTGCACGGCCTTGACGAACTCGCCGTCGGTGCCCAGGAAATCGAGCACCGGCTGACCCATCCGGGTCATCGTGCGCATGGAGACCGCGACGTAGGCGGAGTCGGTGATCTCGACGCCGTAGGCGGACAGCGGCGAACCGACCGGACCCATGCAGAACGGCACCACATACATCGTGCGGCCACGCATCGAGCCGGCGAACAGGCCGCCGAGCCTGGTGCGCATCTCGGCCGGGGCTATCCAGTTGTTGGTCGGACCCGCGTCCTCCTCCTTTTCGGAGCAGATGTAGGTCCGGTCCTCGACGCGCGCGACATCCCGAGGGTCGGAGGTCGCGTAGTAGCTGTTGGGGCGCTTGTTTTCGTCGAGCTTGCGGAAGGTGCCCTTCTCGACGAGGAGGTCGGCGAGGCGCTGGTACTCCTCTTCCGAACCGTCACACCATTCGATTCGGTCGGGCTGAGTCAGCTGGGCGATCTCGCTCACCCAGTCGAGCAGCTGCCTGTGTTTCGTCGGGACCTCGTTGGCCACGATCGCTCCATTTCGCGCCCGGGACGGCGAGTCCCCGGCGTCGGGTTGAGGGTTGCGGGGATTTTATCCGGTCGGTCGAACGCAGCACCGCCCGGGACCGGGCCCCACCTGGAAGTTGTGCCCCGTACCGGACCGAAAACCCCAAAGACGTGCGGTTTCGCGCCCCTCCGGGACAAGATCTCCCGTGATGCGTCTCACTTTGTACTTACCAGTAACTTACGTGGGCGTAAGTACACTCGGGCTCATGAGTGTGGACGCGCACGGCTTCAAGGCGCCCTTGTCGCCCATCAAACCCAGGCTGCGCGGATGGATCCACGCGGGGACCTTTCCCCTCGCGGTGGCCGCGGGCATCGTTCTGGTCGCCCTGGCCGGGGACACCAAATCCCGCATCGCGTGCGGGGTGTTCGCGCTGACCGCGGCGATGCTTTTCGGCACCTCCGGGGTCTACCACCGCGGCAACTGGGGGCCGCGCGGCGAGGCGGTGTTGCGCCGGCTCGATCACGCCAACATCTTCTTGATCATCGCGGGCACGTACACCCCGTTGACCATCCTTTTGCTGGGCAAAAGCGACCAAATCCTGCTGTGGGTGGTGTGGATCGGGGCGCTCGCCGGGATCGGTTTTCGGGTGTTCTGGATCGGCGCGCCGCGCTGGCTCTACACCCCGATCTATGTCGCGCTGGGCTGGGCGGCGGTGTTCTATCTGCCCGAGTTCATGCGCCAGGGCGGCGTCGCGGTGGTGGTCCTGGTGATCGTCGGCGGCGTGCTCTACAGCCTCGGCGCGGTGGTCTACGGGATCAAACGGCCCAACCCGTCGCCGCAGTGGTTCGGCTTCCACGAGGTCTTCCACGCCTTCACACTGCTCGCCTTCGCGAGCCACTTCGTCGCCGTCGCGTTGGTCGCACTCGGCTGACCGACCACACTCCTCGGCCCGAAGGCCCGCAGCTCCGTTCGGAGTTGCGGGCCTTCGGGCTTTTCCGGGTTTTCCCCCGAGCTTGGGCTGCTCTTTGCCGAGAATCCTGACGGTCGGTCGATTTTGAGAGTTACTGTCATAAGGCAGAGACACTCAATCGAAGGGGTATGTCATGGACGCGACGAAGCCTGGTCCGGACCGGACGACAAAGGCCGAGGGGCCGCCCGACCCGAGGCGGTGGTGGGCGTTGGGCGCGCTGGTGATCGGGCTGCTCGTGGTCGGCCTGGACACCACGATCATCAACGTGGCGATGCCGACGATGAGCGATCAACTCGGCGCTAGCACGGGCGATCTGCAGTGGATCGCCGACTCGTACATCGTGGTGTTCGCGGCGCTGATGCTCCCGGCCGGACTGATCGGCGACCGCTACGGAAGGCGGCGCTTCCTGCTCGTGGGGCTCGCCATATTCGGCGTCGGCTCGGTGGTCGGCGCGCTGGTCGGCTCGGTCGAGGGGGTGATCGCCGCCCGTGCGCTGATGGGCGTCGGCGGGGCGTTCATCATGCCGCTGTCGTTGTCCATCCTGCCCTCGCTCTTTCCGGCCGCCGAGCGCGGCAAGGCGATCTCGGTCTGGGCCGCGAGCACGGCGCTCGGCATCCCGCTCGGCCCGATCCTGGGCGGGCTGCTGCTCGAGCACTTCTGGTGGGGCTCGGTGTTCCTGATCAACATCCCGATGGTCGCGCTGGCCCTGCTCGTATGCACAGTCCTGCTCCCGGTGTCCCGCTCGGCCGACGCGCCCAAGGTGGACATCGCGGTCACCACCCTGGTCGTCACGGGACTGACCACGCTGATCTTCGCGCTGATCGAGGCGCCCGAGTGGGGCTGGAGCGACGCCCGCGTACTCGCGTTGTTCGGCGCGGCGGGGCTGCTCATCGTGGGCCTGGCGGTGCGCGAGACCAGGGCCCGGCAGCCGATGATCGACTTCCGGCTCTTCCACGACCGCAACTTCCTGTGGGGCACGGTCGCCGCGCTGGTGCCGTCCTTCGCGATGGCCGGCGTGTTGTTCCTGATCCCGCAGC
This sequence comes from Embleya sp. AB8, assembly GCF_049739465.1. Taxonomy (NCBI): domain Bacteria; kingdom Bacillati; phylum Actinomycetota; class Actinomycetes; order Kitasatosporales; family Streptomycetaceae; genus Embleya; species Embleya sp. AB8. Next base: position 219,382 of record NZ_JBMHHY010000015.1, read on the forward strand.
GGTTCCAGAGCGTGGACGGGCACAACGCGCTCGGCACCGGACTGCGGCTGCTGCCGCTGCTGGGCGGGCTGTTCGTGACGGCGCTTTCCGGCGACAGGCTCGTGCCCAGGTTCGGCTACAAGGTGGTCATCCCGAGCGGACTGCTCGTGCTCGGCACGGGGCTGCTGATGGGCGCGGCCGGCTCGGTGCACGACGGATACGGGTGGACGGCCTGCTGGCTGACCGTGACCGGCCTGGGCATCGGCCTGTCGCTGGTGCCCTCGATGGACGCGGTGATGGCCAACCTGGCGCCGGAGCGGGCCGGGATGGGGTCGGCCCTGGTGCAGACGCTGCGCCAGGTGGCGGGCGCGCTCGGGGTGGCGATCCTGGGCAGCGTGCTCGCCTCCGCGTACCTGGACCGGCTCGACACGAGCGGACGGCCCGGTCGGGTCGTGGGCGCCGCGCGCGACTCGATCGGCGGCGCGGCCAAGGTGGCGGGCCACGGCGCGGACCCGGCGCTGCTCGACTCGGCCCGCGAGGCGTTCGTCCACGGGATGAATCTGAGCCTGCTGATCTGCGGCGTCGCTGCGCTGGTGCTCACCGTCGCGGTGGCGACCTTCCTGCCCCGCCGCGCCGGCGGCGACCCGGCGTCTGCGGGCGACCCGACCGTACCGGGAGAATCGGAGCATGACCGCGAAGGAGTCCTCCATCCCTGACCTGCCCGTCGCCCCCGTGGGGCTGCGCGAGCGCAAGAAGATCAAGACCCGTCAGGCGATCCGCCGCGAGGCCTATCGACTCTTTCGCGAGCACGGCTACGAGGCGACCACCGTGGATCAGATCGCCGAGGCCGCGGAGATCTCGCCCAGCACGTTCTTCCGCTACTTCCCGAGCAAGGAGGACGTGGTGCTCACCGACGAGTACGACCCCCTGCTCGTGGAGGTCCTGCGCACCGCGCCCGAGGGCACCAGCCTGATCCGGATCGTGCGCACGGGTGTGATGGACGCGATGCGCAAGATCATCCGGGAGGACCGCGAGGAGATGGCGACCCGGATGACCCTGGTGCTCAATGTGCCGGCGCTGCGTCGACGCACGTACGAACAGCAGTTGGAGTCCTGGACGTTGATCGCGACCGCCTACGCGGCCCGCACCGGCCGCCCGGCGCACGACTTCGAACTCCGGGTGGCCGCGGCCTCGATCAACGCGGCAATGTCCGAGGCACTCCGGACCTGGGCCGAGGGCGGCTGCGTGGCGGACCCGGTGGAGTTGGTCGACCGGGCGCTTGCGCAGCTGGAGACGGGGTTGCGGGAGAGCCCGTGACGATGATGGCGGCGGGGCGCGGGTGCGGCCTTGATGACGGGGCCCGGCGGAGTAGCGGTGGGCAGGCCGGAGCCACGGGCGCGTGTCACCGGGCGTGGGGGGCGTGGTGCGGGGTGCGGGGCGGCCTCCGCGCCCGTTTCGGAGCCGGTCGGGCTTGGGGCGACCGCTCCGGGTCGCGGGCGCGGGCACGGGTTGTGGGCGCGGGCACTCCGCGGGCGCTGGGTACGGGCCGACCCCACGCCCGTTTCGAAACGGGTCAGGCGCAGGCCGACCGCTCCGGGCACGGCCCCGGCCTCGGGCACGGCCTCGGGCACGGGTCGCGGGCGCTGGGTGCGACGCCGGGCCCGACGCCGGGGCAGTCGGGGCAGTCGGGGTGGTCGGGGTGGTCGGGGCGGGGGCAGGTCGGCTGCCCCCGCCCGGCGTCAGGCTCGGGCCACTGCCTTGGCCAATACCTGGTCTGCCAGTTGTTCGGGGTCGGTGACCGGGGCGGCGCAGGTGAAGTGGCGGCATACGTAGGCCGCCGGGCGGCCGTCCACCAGTGGGCGGTCGCGGAGCAGCGGGACCGGGTGTTCGTCGGTCGGGTCGCCCATCGCCACCACCGCGCCGGGGGCGGTGGACATCAACGCGGTCAGGTAGAGCGCCCAGGTCGCGTCCTGGTCGCGCGGCCCGACCACGGCGATCTCGCGCGGGCCGTCCAGCCACGCCTCGGCCACCGCCAGCCCCCAGCCGACCTGGCGCGGCGCCTGCGCGGCCAGCACCCGGACCAGCCCGAGCGCGCGCCCGGCCGCCTCGCGGTGCTCGGCCGAGCCCAGGTGCGCCGCATAACCGAGCAGCGCGCCGGCCGCGCCGGTCCAGCCGGACGGGGTGACCCCGTCGGAGGGGTCCTGCGGCCGACGGAACAGCACCTCGGCGTCGTCGGCGGTGTCGTAGAACGCGCCGTCCTCGGCCACGAAATGCCCGAGCACCACGTCCACGAGCACCCCGGCGAAGGTCAACCACGCGTCGTCCGAGGTGACCGCGTACAACGCCAGGAAACCCTCGGCCACATCCGCGTAGTCCTCCAGGACACCCGCGTTCGGCCCCGGCCGCCCGTCGCGCGAGGTACGCACCAGGCGGTCTCCCAGCTCGTCGTCCTCGTCCCCGCCCAGATGCACCGCGAGCAGCAGATCGGCGGCGGCGAGCGCGGCATCCAGCAGGTCCGGGCGGGAGAACAGCGTGCCCGCCTCGGCCAGCGCCGCGATGGCCAGCCCGTTCCACGCGGCCACCACCTTGTCGTCCCGCCCCGGCCGGGCCCGCGACTCCCGCGCGGCCAGCAACTTCGCCCGTACGTCGGTCAGTCGCTCGATGTCCTCGGGATCGTCGAGCAGTTGCAGCACCGACTTGCCGTGCTCGAACGTGCCCGCCTCGGTCACCGCGAACACCTCGGCCGCCCACGCACCGTCCTCGGCCCCGAGCACCTCGACCAGCTCGGCCGGGGTCCAGGCGTAGTACGCCCCCTCCACCGACCGCCCGTCCGCGTCCAGGCTGTCCGCGTCCAGCGCGGAGGCGAACGCGCCCTCGGGCGTGCCCAGTTCGCGAACCACGAAGTCGGCCGTCTCCAGCGCGATCCGACGCGCGAACTCACTCCCGGTGGCCCGCCACAGGTGGGTGTAGACCCGAATCAGCTGGGCGTTGTCGTACAACATCTTCTCGAAGTGCGGCACCACCCACGCCTCGTCCACCGAGTACCGCGCGAACCCGCCCCCGAGCTGGTCGTAGAGACCACCCCGAGCCATCGCCTCACACGTCTCCTGGGCAAGCTCCAGGGCCTGCTCGGACCCGGTCCGGGCATGGTGGCGCAGCAGAAACTCGAGCACCATCGACGGCGGGAACTTGGGCGCGTGGCCGAAGCCCCCGTGCACGGTGTCGTAGTCACGCGCGAGCAACTCCAACGCGCCGGCCAGGTCCTCGGCGGTCGGCGCCGCACCGTCGACGTGCAACTCACGCGGGGCGGCCAGGGACGTGGCAATCTGCAGACCGGCCCGACGCACCTCGTCGTTGCGGTCGGTCCAGGCCGTCTTGACCGCGTGCATCAGCTGCCGGAACGAGGGCATCCCGTGCCGGGCCTCGTTCGGGTAGTACGTCCCGCAGTGGAACGGCTCGCCATCGGGCGTCGCGAACACGGTCATCGGCCAGCCACCCTGGCCCTGGTTCATCGCGACCGTGGCCTCCATGTAGACCGCGTCCACATCCGGGCGTTCCTCGCGGTCGACCTTGATCGCCACGAAGTTGGCGTTGACGATCGCGGCGGTGGCCTCGTCCTCGAAGGACTCGTGCGCCATCACGTGGCACCAGTGGCACGCGCTGTACCCGACGCTGAGCAGGATCGGCACATCACGGCGACGGGCCTCCGCGAACGCCTCCTCACCCCACGGCCACCAGTCGACGGGGTTGTCAGCGTGTTGCAGAAGGTAGGGCGAGGTGGATCCGGCAAGGCGATTAGGCATGCCACCATCCTTGCGTGCCGACGCCCGCAAGACCCGTCAACCCCACCGCGCGCCGTACGACGCCCGGCTCCGCCACCATGCGCTGTCAGGCGATGGCCGCGATGTCCCCATCGTCGAAATAAATAGCCTGATGCAGACGCCCGCCCAAAGCCACGGCAAATCGGGCGAGGACGTCCTGGCCGGAGATGTGTCCCCGCTCGATTTGCGACACCCGCCCTTTGGTGACGCCCATACGATCGGCCACTTCCTGCTGGGTCAGCCCTCGGGCTCGCCGCAGTTCCGCCAACCTGCGGCCGGTCGTCTCGGCGAGAAGCTCCTCCTTGCCCGCTCGCACGGCCTCTTCGCCGCCGGCGCGGGCAACATGCTCGGCGCGGATGTCCTGCCAGCGCGTGTAGCCGCTCACGATCGTCCTCCTTCGTCTTGGGCTCGTTCCTTCAGGTAGGTCTCATAGCGCTCTTCGGCCAGCGGAATCGCTTGCCGGTACCACTCGTTCCACCGCCCGGCCTTGTCGCCTGCCACCAGCAGAATGCTGCAACGCCACGGGTCGAAGGCAAACAAGATGCGCACCGTACCGGGACGCAGTTCCTTCAGATTCGCCATCGACGAGCCATGAATGGTGTCGACCAACGGCCGCCCGAGTCCCGGGCCCCCTCCGCCCGGGCATCCAGCACCTGCACCACCCGGGCGTGTGCCAGGTCATCGAGGCCTTCGATCCAGTCGCGCACCTCGTCGACCAGGAGGATCTCCCACTCGCTGTCCATGCAGCCGAGTATAGCTAAGACTATACTTTTCTCGGGGAGCAGAACACCAACGCGGCACCGCACACGCACGTGTGGAGCCGCGTTACAAAGGCGGGCGCGGAGATCGCGTCGCGCGCCGGCCGATCGGGTTCGGCGATCAGGCCACGGGCGCGCCGTTGTCTTCCGTGCGCTGCACCGGCTTCGCCTCGGCCGGCTTGCCGTCCTGCTCGAAGTCGACCCGCTTGAGCTGGCGGTTCATGGACTTCAACAGGAACCAGGTGGCCACCGCGATCCCGGCCACCACCACGAACCCGAGCAGCCCGGGCGTGACCTTGCTCTCCTCGACCGCGAGCTGAACCGCGAGCGATGTCATGACGACCTACCTCCTGGATCGGAATCCGTTGCGGTCAAGAGTGACATCCGATCCGCGAAAGGTATGCACCGAGGCCCCTCTCCACGAGGCTCGACACGGCACTGGGGAGGCGCTGGCGAAGCGCTGGGGAGGCGACAGACGCCGGTGGCCGAGCGAAGTCCACCCCGGCCGGCGCTCGAAGACAGGCAGCTTGCCAAGCCCCGCACGCCAAGCCACCAGCACCGAGCCGAGCAAAATCCAGCCCGGCCGGCGTTTGAGGCCAAGTAGCCCGTCCGGCGCTTGAGGACGGCGTCGGCCGCCAGGCCGCGCCCGCCAACCCGGCGCAGGCCGACAACGCGCAGGCCGACAACGCGCCGGCCGAGCCGATCCAGCCCGGCCGGCCGGCGCATGAGGCCAAACCCCCTACCGGCGCACGCCGACCCGCACGCCCGCGAACAGGTCGTCCTCCGGCAGATCGGTGTCCACCAGCGACCGCACCAGCTCGTAGTCCTCCGTGGGCCACACCTCACGTTGTACGGCCAGCGGCACCTTGAACCAGAACCCGTCCGGATCCACCTGCGTCGCATGCGCGATCAGCGCGCGGTCCCGCGTCTCGAACCAGTCGGCGCACGGGACGCGTGTGGTGATGCTCCGCTCCTCGCGGTCGCCCCAGCGCTCCAGCCATTCGCCGTACGGCGACTCCAACTCGCGAGCCAGCATGCCCTCGTGCAATGCCTCGATGCGCGACCGCGAGATGCCCTGGTTGTAGTACAACTTCAGCGGCTGCCACGGCTCGCCCGCGCCCGGATACGCGTCCGGGTCACCCGCCGCGTCGAACGCGACCATGGTGATCTTGTGCGTCTGGATGTGGTCCGGGTGCGGATAGCCGCCGTTCTCGTCGTACGTGGTGATCACGTGCGGGCGGAATTCCCGGATCAGCCGCACCAGCGGCTCGGCCGCCTTGTCCACGTCCAGCACCGCGAAGCAGCCGTCCGGCAGCGGCGGCAGCGGATCGCCCTCGGGCAGCCCCGAGTCCTCCCAGCCCAGCCACGCCTGTTGCACGCCGAGAATCTCGCGCGCCGCGTCCATCTCCTTGCGGCGCACCTCGTGGATGTTCGCCTCGATCTCCGGGTCGCCCTGGAGAGCGGGGTTGAGCACCGAGCCGCGTTCGCCGCCGGTGCAGGTCGCCACGAGGACCTCGGCCCCCTCGGCGACATAGCGCGCCATGGTGGCCGCGCCCTTGCTCGACTCGTCGTCGGGGTGCGCGTGCACCGCCATCAGCCTCAGCCGATCGTCACTCACCGGAACGTCGCTCCTCTTTCGTGCCCCGTGTCCCAGCCGCCGGGTCGGACCGCCGGGACCTGTCGAAGGCCGCTCTTGCACCGGACATATAGTGGCCGATAGATCTCGCCCGGACGCAAACCCGGGCGCTCCCGCAGGAGACCCCAGGAGACCCGGTGAGCGCAACGCCCGTCACCCGTTACGGCAAGGGCGCCACCCGAAGCGATCGCAAGAAGCTGCAGATCGCGTTCGCCGTCTTCATGGTCGTGCTCGTGGCCGGGACGGTGTGGATCGGCCTCCATGGGGCGAACCCCGGCGTGCGCGGGTCTATTCCGAGCTTTCGGGTCACCTCGGATTCCTCGGTGGAGGCCGAGGTCGAGATCCACAAGGACGCCGACAAGGAGGCCGTCTGCGTGTTGCGTTCGCGCGACAAGGACGGCTCCGAGGTGGGCCGCCGCGAACTGCGGTTCGCCAAGGGCGACAAGCACATCGACCGGACCGAGACGCTCCAGACGGCGGGCAAACCGAACACCGCCGAACTGGAGGACTGCCACTCCGTCGGTTGACCGACGGGGCCGGTGCGCCGGTCCGTTCGGTGTCCCGCGTCACCCGGGTGCGCGTGACTGCCCGAGACGTCGGGAGATTGTTACTCTCGAAGCTTCGTCCCCTCACGACCCGAGGTGTTCACACCGCGGACGGTGAGGGGGCGCTGGTATATGTGACCCCCCGTACCGTCCGATCCCCGAGCGGCGGCCGGCGGGATCGCGTGTACCCCTTTCGTACGCAGTACGCACCGTGTACGCAACCCCTGTCGCAGACCTACGAGGAGCACCCCGTGACCCAGACCAGCGAAAGCGTCACCTGGCTCACCCAGGAGGCGTACGACCGGCTCAAGGCCGAGCTGGAACACCTGTCGGGTCCCGCCCGTGCCGAAATCGCCGTGAAGATCGAAGAGGCCCGCCAGGAAGGCGACCTCAAGGAGAACGCGGGCTACCACGCGGCCAAGGAGGAGCAGGGCAAGCAGGAGCTGCGGATTCGCCAGCTCATCGGCCTGCTCCAGAACGCCAAGGTGGGCGAGGCCCCCGCGGACGACGGCGTGGTCGAGCCCGGCATGGTCGTGACCGTCGTCTTCAACGGCGACCAGGACGACCCGACCACCTTCCTGCTCGGTTCGCGCGAGGACGCCGTGACCGACATCGAGGTCTACTCGCCGCAGTCCCCGCTGGGCAAGGCGATCAACGGCAAGATGGTCGGCCACCAGGCCACCTTCGCGCTGCCCAATGGCAAGAGCACCAGTGTCGAGGTCGTGAACGCCAAGCCCTACAAGGGCTGAGCCCCGACGCGACCCGGCCCGGCTCCCCGTGTGGGGGCCGGGCCGCTCGCATGTGCGGTGGTGTTTTTCGGGTGGCGGGTGCGGTCAGGAGACCGCGGAGCGGTACTTGCGCACCGCCCAGGTCCGGAAGACCACGATGATCAGCAGCGACCACAGCAGCGAGGCGAGCACCGGATGTTGCATCGGCCACGCGTTCGACACCTCGTCGGCGCCGGGCGTGCCGAACAACTTGCGGGCCGCCTGCACGGTCGCGCTGAACGGGTTCCAGTAGGCGATGTGCTGGAGGAACGAGGGCAGCGTGGTCGGCGGCGCGAACGCGATGGACAGGAACGACAGCGGGAAGAGCCAGATCAGCCCGCCCGAGGTGGCCGCCTCCGGGCTGCGTACGGACAAGCCGATCAGCGCGCCGATCCAGGAGAACGCGTAGCCCAGGAGCAGCAGCAGCGCGAGCCCGGCGAGCCCCTTGAGCACTCCGTCGTGCATCCGCCAGCCGACGATCAGCGCGCAGATCACCATGACCACCATGGTCAGCGCGGTCTGCACGGCGTCGGCGATGGTGCGCCCGGTGAGCACCGCGCCGCGCGACATCGGCAGCGAGCGGAACCGGTCCATCAGGCCCTTGTGCATGTCCTCGGCGATGCCCGCGCCGGCGCCGGCCGTGGCGAAGGTGACAGTCTGCGCGAAGATGCCCGCCATCACGTAGTCGCGATACGCGGTCTTGTCCTCGACGCCGGGGATGCCGATCGCGCCGCCGAAGACGTACGCGAACATCAGCACGAACATCACCGGCTGGATCATCCCGAAGATGATCATCTCCGGGATGCGCATCATCCGGATCAGGTTGCGCCGGGTGATCACGATCGAGTCGCGCACCGACTGGGCCAGGCCGCTGCGGGCCACGGGCGCGCCGATCGGGGGTTTGCTCAGGACGGCCGTCACTTCTTCACCGCCTTGCCGCGGCCCCGCTTGGCGCCGTCGCTCTTCGAGTCTTCGTGGTCGTTGTCCTCGTCGGCGTCGGCGTCGGCGTTGTCGCCGGTGCCGATCTCGGTCTCCGCGGCGTGCCCGGTGAGTGCGATGAACACGTCGTCCAGGGTGGGCCGGCGCAGCCCGATGTCGTCGATCTCGATGCCGCGCGAGTCCAGTTCGCGGATGATCTCGGCAAGCAGCTTGGCCCCGCCGGTGACCGGGACGGTGATCCGGCGCTGGAGCTTGACCACGCCCAACTCGCCCTTGCCGAACCCGGTGAGCAACTCGCTCGCGTCGGCCAGTCGTTCCTCGTCGTGCACGACCACCTCGACCCGCTCGCCGCCGACCCTGGCCTTGAGCTGATCGGCGGTGCCGCGCGCGATCACCTTGCCGTGGTCGACCACCGCGATGTCGTGCGCGAGGTGGTCGGCCTCCTCCAGATACTGCGTGGTCAGCAGCAATGTGGTGCCACCCGCGACCAGTTCCTCGATCACCCGCCACAGCGCCATCCGGTTGCGCGGGTCCAGGCCGGTGGTCGGCTCGTCCATGAACATCACCGGCGGGCTGACCACGAGCGCCGCCGCCAGGTCGAGCCGGCGGCGCATGCCACCCGAGTAGGTCTTGGCGGGCCGGTCGCCCGCGTCGGCCAGGTCGAACTGGACGAGCAGTTCGTCGGCCCGCCGCTTGGCGTCGCGGCCGCTGAGCTGGTACAGCTCGCCGACCATCCGGAGATTCTCCCGGCCCGTCAGGTATTCGTCCACGGCGGCGAACTGGCCGGACAGGCCGATCGAGCGGCGGACCGCGTTGGGGTTCTTGAGCACGTCGTGACCGGCCACCACGGCTCGCCCGGAGTCGGGCTTGAGCAGCGTGGTCAGTACGCGCACACATGTCGTCTTGCCTGCGCCGTTCGGTCCGAGCAGGCCCAGGACGGTGCCGGTGGGCACACTCACGTCCACGCCGTCGAGCGCTCGGACCGAGCCGAAGGTCTTGACGAGACCTTCGGCGACGATCGCTTCCTGCATGTCGGTGGATCACTCCTCGTGCGGGTGGGGCAGGGGGGACGGGCCGATCGATTCGGATCTCTCCACCATGCGCCAGAACACGCCGGGCGAGCGACCGCTTTTCACCGCGTGGGCGGGCATGGCTGTACAACGAGCCAAGCACACGGCACCGACACCGGGGCGCGGGCGGGCCCCGGCGGCGCCGTGCTCAGCTCTTGCTGACCGTGTACCCCGCGCCGTACAGCGCCTCGACCACCGCCGCGCAGTGGCTGCGGCCCTTGGTCTCCAACTGCAGGTCCACGTCCGCCTCGCCGACCCGCAGCGTCGCGTCGGTGCGTACGTGCGACACCGCGGCGATGTTGGCGTCGGTCTCGGCGAGTCGGCCGAGCAGCGTGGCCAGGGCGCCGGGGCTGTCCGGGATCCGGACCCGCAGGGAGAGATAGCGACCGGCCGAGGCCAGGCCGTGCCGCAACACCCGCAACATCAGCAGCGGATCGACGTTTCCGCCGGAGAGCACCGCCACCACCGGGCCCTCGATCGGCTCGCCGACCTCGAGCAGCGCCGCCACCGACGCGGCACCGGCCGGTTCGACGACCAGCTTGGCCCGCTCCATGCACAACAACAACGCCTGGGACAACGACTCCTCGCCGACCGTACGGATCCCGTCGGCCTGCTCGCGGATCAGCGCGAACGGGACCTCGCCCGGCCGACCGACCGCGATCCCGTCGGCCATCGTGCCGAACGAGGGCAACGACACCGGCGCGCCGGCGGCGAGCGAGGGCGGGTAGGCGGCGGCGGACGCGGCCTGTACGCCGATGACCTTGACGTCGGGGCGAAGTGCCTTGACCGCGACGGAGATTCCGGCCAGCAGACCACCGCCGCCGGTGCCCACCAGGATGGTCTTGACCTCCGGGCACTGCTCCAGGATCTCCAGGCCCACGGTGCCCTGGCCGGCCACCACGTCGCGGTGGTCGAACGGGTGGATGAACACCGCGCCGGTCTCGTCGGCGTAGGCGCGTGCGGCGGCCAGCGCGTGTTCGACGTTGTCCCCGCCGAGGATCACCTCGGCGCCGTACGAGCGGGTCGCGGCCACCTTGGGCAGCGGCGCGCCGGCCGGCATGAACACCGTGGACGCCACGCCCAGGGTGCGGGCCGCGAGCGCGACACCCTGCGCGTGGTTCCCGGCGCTGGCCGCGACCACGCCGCGGGCCCGCTCGGCCTCGGACAGGCCCGCGATCCGCACGTAGGCGCCGCGGATCTTGAACGACCCGGTGCGCTGGAGGTTCTCGCACTTGAGGTACACGGGGGTGCCGACCCGGTCGGTCAGCGCCCGACATGGCCGCATCGGCGTCTCGCGGACGACACTTTCCAGCATCTTTCGGGCGATGCGGATGTCGTGCAGGGTCACCGTGGCCGAGGCAGGGCTGCTCATATGCCGAGTGTCGCACCAACCGTGGATGGGGCCGTGGATGGGCCCGTGGGTGGGCCCGCTCACCGGCTCAGGAGCCGGCCGGGTTGCGGCTTTGCCGGCGCTCCATCGACGCGTTGAACCGGGTGAGCAGTTCGGTGAATCGCTCGCGGTCGTCCGGGCTCCAGCCCGCGCAGATCTCCGCCATCAGACGCTGCCGGGCGTGCCGGACCTGGTGCAGGCGATCCCGGCCCTCGGCGGAGAGTTCGAGGAGGACGGCGCGGCCGTCGTCGGGATTGGGCACCCGGTCCACCAGGCCCTGTTCGACCAGCGGGGTGACCTGGCGGGTGACCGTGGAGGAGTCGATCGACATGGCCTGCGCGAGCGCCTTGACGCCCATCGGCCCGCCCGCCTCCAGCCGGCCGAGCAGCAGGTAGGCGGCGCGGTCCATGGAGTTGCGCAGTTCGCCGACGGCGCCGAGCCGGGTCTGCTCGGCGCGCCGCGCGAACAGCGCGACCTCGTGCTGCAACCGGTCGTAGAGCGGGTCGGCAGAGCCGGTGGGGTCGTCTGGGGCCTGATCCGGTGTCATCTCGCCGCTCGCTCGTCGATCCGATGTGGTGCAGAGAGGATATTGCGCGGACCGGGATCACCGGGCCTCGACCGGGCGATTCCACTCCGCAGGGGGTGTGGGGGGTTCTCCTTGGTGTCTACGGGGGTTTGCCATCGGGTCGGTTCGGGGTGGGTCGCGTCGGGGTGGGGTGGGGCGCGGGTGGCCCACGGCTCGGGTAGGTATCGCAGTCGGAGTAGGTATCCAGGTCGGGGTAGGTATCCAGGTCGGGTCGGGATCGGTAGGGGGCGATGTGTCGCGACCCGCGACTACCCGAACGGGTGTGGGGCAGCTTTCCGGGAGAGCGGCGACGACACCCGGCCGACCTGCGGGAGGCACCGTGCACAAGCGCGACAGTCGCGAATTCGACCTCTTCGTCCACACGATGGGCAGCCGACTCCTGCACGCCGCCGACCTGCTCACCGGCGATCGCCGGCGGGCCGAACGCCGGGTGGAACGGGCGCTCGCGCATACGTGTCTGACCTGGAACCGGTTACCGGACCAGGACCCGGTCCGGACCGCCTGGCGTGCGCTGCTGGCGGGCTATCTGGACCCGTGGCGACCGGGACCGCGGGGGTATCGAGGCCAACTCCGGGAGGCGGGCGAGCCGTTCGTGACGCTGGACCGTCTTGGCCGGGTGGAACGGGCCGCGGTGGTGCTGCGGTGGTACGCCCGCCTGGACGAGTACGACGCGGCCGAGGCGATCGGGCTGCCGATCGAAACGGTGGCGGGGGCTTGGCGGCGGGGGATGGCGGAGGTTCGCCGGAGCGGCGGCGGGGGCTTGGGTGGCAGCGGCACGGATGGTGGCGGCATGCGTGACGGCGCGGGGTCGGGGCGATGAGCGTCACCGTGCGGCCAGCGGGTTCGGGCTCGGGTTCGGGCTCGGGTTCGGGCTCGGGTTCGGGTTCGGAAGAGGTGCCCGAGGCGCCGGTGTTCCCGTATCGGCCGGTGCCGGCGGACCTGGCGCGGCGGGCGCGCCGACGGGCCTATCGACGGCGGTTGCGGCGGCTGATCGGGTCGGGCGTACTGGCCGGCGCGGCGATCGGTGGGCTGTTGCTGGCCACGCCGGGACACGGCAGCGGACGTGGGCGGCTGCCGGCGCCGCCGGACCCCGCGCCGCTGTGGCCGATCGAGGACGAGCAACCACCCGAGCTGCGTACCGACGTCGGGTTCGGCGGTTCGGTGTGGATCGCGGACGCGAGCCCGGAACACGGCTCGTCCTGGTGCCTCGGCGGCGCAGCGGCCGACCCGACCGTGGCCACGTGCCGCTTCCTGCCGACCCCGGGCCGCCTGGACACGGTGGCCCTCGCCCCCGGCGTATACGCCCCCACCGGCCAACAGTTGGTGGTGGCGATCCTGATCGGACAAAGCCTCCCGGCGCCAGCCGTACGCGGCGAACTCCGCGACCCGAAAGGCGCCCAACAAATGCGCCTCGATCGCCCCTCGGGCCTCCCCGGCGTGGCCTACCTGTGGACCTTCACCACCGGCGGCCCCCCGATCTCGATCACCATCTACGACGAAGACGGCAACCTGGTCACCGCCTGCGCCGGTTGCACGGCAACGATGCACTGACCACGTGGACGGCGGCGGACATCAAGGACGCAACGCGCGCTGCCGATGCCCAGGCCATGAACTTCCGCAACTCCCGTACGCTCACCCGCTCCCTCCCCCGCATCCGCATTCGCATCCGTACCGTCGCGATCGGCGTCGTCGTACTGTCGGCCCTCGGTCTCACCGTCGGCATCGCCGACGCCGAACGCACGCCTCGTCCCGGCGCGCCGGAACCCGCACTGACCGGCTCGGCGAAGCTGTTCCGCAAGACCGGCGACGACATCCGCTTCACCTTCGACGCACACGGACTGGCCGACCAGGCGCACGGCACGTTCCGCTTCGAGCATCATTCCGCGACCCTGAACGTCACGGCCGAGGGCCGGATCGACTGCCTGCTGTCCGGTGGTTCCGTCGCCGTCGCGACGGGCATCATCACCAGCGCCGAACCAGCCCAACTGGTCGGCAAACGCGTCGGGTTCACCGTCCACGACAACGGCACGCACGACCGCCTCGGCTACAGCTGGGCGGCGGGCGGCGACCCGGCAACAATGACCGTCGAAAAGTGCCTCAGCTCCGCCCCGATCGAGACGGTCGAGAGCGGCAACCTCGTGGTCGCCCATTGGGAGCCGGACCTGTGACCGGCTGACGACGAACCAAGACACCGGGCCGGAATTCGTCAGGCGATGTCGACAGCAAAGCCGCCGAGGGTGGCCTGCACCGGCTCGGAGACCCCCGGCAGGCGCGCCGGCACAGGCGGCACCGGGAGTCTCCGTGGATGGGTCAATCGGCGACCGCAGTCACGGGCTCGACCTGGGCCAGCGGAAACGAGGCACGTCGTCCGTCACGCATCTCCACCGTAACCCTGCCCCTGCGTACGTCCACGTCGACGACGCGCCCCGAGCCGAGGCGTTTCCCACTCAGGCGGAACGTGCGCACGAAGTCGCGGCGCCCGAAAGGGAATTCGACGGCGCGCGAAGCCACGTCCATCGAGGAGGGGGCCGAGGTCATGCCTCCTCCTCGGGGTGGAACGGCGGTTCGGCCCAGGCAGCCACAGGTCCGGCCGGCAGGTCGCGTTCCAGATCGGCGACCAGCGCGAACCACGCGGGGCCGGTGCGCGGTTGCACGGTCGCGAGGGTGCCGTTCGTGACGGCCCACATCTCCATGACGTCCCCTGGCGGCCGACAAGCCGAGTCGTCCATCCCCACGTACCGCACCCGCCGATACAAAAACGGCGGAGGCAACCGCACCACCACCAACATCGGCAACCGGCACGTGAATTCGACGCCGTCCATGCCCCGGAGGTACACGCTGCCCCCGTTCACATCCATGAGCGCCCCCTCCCGCCCGGTCCGATCGTCCCGACACCAGGCGTCCCGATAGCGCTCGACAAACGCGGCGGCCCGATTGACCTGCGCATCGGTCACCCACCCGGCAACCCGCCGCGTCGTATCGATGGAGGACCGACCCACGGCGGACCGATCGAGGCAAACCATCACGTCCGAAGCCCCGACGGCCGTCCAGGTCCCCGACGCACCCGCCGACTTGCCCCCGCCGACCCTCGCGTCCGGAATCGGCAGTCGCACCCGCCGATCCGGCACGCGCTCAAGGCCGGAAGCCAAGACCGGACCGATTTCCATCCCGGCAGAATCATCTGTCATCGTTGAGCTGTGTCCTTTCTGGTCTGAAGGTGGCACGCAGGGGGTGGGGCCAGCTGTCCAGGTCGCCCCCACCCCCTACGCCCATCCCCGAAACGGCTGCGGAGCACGCCGGCGATCAACGTGCCGGCCATTCACCGGTGTTGGGCGGGATCGCCCCGGGCTCGGCCATCCGGCACCCGAAACCGAGGGACGATACGGGCCATCGCCATGTTGCGTGCACGTCCGTAACGTTCAGCCGCGGGAAAAGCGACTCGACATGATCGGCCCATGAGGAACCGAAAAAGCTTACGTCGCACTCCCGTTGCTCCGCAGCGGTGTAGTGCGCGGCCCCCCACGAGGGGGCAAGCCTGTCCACCAGGGCGAGGCCCGCGCCGTAGCGAGCAAGCAACGTGCCCGCACCACGGTTGTGGTACGTGCCGCCGGACGTAGAGATCGGGCACGCGCACTGGTTCTCGACGGACACCTGCGCCACCAGTTCACGGAGGTTGCGGGATACGCCGACCATGGCCCAAACGCCGTCACCCACACCGTGAGCAATGCCGTTGGTCAAGAAAACGTCGAGGACGCGAACCACGTCGCCCCGGGTGGCCTCGCCTACGCCGTCCACGGCGGCGAGGACCGTTTCGGCCTCGCTTACGAACGCGGTGGCGGCGCCCCGGTCGCGCTCCACCCATGCGGCCCGCCCACGGGTGCGATATACCTCGATGGCCTCGGTCAACATGCCACACCCCTTGCTTCGTACGGGATTTCGCACCACACCGTTTTGCCGACAGGGGTGGGCCGAACGCCCCACGTGCCAAGCAACGCCACCAGGGCAAGGCCCCGGCCCGACTCGTCATCCGCGCTCGTTGGGCACATGGTCGGCACACCGGGAAGCTCGTCGGTCACCTCGACGACGACGCTCGCGGACGTCCATCGCAAGCAAACGTCGATGAGAGATGCCGGACGCACGGACCGTCCCGAAGCAGCGTTCGCGAAGGCGTGCACCGCGTTGGTAACCAGCTCTGTGACGGCCAACTCGATGGAGTAGGCCGCATCGGAGTCGGGCGCGACGAAGCCCGCGCTTTCAATCTCACGTCGCGCTTGGTGTCGTGCGTTCGGCACGGAGGTTTTCAGGGGCGCGCATGCCCAATGGGCCGGCGCACGCGTAACTGACACAAGCTGTCGCCTCCCACGATCACAGAATGATCATGACGGGCCACGCAATGTGGCCACTCCTGCGACCGTAGCGCGACGGTGTGGCAAGGTGCAATACGAACAGCTAAACGGGCAAAGGCCGCTCCGGCGCTACCGATACGGTGAGCATCGCGAGACACTGTGAGCAGCCAAGGGAGGGGCCCGCGATGCCTGCCAACGCGTCGCCAACCGTTCGCGCACGCACACTCGGCCGCGAGCTGAGGAAGGCGCGCGAAACGGCCGGATGGAGTCTTGACCAGGCTGCGCAAGCACTGGGCGTCAACAAAGCCACCATCAGCAGAGTCGAGCTTGGGCGAACGGGCGTCCGACAACGGGACGTTCGCGCCCTCCTGATGGACTACGGCGTAACCGACGAACAGTCCATCGAGGCCCTGGTCATGCTGTCGCGCCACGGGCGCACTCAGGGATGGTGGCGCAAGCACGGAGAAGTGACCGAAGCCTACGGTGACTACCTCGGCCTCGAGCAGCAATCCCATGAAATCCGAACGTTCGAAGCGTTCTACATTCCCGGGTTGTTGCAAACGTCCGACTACAGTCGGGCCGTTTTGGCCGCGTCAGTGCTGGCCACGACGGACGAGCGAGCGACGGAGCTTACTCGCGTCCGCGAGGAACGGCAAAGACTCTTGTTCGCCAAGACCAGCACGGTGACCCTGTCGTGCGTCATGTCCGAAGCCGCAATCAGGACACCCGTAGGCGGCTCCGCCGTAATGCATGAGCAGCTCGGCAGGCTTCTTGAGCTGCACGAGCGACCGCAAATAAAGATTCAAGTCTTGCCGTTCGAGCGGGGCGCTCACGCGGGAATGACCGGGGCGTTCGTGATCTTTTCGTTCCCCGCGATCGAAGAAGTCGATATCGTCTACACCGAAAACCTTCCCGGGGCAGTATTCTTCGAGCAACAGGAAGATGCCCGGAAGTATCGACGGGCATTTGAAAGCTTGAGTGCCGATGCCCTGTCTCCGAAAGAGTCCATCGAAATTATCGCCGATGCGATGAGAGGAATGGCTAACTAATGCCTAGTGCTGTCGTTATTACAGGCTCATGGCGCAAATCGTCGTTCTCGGGCGACGAGAATTGCGTCACCGTGGCGCCGTCGATCCAAGGTGCGGCAGTGATTGACAGTAAGCACGGGGAGTCCGACGTGCTGGCCTTCACGTCGAAGGCGTGGACCGGCCTCGTTCAAGCTGTCGGCCTGTTGCACTAAACGCAAGCGCGCGGAGCCACTACCGCCCCCGCGCGGATACATCGCGAACCCTGCCCGACCAGCCGAGCGCATCCGCGAGGCCGGGGGTGATCCCGCGTATGCAAATCACGAGCCTCCGCCCGACAGGAGCGCGTGACCGCCGCTGCAGCGCCCCGTCAACCATCGGCCGATGGGGCGTTGTGCCGTCCGAGCGATCTGCGAACTGCCATAGGCACACGGGGCGTTCGCCATGCCGGCGATGACCTCGGGACGCGGTGCGTGGCCAAGATCCTTATCGGCCCTTTCGCACTGCGGGTTCACGCTTCCGGGTCGTGAGCCTGCGGTTCATCGGTGCCGTCGCTCACGTGGGCGTACCTCCTTTGCCGACCGGTCCGAGTCGAGCCCGCCCCGTACATTAAGTGTGCGCTCCATCACGCACCGGGTTCAATGCTTGAGTGCGGTCGCCCGGCCGACCAACTTCAGCCCGGAGGCCAAGGTGACCGGTGAAACCGATGCCCTGCGCCTGGCTCTCGCCGAGCGGGTCGGCAAAAAGGGCTTGGCCGTCGATCCGGCCTGGCGCGCGGCGGTTGAGGGCGTTCCGCGTGAATGTTTCCTGGGCGGTGCCGTGTTCCGGGCGAGCGGAAGTCGCTGGGAGCCCGTTCGGCGGGCGGTGGTGGGCGAGGAGGCGTGGCTGCGGCTGGTCTACTCGGATGAGACGTGGGTGACCCAGGTGGATGGCGTGCATGTCGCCGATGCCGAGGGAGCGATGGTCGGCAATCCCACATCCTCGTCCACACTGCCGTCGTTGGTGATGCGGATGCTGGACGTGGCCGGCATTCGGGAAGGTGACCGGGTGCTGGAAATCGGGAGCGGGACAATCCGAGTTCGGCCTCACCGTGGCCGCCGATCTCACGCAGACCGTCTGGATCGGGAGTCCCGACGGACCGTCCTGGCAGCTTCCGGTCTGAGCTCGGCACCGGGTCGCGTCCGAGACGGCCCGCCCTTTCGAGTCAGGGGCAGGGCCTCGCGGGATGCCGCCGGCGGGCCCGTCGGGGTCGTGTCCGTCGTTCGGTGGACACGGGGTGTACGTCGGTCGGTCGTCCTGGTGGGGGTGGGTGGGGCGGCAGGCTGATGGGTGTCAGGGGAACGGCCGAAACGGGGAGCACAGGGATCATGAGCATCGCCACCGCCACCATCGCCTTCGCGAAGAACACCAGCACCACCACCGCCGCCACCGCCGAGGTCGAGGCGCCGAAGGGGTTGCCCGCCTGGTACTTCGCGATGGTGGGGGTGTCGGTCGGCGGGTGCGACGTTGCGCAGGGCTACCCGGCGCTGTGGGTGTACCTGATCCCCATCGTCGTGGTGAACGTCGCCGTGTCGTTCACCGTGATGCGGGCCCGGATGAAGTTCTTCAAGGCGATGATGCGCAACAGCCACACCCGGATGCTCGCGCTCGGCCTGGTGGCGATCCGGTTCGGACTGCGCCTGCTGATCCACCTGATCGGCTTCGAACTCGCCGCACAGACCGGACACCTGGTCGTGGGCGTGGTGATGGGCCTGTTCGCCACCTTCGGCGCCATCCTCGACCAGTGGCTGATCATCCGCGCCCTGCAGCGGGCTGGCACCAAGACCGCCGCCACCGCCTGACCGCCCCCTCGGCCTCTTCGACCCCGCACCTCCACCGGGCGCGGGGCCGAGCACCGTGTTCCCTCGACCGGGCCAACGCCAAGACCGCCACCGCCTGACCGAACCCCCGTCGGCCTCCTCGGCTCCGCACCCCACCGGGTGCGGAGCCGAAGCCCGTGGGTCAAGCCTGTGGCGACCGAGGCAGAGCCGTTCGATATGCCTCCAGGCGGTCGGCCAGTTGTCCCGGGTGGCTGAGGGCGACCGCGTGGCCGCCGTCGATTTCGTCGGGGGCGATGCCCAGGCGTTTGCGGACGACGCGGCGCATGAACTCGGCGGGGAAGAACCGGTCGTCGCGGCAGAGCAGGAACCGCGTCGGTACGTCCGGCCAGGCGTGCAGCGGCCACGGCTCGGTGCTCGGCGTCTCGGACTGGCGACGGACCCGCCTGGTCGCCTCTGCGGCCAGTTCGGGCGAGACGCCGTCGAGGAACACGTCCACGTCGTCGTCCCGCTCGTCCCGCTCGTCCCGCACCCACCCGGTATTGGCGAACCAGTCGCCGGGCGGTTCACCCGGTGTGGGGACCATCGCCGTTACCAGCACCAGCAGTTCGACCGGCACCCGCACACACACCAGCGGCGCGGTGAACCCGCCGAAGGACACGGCGACCACGACGAGATCGGTGCGATCGCCGATGGCGTCGACCACCACGTCGGCGTACTCGGACAGGCCGGCCGAGTCGTCCTCGCAGGGCAGGTCGGGCGCGACCACGTCGTGGCCGCGGGCCCGAAGTTCGGCCGTCAGCAGATGCCAGTACCACGAATCGGACGCAGCGCCCGGGATCAGCACGTATGTAGTCATGACGCCCACTCCGTCCACCCGCAGCCGTCGATGCTCCTCACACTCGTCCCCGGTTCTCGAATTCCGCCATGCCGATGCCTCCGGGCAGCCGGGTCAGGAAGTCGAGGACGCCGACCCAGAGCGGGCGCACCGCGATCCGGATCATCCGCACGCCGGGGTGGTCGACCTCCGCCACATTGGCCGCACCCTGCTCGTCCCCGGCGTAGCGGCGCTGCGCGAGCGCGTACTCCGGCACGATCCCGTCGACCTCGGTGACCGACGCCCGGCCGCGGATCAGCAGCACCGTCGGCGGGGTGGTGGCGGCATCGATGGTGATGGCCACGTCGGGCCTGGCCCGCAGCGCGCCGACCTTGGCGCCGCCGAACGTGGAGAACACGACCTCCGTACCCGTCCAGTGGAACAACATCGGGAACACGCGCGGTGTCCCGTCCGCCGCGACATACGCCACCCGGGCCAACTCCTTCGAGGCGAGCAGCCGCTGCGCCACGTCGCTGTCCAGCAGGCCGAGATCGCCCTGCGGCAGCGCCATCACCTCGTCGCGTAGCTCGTTCGTCATCTCGTCCGTCTCCTCGTCGCCGTCGACCACGCTTGCCGGGATCGACGACTGTTGAGACGGCGGAGCTCCCGAAAAGGAATCGGTCCACCCACTCGGCCCACCTTCTCGGTCGCTCGGCCCGACCGTCCGGGCCGGCCCATCAGCCCAGAGTCGGCGGAAGACCGAACGCCCGAAACACGCGCGGCTCGAAGGCGGTGATCTCGGCGATCCGCCCGTCCTCGATCCGGAGCACGTTGAGCACCCGAGCCCGATGGACGGTATCCCCCGGCAGCCGGCAATACCCGGCCACCGCCGGCCCGAGGTTCGCCCGGACCGGTACGCTCCGCCACTGCCCCCGATGCAGCGGCGAGTCCGGCCCGAAGGCGTGTACGGCGAAGGCCGCGACCGCCTCGCGGCCGAGGAATCGGAACGGGAGCGGCGGCATCGTCAACCGCACGTCCGCGCCGAGCAGTTCCGCGAAGGCGGCCGGATCGACCCGCTCGTGCGCGGCCATGAAGCGCTGCAACAGGGCCCGCTCCTGCGCAGTCGAAGCCGAAGCCGAAGCCGCCGCCGACGGCCACTCCAGCCGCTGTCGCGGCAGGTGCGTACGCAGGATCGGCCGCGCCCGTTGCAGCGCGCTCTTCACCGCGGCCACGCTCATGTCGAGTTGCGCGGCGGTCTCCTTCGCCGACCACCCGAGCACGTCCCGCAGGATCAGCACCGCCCGCTGCCTGGGCGCGAGATGCTGGATGGCGACGAGGAAAGCCAGTTCGATGGTCTCCTTGCGCACCGCGGCGGCGTCCGGCTCCAACAGCCGGTCCGGGTAGGGCTGGAGCCAGGAGATCTCGGCGGGCGAGGTCGGGTCGCGCTCGACCGCCCGCGCCGCGTCGAGCGGCAGCGGTTGCCGGGGATTGCGGTCGAGGAAGTCGAGACACGCGTTGGTGGCGATGCGGTACAACCAGGCCCGGAAGGTGGAGCGGCCCTGGAAGCTCTCCCGTTTGTGCCACGCGCGCAGGAACGTCTCCTGTACCAGGTCCTCCGACTCGTCGAACGAGCCGAGCATCCGGTAGCAGTGCACCTGCAACTCACGCCGGTAACGCTCGACGAATTCGGTGAACGCGGCCTCGTCGCCGGCTCGCGCGGCGGCGATCCGCGCGCCGTCCTCGGCCCCCGGTTCACCCATCGAACGCCTCCTCCGCGTGTCTCCGGCGCCGGAGTGGACGCAAGATCACGGACGAGGACCGAAGATACCGGGCCGAGCGGACCCCCGAACGGACCGCCGAGCGGGCCCGACGCCGCCGCGCCGGACGGGCCCTCCTACGGCCCGTCCGGCGCGCGATCCACCACCGAGCAGTGATCGTCAGGCCAGGGCACGTTCCAGGTCGGCCAGCAGGTCGTCGGCGGACTCGATGCCCACCGACAGGCGGACCAGGTCGCCGGGGACCTCCAGCGGAGAGCCGGCCGCCGAGGCGTGGGTCATCCGGCCGGGGTGTTCGATCAGCGACTCGACGCCGCCCAGGGACTCGCCCAGGGTGAACAGTTCGGTCCGATTGCACACCTCGACGGCGGCCTCCTCGCCGCCGTGCACGCGGAACGACACCATGCCGCCGAACGCCTTCATCTGCTTGACCGCGACGTCGTGTCCCGGGTGGCCGGGCAACCCCGGATACAGCACCTCGGCGACCTTCGAGTGCCGCGACAGCAGGTCCACGATCCGCTCCGCGTTCGCGCAGTGCCGGTCCATCCGGACACCTAGCGTCTTCAGGCCGCGCAGCGTCAGCCACGCGTCGAACGGCGCCGGCACCGCGCCCATCGCGTTCTGGTGGAACACCAACTCGGCGGCCAGCGCCGCGTCGTTCACCACGAGCGCGCCGCCGATCACGTCGGAGTGCCCGCCCATGTACTTGGTCGTCGAGTGCACCACCACGTCCGCGCCCAGCGTCAGCGGCTGCTGGAGGTAGGGCGACGCGAATGTGTTGTCCACCACGAACAGCGCCCCCGCGTCGTGCGCGACGGCCGCGAGCGCGGCGATGTCCGCGACGCCCAGGAGCGGGTTGCTCGGCGTCTCGCACCAGACGATCTTCGTCACGCCCGGCCGGATCGCCGCGCGCACCGCGTCGAGGTCGCCGGCGTGCGCGGGCGTGTAGTCGATCCCCCACCGGGAGGCGACCTTCGCGAACAGTCGGTACGTACCGCCATAGGCGTCGTCCGGGATCACCGCGTGATCGCCCGGCGCGCACAGGGCGCGCAACAGGCAGTCCTCGGCGGCCAGTCCGGAGGCGAAGGTCAGCGCCCTGGTGCCGGCCTCCAGGGCCGCGATGCATTCCTCCAGGGCGGTACGGGTCGGGTTGCCGGAGCGGCTGTACTCGTAGCCGCCACGCAGCCCGCCGACGCCGTCCTGCTTGTACGTGGACACCTGGTAGATCGGCGTAACCACGGCCCCGGTCAGCGGGTCGGGTTCCTGCCCGGCATGGATCGCCAGGGTCTCAAAGCCGTGCGATTGGGTCATGACCGAAACGGTATCCGGCCGAGCGCCCTTCGGCGCACATCCGCTTTCGCGGAGGTATGCGATCGGAGACGGGTCGGTCGGGTCGCCCGGACCGGAGTCCGAGCCTAGGCGCGCAGCAGTCGGTCGAGCATCAGCCGGGCGGCCTGCACGGTACGGGTGCGTACGTCCGGCAGCCGGTCGGCGCCGGGGGCGCTGAAGTAGGCGGACATCGCCACCGCTTCCTTACGCACGGTCACCACCACATAAACGTACGGGATGCCGCCCGACTTGAGGTTCATCGTGCCCTCCTCGGCGAACACCTCGTCGGCCTCGGGGAACACCGGCTGCGCGGCGCCCGGGGTGTCCTTGGCCTGGGTGCCGTCGGTGTAGGTGCGGGTCGGGCAGCGGTCCTTGACCTGGTGCGCGTTCTGCACCTGGTCGTGCGCACCGCGCGCGTCCTTGTGCACGATCGTGCTGGTACTGCCGCTGGAGAGGGTGTTGGGCTGTGCGGCGTCCGGCAGTTGCACCTGGCGTACCCACTGGCCGATGATGCTCGGCGCCAGCGGGACGGTCTGCTGGGTGCAGTCGGCGGCGTAGTCCGTCCAGGTCTTGCCGGCGAACTCGTACGTGCTCTGCTTGACGAAGCCGGTCCCCCAGTCCTCGGGGGTGAGCGCTATGGAAGTGGCGAGCGCCTGGGCCTGCTCGGGGGTGCGGTTCGGCGGCGCGGAGGTGGTGACCGGGGCGCCGGCGGCGCCCGGGTTGCCGGAAGGGGCGCTCGCCGGCGCCGTGTTCGGGGTGACCGCGAACGGGTCACCGCCGCTCTTCGCGCACCCCGTCGCCGCCAGCATCAGGGCGCCGAGTATCGGACCGATCGCGCGGACTGCGGTGCTGCTCGTGCCGGACATGCCGATGATCCCCCCGTGAACGTGAACCCCCATGGTAATCAGCCATGTTGTCCCGGATCAGCGCAGTTGCAGCTGGGTCCGGGCGACCATCTTGGCGAGCGCGTCGATGGCCTGGTTCTTGGCCGACTCGAACGTCTTGTCGCCGCGGTCGACCACCGCCGCGGTGAGCACCGCCTGGCCCTGACGTGCCGTCACCCACACGTACCGGAACGGCGCGCCGCCGTGGCCGCCGAACCACTGGGCGCGCGCGACATGTACCTCGTCGATGCCCTGCACGGTCAGGTCGAGGATCTGGATCCCGTTGAGCTGCTCGTCCCCGACGAGCACCTGATCCGGGCAACGCCGCCCGTCGGCGACGCCGGTCTGCATGTCGGTGCGGGCGGCGGCCGTACTGGAGTAGACCGTCGCGGACGACGTGGCGAGCGTCTTGCTGAGATTGTCCACGCTCGGCTTGCCGTCCGGGATGTACACGTAGCGCGCCATGGTCGCCAGGGCGCCGGGGACGGTGCCCTGGACCACCTGCTTGCAGTCGGTGCCGGTGACCACCCGATCGAGGCCGGTGTACTCGTAATTCTTCTCCTGCGGCACATAGTTCGGCCCCCAGTCGGCGGGGACCAGCGCAACGGTGCCGACCAGGGTCTGCGCCTGCGCGGCGGTGAGCACGACATCGGCATGCGCGGTCGCGGAGGCACCGACCGACGCACTCGTCACCGGCGGCGCGGGCGTGACCGGATCCGGCGAGGGCGGCGGCGGGGGTTCGCTGGTCTGTCGCGAACTCGCCGAGACAGTAGGCGAATCGCTCCTCTTCAGCCCGAACGGACTGCCATGGGACGAGCCCCCCGAGCACCCCACCAGCAGCGCCCCACCGAGCACCAGCGCCGTCCCCACCGCCACCACGCGCATCATGGATATGCCCCCGGTTTCCTAAGCGTTGCTCCAAAGACCATTGAAGCGGTCGGTGCACCCTCCCGCGCCCGGAACCACCGGACTGCCCGGGTCCGCCGCGAGCTCGTGGGAGTTACCCGCGAAGGCAACGAGAGCGGCCTTGCTCGACGACGAAGGCGCGCGGGAGTCCTCAAGCGTCGCGAAGTGTTCGGTACGGTTTCTCCGCCTCAGCCGAACAAATTCGGAAGCGGCGACGTCCTGCGCGATCGGTCCGCCGTTCGACGGCGCTACCCGCCGTAGTCGTCGCGGGCAGCCACGATCCGAATGCCGTCGGCGGCGGTCTTGTGGATCAGGCGGCGATCGGGGTGTCAGCCGACCCCAAGGCATCCCTCGTCATACCCGGTCGGGTGAAAAGCTCGGCGAACGAGCCGCGAGTCTCGCTCGACTTCATAGCATCAACGCTATGAATTGGGGTACCGTCGAAATGGAGCCGGACGTCCAGGCGTGGCTTGAAGGCTTGTCGATCGCGCAGTTCGCATCGGCAGCCTTCTACATCGATCTGGTCGCTGCTCAGGGCCCGCTCCTTGGCGAGCCGTACACGCGCCAGTTGGACGGCAAGCTTCGCGAGCTCCGTTTTCACCTGGATGGCGATGCCTTTCGGGTCACCTACTGGATCGCTTCGGGGCGGAGGATCATTCTGCTGACCGTATTTCGCAAGACGAGGATGGTCGAGACGCGCGAGGTCGAACGGGCCCGACGAGCGTTGCAACGATGCATTGAGCAAGCTCATACAGCCGACGATGGCAAGGAGTAGGCGCATGACCGGTCGCGGCGATTGGCAGGAGATCCGCTCACGTCGGATGGCGGAGGCGGGCGCGGAAGAGGCATATGAGGCGGCTCGCATCGCATTCGAGCTCGGGCGCAGCGTGCGGGAGATGCGGGAACGACACGGACTCACGCAGGCCGTACTGGCCGACGCGGCCGGGATGACGCAGTCTGCCGTGGCGCGTTTCGAGGCCGGTGGAACCATCCCGACGATTCAGGTTCTGGAGCGCTTGGCCAAGGCATTGGATGCCGAGCTGACCGTCCGACTGACCCCGCGCGCTGCTGCCTGACGATCTCGGGCGAAGAGACCCGCACGAGAGTGGGCCGCCCTGCTCTTGTTCGGGAGTGGAGTGCTGTGCCATATATGTCTAGACCAATTTGCTCTCGGCGGAGAGAGGCATCGTGGTGCGGCGGATGGCGTGGATCGGCTCGGTCGTCGCGTTGGCGGTGGCCGGGTGTTCCGATGGCGGGCGGGATACCACCGCGCCGGCGGTGCCGATCGAGGTGAGTGCGTTCGCGTCGAGCTCGGTGTCGGTGCACGTGATGTGGCGGGCCGATCCGAGTGTCGCGGTGTTCGAGGTGTATCGCGGCGACACCAAGGTGCTGGACGTGACCGGCGGGCGGCACATGGTCGATGTCGGCGGGCTGACCCCGGGCACCTCGTACTCGTTCTTCGTCCGGGCCAAGGACAAGGCCGGCAACGTGTCCCCGGCCAGCACGCGGGTGCCGGCCACCACACTGTCCGTCGCGCAGGGCGAACGTGTGCCGCCGACCGCGCCGCGCGACGCGCGCGGGCAGGCCCGGGGCAAGGACGGCGCGACGCTGGCCTGGGAGGCGGCCACGGACGACGTGGGGGTGACCGCGTACGACATCTGGCAGGGCGGCGTCCGGGTGCACAGCGTGACCGGGGATCACACCACGGCGGTGGTCACCGGACTGCGGCCGGGCACCGAGTACCACTTCACCGTCACCGCGCGCGACGCCGCCGACAACAAGTCACCGGAGAGCAACCCGGTCACCGTCGTCACCGAACAGGGCACCGGCAACGGCCGCAACACCGCGCCGACCGGATTGCGGGCGATCCCCAGGACCGCGGTGGACGGCACGTACGTCGACCTGACCTGGACGCCGCCCGACGTGGACGGGACGGTCGCGAGCTACGAGGTCTACCTGGACGGGCAGTTCCTGACCACGGTGATGTGGGGTGTCGCACCGCCGCCCGGCGACGTGCGGTACAGCCTGCCGCTGGGCGATCGGCCCGCGCTCGGACACGTGCTCAAGATCCGGGGACAGTTGCCCGACGGTACCTGGGGCGTCTACTCGGACGACCTGGTCATCGCCGCCGCGCCGGCCGGGTCGTGAGCGGTGTGGCTCAGCGGGACTTGGCCGCGCGGGTGGCGCGGGCGGACCTGGTGGAGCCGGTCGGGTTCTCCGGCACGGTCGGCATCGCCGAGCGCGCCGCCCGGGCGCCGCGGCCGGTCGGCTTGGCCACCGGGCCGATCTCACGCTCGAGCCACCGGCAGATCACATTGACGACGTAGTTGAGCTCGGCCTTGTCCAGCGGCCGGCCCTTGGCGATGCCGTGCAGCTCTTCGAGGCAGCCGCGGCAGCACGTGCCGGTGGCGTGTTGCGCGACGAAGACCGGGTGCCCCCGGTACGGGGTCTGCCGGCCCTCCTTGGCGGGCTTGGCCGGGCCCAGGCGGCGGGCGATCAGGTCGTACGCGTACCAGCGCACGCCCGACTCGCCCAGCGTCAGGGCAACGGTGCGTTCCCGACCGGGAAGGTGGAACTTGGCGCGGGACGGGAGCTTGTCGATCGCGTCCAGGCGGGCGTCGAGCGGCTCGGGCCTGGCGCCCTTGGAGGTCTTGGTTGTCATATCGCCTCCAACGGTAACCCGTCCGGCTCAGCCCAGGTGCTTGTGGAAGATCGTGGTGGAGCGCAGTACGCCCGACGGATCCGCCGCGTAGGAGGGGATCGCGCCCGACTCGACCCAGCCGGCCCGCTTGTACAGCCGCTCCGCGTCGCTGCCGGTCTGGGTGTCCAGGGTGAGCAGGCTGCGCCCGGACGCCGCGGCGAACTGCTCGGCGGTGGCCAGGAGTTCGCGGGCCAGCCCGTTGCCTCGGGCGCGCCGGTGGACGAGCAGCTTGGCGATCGTGGCACGATGCCGGCTGTTCGGCATGCCGGCGAAGCGCAGCTGAATGGTCCCGGTGACCCCCTGGTGATCCGAGGTCGCCCACACGATGACGCGATTGCTGCGTATCTCGGCCCCCTGCGCCGCCCACCACTCGGCCGCCGCGTCGATCGGCAACGGGGCCAGGAAGCCGACCCCGGCCCCGTCCTCCACCGCGTCGACGAGCAGCGCGGCCAGACCGGGGGTGTACGTGACGAGATCGATCGCGGAAAGCCGGACGGGCGTTGTCATACGACCATTCTCCCGCGCACCCGTTCGACCCCCGGGGCTACCTCAGGAGGAGATCCTTATCGTCCCTGGGTGCGGTCGTAGGTCTCGCGGTTGGCGAGGACCTCGGATACGTGGGCCTCGGCCCAGTCCTGGACGGCGCGGTAGGTCTCGATCAGGCCTTCGCCGAGTGGGGTCAGGGTGTATTCGGTGCGCGGCGCCGAGACGCACGAGAAATCGACGGTGGTCACCGGCGACGTGACCGATCCGGGCTCCGTCGCCTCGATCGCGGCCGGGCACGACGCGGTGGTCAGCGCGATCGGCGGCGACTATGTGGACGGCGCCGCGCACGCCGCCCTGGTGGCCGCCGCGGCGGCGGCGCTGACCGAGGGCCTGCGCTCGCTCGGTGCCGAGGCCCCCGCGCTCGGCCTGTTCGTGGTGGGCGGCGCCGGGTCGCTGCGCCTGGCGGACGGCTCGCGGGCCTGGGACGGCGAGGGCCTGCCCGAGCTCGCGATCCAGGTGATGTGGGGTCAGGGCGCGGCACTGGACCACTACCGCACGGTCGACGACGTGACCTGGACGTACCTGTCGCCCGCGGCCGACATCGGGCCGGGCGAGCGGACCGGGGCTTATCGCACCGGCCTGGACGACCTGGTCGTGGACGCGGACGGGGTGAGCCGGATCTCGGTCGCGGACTACGCGGTGGCGATGCTGGACGAGATCGAGAACCCGAAGCACCGGGGCAAGCGGTTCACCGTGGCGTACTGAACGGCGGATTCGCCGTAGGCGGGGTGCTCGGGGTGGGGCGGGGCGCCTGGGCGCGGCTCGCTGCCCGGGCACCCCGCCCCACCGCGCCTCACCCGCCCTATTGGCTCAGGTAGTCCAGAAACGCGGCGACGTCGACGCCCGGCTCGGACGCGTGCAGGAGCGCGGCCAGCCGGTCGTGATAGGCGGGCGGCCGGATCTCGTCGGCATCCGCATCCGCGCTCGCGCCCGCGTCGTCGTCCGGTCCGTTGAGGTACTCCACCACGTAGGCCTGGGTGAAGCAGGCGAGGAGCCCGAGGAAGTCGGTGGGCGTCCTGGCCACCCAGTACGGCCGCCAGGAGCCCGACCCGTGCATCGCGATGCCGACGGGGGTGCCCGGTGTCCCGGTGTCGGCGATGAACGGATCCGCCGAGTGGTCGGCGACGACCACCCATGAGTCCGGCCAACCGGCTTGCCGGCGCCCGTCGTTGCCGTTCGTCCGGTAGCCGGACTGATAGGCCGCCAGTTCCCGGCCGGGGGTCAGGGTGATCCCGCCGAGCGGGGCGGGGATGTGTACGCGGTGCACCGGACCGGCCGTCGCGTAGAGGTCACGCAGTTCGGCAGAGAACGCCAACTCCCGGGCCACATCCCGAAGTTCGGCGACCGGCCCGGGACCGAACGACGCATCGACACCGGCCCGCCGCAACACCTCGCCCAGCCGCCGACCCGCCGACGCGAGCGTTTCCTCGAAAGCCGCCATGGGCGGAGCCTACGGACACACCCCGACCCGCCCGCCCCCGCCTCACCCCCGGCCCAGGAAGCGCAGTACCGCCAGCACCCTTCGATGTGCCCCCTCGGCCGGTGGTAGGTCCAGCTTGGCCAGGATGTTGTTGATGTGTTTGGCCACCGCGCTCTCCCCCACCACCAGATGGCTCGCGATCCCGGCGTTGGAGCGGCCCTCGGCCATCAGGCCGAGGACTTCGAGTTCGCGTGGCGTGAGGCGGTCGAGTGGGTCGGCCGCGCCCCTGCGTACCAGCAGTTGGGCGACCACCTGCGGATCCAACGCCGTGCCGCCCGCCGCTACTCGGCGCAGTGCCTCGATGAACTCCTCGACGTCGGCGACCCGTTGCTTGAGCAGATAGCCGACCCCGCCGCTGTCCGTGGACAGCAGGTCGGCCGCGTACCGCTCCTCCACGTACTGCGACAGGAGCAGAATCGCGGTATCCGGCCACTGCCGCCGAATCACCAGCGCCGCCCGCACGCCCTCGTCGGTGAACCCCGGCGGCATCCGTACGTCCACCACCGCGATGTCCGGTCGATGTTCGTCCACCGCCCGCAACAGGCCCTCGGCGTCCGCCGTTTCGGCCACGACCCGGAAGCCGGCCGTCTCCAGCACCTTCGCCACCCCGATCCGCAACAGGACCGAGTCCTCGGCGATCACAGCACGCACGGCAACTCCACGGTGATGACGGTCGGGCCGCCGCGCGGGCTGCTCAGCCGGAAGGTCCCGTCGACCGAGGCGACCCGTCGACGCAGCCCGGCCAGGCCGCTGCCCGCCGCGGGGTCGGCGCCGCCCGTACCGTCGTCGGTCACGGACACCCGCAGTATGTCCCGCTCGCGGACCACGCTCACCTCGGCCTGCTCGGCCCGGGCGTGCTTGGTGATGTTGGTCAGCGCCTCGGTGACCACGAAGTAGGCCACCGCCTCGACCGCCGGGGCCGGCCGCGACGCCAGGTCGACGCGCAGTCGTACCGGCACCGTGGACCCGGCCGCGACCCCGAACAACGCGGCGTCCAGGCCCCGGTCTTCGAGTACGACCGGATGCAACCCGCGGACCAGCCGGCCCAGCTCCTCGATCGCCGCCTTGGCCTCACGATGCGCGTCGTCGATGACCCGGCGGGCCTCCGGGGGCAGGTCGGTCAGGGTGACCCGGGCCAGTCCCAGGTTGACCGCGAGCGAGACCAGGCGCTGTTGGGCGCCGTCGTGCAGGTCCCGCTCGATCCGGCGCCGCTCGGCGTCGGCGGCGGCCACGGTGTCGGCGCGGCGCTCGGTCAGATCCTCGACGCGCTGCGCCAAGTCCTCGGCCAGGCTGGGCCCGAGCAGGCGCAGAGCAATCGGCTGTTCGAACCGGATCAGCGCGTCCACGAGCCTGGGCACCAGGCCGAGGATGACCACGCCGGCCGCGACCACCAACACCTGCTCCGGCGAGTCCTCGGCGGGTCTGGCCCAGACGAAGACGAACACCGCCGCGAGACCGGCCGCCCACAACGCCAGCACGACCGCCTCGGCGACCCCGAGCAGCAGCCCGACGGCCTGGTGGAAGACCAACTGCCGCCAGTACGTCCGCGATCCGAGCCGCCGATGGACCCGAGTCGGCCCGTAGCGCCCGGGGATGGCCGGCGTGGCCGGGATCTCGACCCCGACGATCCACGCGAACCTACCCCGCTGCAACCGGGTCCTCGGCACCACCGAAGCCGCGGCGAGCAGGACCGGCACCAGGGCGGCCGCCGACACCACGAACAACGGCAGCAGGAACCAGATCCACAACCACAACGCGACGCCGTGCAGCAGCACTCCGGTGACCAGGAAGGTCACCCGCCGGCGAAATCGCTCGATCCCAGCCGGCACCGCGGACGGAAGGTTCATGCGCAAAACGGTAGGGACCGAACCCGAGCCGATCCAGGTCCCCCGCATCCCGAGGAGAGGTGAACCCAGTACCACCACGAACTCGGCATCCGCCACCACCGACATCCCGCCGCGCACCCGGGAGGCTGGCGGGGCGAGGCCGCAAGTCCCGACCCACGAACAGGATTAGGAGCACACGGCGATGCCCACCCTGCTGCGCACCCTCCTCCCGGAGTCCCGCCTGGCCACCATCGCCACCCTCTCCGGGGCGGCCCTGCTCCCGTGGATCTGCGTGCTCGCCGAAGCCCTCCCCGCCACCACCGAGGCGCACAACTGGTCCACCGCCTGGATCGGCCTCGACGCGCTGATCGCCGCCGGCCTGCTCGGCACCGGCGCCCTGCTCCGCCGCGCCGACCCCCGCGCCGCGCCGGTGGCCGCCGCCACCGCAGCCCTCCTGCTGGCCGACGCCTGGTTCGACATCCTCACCGCCGCCCCGGGCCTCGACCGAACCATCGCCCTCACCATGGCCGGCTGCGCCGAACTCCCCTTGGCGACGTTGTGCGCCCTACCGGCGCTCCGCGCAACTGCGCCCCCGACCCACCCCGAAGCTCCACCGGAAACCCATCTCGCACCCCACCAACCAGCGCAACTGAGCGCACCGGCACGGCGATAAGCAGATTTCTCTACAGTCCAACCATCATGCCCCCATCCCACCAAATCTCGGTCACCGATGCGGCTCGCCAGGGCGTGTCCGGCCTGGTGGCCGACGTGGAGCAGGGCGCCGAGTTCCTCGTGACCCGGCGTCGGCGTCCCGTGGCGGCGATCGTGGGCATCGACCGTCTCACGGAGTTGGCAGCGGCCGAAGCGGACCTCCGTGATCTCGCACTCGTGCTCGCGCGCGCCGCAACCGACAGCGGCGGCAGCGGCAGGCGCACGCCGCTCGACGACGTCCTCGCCGCATATGGGCACACGCGCGAATCGCTCGCCGCCCTCCCCGAAGTCGAAGCAGACGAGTGATCGATGTCCGGCATCGTCTCCACCGACGCGACGCCCGAACGCCGCCCGGCGCGAGACCCACCATGGGTCTCGCGCCGGGCGGCGTCGCAATCGAATCCGAGGTCAGGTCAGTGCCGGCTCGCGCTCGTCCGTCGACGGCGACGCGGACTCGAACCGCGTCGAACTCGCCGCCTCCCCCGCCACAACCTGGTTCTCCCGGGCCCGCCTCGGCAGCAGGAAGCCCAGCGCGAACGCCACCACCGTCAGGCCCAGGGCCAGCAGCGACGTGCGCTTGACCGCGTCGATCGAGGAGCGGGTGTGGGTCTCGGCGCCCGCCGCGGCGACCGCGCCCGCGGCCGAAGGAGTCGCGGGGACCGGGATCGTCCCGCAAACGGCCGGCACCCGGTCCGGGTCCGTCGCGTTCTCCCGGGCGTCCACGCACGCCCGCAGGCCGGCCACGATCGTGTCCTGCGTGGCTGCCGGGACTCCCGCCGCCGACAGTTGCGTGCGCAGCCTCGGCGCCGCCGACGTGTCGAAGTTGTGCGTGGCCTGGGCACCGATCACGCCGAAGAACACCGTGCCGAGCACCGCGATCCCGAGCGATGCGCCGAGCTGTTGCAGGGACTCCAGCGCGCCGGACGCCGAGCCGACCTCGTGGTCCTCGACCTCGCCCATGATGATGTCGAAGACCGGTACGAAGATCATCCCCATGCCGAGCCCGAACACCGCGAGCGGGCCGAGCAGATCGCCGCTGCCGATGCCCGTCCCCGTCCGGTCGAAGACCAGGTAGAGCCACCCGATACCGACCGCCATCACACTCAACCCGATGTGCAGGATGCGCCGCCCCAGCTTGCCCATCACCACACCGCTGACCCCGGACCCGACGAACGCGCCCAGCGCCCACGCGCCCATGGTCAGGCTCGCCCGGGTCGGGCTGTAACCGAGGCCCATCTGCAGGAACAGCCCGATCGCCATCGACATCCCGACGATCGCGCCGAAGAAGACCATCACGAACCCGACCCCCGAGGCGTACGACCGCCGCCGGAACACACCCAGCCGAATCAGCGGCACCCGTCCCGCCGCCTGCCGCCGCAACTGGTGGACCGCAAACGCGCCGAGCACCGGCAGCGAGGCCGCGCACTCCACCAACGACCAGACCGGCCAGCCCAGTTCGCGGCCCTGGACGAGCGGGTGGACGAGCATGAAGGTGCCCACCCCGGCCAGCGCCATGCCGACCACGTCGAGCCGACCACCACGCTCGCTCGGGGCCACCCTCGGCAACGCCCGGGCGCCGACGAACAGCGCGAACGCGCCCAGCGGCAGGTTGATCAGGAAGATCATCCGCCACCCGGTGCCGAACACGTCGCCGTCGACCAGGACACCCGCGACGATCGGCCCGAGCACCGTGGACAGCCCGATCGCCGGGCCGAACACCGCGAACGCCTTGCCGATCTCGGCCGGCGGGAACAGATCCCGGATCAGCCCGAACGTCTGCGGGATCATCAACGCGCCGCACAACCCCTGCAGCACCCGCGCCACGATCAGCGTCTCCGGCGACCAGGCGACCGCGCATGCCACCGAGAGCGCCACGAAGCCGACCACGCCGACCATCAGCATGAACCGGCGGCCGTACATGTCGCCGAGCCGAGCGCCGGTGAGCAGGCCCACCGCGAGCGCCAGCGTGTATCCGGCCGCGATCCACTGCAGGCTCGCGTAACTCCCGCCCAGATCCCGGCGGATCGCGGGCGCCGCGACGCCCACCACGCTGGAGTCGAGCAGGTTCATCAACGTGGCGGCCAGCACCGCCAGCAGCCCGAGCCAGCGCTGCCTGGTACCCACCGAGGGCCGGGAGGACTTGGAGGACGGGGTTGCGAGGATCGTCTCGCCGCTGTTTTCCACGTCTCCAAACCTAAAGATAAATCAGGCAAGCTCCGTTCCTGTTTTGCTCTCCCCGGCCGGCAGACTTCGGGGCATGTTGGAAACCTCCGCGCGACTCCTGCGCATGCTCTCGCTCATGCAGACGCGGCCCGACTGGACCGGTCCCGAACTCGCCGAACGACTCGGGGTGAGCGGGCGCACCGTCCGCTACGACATCGAACGGCTGCGCGGCCTGGGCTATCCGGTACACGCGCGCCGCGGCGTGGTCGGCGGCTACCGGCTCGGCGCGGGCAAGGCACTGCCGCCGCTGCTGCTCGACGACGAGGAGGCGGTCAGCGTCGTGGTCGGCCTGCGGATCGCCGCCGGCAGTGTCGTGGACGGCATGGACGAGGCGATGTTGCGCGCGCTCACCAAGCTCGACCAGGTGTTGCCCTCCCGACTGCACCGCCGGGTCAAGGCGCTGCAGAAGTACACCGTCCCGGTCCGCCAGACCGGCCCGGCCGTGGACATGGACGTGATGACCGTACTGGCCGGCGCGTGTCGCGACCACGAGCAACTGCGCTTCGGCTACAGCTCGCACGCGGGCAAGGAGTCCTCACGCCGGGTCGAGCCCTATCGGCTCGTGCACCGGATGGGCCGCTGGTATCTGGTCGCCTGGGACCTCGAACGCCAGGACTGGCGCACCTTCCGAATGGACCGGATCACCCCGCGTCCCCCACACGGACCGCGCTTCACCCCGCGCGAACTGCCCGCCGACGGCGACGTGGCGGCGTTCGTGAGCCAGGGCGTGGAAAGCGCCCGCGGCCAGTACCGGGCCCGAGTGGTGGTCCGCGCCCCGATCGGCACGGTGGCCGAACGGGTACCGCCGGGGTTCGGCTCGTTCGCCGTGGTCGACGAGGAGACCTGCGTATTCGAGACGGTCGCGTCCAGCATGGAGAACCTGGCCGTCTACATCAGCCTGCTCGACGCCGACTTCGAGGTGCAGGAGCCGCCCGAACTGGTCGCCTACATCAGGCGCTTGGCCGAGCGCTACACGAACGCCACCGCGCGGATCCCGGACACCCCATGAACACCGAAGCGCCCCCGACCCCTTCGGCACGAGGGGATCGGGGGCGCCGTTTCGGCGGGAGCGCGGGTCAGACCGCGACCGGCTCACGCTCCGGCGTCTTCTGGAGCGGGACGTGCGCCGTGACCGGCTCGTCGGGCGCGTCCAGATCACGCGGGTTGTTGTACATCTCCAGATCCAACGTCTTCTCCCGAGACGAGACCAGGATCGGTACCACGACCTGCCCGGCCACGTTCGTCGCGGTCCGCATCATGTCCAGGATCGGGTCGATGGCGAGCAGCAGGGCGACGCCCTCCAGCGGGAGGCCGACCGTGCTGAGGGTGAGGGTGAGCATCACGATCGCGCCGGTGAGGCCGGCGGTGGCGGCCGAACCGATCACCGAGACGAACGCGATCAGCAGGTAGTCCTTGATGCCCAGGTTCACCCCGTAGACCTCGGCCACGAAGATCGCGGCGACGGCCGGGTAGATCGCGGCGCAACCGTCCATCTTGGTGGTGGCGCCGAACGGCACCGCGAACGAGGCGTAGTCCTTGGGGACGCCGAGGCGCTCGGTGACCTTCTGGGTGACCGGCATGGTGCCGACCGAGGAGCGCGAGACGAACGCGAGCTGGATGGCCGGCCACGCGCCCTTGAAGTAGTGCAGCGGGTTGACCTTGCCGACCAGCGCGAGCAGCAGCGGGTAGACCACGAACAGCACCAGCGCGCAACCGACATAGATGTCCGCGGTGAACGTGCCCAGCGGCTTGACCAGGTCCCAGCCGTAGACGGCGACCGACTTGCCGATCAGGCCCAGGGTGCCCAGCGGGGACAGCTTGATGACCCACCACAGGGCCTTCTGCACGATCTCCAGGACGATCTCGGCGGCCTTGATGGCCGGTTCGGCCTTGGCTCCCACCGACAGGATCGCGGCGCCGACCACCACCGCCAGGAAGACGATCTGCAGGACGTTGACCTCGGAGAAGGACTTCACGATGTTGGTCGGGATGATGCCGGTCAGGAAGTCCAGCCAGCCACCGTTGTGCAGCTTGGACACATCGGCCTTGGCCGGTGCCTTGAAGCCGTCGCCCGGGTTGGTGACCAAGCCGATGGTGATGCCGATCCCGACCGCGATCAGCGAGGTGATCAGGAACCACTGCAGGGTGCGGGCGGCGAGCCGGGCGGCGTTGTTGACGTTGCGCAGGTTGACGACGCTGACCAGGATCGCGGTGAACACCAGCGGCGGCACGGCCAGCTTGAGCAGCTGGACGAAGATCGTGCCGATCTGGGTGAGCGTCTCGGTCAGCCAATCGACGCTGTACTCCTTGGCGATGAAGCCGAGGACCACGCCGAGCACGAGGCCGGTGACTATCTGGACCCAGAAGGGCGTTCTCTTCAGGGACTTGAGCGAATCGACTGCAGACAAGGCAGGGCTCCTGAACGGGCACCGTGGGGACGGAGGGTGGCGGTACGGAGCGGCCGTGGACCTGCGCTTCAACACCTGCGCATCACATGGGCACGCGAATGCCCGCAGGAACAACTACGAAGAAGAAGCGATACTTCGCGCAGAACGGCCGCCTGGGGCCGGCGTGCGGGCGGCCGGGGCGACGAGCGTCAAGCGGGTCGGCCCGGCAGGGGCACGGCGGCGGTCAGCCGCGACACAGCGCGGTGGAGCAACGGCCCAGGTCGACATGACGACGGGACACGAGCGGGAAACCCACCGCCGTGTGCGTCATCTGCGTGTCGCCTGCACCGATCATGGGAGTGAGGATAGCGACACTAAACCGATAAACGCAAAGAATTACGGACCGGACACCGGCGGACACCGATGGACACCGGCGGACACGGCCGGCCACACCTCGCTTACGCGGCTAACGCGGCAGGCCGACACGGGCGGTCACAACCGGGCAGGCCTGGCGAAGGGGCCCGGCGAGGCGGGCCCGGCAAGGCGGGCCGGACACGGCCTCAGGCCTTGGACGTCTCCCCCGCGACCCGGGTGATCGACGCCACCGACTCGTCCTCGGCGCGGTTGTCCTCGGCGATCCGCTCCTTGGCCGCCTGGACCCGGTTGTACAGCGCTTCGGACATCGCGTCCCGCTGCGCGTTCAGGAACTTGTAGCTGATCAGCGCCGACACCGACGCCGCGATGGCGATCGCGATGAACACGTTGCCCCGACCGTCCAGGTCGAAGAGCCCGAACACGACCATGACCGCGGCGAACGCCGCGGCGAAGATGCCGAGCCGGTAGAGCGAGTAACGCAGCGCGGGATTCGACATGGTCACCTTCGGTTCCCCTAGCGGTCGCGGTACGAGTGACGGCGGGCCGGGCCGGCCGTCCCCTCCAGTCAAGCATCCCGCATCCGGGACGCGGATCCGGGCCCCGACTCAGGGACCCAGGCCGTTGATCCCGTCCAGGATCATCTGCTCCCAGTAACTCTCCGGCTCGGCCCACGCGAGCGGGTCCACCGAGGACAGCAGGTCGACCGCGATCGACTCCCACACGTCGTGGATGCCGATCCCGAACCGCTCGCCCTGCTGGTGCATCCGGCCGATCACCCACATCGTGAAGGCGAGCGTGGACAGGTCGGTGTTGAGCGTGTCCGTCACCGGCTCGTCGCCGCCGGTGTACCAGCGCCGGACCACCCCGGTACGCCCGTCCACGAGCAGGTCGCCGTCCTCGCTGACGTAGCCGAGCACCACCAGGTGCTCGGCGTCCGGCGGCGGCGCCGGCGCGTCGTCCCAG
Organism: Embleya sp. AB8; assembly: GCF_049739465.1. Taxonomy (NCBI): domain Bacteria; kingdom Bacillati; phylum Actinomycetota; class Actinomycetes; order Kitasatosporales; family Streptomycetaceae; genus Embleya; species Embleya sp. AB8. The sequence continues at coordinate 256,984 of NZ_JBMHHY010000015.1, forward strand.
TCCGCCCGGCGCTCGGCGGCCAGTTCGGCGAGGGTGGGCAGCGGTTTGCCGTCGCTGCGCATGTCCAGGTAGGCCCACGCGTCGATCAGCCCGATGTCGAGCAGGAAGCGGCGGGTCGGCTCGTGCGTGATCGCGGCCGGCAACTGCCGCTCCGCGTAGCCGGAGAACTCGTCCTCGTAGACCAGGTCGAGCATCGCCGGGGTGATCCGGACCGCCAACCCCTCCCCCGGCACCGCCGCGCGGCGCAGCTGCCACAGCGCGAACGAGGTGTGCCAGAACGAGTGCCCCGGATCCAGCTCGGGCTCGGTCTCGCCGAGCAGGTCGAGCAGTTCCTCGCCGGTGCGCAGCGGCCCGCGCCCGGTGCGGATCGCCTCCACCAGACCGGCGTTGCGCACCAGCGTGGACACATCCATCGAGATCACCGCGGGGTCGCCGTAGTGCTCCTCGGCGAACACCCGCCCGGTCGCGCCGTCCAGCAGCACGGCCAGGCTCGGGGTGCGCAGCGAGCCGTACTCGCCGAGCACGATCAGCCCGTCCTGCTCGCCGCCGGGGTCGAAGCGGATCAGCGCCGCCTCGCGCGGCAGGCCCACCTCGGCGAGGAAGCGCCGGGTGGGCTCGTGCGCGATCTCGGGCAGGTCGTACCGCACCACGTCACCGGGCCCGGACCCGAACCACTCCTCGACGTCGCGTCGAGTGACCCCGATCCGCAGTGCTTCAGGTGCATCAGGTGCCTCAGGCATGCCGCACTCCCCAGTGCCCCGTTCCCACCGACCCGGACGGGCGTCAGAGCTTCATCGGCTGCGGCGTGTCGCGGCGGGCCGGGTCGGGGCCCTCGTACTCGCGCAGCGTCTCGTACCGGGTGTTGCGCTCGACCGGCCGGAAACCGGCGTCCCGGATGAGGTCGAGCAGGTCGTCGCGGGTCATCTTGTTCGGCGTGCCGAAGTCGTCCGCGTCGTGGGTGATCTTGTACTCCACGACCGAGCCGTCCAGGTCGTCCGCGCCGTGGTTGAGCGCGAGTTGCGCGGTGGCCAGGCCGTGCATGACCCAGAAGCACTTCACGTGCGGGACGTTGTCGAACATCAGCCGGGAGACCGCGAACACCTTGAGCGCCTCGGCACCGGTGGCCATGGTGGTCCGGGCCTGGAGCCGGTTGCGCACCACGCCGTCCCGGCTGTCGTGGAAGTCGTGCTGGTAGCGCAGCGGGATGAAGACCTGGAAGCCGCCGGTCTCGTCCTGGAGTTCGCGCAGCCGGATCACGTGGTCGACCCGGTGCTTCGGCTCCTCGATGTGCCCGTAGAGCATCGTGCTGGGGGTCTTGAGGCCCTTCGAGTGGGCCAGGCGGTGGATCCGCGACCAGTCCTCCCAGTGCGTGTCGTGGTCGACGATGTGCTGCCGGACCTCCCAGTCGAAGATCTCCGCGCCGCCGCCGGTGAGCGACTCCAGGCCCGCGTCCATCAGCTCGTCGAGGATGTCCGAGGCGGACAGGCCGGAGATCTTCTCGAACCAGTGGATCTCGGTCGCGGTGAACGCCTTGAGCGCGACGTTCGGCAGCACCTCCTTGAGCGCGCTGAGCGACCTGGGGTAGTAGCGCCACGGGAGGGTGGGGTGCAGGCCGTTGACGATGTGCAGCTCGGTGATGCCGTCCGGCTCCATCTCCTTGGCGAGTCGCACGGCCTCCTCGATGCGCATCGTGTACGCGTCCTTCTCGCCCGGCTTGCGCTGGAACGAGCAGTAGGCGCAGGACGCGTTGCACACGTTGGTCATGTTGAGGTGGCGGTTGACGTTGAAGTGGACCTTGTCGCCGTTCTTCACCGTCCGCACGTGGTGCGCGAGCCCGCCGAGCCACGCCAGGTCGTCGCTCGCGTAGAGCGCGATGCCGTCCTCACGGCTCAGTCGCTCCCCGGCGAAAACCTTGTCCTCGATCTCCTTGCGCAAGCCCGCGTCCATGTCCCGGCACACTCCCTCTGGTTCTTCTCGGTTGCCGCTGCACGGCTCGTACGAGGTTACGCCCGGTGTGTCCGCCGTCCGCTCGGGCCGTCACCCGCTCGTCACCCGGCCGGCACTTCGGCGAACAGCGCGGGGTCGACGTTGCCGCCGCTGACCACGGCGACGTGGGCGCGGCCGGCGGGCAGTACGTCGGCGCGGAAGAGGTAGGCGGCGGTGGCCACGGCGCCGGCGGGTTCGGCGACCAGTCGGGCGCGCCGGGCCAGGAAGCGCATCGCCTCGCGGATCTGGTCCTCGCTCACCGTGACGATGTCGTCCACGTACGCCTGGATGTGGGCGAACGGCAGCACGCCGACCGAGGTGGTACGCAGTCCGTCGGCGATGGTGCGGTAGGTCTGCCCGGTGGTCCAGGTGGTGCGTACGCCGGTCCGGAAGGACTCGGCGGCGTCGGCGGCCAGTTCGGGCTCGACGCCGATCACCTTGGTGTGCGGGCTGGTCAGCTTGACCGCGGCGGCGATGCCGGAGATCAGGCCGCCGCCGCTGACCGGGACGAGCACGGTGTCCGCGGTGGGCAGGTCCTCGATGATCTCCAGGCCCGCGGTGCCCTGGCCGGCGATGATCCGGGCGTCGTCGTAGGGCGGGACGAATGCGTAGCCGTGCTCCTCGGCCAACTCCGCCGCGGCGCTGTCGCGGCGGTCGGGGGTGACCATGACCACCTCGGCGCCCAGTGCGCGGGTCGCGTCGATCTTGATCCGCGGCGTTGTGTCCGGCATCACGATCACCGCCCTGGCGCCGAACAGGCGGGCCGCGTAGGCGACCGCCTGCGCGTGGTTGCCGCTGGAGTGTGCGACGACCCCGCGCGAGCGCTCGGCGTCGGTCAGGGCCGCGATCGCGTTGTACGCGCCGCGGATCTTGAACGCGCCGATCGGTTGCAGGCTCTCCGGCTTGAGCCACAGCGGACGATCGGCGGCACCGTGCAGGGACGGCAGCAGGGGGGTGCGTACGGCCGTGCCCGCGATCCGCTTCTGTGCGGCCCGGAGGTCCTCGAGAGTCACCAGATTCGTCATGGCCGTCAGCCTACGAGAGCCTGCGAGGGTGCCGGCCGAGGCCGCTCCGGGCGCAGCCGGTTCGGGCGCTGCGGGTTCGGCCGACTACTCGGTGGGCTCGGGGAGTTCGGCCGCGCGGTACTCCCACTTGGTGGAGAGCACCACGGTGGTGCGGGTACGCGCGACGCCGCGGGTGCCGGACAGCCGGCGGACCACGTTCTCCAGGCCCTCCATGTCGGAGACCCGGACCTTGAGCATGAACGAGTCGTCGCCGGCGATGAACCAGCAGTCCTCGATCTCGTCCAGGTCGCGCAGCCGGCGGCTGACGTCGTCGTGGTCGGCCGCGTCGGAGAGCTGGATCCCGATCAGCGCGGTGACCCCGAGGCCGAGCGAGACCGGGTCGACGGAGGCCCGGTAGCCGGTGATCACGCCGGCCTGTTCGAGCCGGTTGATGCGATCGGTGACGCTCGGACCGGACAGGCCGACGAGTCGGCCCAACTCCGCGTACGACGCCCGCCCGTTGCCGCGCAGCGCCTGGATCAGCTTGCGGTCGACGGCATCCATGTCCGTTTCCTCCAGGTAATCGATGGTGTCCACCGGGGGGCCGGCAGGGGTCTGCGACATGACAAAGGTGCAAACCCCAGCAGGGCCTGTAATTCATTGGACGATTTTGATTCTAACCCTTAGAATCAAAGGCATCGGAAGCCACCAGCCTCCGATGACGATTCGTGGGGAGACGACACCGTGTACACCCTGGAGATGGCCCGCGCACACATGCAGGAACTGCAAGCGATCGCGGAACGCTCACGTGCCACCCAGCCGTCGAGCACGCTGAAGCGTGTGAAGCGTCTGGTCGGCCGCCGCAAGTCCGGTCGCTGATCACCTCGGCAGACCCGACCCGAACCGCCAAGGCTCCCGTGTTCACGGGGGCCTTTTTGGTTTCTTCGGTCGTGCGGGCTCGGCTGTCTCTCATCCGCCCACCTCGTCGCGTCGGGCGCCACCCAGTTCGCCGTCCCAGCGGCGGTAGAGGGTGTGTGCGACGCCGAGCGCGTCCAGCGCCTTGCCCGCGACGAAGTCGACCAGGCGCTGTACGTCCCGGGCCCCCGCGTAGAACGCCGGGGAGGCCGGCAGGATCACCGCGCCGGCGTCGTCGAGGCGGACCAGGTGGCGCAGCGTGGTGCCGGTCAGGGGGGTCTCGCGCGGCACCACCACGAGTGGGCGGCGCTCCTTGAGCGTCACGTCGGCGGCGCGCTGGAGCAGGTCCTTGGACAGGCCGAGCGCGATGCCCGCGACCGAGGCGGTGCTGGCCGGGACGACGACCATGCCCCGGGCCGGATACGACCCGCTGGCCGGTCCCCCGGCCAGGTCGCCGGCCGCCCAGTAGCGCACCCGGTCGAGCGCCGCGTCGTCGAGCCCGGTCCAGGCCGCCAGGTCGGTCCGCCAGTGCGCGTCGCGGAAGGCGATGCCGGTCTCGTCGATCAGGGTGAGCCGGGCGGCGCGGCTGACCACCAGGTCCACCTCCGCACCCGCGTCCAGCAGTCCGCGCAACACCGCCGCGGCGTAGGGCGTGCCCGAGGCCCCCGACACGCCGACGATCCACGGCCGTCGTCCCCGCGTACTGCTCCGCTCGTCGTACATGCCTCCTATTGTGGCTTCGGAGCGGTAGCGCCTACCGCAGGGGAGGGGTGCGCATGTCGTCCCGAATATCCGTGTCGGGAGTCCGTGACGCGGCCCTGATCACCGCCGTACTGATCGGCGCCATCTGGGTGGTCCAGGTGATCAACTACACGACCGACGACTCGCTGCTGACGTACGGGCTGACGCCGCGGCGGACGGATGAGCTGCCCGACATCCTCACCGCGCCGTTCCTGCACTTCGGCACCGGGCACATCGTGTCCAACACGTTCCCGCTGATGTTGCTCGGCTTCCTGGCCGCGCTGCGCGGGATCGCCCGATTCCTGGTGGTATTGCTCGCCATCATTTTGGTCGGCGGCTTCGGGGTGTGGCTGACCGCACCTTCGGGGTCGAACACGGCGGGGGCGAGCATCCTGGTCTTCGGCCTGTTCGGCTACCTGATCGTGCGCGGCTTCGCCGACCGGCGGGTGGTCGACGTGCTGATCGGGTTCGCCGTACTGGGCTTCTACGGCAGCTCGTTCGCGATGGGGCTGACCCCGCTCGCGGAGGGGGTGTCGTGGCAGGGCCATCTGTTCGGGCTGATCGGCGGCATGCTCGCGGCGGTGGCGCTGCGTCGCCGGCGTCCGGGTCGGCGCGATGTGTCGCAGCTCTCGCCCGATGGACTGCCGATCGGATAATCGGCTGGACATCGCTGCCTACGATTCGGGTAGGCATCCCGCTTGGTGTGGTGTCTTCGATCGTTCCTCCACGGGGAGTTCAACTGTGCGCTCGCTCCGGATATCCGCTGCGGCCCTGACCGTACCGCTGGCCCTGCTGGTCGCCGGTTGTGGACAGGGGTCGGGCGACCCGCTCAAGACCGTCGCGGCCAATGGCGGCGACGCGCTCGACCCGAAGGGCCCCTCCAACGAGGGCCTGAGCGTGGACGAGCTGGCCAAGAAGGCGCAGGCCGCCTTCAAGGACCTGGCCAACCTGCGCGTCGAGGGCACCGGGAAGGCCTACGACACCCCGCTCGGCGTGGACCTCAAGATCGGTACGGGCGAACAGGTCGAGGGCAACCTCACCCTGGCCGACAAGCGCGTGGACGTGATCGGCGTGGACAAGACCGCCTACGTCCGGATCGCGCCCGGCACGATCCAGGCGCTGATCGACCTGGGCAAGAAGGCCGAGGCGGCTTCGGGTTCGGGCTCGGACTCGGCCGCGACGGAGTCACCCGAGGACAAGGCGCTCGGCGACCGGTTCACCAAGATGTTCACCGAGGCGGCCAAGCTCGTCGAGGGCAAGTACCTCAAGTTCGGCGGCTCCGACGCGGGCAAACTCGGCAAGGACTTCTTCAAGGGCGGCAGCGCCCCGAAGCTCGACGGCCTCTTCGGCCCGGGCGCGGGCACCGGCCTGCCGTTCGGCTCCGGGGACCCCTCCGACGACTCCCCGGACCCGACCGACTCCGCGAAGCCGAAGCCGAAGCCGACCAAGGGCGCGGTCACCGAGATCAACGGCACCAAGGTGATCCCGCTGATCACCAAGGACGAGGACGGCACGACCACGACGATCTACGTGGCCGCCAACGGCAAGCCCTTCCCGATCCGCGTCACCGCCGACGACAAGTCCGACGGCACCAACGAGTTCACCCTCGACCTCAAATACTCCAAGCTCCAGGGCACCATCTCCCCCAAGGCCCCGGCCGCAGCCGACACCATCGACCTGAACGCAATCCTCAAGTCCTTCGGCACCGGCAGCGGCCTGGAATCCCTCTTCGGCGAGGACCCGACCAAGACGGCCTGATCCGACGAGTCCCCAAACCTGCCGGTTCGATCACAGCCACGGGTGGCATTGCCGCCAGGCAGCGACGCGTCCCGGCAGGCGGATCCGACGCGCCGACCCCTACTCGGGCCGCACTCGACGCATCGGCGCCGGCGTCACCAGGTGCCGTCCTCCCGTACGCGTACGAAGGCCGTGCCGGAGGTCAGGGTGTTGATGGCAGCGTCGATGTCGATGCCGACGAACCAGTCACCGGTGTGGTCACGGGAGAAAACGCGACCCGTGTTGTCGATCAGCAGGAACGCCTCCCCTGCCCCGAGGATGCCGAGGGGCGCCATCCGATGGCCGACGTGCGCTCCGAATGCCGCGCATCCCTGGACGGTGTGGATGGCCTCCATCGGATCGAACGCGAAGGTACGAAGGGCCAGTTCGGCACCCGCGCCGTCCTGCTCGACACGCAGCGAGGCGTAGCGGGCCCACGCCTCGACGGCGGCCGGGTGTGCCGTATGCGCCAGGCCGCCGGGCGAGCGGTGGGTCGCGACGGCCAAGCGTAGCCGGCGAGCCCGTTCGTCGTCCCGGCTGCCGAGTTGCCATCCTGCTGCGGCAAGACGCAGGCGGGCATCGGAGTTCAGCTGCGTCATGTGCGCACGACCTCGATGTGGAAGTACTCGAGCATGGCGGCGCACGAGCGGCAGGGCGGTTGGAAGGTCCCGTGCGTGGGATCGCCCCACTCTCGGATCCGGGTCACGGTGACGGCGGCCGTGTTGTGGCGAAACGACTCGCAGGCCCATTCAGGGTCCATGGGTTCGTCTCCCCAATCCTCCTGCATGTGCCACAACGCGTCCGATACGAGAACGGCTTCCGCGCAACGGCCGATACCCGGCTCGAGCAGACGCACCGGTAGGGCATCGAGGAACTCCCTCAACACCGGGTGCAGGTTCGGCTCGCCGTCACCTTTCAGGCTGGTGTGGCTGAAGACGTAATCGGCAATGGTCAAAGCCCCGGATGTCGCCGGCAGGAAGTCCACCGGAATCCCGTCGAGTACCTCGACGGGGGTTTCGGGGTTGCGCCGGATCTCGGCGCCCGCAACGTCTTGGTCGTCGAGATGACCGACGTCGACCTCTTCGGTTTTGATCCCGCGTACCAGCACGACGAGCGCCTCATCGAGATTCGCGCCGAGGTGGAAGTCCCCGCCGACCGGGTGATCGAGGTAGACCCGGCCATCCCTTCCCATGAACAGCCTGGCACCCATATCCGCAGTTCGACCGAATGGGAGGGCGAACTGCCGGTATATTTCTTCTTGTTCGAGCAGGGACTTGGGCATGACGCCGGCCGATACGTTGTCGCCGATCGAGAAGTCGAACCGCCCGAGTGAGACTCCGGGACCTTCCTGCCGGACAGTAATGCCACCGAATTCGGCCAAGGCAGTGCGCAGCGCGGGAAAGACACACCGATCGCCCTCCATTTCGGCGAGCCGGTGATTCGTCTCGGCGATCCAGTCCTCGAAATTCGCCGAGACATCTCGCCCCGGGAACCAGCCGGCGCCCCTGAGGACTTCCTCGACTTGAGCGGGGAAACGCTCGGACATCACGGTTCTCCCTTCTCAAACGCCGGTGGGTACATGGGTGATCCCAAGGTAATCGATGACCCGAGCGCAGGAGCGGCAGGCAGGCACGTATGAGCCATGGGGCGCCAAAGCGGGGTCGTTTTCATAGTTGATGGCGTGAGTGGTCAGCCGACCACCGGAGAGGTAGTCCCGGGCCTCTTCGGGGGTGAGCGGCGGCAGCCCTCGGCGTTGTGCCTCGATGGCCTGTAGGCGATCCGACAACAATGGCACCTCCGCGCAACGTCCATGCCCGATGGCTCGCTCCGCCTCGGGCACGCGATCGTAGAGTTCGCGCAGGGCCGGGTGGATATCGACCTCACCCCGACGCACGCTCGTGTGGCTGGTGACCACTCCGTCGTGTTCGAAGGCACCGGCCATGGTCGGCCGTGTGCGCTTGCCTACCTGCGGATCTTGGGCGACGGCCTCTCGTGTGTCGTTCGCGAGCTGTTGGGAAGCCTCGCGCATGATCGAGTCCCGCTCGACCTGGCTCGGCTGATTCGGTCCCAGGGTTGTCGTGCGCCCCTCATAACCCGTTGCGCCGCGCCCGGTTGGACCCTGGGTACGTCGGATCGGCGGATTACCTTCCGGCCCCGGCCTGTCGTATCGACGAAAGTCACCGCTTCCCGGCCCTGCGGGCCTGCCGCCTCCTCCGCCTCGCCCGCCGCTTCCCGCGCTGCCTGCCCCCGAGGGACCTGCGGGAGATCGTGATTGGCCGCTCGTCGGACCGGAGGTGGATATGCCGGGCCTTGAGGCACCGGCTTTTCCGGATGATTGCGGGGGTTTGGCCTGACCTCCGGCTGCGGTTTTGTTGGCTGTCGGGCCGGTGGGCGTCTTGCGGAAGTTGTCGGCCTGGGTGTTGTCGTTGGTGGTGGTGCGTTGGGTGTTTTTGCGGAGGCCGGTGCCGGTTTTGGTGACCAGGGTGGGGGCGTTTGCGGTGCCGCGTTGGTGGGTGGTGACGACGGTTTCGTATTGAGGTTTGAGTTTGGCGCTGTAGGGGTCGTTGCCGAAGGGGTTGGTGCCGGCGGTTTCCTTTTGGAGGGTGTTCTGGGCGTCGACGATGCGTTTGCTCGCGGCGTCCATGCGCGTGGCGGCGGACTCCAGGGACTGTGGGGTGGTGACCGTCTTGGCGCCGGGGGCTGCGGGGGCCGGTGGGCGCCAGGGCGGTTTGGAACTGCTCGCGATGGTGGGCATGTACGGCGAGGAGGAGGTGCCGGACGCACCGGGAGTGCCGTCGGGTGCCGAGGTCAGGAAGGGGTTGCCGGGCTTGGGTGTCGAGGGCTGGTCGGGTGGGTCGAACCTGGGGCCCTCGGTGTCCTTGGCGGGTGGTTTGCCCGGCGGGGCGGTGCCCTTTGGTGGTTGGCCCTTGGGGGGCTGGGCGCCCGGGGTGTTGGGCTTGGTGAGGTCGGGCGCGTTGGGCTTGGTCGGTGGGGTCGGGGGCTTCGGCGGCGGCTTCGGCGGCATCAGTGGCCGCCGTTCGGGGCCAGCGTGGCGGCGATCTTCGACTGCGGCGCCACGATCGGGCCGCCGGATCCGGCGGGGTCGGCCGGTGGGGGTGCGGGCGCGGCGGGTTCCATGTCGCGTTCGCCGAGTTGGGTGCTCTCGGCGGTGAGCGCTTGGAGTCCGCCGAGGTCGTGGGCGGTTTGCAGGAGGCCGGCGACCTTGTTGGTCATGGCGTCGAAGCGGGTGGTGAGCGCGGTGCGGGCGCTGGAGACCTCGTATGTGTCGCCGATCGGGCTACCGGGGGGGCAATCGACCCTCGGCGCGCAGTGTCGCGATCTTGTCGCGGAGGGTGCGCAGCTGGCCCTCGGCCTCGGTCTGTGCGTTGCGGACCTCGGTGGTGGCGTTCGTGAAGGCGGTGACCAGTTGCTTGGATGCCTTGAACACGGCGACCAGGTGGCTGCCCGAGACCTGGCCCCAGTATCCGGCGAAGGCGTCCGTGGCCGGACCGCTGTTGTCGGCCATCACTTCGGTGGCCGCCACATCGGCGTCCATCCGGGCGCTGTCGACCTCGCCCGCGTAGACGTTGTACGCGATGGACAGCCGGTCCAGGGCGTCCGCGTCGATGGCGGGCCACTGGACCCCGGTCCAGCTCAACGCCTCCGCCAAGTCGGCGGGCACGGTCGATCCCACGCGTCCCCCTCGCGTCGTCCGTCGGGTACACACGGGCGGGCGTGTGTAGCCGCGAGACGCAACCATATTGAATGGTTGGATGCTTTAGGTGACGAATCAATCACGATGTGATCGAAGAGTGTTGTGCTGCCGTCGGGTGGTCAAGAGACCGCCGATTCGCCGAACTCGCCTCAGCACACGGGGCGTTGCCGGCGCCGGCGGTGGGTCGTACGCGTCGGCCCCCGAATCGGGTGAGCGGTCCGCACAACAGTCGGACGAGTGCACCCGCGACCACGTGTATGGCGAGCCCGAACCGCCCACGATTGCGAATCTCCCGCAGGCCCGGGCCGAGCGCTTCACGCGCTTGTCGCACGGCGGAGGCGGTTGATGTGGCCACGAACTGATCGACGGTTTCAGGCGGGGCGGTAGTTCCGGTGGTCGGTTCCGCGTTGCCAGACTGCTTCGAAGGCTGCCGCGCAGAGTTGTACGACGGTCGAATCGGTGACCGTTTCGTTTCCGGTCCAGGTGCCGTCGCCGGTGAAGTGGTTGAACATGACGGCGTCGTCCAGCAGCCAGAAGTCGTTGCCCGGCAGGGCGAGATCCGACGCCTGTCGGCGCGGCAGCCACCGAACCTCTTCGCCCGCCGCGAGGTTCGCCGCCGGTGTCGCCTCGTGCTCGTAGCGGATGTAGTCGCTGATCGGCTCGGACACGATCCGGGCCCTGCGTACTTCCGCCCCGTGCGCGATGGCCGAACGCACCAGGGCATGCCACGCCCGATCGGCCGGGCCGCGATCGTACACAACCCCCGCCTGCCAGGCCACGAACGCCGGTGACGTACCGGCGTAGTCGTCCCGCATCTCCAAGTGCCAGGCCCGCTTCCGGACCGAGGTCAGCAACGCATCGAGCGTCGGAGTCGTCACCGGTGCCGTCCACCTCCGGAAAGAACCGCAGCATGCGCAGCGGAAGTTCGATCGCGTCCTCGTGGCCCGGGATGGTCAGCTCGGCCACCTGCTCGGCTCGGGCCTTCCAGGACTGGATAACGAGCATCCCACGCTCCGGGTCGAATCGACCCCCGACCAACGGGCCCGCCCTACGGTCGGACGGCCGGGCGGTCGGACGGCCGGGCGGTCGGGCGGTCGGGCGGCCGGGCGGCCGGGCGGCCGGGCGGCCGGGCGGCCGGGCGGCCGGGCGGCCGGGCAGTCGGGCGGCCGGGCAGTCGGGCGGCCGGGCGGCCGGGCGGCCGGGCAGTCGGGCGGCCGGGCAGTCGGGCGGCCGGGCACAAGCTCTCCGATCCCCTACGGCCGCAGCCCCCGCACGCCCAGATCCAGCAGCGCGCAGACGAACAGCGCCACGCCGATGAAGCCGTTCGTCGTGAAGAAGGCCCGGTTGAGTTTGGACAGGTCGTCGGGGGCCAGCAGGGAGTGTTCGTAGACGAAGGCCGCTGCGACGATCAGTAGGCCCAGCCACCAGAAGAAGCCCGCGCCGGTGGCCGCGCCGAACCAGGCGAACAGCACCATCGTCACCACGTGGGTGATCTTGGAGGCGTTCAGCGCCGCGGCGATGCCCCACCTGGCCGGCACGCTCCTGACGCCGTGCGCGCGGTCGGCGGCCACGTCCTGGCAGCCGAAGATCAGGTCGAAGCCGCCGATCCAGGTGCCCACCGCCAGGCCGAGCACGACCGCCTGCCACGACCACTCGCCGGTGATCGCCAGCCACGCACCGACCGGGCCGATCGCCTGGGCCAGACCCAGGATCGCGTGCGGGACGTCGGTGAACCGCTTGCCGTACGGATAGACCACCATCGGGATCACCGCCACCGGCGCCAACGCCAGGCACAGCGGATTCAGCAGCGCGGCGGCGACCAGGTAGAAGAACAGCGCGACCAGCGCGCCGATCCACGCGGTGCGCACCGAGACCGCGCCGGTGACCAACTCCCGCGTCGCGGTGCGCGGATTGCGTGCGTCGATCTCCCGGTCGATGATCCGATTGCAGGCCATCGCGAACGTACGCAGGCCCACCATCGCCACGGTGACCAGGAACAGCTCCCAGTAGTGCAGGCGTTCGTTGCTCTCGTACATCGCGGTGAAGGCCGCGATGTAGGCGAACGGCAACGCGAACACCGAGTGCTCGATCAGTACCAGGCGCAGGAACGCCTTGATCCGGCCGACCTCCGACGGTGCCCCGGGAGCGGGTAGCGCAGCGGACGTCACAGTCCGTATTCCTTCCAACGACGGGTTACCTTGGCGGCGGTCTCGGGATCCGACACGACCATCTCCGGCCAGCCGCCGTCCCGGGTGTAGCCCTCCTCGGGCAGCTTGCGGGTCGCGTCGATGCCCGCCTTGCCGCCCCAGAACTGCTGGTACGACGCGTGGTCGAGGTGGTCCACCGGCCCCTCGGTGAGCAGCAGGTCGCGCGCGTAGTCGGTGTTGCCGAACGCGCGCCACGCCACCTCGTGGTAGTCGTGCACGTCGCAGTCCGCGTCCACCACCACGATCAGCTTGGTCAGCGACATCATGTGCGCACCCCAGATCGCGCTCATCACCTTCTGCGCGTGCTTGGGGTACTTCTTGTCGATCGAGACGATCGCGCAGTTGTGGAAGCCGCCCGCCTCGGGCAGGTCGTAGTCCACGATGTCCGGCACGATGATCTTCAGCAGCGGCAGGAAGAACCGCTCCGTCGCCTTGCCCAGCGGCCCGTCCTCGGTGGGCGGCCGGCCGACCACGATCGACTGCAGCAGCGGCTTCTCGCGCATCGTCACGCAGTCGATGGTCAGCGCCGGGAACGGCTCCTGCGGCGTGTAGAAGCCGGTGTGGTCGCCGAACGGGCCCTCGGGCAACATCTCGCCCGGGGTCAACCAGCCCTCCAGGACCACCTCGGCCTCGGCCGGGACCTGGAGCGGCACGCTCACGCAGTCCACCATCTCGATCCGCCGGCCGCCGATGAAGCCCGCGAACAGGTACTCGTCGATGTCGCCCGGGAGCGGTGCGGTAGAGGCGTACGTCACGGCCGGTGGACAGCCGAACGCGATCGCCACCGGCAGCCGCTCACCGCGCTTGGCCGCCACCTGGTAGTGGTTGCGGCTGTCCTTGTGGATCTGCCAGTGCATCCCGATCGTGCGCTTGTCGTGCCGCTGCAACCGGTACAGGCCCAGGTTGCGCACGCCGGAGTCCGGGTCCTTGGTGTGGGTCAGGCCCAGGTTGTAGAAGGAGCCGCCGTCCTCGGGCCAGGTGAACAGCGCCGGAATGGTGTCCAGGTCGACGTCGTCGCCCTTGAGCACCACCTCCTGGCACGGCGCGTCCTTGATCTTCTTCGGCGGGATGTGCACCACCGAACCGAGCTTGCCGAACGCCTCGCGGATCCCGCCGAAACCCTGCGGCAGTTCCGGCTTGAGCAGCCCGCCGATCTTCTCCGACAACTCGTCGTAGCTCTTCAGCCCGAGCGCCATCAGCATGCGCTCGTCGGTGCCGTAGACGTTCATCGCCAGCGGCATCGAGCTGCCCTTGACGTTCTCGAAGAGCAGCGCCGGACCCTTGGCCTTGTTCACCCGATCGGTGATCTCGCCGACCTCGAGATGCGGATCGACCTCGGCGCGCACGCGCTTGAGGTCACCGCGCTTCTCCAGTGCCTTCAGGAAAGCGCGCAAGGTCCCGTATGCCATGCGTGCCAGTATCCGATACGGACTCGCCGGACCCGCACGCGCACCCGGCCGGTCGGGCTACCTTGGACCGTCGTGCCGGGCCGGGACGACAGGCAGGGACGAGCAGGAGGGGTACATGCTCACGGTCGCTTCGGAATTGCGTTCGGTGGTCGTCCATGCCGTGGGGGCGGTGTGCGTACGGAACTGCGAGGTCGAGCTGCCGGCGGGTCCCCCGGGGCCGATCCGGGTACGGGTGACCGGGTTTCCGCTCACCGCGCACGGCGACCGGCTGCGCGCCCGGGTGCCGGCGGGTGGTGCGGACGGTACGGGTGACGTGGCGCTACGGGTGACCGACGTGCGGCCGGGCGTCGACGTCGAGGTGGTCGAGGACGCGGCCCTGCCGAGCGTGCTGCTCGACCTGGAGGCGGCCGAGTCACGGGTACGGGCGTTGCGCGATCGGGCCGGCCGGCTGGCCGCCGAACTGGCCGAGATCGCCGGATTGGCGGCCGTACTCCCGACCGTCAAGCGCGGCGACCCACCACGCAACGCACCGGTGTCCGCGCTGCTCGACCTGGCCGAGTTCACCGACGCGCGCGCGGCGGCGCTGTACGAGCGGATCGGCGCGTGCGACGCGGAACTGCGCGAGGCGGTACGGGAAGCCGAGCTGTATCGGGCCCGGCTGAACGCGGGATCCGGCGCGGTGCGCACCGAACGGGCCCAGGTCTCCGGCAGCGCGGTGGTCACCCTGGAGCACACCGGCGAGGCCGGCCGGGTCGAACTCGCGGTGGAGTACCACGTGCCCGGCGCCCGCTGGTCGCCGATGTACCAACTGCGTCTGGACGAGGCGATGACCGGCGGCACGCTGATCCTGCGCGCGTGCGTCGCGCAGCGCACCGGCGAGGACTGGACCGGCGTACGACTGGGCCTGTCCACCGCCGACCTGGCCCGAAGCACCGACCTGCCCGAACTCAAGTCGCTGCGCCTGGGCCGCCGGCAGACCGCCCCCGCGCACCCGGGCTGGCGCGAACCACCCACCGGCCTGGCCGAGTTGTTCACCGGATATGACGTGGCGGCGCAGGTGGAGCGCGAGCGTGAGCGGTCGACCTACGCGGCGGCGGCGGCGAGTGCGGGCGCCGCCGAGGAGACGCTGTACACCGAGCACCGGATGCTGTCGCGCCCGGCGCCGCCACCCACCCCGGTGGTCGCGGCGCCGGTACCGCTGTCGGCGCCCATGCCATCCGGCGGCTACGGCGGCGCCCCGGGACCGCACCCGGCCGCGGCATCCGACCGGCAGCGCATGCGGCACGGACTCGCCGGCCCGCCCGAGCCCGGCGCCGCGTTCGAGGTCGCCGGGTTCGCGCCAGCGCAGGAGGGGGTCGCATTCGTCGCCGAGAAGGGCTTCGAACCCGCGCTGCCGGACGCCCCCGAGCCGCGCGCCGACCTGCTCGACTACGCGGGGCTCGAACTGCGCGGCGCGGACGACCCGCAGGCCCGGGGCCGGCTGCGCCCCGCGTCGTCCGGAACCAGCGGCCCGGCCATGGAGTATCGCCGCCGGGCCGACGAGGTCACCCGCCTGATGTTGCCCGAGCACGCCTTCGCACCGCGCGACGCGGCCGGGTCGTACGACTACCGCTACGACACCGCGGCGCCCGCCGAGGTGGCCGCGGACGGGGTGTGGCACACCATCCCGGTGTGCGAGATCGAGATCGGCCTGGCACCCGAGTTCGTCTGTGTACCGGCCCTGGACGACGCGGTCTTCGGCACCGTCGTACTCGCCAACGCCTCCGCGCACGCCCTGCTCGCCGGCCCTGCGGACGTGTCGGTGGCGGGTGAGTTCCTGATGACGGTGCCGCTGCCGACGCTCGCGCCCGGCGCCCGCGAACGGGTCGGCGTGGGGGTCGTGGAGAGCGTGCAGGTCTCCCGGAACGCGCACATGCGCGAGTCGACCGCCGGACTGCGCGGCGGCACCGCGGTACTCGACCACCGGATCGAGGTGGCGGCGGTCAACCACCTGGCCCGGCCGATCCGCCTGGACATCCTGGAGCGGGTCCCGGTCACCGACGACAAGGACATCAGGATCGAGGAGCACGCCGGCACCCCGCGCTGGGTGGAGGACACCGAACTGCGCGACGGACGACACGTCCCCGGCGCGCGCGTATGGCACGTCGAACTCGCCCCCGGCGAGCGGAAGAACCTCACCGGCGGCTACGAGATCCGGATCCCGGCAGCGAAGGCCGTCGTCGGCGGCAACAGGAGGGTCTGACATGACCGAGTCGACGCTCGAACACCACGCCCCGGCCGAACCCAAGCCGGAGCCGCTGCCGATCACCGCGGTGACGTGTCTGGAGGACCGGGCCCAGGTGACCCGGTCCGGCCGGCTCGAACTGGCCCGGGGTGTACAGCGGATCCTGATCGGCCCGGTGACCCCGCTCGCGGTGGACCGGTCGCTGCGCGCCGAGGTGCTCGCGGACGACGGCACCGCGACCGCGATCGACGCGCGCGTGGTCCGGGTGTACACCCCGAAGCCCGCCGGCGGCCCCGGCCCGGACGCCTCCGAGCTGCGCCGGCTGGTCCACGAACTGGGCCAGCGCAAGGAGGAGTCGTCCCGACGCGAGCAGCGGCTGCGCACCCGGCTCGGCCTGGTCGCACAGGCCCGGACGGACCTGCGCCGGGAGATCGGCGAGAACACCGGATTCGGTATCGCCGAGCCGGAGCGCTGGGCCGGCGAGCTGGATCGGCTCGCCGCCGAGGCCGACGAGCGGTACGCCGAACTGCACGCGCTGGCCGACGAGCGGACCACGCTGGGCCGCCGACTGCGCGACGCGGAGGCGGCGTTGAGCGCGGCCGAGCGGGAGCCGACCGAGCTGACCGCGAGCGTCGAGGTGGTGATCGAGGCCGACCGGGCCGGTTCGGCCGAACTGCGGGTGGTGCACCTGGTGCCGTGCGCGCTGTGGCGGCCCGCCTACCGGGCGACGCTGGCGGCGGATCGGCGGTCGATCGAGGTCGAGTCGTACGCGGTGGTGTGGCAGCGCACCGGCGAGGACTGGACCGACGTGGCGTTGTCCCTGTCCACCGCGCGGCCGACCCTGGCGGCGCGTCCGCCGAGCCTGGCCGAGGACCGGTTGACCCTGCGCGAGCGCAGCCAGGAGGAGCGGAAGCAGGTCGAGGTGGATCTGCGTGAGGAGGACATCGCCACGGTGGGCACGGTGGCGGCGGGCTCGGCTTCGGCTTCGGCTTCGGCCGAGTTGCCGGGGGTGGACGACGGCGGCGAGGTTCGGGTATTGGCCGCGCCGGCGCCGGTGGAGCTGCCCGCCGACGGCCGGCCGCATCGGGTCGGGCTGACCACCTTCACCGTGCCGTGCGAGCCCGAGGCGGCCTGCTCACCCGAACTGTCCCCGTTCGTGAGCCAGGTCGTCCGCTTCGCCAACGACGCCGGCCACGCACTCCTCGCGGGCCCGGTGGAGCTGGTCCGCGGCAGCGGGTACGCCGGGCGCGGGCAGCTCGACTTCGCCGCGCCGGGCGAGGAGGTGCGGTTGCCGTTCGGAAGCGAGGACGACTTCCGGGTGGTGCGCGAGGTGACCGAGGCGCGGACGACGGCCACGCTCACCGGGCGCACGGTGGTCACCCGTACGGTGACCGTCTTCGTGTCGCACCTCGCCGCACCGGGCGCCGAGCCGCCCGGGCCGGTCGTACTGCGCGAGCGGGTGCCGGTGTCGGAGGTGTCGGCGGTCGAGGTCAAGGTGCGCGACGACCTGTCGGAGCCGGCGCCGGACGTGGTCGACGCGCAGGGGATCGTGCGGTGGGACCTGCGGTTGGCCCCGGGTGAGCGGCGGCGGGTCACGCTGGTGTACGAACTGCACGCGTCGGGCAAGGTCACCGGGTTGTGAGCGATCCGGCGTCGGCGGTGTTCGGGGAGCCGACCGTTTACGCTGGACGAGGGAAGACCACGTATCGGCTGCCGAGGAGTCCGTCACATGCTCAGGGTCCTGATGATTCTGGTGCCCTTGGCGCTGGACATCTACGCGTTCATCGACTGTCTGACCACCGACGAACGTAAGGTCAGAGGGCTGCCCAAGCTGGCCTGGGTCTTCGTCATCCTGCTGTTCCCGCTGTTCGGCGCGATCGGCTGGCTGGTCGCCGGGCGGGAGAAGAGCGCACAGGCGGCGGGCGGCGGCGGATTCGCCTTCGGCGGTCGCGGTCGAGGCGGCCAGCTCGCCCCGGACGACAACCCGGAGTTCCTGGCCTCGCTGGCCAAGGACGAGCGCAAGCCGGGCGATGTCCCGGCGGCGGGCAACGACGAGGAAGAGATGCTCAAGCGCTGGGAAGAGGACCTCAAGCGCCGCGAGGACGACCTGCGCAGCCCCGATCAGGACAATCCGGACGGGCGCGCGAAGGACAAGGACTGATCGCGGGCTGATCGGGTTTCGGCAGTACGGCCGGTCGGGTCGCGGCAGCGGCCCGACCGGCTTTGTCATGCGGGGGCGTCGACTGTGCGGATCGCCGCAGTCACCTCCGCCGCCGCCTCGGCGAGCAGCCGGCCGGTCTTCTCCACCGCCTGACCGTCGGTTCGGGGCGCGAAGCCGCGCAGGCTGAGGATCAGTACCAGGTCGCCGTCCCGGTCGTGCACCGGCGCGCTGATCGCGCCCACCCGGTAGTCCCGATCCGGATCGAGGTCGTCGATCTGCCCGCCGTCCGAGCTGCCGCCGATCTCGGTCGCGATCTCCTCCAGGAGGGTGCGCAGTCGGGCCGCTGCGGCGCCCGCGCCCAGCGTGTCCAACCCCTCCAGGTGCTCGTCGAGTTCGCCGAGCGTCTCGCCCAACCGCGTCTCCACGTCGGTGACCTGCTCGATCGCGAACCCCCGACGCCGGGCGTCGTCGATCGCGCGCTCCATCCGGCGGCGCGCGGCCGGAGCGTCCGCCTGGTCGAGCCAGCGGCGGACGGTCTGCTCGGCGGCCCAGGGCACGTAGCCGATGCCGAGCGGCGGGGTGATCGGCGCCTGGGCGCCGACGTTCAGCCGGTGCAGTTCCGGGCCGGGCGCCCGGACCACCTCGGCGATCGCCACGTGGTGTTCGCCGGGGGTCATCGCGAAGCAGGTCAGCCCGGTCTCGTCGCGCAGCCGGCCCATGATCGGGCGGGCGACGTCGAGTACGCCGAGCCCGCGTGCCGCCGCCCGGCCGACCGCGACCAGGGCCGGGCCGAGTCGGTAGGTACGGCGGGTGGGATGGCGGATCAGCCAGCCGAGGGAGGTCAGGCTCGCCAGCATCGGATGGCAGGTGGCCGGAGTCACCGCGAGATGGCGGGCGATCTCGGACAGGGTCAGTCCGTCGGTCGGCCGCTCGGCGATCGCGTCGATCAGCGAGACGAGCCGGTCGGTCTGCGGGGACGGTCGTGCGGGCATGGCGGGCACCTTATCCGGTCTTGCCGATCTTTTCGCATAGTGCGCATATTGACTCGCACAATGCGCAGCCATACGGTCTGGCCCACGTTACCGGGGAGGCGCACATGTACGACCACTACGACCACTACGACCTCAAGATCAGCAACGCCACGATCGTGGACGGCACCGGCGCGGATCGGTATGTGGGTGACATCGGCATCCGGGATGGCGTGATCGTCGCGATCCGCCGGCACGACGGGACCGATCCGGACCCGGCCCTCGACGGCGACGCCGCCGAGACGATCGACGGGACCGGGCTCCTGGTCACGCCGGGCTTCGTGGACATCCACACCCACTACGACGGCCAGGCCACCTGGGACGAGGTGCTCGATCCGTCCACGTCGCACGGGGTGACCACGGTGATCTCCGGGAACTGTGGGGTGGGCTTCGCGCCGGTGCGGCCGGGGCGCGAGGACTGGCTGATCCGGCTGATGGAGGGCGTCGAGGACATCCCCGGGACGGCGCTCGCCGAGGGCATGACGTGGGGGTGGGAGACCTTCCCGGAATACCTGGACGTGCTGGAAGGGCGCCGGTTCGCGGCCGACATCGGCGTACAGATCGCGCACGGCGCGGTACGGGCGTACGCGATGGGCGACCGAGGTGCGCGCAACGAGCCGGCCACGGCCGAGGACATCGCGGCGATGGCGGTGATCGTCAAGGAGGCGATCGAGGCCGGCGCGCTGGGCTTCTCCACGTCGCGCACCCTCGCGCACAAGGCGATGGGCGGCGAGCCGGTGCCCGGCACGTTCGCCGGCGAGGACGAACTCTTCGGCCTGGGACGGGCGATGGCGGCCGGCGGCCGGGCCGTGTTCGAGCTGGCGCCGACCGGCTCGTCCGGCGAGGACATCGTGGCGCCGGCCTCGGAGGTGGCCTGGATGCGCCGACTCGCCGCCGAGATCGGCATGCCGGTGTCGTTCGCCCTGCTCCAGGTAAACGCGGCGCCGGCGTTGTGGCGCGAGCTGATGGCCGAGTCGCAGGCGGCGAACGAGGCGGGCGCGCGGCTGCATCCGCAGGTCGCGGGGCGGCCGTTCGGGATGCTGACCGGGTTCGGCACGCGCAACGCGTTCAGCAAACGACCGACCTTCCGGGCGCTGGACGACCGGCGCATGGCGGGTGAGCTGGACGCTGCGGCGTTCGCGGCGGAGTTGGCCCGGCCCGAGGTCAGGGCGGCGATCCTGGCCGAGGCGGACCTGCCCAGCGACCCGAACATCCCGGGCGACTCGGTGAATCTGGCGATGCAGTTCATGCTGGACCGGATGTATCCGATGGATCCGGTCCCGGACTACGAGCCACTGCCGGACCGTACGGTGGCGGCGATCGCCCGGGCGCGCGGCGAGGAGCCGTTGGCGACGCTGTACGACCTGCAACTGGCCGACGACGCGCGGGCCACGCTGATGGTCCCGATGTTCAACTACTCGGACGGCGACCACGAGGCGATCCGGGAGATGCTCACCCACCCGGCGAGCGTCTTCGGTCTGGCCGACGGCGGCGCGCACTGCTCGATGATCTGCGACGCGTCCCAGCCCACCTTCCTGCTCACCCACTGGGCCAGGGACCGCGCCCGAGGCGAGCGGCTGCCCCTGGAGTTCCTGATCCGGAAGCAGACCCTGGACACCGCGACCCTCTACGGCCTGACCGACCGAGGCGTCGTGGCGGAGGGCAAACGCGCCGACCTGAACGTGATCGACCTGGCAGCGCTGACGTTGCACCGACCGCGAATGGTCCACGACCTCCCGGCCGGCGGCGGCCGAATGCTCCAGGCCGCAACGGGCTACGTCGCCACGATCGTGGCCGGCCAGGTGACCCGCCGAGCCGGCGTCGACACGGGGGCCCGGCCGGGGAGGCTGGTCCGCGGCGCGCGTTGAGCGCGCCCGATGTCGGCAAGGCCCCCGAGCCATGGCCTCGCCCGACCTGATGTGTGTATGAGCTTGCTCCGCTTTGACGGACACCGTCGTTGTGGTGGTCAGGCCGCGAGTGTGGCTTCGTATTCGACGGGCGTGCGGTAGCCGAGGCTGCTG